>NZ_BAFX01000206.1 GCF_000308815.1 Nocardia concava NBRC 100430
GTGGCTGCGCGCGGGGCGCTGCTCGCCGCGACCGGGCCGGGGTTCGCCCATCGAGTTCCGGCGCAGCCGTCGCAGCAGCGGCGGACCGCTTCGCGTACGGGCCCGATCTGGGCGGCCGTTCTCGCCGTTGTCGTCGTAATGGCCGGTGGCGCAACCGCGGCGGTCATCCTGGCCGCCGGTAGTGACGACACCACCGCGGCGATCGGGACCACCACAACGGTTTCGGTGACTTCGAGCCCGTCGCCGACCGTCGCCCCGGGTCCGGCCCTCGGCGGGGATCCGTCGCCGCAGGCCGTGCCGCCGCCGGAGACCACCACCGAGCCACCGCCGACCACGTCGAACACTCCGACAACCGCGAAACCGCCCGAGCCCGAACCGGAGAAGCCCAGCACCACGGAGAAGCCGCCACCGCCGACCGACACACACGAGGCGATGATCCGCGGCAGCTGCCAAGGGATCCTGAATCGGCTCGACGGGTTTCCCGGCGGCCTCAACGGAATGCGAGCCGCGATACAGCGACCCTTCTACCTGTCTCCGGCCGATTGGGACGAGGTATGGGCCCGCGCGGCGACCGGGTCGTGTCAGTAGAAACCGTTCAGAGCGTGCCGTTTTCGATGTCGCGCTTCAGCGCCGCCTGATAGGCCCGATGTGATGACGCCCCGTTGTCCGCGGTGAACCCGATCAACAGCGGGTTCGCGGTGAAGGTGATGTGCTCGTTCACCGTCGTGGTCCCGTTCCCGTTGTCGGTGAACGTGATCTTCTGATGCGTGATGACATCGGGGTTGTCATAGCTGTCGGTCAGGTAATAGTGCTGGGCCGGGAACAGCCGTTGCTCGGCCTGCGTCTTGGCCGGGTAGTCCACCGACCCCATAGGAACGTTCTCCAGCGCCGTGAAATCGATCGTCTGCATGGTCCCGTCGTCGCAGGTCCGATGCGTGATGATGTCCTTCAGGAACGGATGCCGCCCGATGTCGTTGCGCAGGTTCGAGTACACCGTCCACACCTTGGCCAGCGGCGCGTTGATGGTGATCGGCAGATCGACCGTGCGCGTGGTCGCCCCGGAGGACGGACTCTTGTCCGCGACCTGGTAGGCGGCCCAGCCGGTCTGCCAGCCCGCGGTGTAGGAGTTCGGGGTATCGGTACAGGTCGGTGCGGAATCCGCTTGCGCTACCGGCGAACCTGTCGCGAACGACAGGGCCAAGGCGCATCCCACAAGGTATTTCACGCGCGGACTGTAACGTGTTATCGCAGCATTCCGCGCGCCCGGCCCTGATCTTGATATGAAATCGTGGCTCAGCCCAGCGCCACGGAACGCCGGAACGGCTCGACCCCGACGGTGCGGTGAATGTGATCGGGCTCGATCACCACCATGACCCGGGTCTCCCCGTCCACCAGCCAGGGGAAGGTCTCGGTGCCGAGGTACTTCCGCGCCAGCCGGTCCATGCACTCCACGGCTTCCCGCCCCGCCACGAAGCCGATCGCGCGCCCGCGAATCTCCATGCGGTCGTAGCGGTTCTCCTCGTCCATGCAGCACAGCGACAGCCGCGGATCGCGGCGCAGGTTCTCCTCCTTGACCCGCCCCGCCGAGGTGTCGACGACGATCCGCTCGACCCCGTCGATCACCTCGAGCCCGACCCACATCGGGCTCAGCTGCGGATAGCCGTCCCCGTTGAGCGTGCCCATCACCCAGAATCGCGGTTCGCTCAGCCAGCGGCGAGCGACGTCGTCCAGTTGCACCGTCATTTCGATCCCCTTCGTATTCGAGTCTCGATTGTCCGCCGCCGCAATGTCTTTGGCGGAAATTTCACGACGGCGAGTCACCCGGCGACGCGACGCGATGCGACCGGTCATTGACGGCGCCCCGATCGGGACGCATGGTGGGGCGATGGGTGACGATGTGCGGGCCGGGCTGAAGTTCTCCAGTCTCGACAGCCCCCTGTTCGACGGGGCCGAGGCGACCAAGGGCGATCTGATCGACTATCTGGAGGCGGTCGGCGAGCGCATGGTGCCCTCGCTACGGGACCGTCCGCTGTCGGTGGTGCGGGTCCGGCCGGGCCAGGAGCCCTTCATGCAGAAGAATCTGCCCAAGTACACCCCGGACTGGATCAAGCGGGCGACGCTGTGGGCGGGCAGTTCGAAACGCGAGATCTCCTACGCGCTGTGCGACGATGTGCGCACGCTGCTGTGGTTCGGCAATCAGCGGGCCGTGGAGTATCACGTGACCTTGCTGCTCGCCGAGGGGCTGGTCGATTATTCCGGCAGCCCAACGCATCTCGTGCTCGATATCGACCCCGCGCCGGACGCGTCCTTCAGTCAGGTTGTGGCGGCCGCAGAGCTCATCCGGCAGGCGCTGGACGCCGACGGGTTGGCGGGGGCGGTGAAAACCAGTGGCTCCAAGGGTGTGCACATCTTTGTGCCGGTGCGCCCCGGCATCGATCTCGAGGATGCGGCGGCCGCCACCCGCGCCATCGCGGCGCGCGCCGAACGCCTCGACCCGGCGCTCGCCACCACCGCGTTCATTCGAGAAGACCGGGGCGGCAAGGTTTTCCTGGATTCGACCCGGGCCGGCGGCGCGACGGTGGTGTCCGTATACAGCCCACGTATCCGCCCGGGCGCGACCGTCTCCTTCCCGGTTGCCTGGTCCGACCTGCCGAGCGTCGATCCGCGCGACTTCACCATCCGCACCGCCGCCAAACTGCTCGGTGATCGTGACCCGTGGGCCGAGGCCATGCCCGAACCTCAGGAACTCCCAGCGGATTTGGTGGAGGAGGGGCACACGATCCCGGTCGCGCGGGTGCAGGCCATGCACGAGGGCAAGCGCCGTGCCCGCGCCCGGCGTACCACCCCTTGACATGGTTTGCCGATCATGTGCACACCGAAGATCATTCGATAAAGCCCTGTGCCATACCGTTTTTCGAAACCTAGCTACGCGCCGGTTCCACGTTTCGAACATGTTCCGGGCGCATTGCGGCCAATTCCCAAGGGGCAGAGGATTGTCACGTCACACTCCATCGGTGAAGTGGACATCCCCCGAAGTAGACATCCCCCAGCGGATGTATTGGAGTCGAAATGGCACAGGAAACCGCAGAAGCAACGCGTGAGGGCACCGTGAGCCAGCGGGATATCGACGTGTTCCAGATGCGAGTCGACGAGGCCCGGCAGGAAGCGCAGAGCGCACGGCAGTACGCGCAACAGGCGCAGAGCCTGGCCCGGCAGGCACAGCAGCAGTCGCGCCAAGTCCAGCATCAGGCGAATATGGCTCAGAGCGAGGCCAATCAGGCCACGCAGCAGGCCCAGCAGGCCCGGCAGCAGGCCAACCAGGCCCAGAACCAGGCGCAGCAGGCTCAGAACGACGCGGACCGCGCGCAGAGCCAGGCTCAGCAGGCACAGAACCAGGCTCAGCAGGCCCAGAACGAGGCCACGCAGTCGCAGCAGAAGGCGCAGAACGCGCAGGATCAGGCCGATCAGGCCAACCAGTTGGCGCAGCAGGCCGATGATCAGGCCACCCGCGCGCAGGATCGAGCAAGTCAGCAGGAGCTGCAGCTTCAGCAATTCCGGCAGCAGTCCCGGCAGTTCTCGCCGCGTCAGTAGGTGAGATCACCCGGTGGGGAGGTGTACTCGTGACGGATGCGACACCACCGGTGAACGTCGAGGTGATCGTGCCGGAGGCCTGGAGTGCCGGGGTCTACGCCAACGGCTTCACCTGCTGGTACAACCGCACCGACTTCACCCTCGACTTCGTCGTACACCTACCCACCGATCCCGGCGTCGACGACAGCGGCAGACCCGTTGTGCGGCAACCGGTTCAGGTGGTGACCAGGGTGAAGTTCCCGCCGTCCATGGTCTTTCGCCTGATGCAGACCCTGAACGACAGCATGAGCAACTACGAGCAGCAGTTCGGGCCGATCGAACACCTGGGAGAATGAGGCCGGGAGAATGAAGAACACCATGCTGGTCACCAGCGCGATCATGACGGTGGACAGCCGGAACGACCGGCCCATCATGGCCGATCCGGCCGTGCGCTACCGCCCCGAACTCGTCCGGGGCCGCCGCTACCGCATAATCGCGGAAGTCCCACGGGCCCGGACGAATTGAGTCCTGCTCAGGCGGCCGCACCCATCGTCAGGCCGCCTGATCCCGGACCAGCAGGTGCTCGTCGGCGTCGTATTCGTAGAGCTCGCCGTAGCGGCCCCAGTCGATGGCGATGCGCAGCTGCTGTTGCGCGGACTCCTCGGTGAAGCCGCGGCGCAGCAGATCGAGGAAGAAGCCGTCGCGCATGCGATGGTTCTGCGCCGTGCCCAGGGCGTGATCGATGGTCGCGACCAGTGGCGCCTTGGCGCGGGCCAGTCGCGCGAAAATCATTTTGGCACTGTCGATATCGGCCTGGGCGAACATGGTCCCGTCCACGGTGAGCTCGATATCGCCGTCCGCGGTGGTGGCCAGGCCGAGCAGGGTCGCGGCATCCACCAGCGGCATCAGATCGTCGACCTCGAACCGCAATCCGGCCGCCAGATCGGGCAGATCGGCGCGGCCGCCCTGCTCCGCCACCAGATCCAGCATGCCGCCGATGCCGTCCACGCCGGCGTCGGGCAGCGGGCGGGTGGTCGGGGTCGGCGCGATGCGTGCGCGGTCGCCGTCGAATCCGCCGTCGGTGAACAGCCGGTAGGCCTGATCAACCAGGGCCTGGAAGGCCGGGCTGCGCGGATCCCGGGGCTGGGTCAACCCCACCCGGATCTCGCCCTTGATGCGCCCGGGATTGTTGTCCAGCACCAGGATTCGATCCGCGAGCAGCACCGCCTCCTCGATATTGTGGGTGACCATCAGCATGGTCTTGGTGGGGAAGGCGGTCTCGGCCCACAGCCGCATGAGCTCGCCGCGCAGGTTCTCCGCGGTGAGCACGTCCAGCGCCGAGAACGGCTCGTCCATGAGCAGCACCTCCGGCCGCACCACCAGGGCGCGGGCGAAGCCCACCCGCTGGCGCATGCCGCCGGAAAGCTCCTTGGGATAGGCGTTCTCGAAGCCGTCGAGCCCGATCATGTCGATGGCGTCGGTCACCCGCTCGCCGCGCTCGTAGGCCGCGACACCCTGGGCGCGCAGCCCGAGTTCGACATTCTGGCGCACGGTCAGCCACGGCAGCAGCGCGAAGGTCTGGAACACCATGGCGGTGCTGGCATTCGGCGCGGTGATCTCCGTCTCGCGCAGCCGCGCGGTGCCCGCCGAGGGCTGCACCAGCCCGGCGATGATGCGCAGCAGCGTGGACTTGCCGGAGCCGGATTTGCCGAGCAGCGCGACGATTTCGCCCTCGCGCAGTTCCAAGCAGACGTCCGAGAGCACGGGCAACTGCTCGCCGGAAGGGTTGGTGAAGTTCTTGGTGACTTTGTCGACGGTGATGACGGGGGCGGCTGTCTTCATTTCAAGGGACATGACAGCTCTCCTTTCGAAAGATGTTTCAGTTCAAGGCGAATCGCTGCTCGGCCTTGCGTTGCAGCCGCCGCCACAGCAGCCGGTTGATGGCGACGGTGACGATGCTCATGACCAGGGTGCCGAGCAGCACCTTCGCGAACTCGTCATTGGCGGTGGCATTGGTGATGTACGCGCCCAGGCCGAATGCCTCGAGATGCGTATTGCCGGAGTCGACCACCTCGCCGACCAGCGTGGCGTTCCACGCACCGCCGAACGCGGTGATCGCGCCGACCACGTAGCCGGGTGCGATGGCGGGCAGGATCAGCGACTTCCACCGCTCCCTGCCGTGCACGCCCAGATCGTCCATGGCCTCGCGCAGATCGGTGGGGATCTGCCCGGCGGCCGCGATCACGTTGAACAGCACGTACCACTGCGCACCCAGCGCCATCAGGACGGTGCCGCCGAAGTTCAGCGAGATGCCGGTGTAGGTGAGCCCAGCGATCACGAAGATGTAGAGGAACTGCGCCGGGAAGCTGGCCATGACCTGCACCACCGGTTGCGCGAACCGGCAGATGCGCGGATTCATGCCGATCCAGACGCCGATCGGCACCCACACGACGGTGGACACGATCAGCAGCACCACCACACGGCTGAGACTGACCAGGCCCATGGCGGTGGCGGGCCCGAATTCGGCGAAGCCGACGGTCCTTTCGAGATAGGTCGCCAATGCCCAGGCGCCCCAGGCCATTCCGGCGAACACCAGCCCGAAGAACAGCACGTCCCCGGCCAGGCTGCCGCGCCCCTCGTCCCACGCGGAGCGGGTGCTGCGCCCGAACACCCGCATGGCGCGGTCGATGCCCTCGCCGACCGGCCGCAGTCGCGCCCCGATCCGCGCGGGAATCGTGCTGCGCCGGATCAGATCCAGCACCAGGCTGCGCGGGGCGACCGCGGCCTCGGTCTGCTCCACCCGGAACCGCTCGGCCCACGCGGTCAACGGCCGCCAGAACAGCACATTGACCGCGACGATGCACAGCACCATCACGCCCGCGCCCGCCATCAGCTTGCCCACCGCGGCGTCGGAGGTGGCTGCGGCGATGAAGCTGCCCATGCCGGGCAGGGCCTGATCGCGGCCCGAGACGCTGATGATCTCGGAGGAGGCCAGCATGAACCAGGCGCCGCCGAAGCTCATCATGCCGTTCCACACCAGCGGAATGGTGGCCGCCGGAATCTCCACGTGGCGCAGCCGCTGCCAGCGGGTCAGGCGCATCATGCGCCCGGCCTCGTCGAGTTCGCGCGGGATATTGCGCAGCGCCTGGTAGTAGGCGAAGGCCATGTTCCAGGCCTGCGCGGTGAAGATGGCGAACACGCACGCCGCCTCCGCGCCCAGCATGGAACCGGGGAACAGGCCGATGAACGCGGTCACCGTGATCGACACCAGCGCCAGCACCGGCACCGACTGCAGGATGTCGGTCATCGGGATGAAGATCTTCTCCACCCGCCGCGACCGGGCCGCGAGCTGACCGACGATCAGGGTGTAGACCATGGACAGGCCCAGGCCCAGGAACATGCGCAGCGTGGTGCGGGCCGCGTAGTAGGGCAGGTTCGACAGATCGGTGGAGACGGCGTCGGGGCTGTCGCCCGGCACCCAAGGCACCGAGATGTCGCGAAAGAGCTTGACCACCAGCAAGGTCAGCACCACCGCACCGGCCAGCAGTGCGTAATCGGCGGTGCGCAGCCCGGAGCGCGGCCGCACGACATCGGGAGATGTCTTGGGGCTGTTCGGGATTACGAGTTCGGCGGTCATCGGTTGTCCTCGGCGGGCGGCGCGGTCATGACGTTGTATGCGTGGATGCCCGAGGCGATGAGCGCGGGCACACCGATCAGCAGGTTGAAGGCGACGACGCCGATACCGGCCCCCGCGACCGCGCCGAGCAGGCAACCGGCCACCGTTCCGATACCGGGTGTGGCGATGAAAGTGCCCAGGGCTCCCGCGAATACACAGCCGAGCGGGCCGCCGATGATGGCGCCGAGCAGGGTGCCGACCGAGACGGCCAGGCCCAGTTCGGTATTCGCATTGGCCATGGCGTCGTTCATCCGGTCTTCGGGGCTGTCGCTGCCCGCGATGGCCGCGGCCGCCGGTACGAGCAGCCGGCGCTCGTCGTCGGTCAGTAGCCGGGTGCGGTCGGTGGCCGGTGTCAAGGTGGCGTCATTGCCGTCGATGTGCGCGTCGACGGGGTAGGCCGTATCGCCCTTGACCAGAGTCAGCGGAATCGCGCCGACCACAACGCCTTTCGGGTCGACGATCTGCAGGTGCCGATCGGCGACGCGCATCGTGCCCAGGCCGGTGTGCAGTTCGACGGCCTGTCCGACGATCTTCGCGTCGACGTGCAGCGCGGGTGCGTCGACGAGCGTGGTGGTGTTCGGCGCGGGCGCAGCGGCGTACGCGGTGGCCTGGACGGTGAGCACGGTGGTGGCGGCGGTGGCCGCGGCCATCATGAGCTTGCGGATCCTCATCGGGTGTTCCCCTCGTGCAATGGCTGCCCGCAGGGGTATCGGGGCAGCATTGAATTCCGTCGCGCACATTTGTGCGGACGGCATCGGACTGATGCGAAATCTCGGAATTGTTCGGCGAAATTCCGCGCGAAATAACGGCGGCGCAATATGCGCAACCGTCATTTCGGTGATCGACGCACGCGGGGCGGTTGTCCCGGCCGCAACCGGGAGGAACGGCACCCCTCTCGTCAGAGTTTTGGCACTGTACGACGTGTTCCGCTAAGGGAAAGCCACTTTGGATTACCCCTTGATCCGGAGAAATCTGTCCTAACCTTGGGCGTCTCTCGACGTCGTCAGATCAGTGGCCTGTGTTCGTACAGGAGCCTCGCCTATCGAGGTGCGGGGACAACGTATCGAGTTCGATATCGAAAGTCAATATTCGATGAATTTCGCAGGCTGAATTCGATATCGAGCGGCATTCAGCTGTGGAAGGGGTGCCCGCCCAGCGACGCGGTGTACACCGCGACGCGCGAGCGGGCGGCGGCCATGTTGTGACGCTCCTGATCGGTGAGCCGGGCACGGATGTGCAGGCGGTGGGCGATCGCGCTCAGCGTCGCCGGCAGCGAAACGGCACGGGGGGTGAGGGTGATGGCGGCCATGATGGCGCTCCTTTGCGGAAGTCATTCCGCCGCAAGAGCTTTCGGGCATGCCGAAGGCGCAGCGCTCAGGGCTGATCGCGGCGGGAGAGGGAAGGGACTACTGGTCGACCCGGACTCGGATACGGACTGTCGCCGGATTTCATGTCTTCTCTCACCGCCTCATGGCCGGGACGCGCGCGGGCGTCGGTATCGCTGGTCCATCGCAGCGGGGGCCGGACGTGCCGATACGGCAGGTGGGGCACCCCTCTCGTCAGAGCTTCGGCACTACACGACGTATCCCGTCGACCGGGAAGCCACCTGGGGTAACCCCTTAATCCGGGGAAACCTGTCCTGAGCCTGGGCGTCTCTCGACGTCGTCGGATCAGTGGCCTGTGTTCGTGCAGGAGCCTCGCCTAGCGAGGTGCTGACCTACCCAGCTTGCACCGCGATGATCATGAGGTCAAATCTCGCCGGATCAGTGCTCCAGGAAGGTCGCGACGATGTTCCAGAACATGTTCCGGTCCACGGTATGGAAATCCCAGCTCTCGGTGAGGCTGTGGGTGGCGCTGACGATCGCCGGGATGTCGAAGTCGTGCCGGGTGGCGGTGCCCTTGGCCTCCACGGCGGTGACGACGTACGCGGTGGCGGTTTCTGCGGTGTGGGCCACGAGGAAGCTCCAATCGATTAACCGGTCCGGTGGGATGGTGCGGTGGATGCGTGGCCGTGGACAGCGTCGGCCGCGACCACACATCCTCAACGCCGTGGCGAGCCTCGCGGCTGGCGCGTCATGGCGTATCCGACCAGTCTTGTTTCCGGTCACGCCGCAGGGGAGTTCCGAAGACGCCAAACCGGCCGGGGACACGCCAACCTAGCTGTGTGGTTGCCGGAATACCGTACGGTAGGTGCGATTTCGGCGTGCGGGCGGGGTCGGTTTTCTAGGATTCCGGGTGCTCGCGCCAGCGGTTCACGGCCCGTCGCAGGCTGGCCGGATCGGCATATCCGAGGAATTCCGCCTGCTGGGCGCGTGGAAGGTGTTCGGCCCGTTGCAATCTGCGCCGCCGCGCGCGGTCCACCTCGCGGCGCCAGGTGGTTCCGGCCTCGGCCAGGCGGCGTTGCAATGATCTTGGTGAGGTCAGCAGCCGCCGCGCTACCACTTCGAGGGTCGCCACGCCGTCCGCGAGGGCGGCGTCGAGGGCATCGCCGAGCTGATCCAGCCAGGTCACCCCGAACTCGGGTGTGGCGGGGAGGGTGGCCGCGTAGGACAGCAGGACCGCGGTCAGTTCGGGGTCGGCGGACTTCATGGGCAACGCGAGGTCGGTCGTCCGCAGGGTGAGGGTGTCGGCGCCGCTCCCGAAATCGATTGCGTGGGTGCCGAACAGCTCGGTGAAGGCGTCGAGCCCGGTCGGCGCCGCCTGGCGCAGGCTCACCCGGGACGGCACCACGGGATACCGTGTGGCCGCGCGGCCCCGGCCGACGAGCAGGGCGAAGCTGGCCTGTACCAACAGCTCTCGGCCCCGGCAGTCGTCGACCGCCGACACGATCTCGTAGCAGACCTCGTGTTCGGTGCGCTCCGCGATTCGGAAGCTGTAACTCGTTGTGAGACTGCCGCTGTGGCGCACGCACGCGTCCAGCGCCGCGCCCAGGGTGTCGGCCGACAGGAACAGGTACTCCAGCAGCCCGAACTCGCCGGTGGTGCTCTCCTCCGAAACCCGCAGCGCGATATCGGGATCGCCGGTCTCCAGCTCCAGCAGCTCCCACACGCGCAGGCAGTAGCGCGGCGCCACCCGGGTGCCCTCGCCCCCCTCCCGCCAGGCGGGAACGCCCGCCAGCCGCGCGATCCGGTCGGGATCCAGTCCGGCGCGGGCCGCCCGCTCCAGCGCGAAGCGGGCCATGAGAATGCTGTCGTGGCAATCGGATCGATTAGTCACGAGCACCCATTACCCCGTGGCCCGACCGCGAGCGCTCGCCAGTTCCCGGCTCCAGCTGGTGCCCGCCGCGGCCAGCCGCCGCTGCAGCGTCCGGGCGCTGACCCCGAGCCGCTCGGCCATGTCGTCCAGGGTCACGGCCTCGAGCGCAAGGGCCTCGATCGCCGCGGTTCCCGGTTTCGCGGGGCCGAGTGATGCGGCGTCCGTGGACCTTCGATCGGGCTGTAGCGAATCGAACTCCGCGGCAAGCAGATCCACCCAGGCACGTGCCGGGGGTGTGGCCAGGGCTGCGACGGCCGCGCCTCGGCGCAGCACCGCGGCCAGGGCGGGATCGGCGCTGTGCTGCGGGCGGTCGCGGTCGGCGCGATGCAAGGTGAGAGTGTCGGCGTCGGCTCCGAATTCGATCGCGGTGGTGCCGAAGAACTCGGTGAACGCCGTATGTCGGTGCGGCGGGCGCTGCCGGAAGGTGACCGCGGCCGGCGTGATCGGGGCTTTCGTGGCGAGGCGGGTACGCGAGATCAGAAACGCGAAGCTGGCCTGGGCGGCCAGTTCCGCGCCGCGCCCCTCGGCGTCGGTGGCCGTCGCGACGGTCAGGTGCCGGTCGGTGTCGGCCACCACGTCCATTCTTCGGGTGGTGGTCAGCCGTGAGCCGAATTCCGCTGCGGCGCGGAACCCTTCGCCCACGGTCGGCGCAGTGGCCACCAAATAGTCCATCAACCCCAATTCCCCCATTCCATACCGTTCGGCCGCTCGCAATCCCACCTGCGGCTGCTCAACCCGCTGCTCGAACAACTCCCACAACCGCGGATAACACTGCCCCGGAACGCTTCCCGACACCCCGTCCAGTGTGCCGGTCCCGATACCGGCCGCCCGCGCCAATCCGGCCGCATCCAACCCCACCGCCCGCGCCCGCACCAGCACGAACCGGGCCAGCAGCACGCTGTCCGAGGTGGTCATAGTTTCGAGACTCGCCGGGAGTCGTGGTCTTCCACATGCCTTTTGCGGGCGCGATCGACCTCGAACCGCCAGGTGGTGCCGGATTCGGCCAGGCGGCGCTGCAGGGTGCGCGGGCTGGTGTAGAGGCGGCGGGCCACCTGATCCAGCAGCGGGCCGGTGTCGTCGAGTACCTCGGTCAGCACCGCCGCCACGCGGTCGGGCCATTCGGTGGTGCGCGGCGGCGGGGGTGGCATATCGGCCGCGCGTCGGCGGAGCACGGCGGCGAGCAGGGGGTCGGCGGTGATCTGCGGGAGCTCGAAATCGGCATTGCGGTAGGTGATGCGATCGATCGGGGCCCCGAAATCCAGTCGCGCCGTGCCGAAATGATCGGTGAAGGCGTCAAGCCGCCGCGGCGCGCGCTCGCGCAGCTCGATTGCGACCGGGTCGATGGGCTGCCCGGTCAGCTGCCGCATGCGCGAGATCAGGGTGACCAGTGCCATCTGCACGGCCAGGTCGCGTCCACGGCCCTCGGCGTTGACCAGATAGATGTCGAAGGTCGACTCGGTTTCGGTCTGCTCGCCCGGCTCGATCCGGAAATTGGTGGAAACCGCGCCCACGTAGGGACCCAGCACGCCGAAGCCCGCGCCGACGGTGTCGGCCGTCGAGATCAGATAGTCGATCAGCCCGAATTCACCCAACCGGTAGCTGCCGGTGGCGCGCAGGGTGACTTCCGGATCGTCCAATTCGTATTCGAGCAGCTCCCACAGGCGCGGGAAGTAGTCGCTGGACACCCGGGCATCGCCGTCGCCCAGTAACCACCCCGGGATCCCGGCCGCGCGCGCCAGCCGGACCGGGTCCAGGCCCGCCGCGACGGCGCGCGCCAGCACGAAACGTGGCAGCAGCACGGAGTCGGAGGTGTGCATGAGCCAATGGTGCGGGGAATTCCCGGCCGGAAACCGGGAATTCGCCGAACTGTGAGCCATCCGGCTCGACACCCCGGTCCGTGGCTGCGCGCCTCGGAGTTTTGCTGCGAGTCGCGCGGCGTGTCAGGCGCGCAGGAAGGTTGCCGCTATGCCCCAGAAGCGGCGGCTGTCGATCTCCTGGAAATCCCATGTCTGCGTGAGGCCGTGCGTGGTGGTCACGATGCCGGATACGTCGAAATCCTCGTGCGAGGCGGCGCCCGTGGCCTCCAGGGCGGCGATGACGTAGGCGGTGGCGGTTTCCACGGTGTGGGCGTTGGACACGAACTGGGGCATGGGAGCTCCGATCTGTCGTAGGGCCTTGGGGCGGTGCGGATTCAGCGGTTGGTGTCGCTCAGTACGTCCTCGTAGCGGTACTCGGTGGAAATGGTTTCGCCGGCCGCGTGCGCCTGCTCCTCTCGGCGGCGCAGGTCGACGCGACGGATCTTGCCGGAGATGGTTTTCGGTAGCTCGGTGAATTCCAGACGGCGAACTCGGAGATAGGGAGCCAGGTGATCGCGGGCGTATTCGAGGATGGCGCGGGCGGTTTCACCGTTCGGTTCCCATCCTGCCGCGAGCGCGACGTACGCCTTGGGCACCGCGAGCCGCGTGTCGTCCGGCTGGGGCACCACGGCGGCCTCGACCACGGCCGGATGCTCGATGAGCACGCTCTCCAACTCGAAGGGCGAGACCTTGTAGTCGGAGGATTTGAAAACGTCGTCGGTGCGACCGATATAGGTGATGTAGCCGTCCGAATCCCGGCTCGCCACATCGCCGGTGTGGTAGTAGCCGCCGTCCATGACCGCGGCATTGCGCTCCGGATCGCCGAGATAGCCGGTCATCAGATTGACCGGCGTCGCGCCCAGATCCAGGCAGATCTCGCCCTCGTCGGTGAGCGCGCCGGTGATCGGATCCACCAGCACCACCGGCACGCCGGGCGCGGGGCGGCCCATGGAACCGGGCTTGAGCGGCTGGCCGGGCGTATTGCCCACCTGCAGTGTGGTTTCGGTCTGGCCGAAGCCGTCGCGGATGGTCAGACCCCACGCCTTCTCCACCTGGGCAATGACGTCCGGGTTCAACGGCTCACCCGCGCCGAGGATTTCACGCAGACCAATCGGTCGCTCACCTAGATCGGCCTGAATCAGCATGCGCCACACCGTCGGTGGCGCGCAGAACGTGTTCACCTCGGCGCGGCGCAGCTGATCCAGCAGCGCGGCGGCGTCGAAACGCGCGTAGTTGTAGACGAAGATGGTCGCCTCGGCCAGCCACGGCGTGAAGAAACAGCTCCACGCGTGCTTGGCCCAGCCGGGCGCGCTGATGGCCAGATGCACATCGCCCGGGCGGACGCCGATCCAGTACATGGTGCTCAAATGACCGACCGGGTAACTGATCTGGGAGTGCTGCACCATCTTCGGCTTGCTGGTGGTGCCGGAGGTGAAATAGACCAGCAGGGGATCGGTGACCTCGGTGACGGCCCGGAAGGGACCGGCCGACTCGACCGTCGAGGCCTCGGCGTAGTCGTGCCAGCCCGGCACCGGCTCACCCACCACGATGCGGGTGTAGTCGCCGGGCACCTCGTCGAACTTGCCGGTGTCGGCGTGATTGGCGATGACGAAACGCGCTGCGCCGCGCTCGATCCGGTCGGTGAGATCCGCCGGGCCCAGCGCCCCGGTGGTCGGCATGATGACCGCGCCCAGCTTGGCCACCGCCAGCATGGCCTCCCACAGCTCGACCTGATTGCCGAGCATGAGCATTACCCGGTCGCCCTTGCCGACGCCCAACCCGGCCAGCCAGGTGGCCACCCGGTCCGAGCGGGCGGCCATGTCGGAGAACGTGATCCGCTGCTCCGAACCGTTCTCCTCCACGATCCACAGCGCGGGCCGGTCGTTGTTCCGGGCGATCGCGTCGAACCAGTCGGTGGCCCAGTTGAATTCGCCGGTCAGCCGGGGCCACTCGAACTCGCGCACGGCGGCGTCGTAATCCGTCGCGACGGATAGCAGCCCGTCGCGGGCCGCGCGGTACACCTCGGTGTTGGTCATGCGTTCTCCTCGGTCAGGCCGAGCATTCGCGCGCCGATCTCGCGCATCTCGACCTTGCGGATCTTGCCGGTCACCGTCATCGGGAACTCCTCGACGAGGTGCACATAGCGGGGAATCTTGTAGTGGGCCAGCTTGCCGGTGCAGTACTCGCGCAGGCTCTCGGCCGTCAAAGGCGTTGCGCCCGCGCGCATTCGGATCCAGGCCATCAGCTCCTCGCCGTACTTGGCGTCGGGCACGCCGATCACCTGGGCGTCGAGGATGTCGGGATGGGTGTAGAGGAATTCCTCGATCTCGCGCGGGTAGATGTTCTCCCCGCCGCGAATCACCATGTCCTTGATGCGGCCGGTGATGGCGACATAGCCGTCGGCGTCCATGGTGGCCAGATCGCCGGTGTGCATCCAGCGGGCGGCGTCTATCGCCTCGGCGGTCTTCTCCGGCTCACCCCAGTAACCGAGCATGACGGAATAGCCACGGGTGCACAGTTCACCGGCTCGTCCACGCGGGAGGGTTACCCCGGTGACGGGGTCGACAATCTTGATTTCTATATGCGGTCCGGCCCGGCCCACGGTGGCGGTGCGCTGGGTCAGTGAATCGTCGCGGCGGGTCTGCGTCGACACCGGCGAGGTCTCGGTCATCCCGTAGCAGATGCTCACCTCACGCATGCCCATGCGCTCGATGACCTGCTTCATCACCTCCACCGGGCACGGCGATCCGGCCATGATGCCGGTGCGCAACGAGGACAGGTCGTAGGTGTGGAATTCCGGATCGGCCAGTTCGGCGATGAACATGGTCGGCACCCCGTAGAGCGACGTACAGCGTTCCGCCGCAACGGCGTCCAGGGTGGCGCGCGGATCGAACGACGGGGCCGGAATGATCATGGCGGCCCCGTGGCTGGTGGCGGCCAGGTTGCCCATCACCATGCCGAAGCAGTGATAGAAGGGGACCGGGATGCAGATGCGGTCCTGTTCGGTGTAGCCGCACAGCTCGCCGACGAAGTAGCCGTTGTTGAGGATATTGTGATGGCTGAGCGTCGCGCCCTTGGGGAAACCGGTTGTGCCCGAGGTGTATTGGATATTGATCGGGTCGTCCGTGGACAGCGCCGAACCGGCCGCCGCCAGCAGATCCGGATCGGCCGCCCGGCCGGTGACGAACAGGTCCCGCCAGTCGGTGCTGTCGAGCAGCACCACCTGCTCGAGCTCCGGGCAGTCCGGCCGCACCTCGGTGATCATGGCCGCGTAATCGGAGGTCTTGAACGCCGGCGCGGCCACCAGTAGCCGAATTCCGGCCTGCCGCAGCACATATCGCAACTCGTGCGCCCGATATGCCGGATTGATATTGACCAGGATCGCGCCGATCTTGGCGGTGGCGTACTGGGTCAGCGTCCACTGCGGGCAGTTCGGGGCCCAGATGCCCACCCGATCGCCCTTGCCGATCCCGGCGGCCAGCAGACCCAGCGCCAGCGCGTCCACCTCGGCGGTGAACTCGCGATAGGTCCAGCGGATGCCGGTGGTGTAGTCGATCAGCGCCTCGCGATCCGGATGCGCGGCGGTGGTCCGATCCAGATTCGCGCCGATGGTGTCGCCCAGCAGCGGCGCGTCCCAGACCCCGAAGGTATAGCTCCGCGAGGCTTCGGCGGGGTGTCCCGTCGCCTCGTGTCGGCCCGTGCTCTCGCTCACACCAGTAGGATCTACGTCACACCCAACCCCGACTACCCCCGAAAGGGGCTGACCGATGATCCCGGCCACAGACGGGCTGCTGCGCCCGAGTGACGGTGACGCGCTGCGCGCTGAGCTGCGCGGACTCGCCGCCCTGTCCAAGCTGCCGGTCGTGTTCGGGGGTGAGGTGCACGCGGGCACGCTGGTGCTGAGCGAGTTCGTGGGCACCCGCACCAACAGCATGCGCGGGCTCGCGGTCGCGCCGAGTTCCGGTTTGGGCGGTTCCGCGGTGGCGACGGGCAAGCCGCGCTCGGTGGCCGACTACCGCTCGGCCTCGACCATCACTCACCACTACGACGGGCCGGTGCTCGGCGAGGGGCTGCGCGCGGTGGTGGCGGTGCCGGTGGTGGTGAAGGGTGAGGCGCGCGCGGTGATCTACGTGGCCAATCGGGATTCAGGGGTGATCGGCGACCGCATCGCCGACGAGATGGTGCAGGCCGGGCGGCGGCTCAGCACCGAGCTCGCGATCCGCGACGAGGTGGATCGGCGGCTGCGGCTGTCCTTCGCCCAGCAGGCATTGACGAGCGCCAATACGGTTGTCACCGAACAGCTTCGGGACCTGCACGCGGAATTGCGGGGCATCACCCAGGCAGTGTCGGAGCCCGCGGCGCGCTCGCGCCTGCGGGACGTAACCGAGAAACTCGCGCGCCTGGTGTCGGGCGTCGCCGCCCCCGACGATGCGGTGACGCTCGCACCCCGCGAATTGGATGTGCTCGCGCATGTCGCGCTGGGTTGTACCAATTCCGAAGCCGCACAGCGGCTTTCGGTGGGCGCGGAAACGGTGAAGAGCTACCTGCGCAGCGCCATGACGAAACTCGGCGCCCATAATCGCCACGAGGCGGTCGTGCGAGCACGCCGCCTCGGGCTACTTCCGTAGTGTCACTTGATCTTTCAGTCTGCCACGAGGTGGCGGATGGTTTCGCCGCCCTTGGCGTGGTGGAGTCGGCCGAACTTGCTGTCCAGCAAGTGCGCCATGCTTTCTGCGGCTCCGAGGTAAGCATCCTCGGCGGTTCCCGCCCGGTGTGTGACCGCTACCGGTGGCTGGCCCTTCGGCCGCGCCTCGAGGGAACACTTCTTGTCTTCGGATCCACCCTTGTGGCCGTTCACATCGGTGATGTGGGCTTCTACCCGGGTGAGATGATCCGCGAATCGATCCAGAATCGAAGCGATGGAGTCAGTTGCTTCCTGGGCGATCGCGCCGCCACCGACATGCTTGTCGGCGAAGACCTGGATTTGCATGGCATCTCCAATCTCTCGGAATAGCCGAGAACTTGCTGACACCACAGACCCTACTCGCTATTTGCGGCTTTCGCCGGTCTGAAAGATCACCTCTAAGGCACCTCTTATGAAAGGTAATGTGGCAAGCGAGCTTTGCGTTCGGCCCGTGTCTACGGCCCTATCGCGGGATCGCGGTGAGTTCGCGGCCGGTGTCCTCCAGGTGATGCCCCTCGGCGCAGCACAGCGTCGCGCGGACCGGAGCCCCGCAGTCGGTGTGCGTGACCGCCAGCGGCGGACCCTCCGGCCCGGCCAGGTGCTTGTCGCCCCACTGCATGAGCGCGGTCAGCACCGGCTGTAGTTCCCGCCCCGCCGCGGTGAGCCGATACTCCTGCCGCGTGCGCGCACCGGGTTCGCGATAGTCGCGGCGCTCCAGGATCCCGGCCTCGACCAGCCCACGCAGCCTGCGCACCAGCACCGCGCGCGGTGCGCCGGTGGCCTCCTGAATGGCGTCGAAGCGGCGCACGCCGAGGAACACCTCGCGCAGGGCCAGCAGCGACCATTGCTCGCCGATCAATTCCAGGGTGGCGGCCACCGAACAGTTCCGTGCCATGCTGTGATTCTACCTAGGTTCGCATTGTGAACTCAGAGTGTTAGGGTCCTGGATATGACGACCTTCGATGCCCCCGCCGGTTGGGGAGAAGCGCGCAGCAAGACCGTGCAGTGGTACGACCCCAAGGTCGGACTCGAGGCGGCGCCCGGCAAGACGGGCCTGGAATACCTCACGGCCATGGCGAGCGGGGAGATCCCGGGCGCGCCGATCGCGGGGCTGATGAACATGCGCCCGATCAGCGCCGGGCCGGGTGACGTCGTATTCACCTGCAGCCCAGACGAATCCCTGTACAACCCGATTGGGATGGTGCACGGCGGCGTCGCGTGCACGCTGCTGGACTCGGCGGCGGGGTGTGCCGTGCACACCACGCTGGCGGCCGGGGTGGGCTACACCTCGATCGAGATCAAGGTGAGTTACCTGCGGCCCATCCACGCGCACACCGGGGAGATCCTCGCGCACGGCTGGGTCACCAAGCCGGGTAGGCGCGTCGCCTTCGCCGAGGCGGATCTGCGTGACGCGGACGGGACGCTGCTGGCCACTGCGACGAGCGCCTGCCTCATCATCGGCGCGTAGCCGTCGCGGCGGATCCGGTCAGCGGGTCGCGAGGTCCAGCACGGTGAGCGCCAGGTGTTCGGCCGCCAGTGGGTGGCCCAGAGCCTTCGCGGCCGCGGAAACGGCTGCGCGGGAATCGGATTCGGTGAGCAGCTCGGTGAGGGCGGTGCGCAGGTTGGCGACCGTGGCATCCTCGCCGACCAGGGCGCGGGCGGCATTGTGGTCGGCCAGGATTCGAGCGTTGCGGATCTGCTCGCCGCCGACCGAATGCGGGTAGGGGATCAAGACCGAGGGCTTGCCCAGGGTGGTGAGCTCGGCGAGAGTGCCTGCGCCGGAGCGGGATACGACGACATCGGTCAACGCCAGCACGTCGGGAAGCTCAGGGCCGATGAATTCACGGACCAGGTAGCGGCCGCGCACCTCCTCGGGGAGGGTGGCGGCGAGGTCGCGGACCTTCTCGTAGGACAGGCGGCCGCACTGGTGAATCACGTTGGCGGAGTTGAGGAGTTCGGGCAGCAGCCCGGCGATCAGGTCGTTGATCTGCACCGCGCCCTGCGCGCCGCCGGTGATGTACACGGTCGGCAGGCCGGGGGTGTAGCCGTCCCAGTCGAGGGCCTTGACGGCGGCGGTCGCGTCGCCGGTGGTGAGCGCGGGCCGAATCGGGTTGCCGGTGACCAGCGCCCGGCCCCGCACCTTGGCGGGCAGCATGTCGATCGAGGCCTCGGAGCTGAGCGCGATGCGGTCGGCCATGCGGGCCAGCAGCAGGTTGGCCTTGCCGATGCCGGTGGTCTGCTCGTGGATCACCAGCGGGCGGCGGCGCAGCGCGGCGGCCATGCCGATCGGGGCGCAGACGTAGCCGCCGGTGCACAGCACGGCGTCCGGCCGGAACTTCCCGACCACGCCCTGGGCGGTGACGACGCTGACCGGCACCCGCAGGGCATCGCGAGCATTGTCCTTGTTGAGCATTTTGAGCGGATTGCGGTCGCGCCGTAGCTTTCCGGCCTTGATGCCGTTGAAGTCGATGTCGTTCTCCGCGGCCACCCGCTGTTCCAGGCTGTCGGGGACGCCGACCCACAGCACCTCGGCCTGCGCGCCCGCCTCCGCGGCCAGGTCGCGCAGCGCGCGCACCGCCGCCACGGCCGGATAGGTGTGCCCGCCCGTGCCGCCCCCGGCGACGATCACGCGGACCCGGCCACGATCGCCCAGGCGCCGCAGAATCGGGGCGCGGTCGGCGGCGGGATTCGACATGGACGATCCTCCTGGTGGGGCGGGCGGGTGTGGATGTGGCAGCGCCCAGGCTATCTCGACGGCGGCCGGGATGACTGGTCCGGCTGGTACTGGTCGGTCCGGTGCGATTGCGGGGTGTTGGCGAGACGGCAACGGGCCTCTACCATGGTTGTGACGCTGATCACGTTGTCGCAGTGAGAGTTCTGCCGCGCTCCATCCACCCGGCGCCCAGCAAGAAGGCCCACGCATTGAAGCCCTTCACCCTGCCCGATTTCTATACTCCCTTTCCGGCCCGCCTCAATCCCCATCACGAGTACGCCCGCGCGCAGGCCGCCGCGTGGGCGCTACGGATGGGCATGCTCGGTGAGCGCGGGGTCGACGGCAAACCCATCTGGGACGCCGAGAAATTGGAGCGGATGGACTACGCGCTGCTGTGCGCCTACACCCATCCCGACTGCGACGCCGAGGTTTTGGCGCTGCTGACCGAGTGGTACATCTGGGTCTTCTACTTCGACGACTGGTTCCTCGCCCAGTACAAGACCACCCGCAATCGCGCCGAGGCCACCGAATACCTGCGGCGGCTGGAACTGTTCATGGGCGAACCGGGTTGTCCCGCACCGGAACCCGCGACGCCGTCGGAGGCGGGACTGGCCGACTGCTGGGCCCGCACCATTCCGGTCATGTCGGCGGACTGGCGGCGGCGCATGCGCGTCAGCACCCACAACCTGATGGTCGAATCCCTCTGGGAGCTGGACAATATCGCGCGCGACCGGGTGTCCAACCCGATCGAGTATCTCGAGATGCGCCGCCGGGTGGGCGGTGCGCCCTGGTCCGCGGCCCTGGTGGAATTCGCCTGCGGCGCCGAGGTACCCGACCGGTTCGCGTCCGAGCGCCCGCTGCGGGTGCTGTGCGAAACCTTCTCCGACGCCGTGCATCTGCGCAACGATCTGTTCTCCTATGAACGAGAGGTCCGCGTCGAGGGCGAGAACGCGAACCTGGTGCTGGTGCTGGAACGGTTCCTGGGCCTGCCCACCCAGGCCGCGGCCGAGCTCACCAATGACGTGCTCACTTCGCGCCTCAAGCAATTCGAGGACACCACGTTGGTCGAGGTGCCGCAGCTGTTCGCCGAGCGCGCGGCCACGCCCGCCGAGCAGCTGGCCGTGGCGCGCTACGCGCAGGGTCTGCAGGATTGGCAGACCGGCGGGCACGAGTGGCATCTGCGGTCGAGCCGGTACATGAACGGCGGGATCAACCGCGGTCCCAGCGGGCTGGGCAGCGCCTCCGCGCGGCTCGCGCCCGGACTGCGCGTGCAGCTGAATCAGCATGTGCCACCGCCCCGGACGCCCGGGCCGCTGCCGGTGCGCGGGCTCGTCGTGCCCGCCACCGTCGCGGTGAATCCGCACCTGGAGGCCGCGCGCGCCGATGTGGGCGATTGGGTCGCGGCCGTGGGCCTGCTGGATCCGGTGGTGGGCTGGACGGCCGAATCGGTGGCCGACACCGACTTCGCCGCGCTCATGGCCATGGTCGGTCCCGGGGCCGGTGCGGCCGAGCTGATCTCGCGCACCCGCTGGACCGCCTGGGGGACCTACGCCGACGATCTGGCCACGCGGGTCTTCCGTGCCGAGCCGGTCTCCGGGCGAGACCAGTTGCGGCGCTTGCCACTTCAGCTCGCCGATGCCCCACCGCCGCCCGGCATCCCGCTCGAGCTCGGCCTGTCCCGGCTGTGGCACGACACCGCACCCGGTCTCGACGGCCCCGCGCGGGATCGGTTGCGGGCGGCGCTGATCGAGCTGATCGAGGGCTGGGAGGTGGTGCTGGAGAACGAAACCCGGCGACGCCTGCCCGATCCGGTCGACTATCTGGAGCTGCGGCGGCTGACCTCGGGCGGCCCGCTGTTCCGCGCGCTGGACACCCCGTCCGCGCCCGACTCGCCGCCCGTTGCCGGGGTTTCCGATCTCGCCGACGCCGGTATCATTCGGCAGCTGGAGAATTCGGCCCACGATTACGCGGCCCTGATCAACGACCTCTACTCCTATCAGAAGGAGATCGAATTCGACGGCGAGCTGCACAATCTGGTGTATCTCACCCAATCGTTCCTGGGCTGTTCCCGGGAGCGCGCCGCCGATATCGTCGTCGATCTCGCCAACGAGCGTTTGCGGCAATTCGAATTCATTGCGCGTGAACAGATTCCGGGGTTCTTCGCCGATTACCGACTGTCCGGGCCGGTGCGGAGCGCGACGCTCGCGCATATCGACCGGCTGCGCCATCACATGGCGGGAAACGCGTACTGGCACAGCCGCACCGGCCGCTATGCCGAGCAGAAGCTGCGGGCGTCCCGGCGGCTGCCGCACCGCGCGCCCGGCCCCTTCGTCAGCGTGTTCGCCGATCCGGCGGCCCGGCGCTGAGGCGTCGCGACCGCGTGTCCGCAGCAGTCACTGGAGGTTGCCATGAGTTCGTCGACAGCGGCCGATCCCGCCTTCTCCCACCGGGAAGGCAAGCGGGACAGCGTGATCGGACCCGGTGACCGCGCCCGATTCCTCTTACGCCGGGCCCAGTGCCTGACCACACCGCTCATGCGGGTCGCGGTCGACACCCTGCCCGAGGAATTGCGGGTGATGGCCGGATACCACCTGGGCTGGTGCGCCGCCGACGGCTCGGCCACCGCGGACCGCGCGGGCAAGGGGCTGCGGCCCGCGCTGGTCCTGGCGGCCGCCGCGGCCGCGGGCGCTCCACCGCGCGCCGCCCTGCATGCCGCCGCCGCGGTCGAGATGGTGCACAACTTCACGCTGATTCACGAGGACGTCATGGACGGCGACACCGAGCGCCGCGGCCGCCCGACGGTGTGGCGGCTGTGGGGCGTCGATGACGCGGTGCTGGTCGGGGACGCCTTGCACAGCCTGGCGATCTGGATCCTCGCCGATGGCCCCGCGGCGGCGCTGGGCGCGATCGCCCGGCTCGAGGACGCGGTCATCGAGGTGTGCCTGGAGCGGGACAAGGGTTCGGCCCTGCTGTCGTGCGCGTGTGCTGTCGGTGCGCTGTCCGCCGGTGCTCCCGCGGAGGTGGTGGCGGCTCTGGATCGGTTCGGCCGGGAGCTCGCGGATCCGCGATCGGGCGCGAGCGTCGAGCCCGGCCTGCCCGCCGCCGATTTGCTGGCGCTGGCGGATTGCGTCGGCGCGCGGCGATAACAAATTCGACCGGACGGTTCATATTGCGCGGCAATATCTTTCCGTGATGCAACGGTCAAGCGCACTTGACTCGAACTCGTGGGACTAAAGTAATCAATTCACCGGAATCCATTGCTCCAAAACAGCTGGGCTGTCACGATATCCCACACGCGGTGAGCGGGGCTCGGTGCGATTCACCGTCGAAATATCAACCAGGCGTGCGCTTTTCGCACTCGGTTTGTTTCCGGCTGCCACTACGCCTATTTCGCCATGCCTATTTCCCAGGAGTTCGAGCATGACCACGGGAACTGCCGCCGGATCCGGGCGGCTGCCGGCGCTGGGCCACGAATCCGCCGGGGAATTGGTCCGGGAATTGGCGCAGGCCGCGGTCACCACGCGCACCGGGGTGCTGCGGGTGGCCGGGGAGCCGGGCGGAGACCTCTATGTCGTTCGCGGCCTGGTGGTCACGGTGGATTCGCCCGGCGCGCCCGGGGTGCGCGCATTGCTCGCGCGCCCCGGGCGCACCTCCACGGGACCGGCCGACCGGCATGTGGTGGCCATGATGGCCGCGCTGGACGGCTGCTTCGCCATCGCCTCGGGCTGGATCGGAAGTTGTTGCTGGCAGCCCGATTCCGCGCCGGACGGGCCCGAGGATCCGCCGGTGCCCGGCGTCGAACCCGGCTGGCTGCTGCTGGAGACCGAACGCCGGCTCGGCGCGCTCGCCCGCGGGCGCGTCTCGCCGCACCGCAATCACCTGCTGCTCACCGAGCGCGGGCGCACCCTGCTCAGCGGTCCCGGCGGCGGGCGGCGCCGCGAGATCCTGCTCTGGGCCAACGGCCGGCGCAGCTGCCGCGATATCTCGATGTTGTTGTCCCGCAGCCTGTATGCGGTCACCGTCGAGGTCACCCGGATGCTCGAGGACGAACTGCTGGCCATCGCGCCGGTGACGGTCGAACCGCCGGTGGCCGAGATCGAGCCGAACCGCACCGGCGCGGTCCGCTTCCTGCTGCCGCGCCGCCGCCGCGGCGCCAGCGGCATCAACGACACATTTCCGCCGCGCCCGCCCCAGCCCGCGCGCGGCCAGCGACTCCTGACCCCGATAAGAACAGAGAGGGCGTAATGAACACAACGAGCGGAGCCGGCGGACCCGGCAGCATGACCGACCGGGTCGCGACGCTGGTGAAGGTGCTGAGATCGGAGGTGCCCGACTGCATTGCCGCGGGCGCGATCGATATGGCCACCGGCATGCTGCTGGCGGTCGAGACCGTCGACAACCATCCGCAGGAGGTGCTCGATCTATTGGCCGCGGCCACGCTGGAACTGTTCCAGGGCCGCAATGTGGTGATGATCGAGAACATCTGGAAGGAGCGGCGCGGAATCCGCTTGGAACGTCACTACTTCCAGGAGATTCTGGTCAACAGCGACAACCTCACCCACCTGTTCGTCCGCACCGAGAGCCGCGAGGACGTGGTCGTGGTGGTGGTGTGCCGCAAGTCGGTCAATGTCGGCATGCTCTTCGCGCAGGCGCGGCGGGTGCTCAAGGACATCGGCAGGCTGTGATCGAGGCGCTCAGGGAATGCGCGCCACGCCGCCCAGCATGCTGACCGCCTCCGGGCGCGGATGCGGCCGGTATTCCTCGGGCCGCCACAGGGTCACCGCGGTGATGCCCGGCGGGACCAGGGCGCACCCGTCGAAGAACTTGGCGAATTCCGCGCCCGAGCGGAGCCGGAACGGGACGCCGCTGCGCTGGTTGGCCTCGGTCGACCGGGCCAGGTCCTCCTCGTCGAGGTAGTCGCTGGTGGCGTGGGACATGACCAGGAAGCTGCCGGGCGCGAGCGGCTCGGTGAGCTGTCTGATCAGTTCGTAGGGATGGTTGTCGTCGGTCATGAAATGCATGACGGCGACAACCATGAGCGCGACCGGTTGGCTCAGGTCCAGGGTGGCCCGCAGGTCGGCATGGTTCAGGATGGCTTGCGGATCGCGGAGATCGGCGTCGATGAAGGCGGTCTTGCCCTCCGGGGAGCTGTTGAGCAGATCGCGGGCGTGCAGCAGCACGATCGGATCGTTGTCGACGTAGACGATGCGCGATTCCGGGGCGATGCCCTGCGCGATCTCGTGCACATTGCCCGCGGTGGGCAGGCCGCTGCCGATATCGAGGAACTGGCGGATGCCGGCCTCGGCGGTCAGGTACGCGGTCGCCCGGCGCAGGAAGTTGCGGTTCTCCACCGCCGCGAGCTGCACCGTCGGGAAGGCCTCGGCCACGGCGTCGGCGGATTCGCGATCGGCGGCGAAATTGTCCTTACCGCCGAGCCAGTAGTCGTACCGGCGCGCCGGGTGCGGCTTGGTGGTGTCGATCCGCTCCGCCGCTGAATCCGAGTTCACTTCGCTCCCAATTCTTTTCGGCTAGTGTCTGAAACATGGAGTTGCGCTATAGCCCATACGATTTCGCTGTCCACGCCGATCCGTATCCTTACTATGCCAGGTTGCGTAGCGAGGCCCCGGTTTACCGCAACGAGGACGACGACTTCTGGGCCCTCTCACGCCACGCCGATGTGCTCGCCGCGCTGCGTGATTCCGAGCGTTTCTCCAGCAAGAACGGCCTGCGGATGGAGCCGGCGTTCTGGGGACCGCAGGCCGAGCGCTTCTTCTCGTTCGTGGCCATGGACCCGCCCAAGCACACCCGGCTGCGCGGCCTGGTGGCGCGCGCGTTCACCGCGCACCGGGTGCAGTCGCTGGGGCCGCGGCTGCGCGAGATCGCGGTCGGCCTGCTGGAACCGCTGCTGGCGCGCGGCAGTTTCGATCTGATGGCCGAGTTCGCCGGGCCGTTCCCGACCGAGGTGATCTCCGAACTGGTCGGTGTGCCCGAGAACGATCGCGAAATGCTGCGCAAGCTCGGCATGGAGATCATGTACACCGAGGAGGAGTCCACCGATCTGCGGCCCGAGGCCATGCAGGCCATCGGCGCGCTCGTCGGCTACTACACCGAGCTCACCATCGAGCGCGCGAAATCCCGTCAGGAGGACCTGCTCTCGGGTCTGCTCGACGCCGCGGACGGGGACGACCGGCTGACTCCCGAGGAGATCGTCGGTGTCCTGATCCTGCTGATCGGCGCGGGCATCGAGACCAGCATGCTCACCTTCGGCAATGCCTGGCATGCGGCTTCGCTGCATCCCGACCAGCGGCGCCAGGCCCTCGACGGGCGCATCGACGCCTGGATCGCCGAGTCGATGCGCTGGGATCCGGCCACCCAGGCCCAGCTCCGCACCACCGTCGAACCGATCGAGCTGCACGGCGTTTCGATTCCGGCCGAGGCCCGCATCCTGCTGCTCACCGGTGCCGCGAACCGCGACCCGGAGGTCTTCGCCGACCCCGACACCTACGACCTGGACCGCGACACGTCGGCGTCGCTGGTGTTCGGCAGCGGGCGGCACCATTGCCTGGGCTCCAACCTGGCTCTGCTCGAACTGCGCACGGCCTTGACCGAAATCGCCGCCCGGGTCAGCGATTTCGAGGTGGACACGGCCGCTTCGAAGCGCATTCACGCCTCCAACAACCGGGGCTTCGCGAGCCTGCCCACCACCGTCACGCTGCGCTGATTCCGTTTTCGCGGTCCGGGCTTCGCTTTTCGATGCCCCGGCGGATTCGCCGGGGCAGCACGGTGAGGCAGAAGGAGAGCCAGCACAGGCCGACCAGCCATCCGGCCAGGACGTCGGTCGGCCAGTGCACGCCCAGGTAGAGGCGGGACAGGCCGACCGCGATCACGAAGACGGTCGCGAGGACGAGCGCGGCGACGCGGGTCACGCGGCCCCAATAGGGCAGGGCCACCGCGACCAGGATCCCGAACACCACGGTCGAACCGAGCGCATGGCCCGACGGGTAGGAGTGGTTGGTCTCGGTGACCAGGTGGTCGATCACCGGTGGCCGATCGCGGCCGATCAGCAGTTTGCCGAAGTAGGTCAGCGCGCCCGCGCCGAGCGCGGCGATCGCGATCAGGATCGCCTGCTCCCAGTACCTGCGCCAGGCCAGCACGACAACCGCCAGGGTCGCGTAGATCGCGACGGACGTGGTGTCGCCCGCGGTACTGACCGCCTTGGCGAGAGCGGTCCAGGTGTCGGTGCGATGGTCGATGAACCATTGCAGCCAGGCCGAATCCGGTCCGGCCGGGCCGTTGTACCAGAGCACCACACAGGTGAGCACGAGGATGGCCGAGGTCAGCGCCAGCATGACGAGTACACCGACGAGGGTGCGGTCGGGGTTACAGGTGGGGAAGTGCGCCGGGGTCGCGGCTTCCTCTGCTGGCGGTGCGGACGGCATACCTTCGAGGTTGCCACGTCATCGCTGAGAGGATGTTGAGAGCCGGGCAGAAATCAGCCCCCGGGCCGCAGCAGGCCCCGATTGACCAGGCCGAGCACCTGCGAGACGGCGAAGTCGATATCGGCTCGGGCGGTGGGCAGCGAGCCGTCCAGAAGCAGATCGGCCAGTCCGTGAACGGCCGCCCACGCCGCGATCTCCGCGCCCGGCCGCAACTCCGGATCCATCAGCCCCGCCGCGGCCGCCTCGTCGAGGACTTGGCCGAGGACGCGGTGCGGGTCGTCGGCGGGCTCCGGCGGTGCCGTCGCATGCGCGCCGAAGGCGGTGCGGAACAGCCCGGTTCGGGTCAGCGCGAAATCGATGTAGGCGGTGCCGACCGCGTGCAACCGCATCCGCGGATCCTCGGCGCGTGCGACGCGCTCGCGCATCTCGGCCGCGAGTTCGGCGCGAGCGTGGCGGGAGACCTCGGCGAGCAGGGCCTCGCGATCGGCGAAGTGGCGGTACGCGGCCGAATGCGAGACACCGGCCGCGCGGGCGACCTCCCGCAGCACCACACGATCCGGCCCGCCCTCGCCCGCGAGCGCGATGCCCGCCTCGACGAGGGCCGCACGGAGTGCGCCGTGGTGATAGGTGGCCCGTCGCTCGGGACCCGCTGAACTCATGGGAGTCAGGATCGCACAGTTCGCGGAGATGTTGACGGCGGTCACATCGGCTCGCATACTGGCAGATGTGACCAGTGGTCACTCTCCGGCCCGCGCCCAGCCTTCGAATGAAAAGTGCTGATATGAACGACATCTCAGTCGACTCGCCCTACTCCTCCGGCGTCTCCCGGATCGACATCGAAAAGGCCCTGATCGCGGCCGGACGCGACCTCGACGCACTACAACTCACCGACCTCGCCCTGGTGGAGGACTTCCACACCATGGGCCGGATCGCGACCGGGGGACTGGCCGAGCTCGCCGCTCTCACACCGCGGACGAGGGTTCTCGATGCCGGCAGCGGAATCGGCGGCACCGCCCGCTACGTCGCGGACACCTACGGCTGCCAGGTGACCGCGGTCGACCTGACCGAGGACTACTGCGCAACATCGCGCTGGCTCAACGGCCTGGTCGGCCTGGACGACCGCATCGTCGTGCAGCAGGGCGACGTCACCGAATTACCGTTCGCAGATGGCACTTTCGATGTCGTGTTCAGCCAACACGTCCAGATGAACATTCCCGACAAGGCCGCGCTATACCGTGAGGCGCACCGCGTACTGGATACCGCTGGTCTACTTGCCATTTGGGACATCACCAGCGCCGAGGACGCCGTCCCGTCCTACCCGCTACCCTGGGCCGACCACCCGGACCAGAGCCATCTGATAACACCGGCCGACCTACGTGCACTACTCGAACGCTCGTCCTTCACGATCGAACACTGGGACGATCTCACCGACCAGGCCGCCACCATCATGCGAATGGTGCTAGCCACCCCACCGAACCCCGTTGGCCTGCAAGTATTCGTACCCAATTTCGCCGAAAAGATCGAGCACCTGACCCAGGGCCTCGCCGACGGCCGCCTGCGCGCCATTCGAGCTATAGCGGTCAAGTAAGTCCGGTGCGACGACCTCAGCAGCCCAGGCAGCCGGGCGGGACGATCTCGCACCACCAGGGTTTCGGGGGTGGGATGGGTTCATTGGGGTCGCCCGCTCCGGAGACGACCCAGTCGCCCTGTACGGATACCTCACGGCCGTCCAGGGAACGGGTGGCGGGGCCGGTGGCGACGGAACCGTCGAGGTTGAACTTGCTGCCGTGGCAGGGGCAGTTGATGGTGCCGCCGGAGATCTCGTTGACGGCGCAGCCGAGGTGGGTGCAGATGACCGAGAGCCCGACATAGTTGCCCGCATTGGGCTGTGTCACAACGGTATTGCCGACGATCAGGCCGCCGCCCACCGGAATCTCGGAGGTGCGGGCGAGGGCATTGTCGGGTGCGCCGGGCTCGGTCACCGTGACCGGGGCGGGCTCGGCGGCCTGCGGTTGTTCGGCGGCCGGTGCCACCGGTGGCGCGGGGGCTGGACCCGCTATCAGTTGTCCCGCTTGCACATTGACCTCACGCTCCGCGAGCCCGCGAGTAGCGGGACCGCGGATCAGGGATCCGTCGAGCGCGAATTGGCTTCCGTGGCAAGGGCAATTGATGACGCCGCCCGAGATGGAGTTGACCGCGCAGCCCTGGTGTGGGCACACCGTCGAAAAGGCAAGGTAGTTACCGGCATTCGGCTGGGTGACCACGGTGTCGCCGAGGATCACGCCGCCGCCGACCGGCACCTGGGAGGCGGCCGCCAGGACGGTCCCGTTCAGCGGGGCCGGACCCGGTTCCGCCGCAGGCACTTCCGAAGTGGGCGATGGCGTCGTGGTGGGCGGTGCGGTGGTGAGCGGAGCGCCAGTGGTGGTGGTCGTCGCGGTGGATGTGGTTGCGGCTGTCGGCGACGTCCCGCGCTGCGTCGTGCAAGCGGCCGCCGCCATCACCACCCCCGCCGCGACGACGATCTCCCTGCGCCCTATGTGATCGACACTCATGGTGAACCTCGATTGCTCGGCACGCCGATGTGGTTGAAACGGGACAGCCCCTGATTCGGTTCGATCGTCACGATCACCGGTTCTGTGTCACGGTGGAAATCGTGTTCGGCGAGCGTGTGGCGAAGATGAGGTGGCGGCCGGGATCCGGGCGTCTGGTGACGATCATGGCGGTCTGTTTCGGCCTCACCGTGGTGATCACCCGCCTGTACCTGATGGCCTCGGGCTATCCCAAGATCGGCGGCAAGACCTACCACATCGCACACGCCCTGTTCGGCGGATTACTGCTGGTCATCGCCTGTCTGGTGGTTTTCCTGTTCGCCGGGCGCGCGGCGCTGAACACCGCGGCCATGCTCTCCGGCGTCGGACTGGGCCTGTTCATCGACGAGGTCGGCAAGTTCATCACCTCGGACAACGACTACTTCTTCCCGCTGGCCGCGCCCATCATCTACCTGGCCTTCCTGCTGATCGTACTGGTCGCCCGCTATGCCGCGCGCAGCCGGATCCGCCCGCCCGCGCTGGTGCTCGCCGATGTCACCGCCCAGGTCGGCATGGATCTGGGCGCGCCGATCAGCCTGGAACAACGCAACTATCTCCTCGACAACCTCGACCGCGTGGACCGTAGCGGTTTCAGTCCCGACACCGTGCAACTCTGCGACGCTCTCGGCGCCTACCTGCGCACCACCCACCGGCGGGCCGAACCCTCCCGTTTCGCCCGGCTGGGGCGCGTGCACCGGCGCTTCGAAAACACACTGCTCCCGCAGCGACTGATGGCGGCCCTGCTCATCGCGGTGCTCATCGGCCATGCCGCCTGGACGCTGCTGCGGCTGGTGCTGGCCGTCATCGTGCTCGCGGGCTGGCATTCGCCGTGGACGCCGCTCAACCATTTCCTCGATGTCACCCAGAATCACGGATGGAAATCGTTGGTGGGCTTGGGCATCGCGGCGGTGGCCGAGCTGCTCGTCGGCATCGGCTGCGCGGCGGCCGCGTGGCAGTGGATCCGCGGCCGGGTCGATATCGGTGTCCGGTGGGGCATCTGGTCCAACATCTTGTCCCTGACCGTGGTGAACGTGCTGGCAAGCTATTTCAGCCAGTTCCTGACCGTGTTCACCGCCATAGCCGAAGCCCTGCTGCTTTGGCTCCTCATCCGCTACCGGACGCGATACTGTTCGGTGTGAGCGCATTTCGGCACAGCCCTCCCCCGGCGAAGTCGAGAGGGCGGGTTCCGCGCAATGCCGAGCTACTGCTGTGCGTGGCGGCGCTGGCCCTGACCGCCTTCGCGTATCTGGCCATGACCTCGGCCACCGGCAACGGCATCGACGGCCAGGGCATCCGGGCGTTACTGGTTTTCACGGTGTTCGTGCTGGTGTCCCATCTGGCCGTGCGCCGCTGGGCGCCCGCCGCCGACCCGGTGCTGCTGCCCTGCGTGGTGCTGCTCAACGGCGTCGGCCTGGTGCTCATCGACCGGCTCGACCGCGCCGAGGCGACCACCGCCAAGAACGCGGGCAAGGCGATCCCCTCCTCGGATTCCGCGCATCAGCTGATCTGGACCGGCCTGGGCATGCTGCTGTTCGTGCTGGTGCTGGTCCTCATACCCGACCACACCAAACCCGCGCGCTACGGCTACACCTGCGGTCTGGCGGGCGTGTTCCTGCTGCTCATCCCCGCGCTGCTGCCGTCGCGATTCAGCGAGGTCAACGGCGGCAAGAGCTGGATCCTGCTGAGCGGATTCTCGATTCAGCCCGGTGAATTCGCGAAGGTGCTGCTCATCATCTTCATCGCCGCGTTCCTGGTGGCCAACCGGGAACTGTTCACCGTCGCCGGAAAACGCTTCCTGGGCATGACCTTCCCGCGGCTGCGCGACCTCGCCCCATTGCTGCTGGTCACCTTCGTCGCGGTGCTGGTACTCGTCTACGAGAAGAACCTGGGCTTCTCGCTGCTGATCTTCGGGACCGTGCTGGCCATGATGTACATCGCCACCGGGCGGGCGTCGTGGCTGCTGATCGGCCTGGCCATGTTCTCCGTCGGCGCGATCATCGCCTACAACCTGTTCGGCCACGTGCGGGTGCGCGTGCAGGTGTGGGAGGACCCGTTCGCCACGTATTACACGACGGGATACCAGATCTCGCAGGGCCTGTTCGGCATGGGCACCGGCGGCCTGGCCGGGACCGGGCTGGGCAGCGGGCGGCCGCAGGACGTGCCGTTCGCCAAGACCGACTTCATCATCTCCACCATCGGCGAGGAGCTCGGGCTGATCGGGTTGGGCGCGGTGCTCGCGCTGTTCCTGATCCTGTGCGTGCGCGGTTTCAGCGCCGCCCTCACCACCCGCGACGCCTTCGGCAAGCTGCTCGGCGGCGGGCTGGCGTTCTCCATCGGCTGGCAGCTGTTCGTGGTCGTCGGCGGTGTCACCAAACTGATTCCGCTGACCGGTCTCACCACCCCGTTCATGTCCTACGGCGGATCCTCGCTGCTGGCCAACTACATCATTCTGGCGTTGCTCATCCGCATCTCCGCCGACGCCCGCTCGGCCCCGCCGCCGCCCACCCGGCCGGTGCCGACCGTCCCGCCCATCGCCGAGGCCATGACCGAACACGTGTCGCGTCGTCTACTGCCACGCCGACGCTGAGCCAAACCCTGTGCCGCCCGGCCGCAATGGGTGGAAGCTGTTCGGGTGACATCTTCAAGCCCAGCGGGTCGGACCGCGCTCGACAATGTCCGAGTCTTCGACGGCCGCACCCTCAGCGAACCCACCACCATCGTCATCGACGGCCCGGTCCTGGGCACCGACGACACCGGCGCGCAGCGCATCGACGCGGCGGGCGCGTTCCTGCTCCCCGGCTTCATCGACGCACATGTGCACATCAACGACGCCGAATCTCCCGGCCGTTTCACACCTTTCGGCGTGACGACCGCGCTGGACATGGCCAGTGACCCTGACGTTGTCGCGAGCCTGCGCAATACGCTCGGCACGACCGACATCCGCAGCGCGGGCATGGCCATCGTCGGCCCCGAAGGCATGCACAGCACCTTCCTGCCCGAACCCGCCGTCATCCGCACCCTCGACCAGGCCGAACCCATGGTGGCCCAACGGCATTCCACCGGTTCGGACTACATCAAACTGGTCCTCGAGGCCCCGGGTGAGGGCGGCCCCGATCCCGCGGCGGCGAAAGCCGTTGTCGCCGAGGCGCGCGCCCGTGACCTGCTGGTCATCGCCCACGCGGCATCGGTCGGCGCGTACGAGCTGGCGATCGATCTCGGAGTCGACTTCATCACGCACGTACCCGTGGGATATCCATTGCCCCAGCACGATATCGACCGCATCGCAGCCGAATCCCGCGTGGTAGTCCCCACCCTCACCATGATGGAGGGCATGGCCGCCGCCCGCGGCGTCCCCCAGGCCTTCGACGCCGCCCTCGCCAATGTCACCGCCCTGCACGCCGCGGGCGTCCCGATCCTGGCCGGCACCGACTCCAACGCCTCCCCGGGCGTCCCCGTCAACCCGCCCTTCGGCGAAAGCCTCCACTACGAACTGGAACTCCTGGTCCGAGCGGGCCTGTCCCCGCTCGAAGCCCTCAACGCCGCAACTGCGCTGCCCGCCCGCCACTTCAACCTCACCGACCGAGGCGCCATCACCCCCGGCCTCCGCGCCGACCTCGTCCTCCTCGAAGCCAACCCCCTCGACGACATTACTGCGACCAGGCGAATCCGCCAGGTCTGGTCCGCGGGCATCCCCGTCCCCCACTGACATTTCAAGATCAAGGAGCTCTCACCGCGCCGATTCGGGCAGATTTCAGCAGTGAGAGCTCCCTGATCTTGTTATGGGACGCCCGAATTGCGTCAGCGTCACGCCTGGGACAGCGGGCTGCCTGCTGGTTTCCTGGGCTAATGATCGCGGTTGCGACCGCCAGTGACCCTCGTCTCCTTTCTCGATCAGCGGAATAGCCGGGCCGTTGCTACCGTGGGCCGGATCGTCGTCGCGCAGTGCTGCCGGGCTCTCCGGCGACGGTGTGTGATTCGTCGAAAGCTGAGAGGGCGGCGTCGATGGTCGGGCCTGTTGCTGTCTGGACTGGGCCGCTGGAGCGGCGCAAAGCCACTGACGTGGCGGAATTCTTGCATGTTGTGGAGGAGCCGGAGCCACTGCGGCGGATGCCGCGGTCGCCGCGGATTCCGCTGGCGCCGGCGCAGGAACGGATGTGGCACGCCGCGGCCGCCGGGCAGTCCGCTGACTGGAATGTTGCTCGAGCATTTCGAATTCGTGGCGCGGTGGTGAATACGGCGGCGCTGCGAGCGGCCATCGACGATGTGGTGCGGCGGCACGCGCCGCTGCGGACCTGCTATCCCGCGACCGCCGACGGTCCGATCCAGATGGTCATGGACGCCGATGTGGCGCGCGTGGATGTCCGCGTGGTCGACAGCTTTCCGGGGGAGCTGACCGAGCGGATCGCCGAATTCTCCGGCCGCGCCTTCGATCTCGGGACCGAGCTGCCGATCCGCGCTCGCATCTACCGGCTGGGGAGCCGGGATGTGGTGCTGGCGTTGGTGGTTCACCACATCTCGCTCGACGGCCAATCCATCGGCCCGCTCATGCGCGACCTGGTCACCGCCTACCTCGCGCGCGGCGCGGGCCGGGCACCGGACTTCATTCCGCTGCCCGTCGACTTCATCGACTACACGCTGTGGAAGCACGAGTACCTCGGCGCGTTCGACGATCCGTGCAGCCGCGCCAGCACCCAGTTGCGGTACTGGGCCAACAATCTCGTCGGCCGCCCGATTCCGCTCGAATTGCCTTATGACAGACCGCGTTCCGCGCGTCCGGATGCCTCCGGCGATATCGTCCAGGTGCGCTTCGACGCACCCCTGCACGAGGCTCTGCTGGCCCGTGCCAAGCAGGCCGGGGCCAGCCTGTTCATGTTGCTGCAGACCGCCTTCGCGCTCAGCGTCGCCGCCTTCGCCAAGTCCACGGACGTGACCGTCGCGACCGCCGTCTCGGGCCGCGACGACCCGCAGCTCGCGGATCTGGTCGGCAATTTCGCCGACGATGTCCTGCTGCGCATCCGGATCGACCGCGCCACCGATATGAACGATCTGATCGATCAGGTCCGTCGGGTCGCGCTGACCGCCTTCGCCAACCCGGACACCCCGAATCCTCGGCTGCAGCGCAGCCTTCCGCAGGACCCGGCCCACCCGCTGTTCCAGGCGACCCTCATCCTGCAGCGCGCCGACGCCGCCCCGCCCGCGGCCGCAACCGGCGGCATGTCCATCACCGAATTCCCGACCGGCGTCGTGCGCGCCAAACACGACCTGGAATTCGGCCTCACCGAGAACTACGACCACACCGGTGCGCCCATCGGAATCACGGGTCCGTTCCTCTATCCGACCGCCCGCTTCGACCGCGCCACCGCCACCCGCTTCGTCGAAACCTTCGGCACCATGGTCGAACTCGTCGCCTCCGGATACTCCGGGCCACTCACGGCGCTGCTGCATCCCGAGCCCCGCCGCCGCGGTCGGCGCGGGAATCGCGGCCGCTGATCCGGACTCGGCCACCCACCGGGTGATCGGACTGTTCGTTGGCCGCGCAGGTCAGTAAGGCTGGGCCCTAGTAGACCAGCGGGCTCCCAGCTGATCGGCTTGGGCGCGGGGGAATGAGATGTGTGCGGGGTCGCCGTCGGAGGTGTAGCGGGCGTCGGGGTTGGCGGCGAGCCAGTCGAGCCAGTAGGCGGAGTCGAAGGGGACCGGGGTGCGGCCGGAGCGGATTCGGGGGAGGGCGGCGGGGTTCATGGTGGCGCTGGCGGGGGAGGGGGCGGGGTTCGCGCCGACCAGGAGTACCGCTTCGAAGGTGTAGGAGGTTCCGTCCCAGGTGCCGGAGGTGGCCAGGGCCTGGTCCGAGGGGTAGACGCCGAGCGGGAGGGCCATCGAATGGAGGGGCGTGCCCGGGGCGGCGGTGGTGATCGCGCGGACGTTCTGGACGAGTTCGCGTTGGACGTCGGTGGCGGGGAGCCTGCCGAGGTTGGCGTGGGTGGCGGTGTGGGCGCCGATGTCGTAGCCGTGGGCGGCCAGCCACGGCAGGGTGCGGGGGTCGTCGCCGAAGGGCTCGTTGTTGACGTAGAAGGTGGCGGTGGCCGCGAAATCCGGGTGGCGGGAATGGAATTGCTCGAGTAGGCCGACCGCACAGTCCGGCGTGGGGTCGCCGTGATCGGTGAGGGTCAGCTGCGGGCGGGTCGAGTCGTCGAAGGTGAAGATCACCGGGTGGGTACCGGCCGGGAGGTCGATGGCGCCGGACAGGTACCGGGCGATGGTGATCGGGCGGTAGCCCTCCGCGTACAGGCGATCCAGCTCGGCCGTGAATTTCGTTGGCGTCTGGTCGTATTCGCTGCCGGGCTCGGCCTCGACGCGGTGGTACATGAGGATCGGGATCTGCCCGAGCTCGTTGGCGGCGACGGCGGCCGGGTCCGGTGGGCGGGAGGTCGGGGCCGGGGTGGTGGTGGCCGCGGGTGGCGCGGTGGCCGTGGTTCCCCCGCATGCGGTGGCGGTCGCGCACAGTAACGCCGCCGTGACCATTCGCAGCATGGTCGAGCCCTTCATCGCCGCAACGCTACGCGGCGACAACGGTTTTGAGATGATCTCCGCGAAACCCGGCCGACATCCGCGCACTGGCGTAATAGTGATGCGCAAAGGCGTCTGGTGGAAGTTGGTGTGTAGGTTGCTCATGCGACTCCGGTCGATCCGCCGCCGGCGGTCCGCCCTGCTCGCGGTCGGTGCGGTGCTCGTTCTCACGCTCGCCGTGGTCGTATTCGTATTCGGGCGCAGCCGCCCGGTGGTCGCCACCGCGGAGTCGCAGCCGCCGCGGCTGGAGCTCACACCGATGGCCGCCGCCACCTCCTATCGTGACCCGGTAGTGGTGCGGGGCAAGGCGATCGGCGCGAAACAGGTCACCGTTGCCGACCGGTCGGTTCAACCGGCGGCGGACGGCAGCTTCGAACTCGCGCTGTCGCCCGCGCCGCTCGACACCACCGTGGTGGCGACCAACGGCGTGGGCGACAAGGCCACCGCCCCGCTGAAGGTGGACGTGGTCGTGCCGCGCATCCGGGCCGTCCACGTCACCGCCTACGCCTGGGCCTACGACCCCATGCGCGATGCCGTTCTCGACATGGCGCGCGAGGGCCGCATCGACACCGTCGAACTCGATATCAAGGACGAGGACGGCATGGTCGGCTACGACTCGCAGGTGCCCCTCGCCCGCGAATCCGGTGCCGCCACCACGATTTACGACGCACCCGCCGCGCTGAAGCAACTGCACGACATGGGCGTGAAGGTGATCGGCCGCATTGTCGCCTTCCGCGATCCGACCCTCGCGGGCTGGGCCTGGCACAACGGCCACCCCGACTGGGTGATCCAGAACGCGGGCGGCGGACCGTACTCCAGCGGCTACGGCGCGATCGCGTTCACCAATTTCGCCAGCCCCGAAATCCGTTCCTACAACCGGGATCTCGCGGTCGAGGCCGGACACCTCGGCTTCGACGGCGTCATGTACGACTACATCCGGCGGCCCGACGGCGGCCTCGGGGGCATGCAGTTCCCCGGCCTCACCGAATCACCCTCCGACTCGATCGCCGGCTTCCTGCGCGAGATCGAGCAGCCGATCCACGCCGCCGGAGCCTCGCTCGGCGCAGCGGTTTTCGGCATCGCCGCCACCCGGCCGGATGAGATCGCCCAGGACATCCCGTCCATGGCCCGCTACGTCGACTACCTCGCGCCGATGCTCTACCCCTCGCACTGGCACTCCGGCGAATACGACGTGGCCAACCCGAATTCGCAGCCCTACGACATTATTTTCCGTTCGCTGCAAGACTTCCGGGCGCGCACCGCGGGCACCAACGCCCAAATCATTCCGTGGCTACAGGATTTCAGCCTGGGCGTCTCCTACGGCGACGCGGAGGTGCGGGCCCAGATCGATGCCACCTACGCGGCGGGATACAACGGCTTCTTCCTCTGGAACCCGAGCGTCATCTACCATCCCGGCGCGGTCCTGCCCGATCGCTAGAGGGACATCTAGTAGCCCTGCGATAGCCGGAGTAGCCTGGTCGCACGTCCGAGACGCGAGCGCGGTCGGCGAGCCGATAGGTTCGGCGATGTGAACGGTGTCCGGGGACAGCGCAGGAGGCTCGATCGTGTCCGGTTTTCCATTGGAATCCGACCGCCGTCGCGAATTCCTGCGGACCAATCTCTGGTTCGTGCCCACGGTCGAAGTGCTGGCGGCGATGGTGCTCTTCGCGCTCACGTACCTGCTGGACCGGGCGGCCTACCGGGGCGAGTTCACCGTTCCGGCCTGGGTGATCGGCGGGACCGAGGACTCGGCGCGGCAGGTGCTGACCGCCATCGCGGCGGCCATCATGACGGTGGTCGGCGTGGTCTTCTCCATCACCATCGTGGCGCTGACGCTGGCCTCCACGCAGTTCGGGCCGCGCATGATGCGCACCTTCATCCGGGATCGCGGCACCCAACTCACGCTCGGCACCTTCGTGGCGACCTTCGTCTACGCCATCGCGTCCCTGGTGGTGATCAGCCCGGACTTCGTGCCGCACATCGCCACCACGATGTCGATCGCGTCGCTGGTGCTGGATCTGGCCGTGCTCATCTACTTCATCAACCACATCGCCGCGGCCATTCAGCTGCCCAATGTCATCGCCGGCATCGCGGGCGAGGTGGCGCAAGCCATCGAGACGCAGCGGGGCGACGCGCGCGCCGAGCCGCATTCGGGGCCGTCGCCGGAGGAACTGCTGGAGCGCATGGCCGCCGAGGGCGGTGAGGTCCGCATCGCCGGCAGCGGCTACCTGCGCTACATCCGCTACGAGCAGCTGGTCCGGATCGCGAGCAAGGCCGACGCGGTGATCCATTTGCCATATCGGCCCGGCCATTTCCTCACCGAGGGGCAGGTGGTCGCCACGGTCTGGCCCGCGTCCGCCGCCGAGCGGGTGGGCAAGAGCTTCTCGCGCGGGCATGTGGCCGGGCCGACCCGGTCGCTGACCCAGGACATCTCCTTCGGCATCGATCAGCTCGTCGAAATCGCCCTGCGCGCACTGGCCGCCGCGACCAATGACACGTTCACGGTGTTGACCTGCATCGACTGGCTGGGTGACTGCCTGTCGCGGATCGCGGTGGCCTGGGAGCCGAGCCCGGTGTACCGGTCCAAGGACGGGTACGTGCGCGTCATCGCGGCGCACGCGAATTATGAGCGGCTGGTGCAGCGGTCCTTCGAGAAGATCCGCCAGGACAGTGGCGGCAGTCCGGCGATCATGATCCGGCAGCTCGACGCGCTGGCCCAGATCGCCACTCGGGTCAGTGATCCCGCGCGGCGGCGGGTGTTGCTGGAGCAGGCGGAGATGATCGAGCGGTCGGCGGTCGAGTCGATTCGGGAGGACGCGGATCTGCAGGATGTACTGCGGCGGTATCGGGTGATGGCTCAGTTCCGGGAAGGGGTGGAGCCGTCGGCGGATCAGCGCCAGAACCGCCAGGAATGACGGGGATGGGGGCGGGATCAGCGCCAGAACTGCCAGCCTCGGCGCGAATCCTGTTCCCGGGCAACGGAGTGCCAGGATTGAGGGGAACCGTCGGCCGGGAGGAGGGTCAGCAGGGGAGCGATGACCTGGGGGAGGTCCAGGCGGGTGCGGAGCCAGGGCCAGGCCTCGGTGAGGGCTTCTCTGAGGTCGGCCGGGGGGAGGTCGAGTGCGGCCAGAGCATGCATGAGAGTTGTTGGGGACAGGTCCCATTGGCGAGCGCAGGCGCCAACCAGGGCCTGGAGCTGGTCGGGTGGGGTGGTGGCGAGGATGCGTTGCAGGGCCTGAGGGTCGTCGGGGGAGTGGAGGAGGGGGGAGAGGTCGGCAGGGATCTGGTCCTTGCCGTTGCGGCGTCCGAATCCCAAGTGGGGTAGCCGGATTCCGCCACGCTGCCCGTTCTCGGCGGGCGGCTCGGCGGCGCTGAGTACGACCAGTGCCTCGATCTGTTCCGGGAGGCCGAGGGTGCGGCGGAGGTGGTGCCAGGCCGGGCGGAGGGCCTCGACCAGGTCGGCCGGGTCCGAGCGGGTGAGGGTGAGGGCCTTCATCAGGTCAGTGGCGGGGAGAGCTGGGTAGCGGGCGCATTCGGCGACGAGGGCGGGCAGGCGGTCGGGGGGTGCGCAGGACAGGATTTGTTCGAGGGCGTAGCGGTCTCGGCCGTCGCAGGCGACATCGACCGCCACCTGGGCGACGACGGTGAGGTTGGTTTGCATGGCGGTGCGCAGCACGTGGCTGCTGCCGGTGGGGACGGCCGGGTCGTCGACCTCGGCACGTATTGCCTTGTGCGCCAAGGCTCGATCGCGTGAGAGCGCGGCGGGTTCACGCAGGGCGCGATGCTGGGTCAGATAGCCCGCGATCGCTTGGCGGCGTTTGTGATTTCCGGTGGCCCATTCTTCGTGCAGGCGCGGCCACACCGCTGCCGCGTCGGCGGTCGACAGTCCGTGGCCGGTGTCCAGTCGCCGCCGGGCGGCCTTGACCACGACTTCGGAGAGATCGAAGCCGAGCTGGCGGGCGACGTCGAGGGTGTGGCCGGGGTCGCGGGTGTCGTGCATGACGCGGTCGGTCAGGACCTCCTCGAAGGTTCTGCGCACGCTGGGCCGGTGGTCGATCCGGGCCAGCGCCCTTGCCACGCTGGGTCTTTCGAGTGCGAGCCGGACCGCGCGGGTGGCGACCGTCTTGTCCTGAAACCACTCCGGGCCGATCTCGGGGTCGGCGATCACCTCGGCGAGACGGTCGTCGTCGAGGTCGACGGGGGCGAGTGCGCGCAGCTGACGCCGGTAACACCAGTGGCCGATTTCGTCTGCCGTGGTGAGGTTTTCGGGCAGCGTGATCCCCGCCCGCCGGAGGTCGACGATCTGCTGTCCGAGTTGGACGAACGGGTCCGACTCGTTCCCGCGGTCGCCGGGCGTGACGATGCGGCGTTCCCCGGCGACCGGGCCGGGACCGTCCCTCGTCACGGCGCTGATGGCGACGTCCGGTCCTGGTGCAGCCGAAGTTCGGAACGTCAATTCCCGCAGGCTGTTCCGCGGCAGCATGCCGTAGATTGCCCGCAGCATCGCCAGCGCGTCGGAGCCGTGCTCGACATGTAGCTCGACGGCGGGACCGCGACCGGCCAGCCGCGCGAGGCCGTAGCCGAGCAGCGGGGGCAGCCAGTCCAGGTCCAGGTAGGCGTCGGCGGCCGCGGTGAACGCGAAGCTGTTGTCTTCCAGTGGTTTCGGCAGGAGATCCCAGCGATCGGTCGGAAAGCCGGGATCGTCGATCCCGGTCCGGAACCGGCCGGAATCGTAGAGGCTCAAGGCCACCGCCCCATCCAGCGCGCCCCGCTCCCCGGCGATCAGGTGTGCCACACAGGTGCCGGGCCGGTCGTTCGAGGGAGTCTTCAACACCGCGACGGCCAGCCCGCGAACCAGCATGAACTCCAACGCGAACGCGTCGGGCGAGGCGGGTGTCCCGTCCCAGGTGACCAGCGATCCCAGCTCCCGCGTGGTGAATCCCAGTGTGGCGGGCCAATTTCCGGACCGCGCGACCACCCCGACACCTGTCCCGGACGATTCCAGATTCACCACGGCCCAGCCGCACAGCAGCTGCGCGAAACCCGTCATCTGTCCGCCCGCAGCTGGTCGATCCGGTTGAGCATGTGAATCACCGGGTCGACCGCGCCGAACGGCTTGAACACCGGATACGTATTGTCGGCCCGCTTACCGCAACCCACGGCCGAGACCGGGAAGTAGCGGTTGTGCGGAAAATGAATCGACAGGGTCGCATCGACGGCCGGAAACAGCTTGCGCACAAGTGATCTCGTGGCGTCGGACCGATAGTCGATCTGTCCCGGCTGATACAGATTGCCCGCCCCGTTGAGGCTGTACGGGCTGTCGGCCCAATCCGCCGGCGGCGCGACGATACCCACCTCGGGCAGGCTGATCAGCGACAGCAGATCGGATTTCGCGATGATGGTCGAGACGTGCAGGCGCGGCGGTTCGATCGGCAGATCCAGCGGATAGCTGTTGGCGGTGCGCCACAGTTTCGCGATCTGATCGATCATCATCTTGGTGCGACCGACGGTCTGGGAGTGCTCGACGTTGTTGTTGAGGCTCTCCTCATTGGCCGGACCGGCGTGCTCGCGCATCATGGCCAGGTACTGCTTGTTCAGCGTCGACGGGACCACGAACCAGAGGAAGTCGGCGACGGCCAGATGCGGGCTCACCTTCGCCGCGATCTCGGCGTCGGCCACATCCTCGCCCGCGACATCCACGAACGCGAGATTCACTGTGCGCCTGCTGGATAGCGAGGTGAACTTGATGAGAATCGGCTGGCGTACCTGCCACCCGGTCCAGGCGTGCTGCGTCTGCTGCTGGGTCGCGGGCGGCCGCGGCGGCATGGGCGGTCGCGGCGGCTGCGGTGCGCCCATCGTCCCGATGCCGTTCTCTTGCCGCTGTGCCTGCGCGCCGACGTACCCGCGCTTCTGGGTGTAGCCGATGGCACGTCGGTTCATCAGCGTATTCTCCAGTGCGGCAAGCATTTTGGCGGATCGCCGCGATGGCACGATGGACCATTCCTGCGCCAGCACCGGATCGTTCATGACCGAATAGATCATCGACACGATGAGATGCGTTTTGGACGAGGCGGATTCGCCGACGAAGCCGATCACCGTGGTCGGGTGGTCGAGAATCTCCTCGTCGATCTCGCAGCCGTTGGGGCAGCGCCGGTCCAGCCGCCGCGAATAGTCCGCGACCCGGGTGGCGAAGCCGCCGTTGGGCTGGCGCAGCACCCAGATCCAGGAGCGGCGCGAGGAGTCGAATTTGAACTCGGCCAGGCAGTTCAGGCAGACGATTCTCAATGCGGGCACCTCATCGCAGCACGGTGTAGGTCAGCCACAGCACGGTGATCAGGAAGCAGGCCGCGCCGAATCCGGCCGCCACCCGCAGCCAATGCCAGGCGCGCGATCCCGCGTACACGTACTGCTGCCAGGCCAGGCCCGCCCGGTGGTTTGTCATCGCAGATCCTCACAGGTGGTTGGCGATGGAGACGATCACCCAGGCCAGCAGCACGAAAACCAGCCAGCCCAGGACGATTCCGGTGGCGGCCGCGCCGAGCAGGACGCCGCCGATGTAGCGGGGATCGTCGCGGGTGAGACCCTCGAGGACGCGCTGGCGGAACTCCAGGGCCGGGTGGACGAAGATGCCCCACAGGCCCGTCGCGGGCAGATTCACGCCGGGGTGTGGGGCAGGCGGTGGCGGGCCGGTGAGCACGCTGGTGTACGAGCGCACCGGGACGGTCGCGGGTTCGGGCCGGGGGCCCTGGATCTTTCGCGTCACATCCGGGTTCTCGGTGCGCACCACGCCGGTCTCGGAGTGCACGGCGTCGCGGAAGTAATGCTGGAACTCGGCCGCGGACTGGAATCGCAGCGCGGGATCGGGTGAACGCGCCTGATCCAGCACCGATTTCAGCTTCGGCGGCAAAGGCGCGGGCGCGAACACCGCCTCCAGCACCTCGGTGCACACCACCGCGAACGAGTACACGTCACTGAGATGGGTGAACCGCCCGTGCTCGAGATACTCCGGCGCGGAGTAATTCTGCGTCCCCACAACATGATTCGCACGAGTCAGCCGCAGCATGTTCTCGCGCATCTCGATGGCGATCCCGAAATCGGCCAGTTTCGCCGTCCCATCCCGGCAGATCATGATGTTCTCGGGCTTGATATCCCGGTGCACCACCTGCTTGGAATGCGCGTACACCAGCCCGCTGAGCGCATCGGTGAGTATCCGCGCGATCCCCGGCAGCGACCAGTTGTTCCGCCCCCGCATGTACTGCCGCAGATTCTCCCCGTGAATGAACTCCATCACCAGAAACGGTGACCGGCACCCGTTCTCGGCGAACACCCCCGAATCATGCAGCATCACCACATTCGAGCAGTTCATCTGCGCCGCGATCCGCGCCTCCCGCTCGAACCGCTGCCAGGCAACCTGCTCCCCCTGCTCACCGACCGCGAGACTCCCGGCATCGAGCACTTTGACCGCAACCTGCCTGCGCAACTGCCGATCCCAGGCATCCCAGACCTCGGCCATCCCGCCCTTACCGACGAGCCCCCGCAACTCGTACCGGCCATTGATCAGCCTCACCCGCGTGCGACCTTCCCCGCGGAGCAGCCACCTCACCGGCAACCCACCCCGGACGACTAACGAATCCCCCGCGAGTCTACGCGCGCCCCCACCCCCGCTGCCCAGCCGATTTGCATCACATGGGGTCCCATGGTGTACCTTCACCCAGTCGATCGAGATACCGACCGGCAACCATCCGGGGCTATGGCGCAGCTGGTAGCGCACCACACTGGCAGTGTGGGGGTCAGGGGTTCGAGTCCCCTTAGCTCCACCAATCGTGCCATTGCACGAACCGCTCCCGTTGGGCCGATATCGCGAAAGCGGTACCGGCCCATCATCGTTCGGCAATCAGTGGCTCGCGGCCTCCAATAGGGCGGTGCGCTGACGGGGCCCCAGGCCGCCGATTCGGCGGTCGTCGGGGATCGCGGCTTCGGACATCACTTTGTCCAGTTTGACCGGTCCGAAGCCCGGTATGGCCTTCAATACCGTGGCTACCTTCAGCTTCTTGACCAGGTCTTCTTCGGAGCGCTCGAGTAGATCGGCGAGCCCGATCTCCCCGCTCTTCACCTGCTGGAGCAGCTCTGACCTCGCCTTGCGAGCCTCGGCGGCCTTGGCCAATGCGGCGGCGCGTTGCTCCGGGGTCATCGTGGGCAGAGCCATGGATTCTTACCTCTCACTCGCTATCTGGTACCTCGGCAACGAGTAAACAGCACCACATAGTGACCTCACCGGGCTACTGGGCGGTGCAACCGCACCAAGTCGAACAAGGTCATTGGCGGCTGATTTCGTCCGTCCTCGCGGCAGTTCCTGCAATTGATCGTCCAGGCTGGATTCGTCGTGCTCGTCATCGGTGGGATCGCATGTCTGGTGCCGGTGTCTGCACAGATCACATCGGCGACCTTGACCAGGGCCGGGATGTCGTCGGGCTCGAAATGGTCTGCGCTCGGGGCGATCACGGCGATTGCGTACTCGCTGTAGGCGAGGTTCATCAGGCGGTTGATCACCGCGCCGCTCGGCCGGTCCGCGCCGCCGTAGTACAGCAGGATCACCGACCACCCCTACTCGGCTGCAAGGGCGTGGATCAGCGCCTCGTCCTCGCGCCATGCCTCGCCGGACACGTCCGGTCGCAGGAATCCGATCGCATAGCTGCTCATGGTCGTATCCCGGCGTAGTCGCGGTACACGGGCCGGGCGATCGCCAAACGGCCGCGATCGGTGCAGCGCCACCGTGCTGGACCTTGTGGGGCGCTCACCGCCAGGCCGGTACGCAACAGTCGCAGCAACGCCCGGTGGACCGAGGTCTCCGGCAGCAGGGTCGCGCGGCAGAGTTGCCGTACGGTCAGAGTGTGTAATGGGTCGAGGTTCGCCAGTGTGCCAAGGACTTTCGCCTCGGGCTCGGTGAATGCCATCGGTCGTCAAGCCTGGCTGATCGGGAAGTAGGGTCGCGAGCGTTCGGCGGCCAGACGTGCCTGAATATCGGCAACGGTGAGGATCGGGCCCGTTCGCGAACCTCGATCTGTTCGTGCGGCGACGGCGGACATGGCACCACCGGCGAGGAAGATCGCGACGGCGAGAAGTACTGAAGCGAAGGTCATTTCGATACTCCTTGGTGAGTTCGGTGTTTCCGGTCGCGGGTTCGAGTAAGCGTGCGCGTTTCGCGGTGGTGCATACGAGGACCAAAGCGGTGCGAAAGGGGGTATCTTTCTGCGGTAGCTGGGTACATGCTGTGGAGCGGAGCATGATCGGTGACATGCAGTGGACACCGAGAGAAGTGCGGGCGCTGAGGAATGCGATGGAGCAGAGTCGGCTCGAGTTCGCACGCTGCTTGGAGGTCGATAAGAGGACCATCGCGCGGTGGGAGGACAGCGAGGTAGCGCTGCACGCGGCGAGCAGAAGGCTGCTGGGTCAGGTTCTCGGCGCCGCCGATCCCGCTGTGCAGGAGCGTTTTCGGTGGTTACTGTCGGGAGACGGATCCGGGTCGGAATATGCCACGAACGAGCTTGCGATCGTCAGCCCCGGCTGGCTGGTGGTTCCCGGGCGAACGGTGTCGGATCGATGGCTGGATGCTGAGCTTCGAAAATGGATCGATATGAACCGTCGTGAACTGATGCGGCTGTTCGGTGGGGTGGCGGGTGGTCTACCTGCTGTGGCGGCGATGCTGGCAGGGCTCGACGTTGACGAGCGAGCCCGGATAGAGGAAGTGCTGGTTTCGCCGGAGCGGGTGAATACCGAGGCGGTCGACCACATCGAGACTGCTCTGAACATCGCGCTTGCGCAGAACGATGTGTACGGCCCACACGCGGTACTGGCCATGGTGCTCGCGCAGAAGCGTATTGCGGCTGCCCTGCTCGAAAGCTGCCCTCCGACTCTCGAGCATCGCCTGATGAACTTGTATTCATCGCTGTCGCAACTGGCGGGCTGGATGCAGTTCGATCTGCGGGATTTCCGAGCCGCGCGCGCAAGCTATGAGGATGCGCGCGAATTCGCGCACAAGGCGGACAACACCGACCTGGCAGTATTGGTGCTGTGTAATCTTTCCTACCTGTCGATCTGGCAGGGCAATCCCCGGGTGGGCATTGATCATGCTGTGGCTGCTCAAAACTGGGCCGCCCGATCATCGGACCGTCGGCTTCGCGCGTACTCGCACGATATGGCGGCTGTCGGGTACGCACGAGACAACCAGTACAAGGCTTGCATGAGCGCGCTCGACGCCGCCGACGTCGAAATCGCCGCTGCCGCTGGGGATGATGCGACCGCGTCGGTCGCGTACTTCGAAGGTGCCGGGTTGGCGGCCAGCATCCGGAGCGAATGCATGCACCACCTGGGTGACGGAAGGCGGGCGCGTGTGGCAGCCGAAGACGCTCTCGCGCTCATCGAGGGGCCCTTCGTTCGCAATAGAGCACTCGCCCACCTCGACCTCGCCGTGGCGCTGGCCGATGACAGACTTGCGGACGATGCTGCCGACGCGATCGGCAAGAGCGCACGTCTCGCCATCTCCTGCCGCTCGGATCGCCTGGTCGAACAGATTCAGCAGACGCGGCGCAGCCTCGACCCTTGGGCCGATTCGGCAGGTGTCCGCGGCCTCGACGATGAGCTCGCCTCCTACGGATTCAACACTCGGACATAGATGTCGAACTCCGGTGAAACGTAGCCGGGAGTGTCTTGCCGACCGACGTATTGCCATCCGCCGATCGCCTCGTAGAAGTTGTGGGAAGCGATCGCCTGAGGCTGCACGGCCAGCGTCGCGCGTTCCTCGGATCGGGACTTCAAAAGGAGATCCAGGACACCGCGCCCGATACCCTGCCTGCGCCACTCCTGCTGGACCGCCAAATCGATGACGGCGAACGTTCTTCCTGGGCGTTCCTTGGACAGATCGTCTGGTACCGGGTTCTGAAAGCCATTCCACCAGTTGGTATTCGGTCCGAGGCGGTATCCGTACGCGAAGCCCACGAGACCGCCGTCCACTTCAGCAATGCTCAGTCCGAATGTCGGATCCGCGATCAGCCGCTCCAAAAGCCGCCGGTGGTGCGTGGATTCGTCGGCCGGCCAGACGAATGGCGGGACCGAGAACGCCTCGTCGTAGAGATCGCAGATCGGGTCGACGAGCGACGGCACCCTCCCAGGATCAGGAAGGCTCACAACCGGCGCCGACGAACTACCCATGATTCAAGAAGCTAGCGCGCACCGTGGCAGAGCGTTGGCAGGATGCCTGGTGCGGTTAGCGCATCGATGGTGTTCTTACAGCCGACCGTGGCGGCCGGTCGGTCCGATCAGCTTGCAAGCCCCGTTGAGGATTGTTGTGTGCTGGACCGATTAGACCTTGATCTCGCTGACGAGGACGTCACCGGGCGCGAAGTCTGACTTCTTAAGGTCTCGGAAGATGAGGCCAATGAATGTAGGTTCTGGAGCTCGTCGGCCGATCCTGCACGGCACATCGACCCACGAGCAAGTGCCCGACGGACCCGGCCGACCGTCGGCGCGAACTATTCGGAGCCGATCGCCCATCCTCACCGTGCCTGACTCGATATGCCCCGCGGCCACAGTCCCGCGTCCCGTCAGCGTGAACACGTCCTCGACCGGGAACCGGAACGGCTCGTCGAGCGGTGTTTTGTCGGCCATGACACGATCATGAATGGCGTTGGGCCAAGCGGGTTCATGGCGCTCCGTGGCCTAGCAAATTTGCGTGCCTCGCGCTAACCCAGGATGTGAATTCGCCGCCTGGTCTGGCGTGGCACGTCGAGAGGCTGCATGCGAATCCTCTACCGTGAGCGGGACCTTGAACCGCTGAAGCAGGCGGAGGACACCAGAGTTCGCTAATGGCTGTCGGCAGGCCGATTTCCGAACTCATCTCGGATTTCGAGGGAAGCCCCGTTCGCGATCAAGAAATCGACTGCTTCTGTCTGCCCGGTCGTGTATGCGTTATGCAATGGCGTCTGGCCCATGTCACCCAGCTGGTTGACATCTGCACCGGCCTTCAGCAGCAAGCTAAGGGTATGCACGTCGCCTCGATATGCGGCGATGTGCAGCAGGCTGTCCCCACCCGAATCCACATAGGTCAATGGGTCGATGGGGTCGTCGATCCATTCGCTCTGCTAGTTGGTCAAATCGCGGTATTTGTGTTGGATTTGCCGAATCTCGTCATGCGTCAGCTTCACTGTTCACCTCCAACCGTTCGATTGCATCCGCACATCGCCCGCAAGACTATGACCGCCTGGGGCGGGCACGTCGGATCACGGCTGGGCAGCGCGTCGACCAGATGTCGCGATCAAGGTGCCCGCTAATTCGCTTGAATTACTACGGCTGTGGGCTCGAGCCGGACAGCGGGGACAGTCCAGCAGTCGGTGGACTCGGTTGCGACTTCGAGTCCGCACTGTTCGCAGACAAGGTTAGGGCCCTGCCCGCCATCGGGGCCACAGCAGCCGGAGGTCCGGTATGGATCGGAATGCTTGGTGACGCCCCGCATATCGGCTGGGTTCAACACGATCGTGTTCGCCGTGGAATGCTCGCCGTTGCTCGAGCGGACCGCGGGTTCGGGATCGATTCCGTAGGTGCCTTGTGCCATGAGGGGGAGGTAGCCATAGTCGGTTTGCTCGTCGCGGGTGGCACGGGCAGGTACATCGGTCTCCACGACTTCGGTGGTGAGTCGCTGTCCGCACTTCATGCAAGCGAACACCGTCATAGGTGACGGCCCTGGTCGGTAACGGTTTTCATGGAACCTCGCCCTGATGCTGCTGGAACGTAGTGTCGGCAAGATGTTACGTCCGGGCCAGTGCCCGCCACTTACAGCATCTATCTGGGACTGGTTCTCGGGAGTTGGTATCGGCTGCAGAATTCGGCCCATGGTCGCAGGCGTCCACCGGGGACATAGCGCAGATAAAAATGAAACTCATCCACCTCGGCGAACACCGGCAGCGACCGGACAGGTTGTGCGAATACGTCGCCGTGTTCATAGGCGATCGCGGCGACCGCGATGAGACGCTCGTCGAGCGGCTTCGAATGATCGCAGAACACTACCGCGAGATCCTCCCACCGCTGAGCGATCCCTCGCCCGCCTTCGGCAGGAGGTTGATACCCCTGCAGCACCCAGGAGACAGCTCCGACGACATTGGCGATGTAACTGCGTGCCACCTCGTAGATGACCTCGGCGACCGTAATTTCCGACGGCGCATCCCACTGGGCTACGTGACTGTGCACATCGTCGCCGGCATGCACGCTGTCGCGGTTGAGGCCGATTCGGATTGTGTGCTCCATAGCCGGATGACACTACCGAGAGCCGGGCCTCCTGGTCCTGGACCGCAAGCCATACGGTGCGTCGGAACGAACATGGCGCAGCCTGGCCAATAATCGTGCGGTGTCCTACTACGGCATCCTCGGATACCAACCGCGCTGGCTCGTGGGGCGCGCCGCCGTCGAATCCGCTCACGGACCACGGTTGAGCCGACTCGTTGGCAGGTCTCTGTCCAATTCGTGGCTGGTCTGGGATCAGGCGGACGATGAGTGGTTCGCCGACTGCCCGGTAGTGCTGGACTTCGACGGTGAACGGGTCGAGATCACTCACCAGAAGTTCGACGAGCTGTCGATCACCTGGAACAGCATCGATCTCCATCGGCAGCGCTCCTGGTCGGACCGCGAGGGCAACGAACCAGAGATCCATGCCTTCCACCCGTCCTGGCGGTCCGACGCCATCCAGGCGTTGACTGCACTCGAAGGCCAACCGCTGCTCGCTGTCGACTTGCTCGAATGGACAAGTCAGCGAGCCGATTTCGCTGCAGGCATGGTCGCGGTCAGCTTCGCATTTGCCGATAACCGGGTGACCATCAGCAACGGGCTCGACGAGAACAGCCTCGAATTCGGTGCCCCGCAGGGCGACTACATCCAACACCCGATCCGTGACTGAGAATCGGTCACGCTGGCCGGTCCGGTCAGCGCGGTAGCTGGTTTTCTACCCAGCACCTGATTGATTTGCCGCTAGCTATCTGGTTGATCTGTCGCTCCATCCATGGTTGATTCGCCGCAACTTGACGGGTTGGCCACCGCGGTTGTCGTCGGGGGCGAGGATGGTGGGGTTCAGCGGATCATTGGGCGTTCATAAGGGGTCTTCCGCAAGATCACTGTCGATCACGGATGACACGGGAGGATCGGGAAATGCGTTTCAAGGCAGTGGGTTCGGCAGTGCTTGTGGTGGCCGGGGCGATTGTTCCCTGTGTGGCGGCGGGGGAGGGGCAGGCGGCAGAGTCGTGGTGTGAGGCATCCTGGCTGGGGCTCAGTGTGCAGGGCGAGGTTGGGCAGGCCAGTGGGAATCAGCGCACTGCGAGTATTGTGCTTACGAATCTGTCCGGGGAATCCTGTGTGCTGCAGGGCTTTCCGGGGGTTGATTTGGCTGGAGTGGGTGAGAAGGGGAGGGCCTCGCTGCCTCGGACCAACGAGCAGGGGCAAGTGGTCCAGCTGGCTCCGGGTGGTCAGGCCAAGAGCACGCTGACCTATATGACCGGCGGTGGTATGCCCACCGAAATCATTGTCACCCCACCTGATTCCACCAACCAGTTGCATGCCGTTTGGCCGGCCGGCCTGGGGTCGATCGGGGTGTGGCCGGAAGGTGCGACCCATCCGGGCACGTATATCGGACCTTTGCGCGGCTGAGCTGGGGTCCCTCGATGTAGCCAGTCGAGGGACTAGTGGACGAAATGGGTGATGCGGGCGGCGGGTGGTCAGGGGTTGGGGATGCGTTCGTGGAGGGTTAGGAGGATGTGGTCGAAGGCGGCGACGGTGTCGGGGGGTGGGGCGGGGACGGCGGGGAGTTCGGCGATCAGTTGTTCGGCCAGGGCGCGGAGTTTGGTGTTGGTTTCCTGGGAGCGCCAGACGAGGACCTTGAAGGCTTGGTCGGCGTTGATGCGGTACATGCGCATGAGGACGCCCTTGGCCTGTTCGATGATCGCGCGGGATTCCACCAGTTCGGGCAGGCGCTGGTTGAGGGTGTCGCGTTCGGCGGCGGCGAGGGTGTCGGACAGGTCGATGTAGAAGCCGGTGGTGCCGACGGGGTGGCCGGTGTCGTCGACGATGCGGTCGGCCACGACCATCACGGTGTGTTCGGCGCCGTGGGTGTCGATGAACCGGTGCCGGCTCGAGAACGGCTGGCCCTGGTTGATGGAGCGGGCGATGGCTTCGGCGACGTGTTCGCGGTCATCGGGATGCTTGTGGGCCAGCAGTAGTTCGGTGGTGGGCTCGATTTCGCCGGGGGTATAGCCGTGCATGCGGAAGACCTCGGGCGACCATTCCCACCGCTGGGGCGCGAACCAGAAGCGGAAGCTGCCGGCCCTGGGCCGAGGTTCCGCCGGTGCGGTGTGATGGATTGACGCCGGGACCCCGGCAGTTGATGTCATTACTCGAGTATGGACCGGTAAACCCGCGAAAGCGCGGCGTGCGGGAGTAAAAGTCCTGGTAATCGGCACTATTGGTGACCGAGTGCCAGCACTATCGCCGGTCTGTTGCCAAGCTTGCGTATCACCTGCCCGGTGCGCGGGGGTCGCCGATGGCGGGGCGGACGAAGCCGTGGGATTGGGCCAGGAGGGTGCGGGCGGTGGGGGCGTCCACGCCGGCCAGGTGCATGACGATGGCGGTTTTGGGGTGGTTGTCGGCGGCGGCCAGCAGGGTTGCGGCGGTGGTGAGGTCCAGGTCGGTGGCTTCGGCGACTATGCGGCGGGCGCGGTCGGTGAGTTTGGCGTTGGTGGGGTTGAGGTCGACCATCAGGTTGCCGTAGACGCGGCCTTCTCGGACCATGGCGGCGGTGGTCAGCATGTTGCAGACCATTTTCTGGGCGGTGCCGGCTTTGAGGCGGGTGGAGCCGGTGAGGATTTCGGGGCCGGTTTCGAGTTCGATGGCGACGTCGGCGTGGGCGCTGGTTTCGGCATTGCGGTTGCAGGAGATGGCGATGGTTGTGGCGCCGATCTCGCGTCCGTAGCGCAATGCGCCGATGGCGTAGGGGGTGCGGCCGCTGGCGGCCAGCGCTACGACGCAGTCGGTGGGGGTGAGGTGCACCGCGGCCAGGTCTTGTGCGGCCCGGGCCGGATCGTCCTCCGCGCCTTCGATTGCGCGAGTGAAGGCGTCGGCGCCGCCCGCGATGAGGCCCAGCACCTCGCCGGAGTCGATGCCGAAGGTCGGCGGGCATTCGACCGCGTCGAGCAGGCCGAGTCTGCCGCTGGTGCCGGCTCCGATGTAGATGAGTCTGCCGCCGCGCCCACGGGCTTCGACGATGCGCTCCACGGCTCGGGTGATCGCTGGAATCGCCTGCGCCACAGCGGAAGACACGCCCGCGTCCTCGGCGTTCATGGTGCGCAGCAACTCCTCGATCGGCATCGAGTCGAGGGCGGCGGTACGCGGGTTGGCGAGTTCCGTGGTCAATGCCGCGATCTCGTGCGGCGGGCGGGTGCGGCTCATCGAACTCCCTTCGCGCGGCGGTTCGCGACCGCGTCGTAGGTGCGGTGCAGCGCGGTGTGCGCGGCCGGAGTGCGTTGCAGGACACCGACATAGAGGGTGTCGACGATCAGTAACTGGCTCATGCGACTGGCCAGCGCCGCGGAGCGGAAACCGTCCTCGCGGCCGGCAACGAGGACGGTGTGCCGCGCCGCACTCGCCAGTTTCGATGCGGCCCCGGCCGTTACGGCGACCGTGGTGGCGCGCATGCTCGCGGCACGCTCGACCGCCTCGACGATTCCGGCGGTCTCGCCGGAATGGGAGAAGGCGACGATCACGTCGCCCGCCTCGAGCAGGCTGGCCTGCACGAGCGCGTCGTCCTCGGAAGTGCATGCACCGCACCACATTCCGATACGGGTGAGCTTCTGCGCCATATCCATCGCGACCAGCCCGGACGCACCGATGCCGATGAGTTGCACGCGCCGCGCCCCGACCAATGCATCGACGACGGCCTCCATGGTCGCGGGGTCGGCGAGTTCCGCGGTGGCCAGCATCCCTTCGGTCTCGAACGCGGTCAGCTTGTGCAGCACCTTCGACAGCTCGTCGGCGGCGTCGATGTCGGTGGCGAACACCGGTGTGCCGTCCTCGTTTCCGGCGGCGGCGAGTGCGAGGCGCAGTTGGGGATAGCCGTCGTAGCCGAGCGTTTTGGCCAACCGGACCACCGCGGAGGTGCTGGTGCCGGACCGCTCCGCGAGCTGGTTGACCGTCAGCTGTGCGACGCCGGACGGGTCGTCCTGGATGGCGCGGGCGAGCTTTCGTGCGTTCGGGGACAGCCGTGGGATCGCCGCGAGGAGCCGCGTACGGACGTCGTCACCGGCCGAACCGGCGCTCACAGCGTCACCGTCAGTCGCTGCGGCTGCACGAAAAACCCTGTGGGGAGGGCGAATCCGGCCGCTCCGGGGGTGAGCGAGCCGAGGACACTGGCGTGCGCCGCTCCGGTGCAGGCGGGATAGCTGCCGGTGAGGCCGTGCACAGTGAGGAAGCCCAGCACGGCGAAGGCGGTGGCCTCCTTCGCCGCCGAAGGCAGGCCGAGGTCGTCGGAGGTGCGCAACCGCGCGGTGTCCAGCCGATCGCGCAGCATGGCCAGCAGCGTCGGGTTGCGGGTGCCGCCGCCCGAGGCGATGACCTCGGTGAGCCCGAAGGGTTCGAGCGCGTCGGCGATGGTGTGTGCGGTCAGCGCGGTCACAGTGGCGACGATATCCTCGGGCGCGAGCGGCCGGTCGCGCAACACGCGCTCGAGGTAGGCGCGGTTGAACAGCTCCTTACCGGTGGACTTGGGCGGCCGCACGGAGTAATAAGGCTCTGCCAGAAGCTGTTTCAGCAGCTCGGCATCGATCGTTCCGCGAGCGGCCCGAGCGCCCGCCAGGTCGATATGCTCGGCCCCGTCGGTGGCGATCTCGACCGCGGCATCGATCAGCGCGTTCCCCGGCCCGGTGTCGAATGCCGCCGGGGCATCACCGGTGACGGTCATGTTGGCGATCCCGCCGATATTGAGCGCCCCCGCACGGCCCGGACGCCCGGCCAGCCACAACATGTCGAACAGGCCGACCAGCGGCGCGCCCTGTCCGCCCGCGGCGATGTCTCGGGCCCGGAAATCGCTGACGACCGGAACTCCGGTGAGCTCGGCGATCCAGGCGGGCTGGCCGAGCTGGAGGGTGCCGTGCGCCGTACCCTCGCGCACCCAGTGGTACACCGTCTGGCCGTGTGAGGCGACGAGATCCGCTGTACCGCCGAAGAATTCGGTATCGGCCGCGGCGGCGACCGCCGCGAACTCCTGGCCGATCGCGGTGTCCAAGCGGCAGACCGCCGCCATGTCGACCGATCCGGGCGGCAACGCGGCGATGAGTTCCGCGCGCAGCTGTTCGGGATACGGCCGACTGAGCAGGCCCGCGACGCGGACATGCATGGTGTCGTCCCGCAGGCTGATCTCCGCACCGACGGCATCGATCGCATCGTGCGAAGTGCCGGACATCAGCCCGATGACACGCATCACGCCACCGCCTGCACCGGGTCCGGCTCGGTGGGAGCGGGCGCCGGATGGAAGCGAGAGGTGATCCCGCCGACGACCAGGGTGACGAAAACGCCGATGGGGACCAGCCATTGGGCGGCGATACCCTTTTCGACCACCTTGCCCGCCACCGTCACATCGATCTTGATCACGCGCACCACGAAGGTCATTACGGCCACGGTCACCACGAAGGCGACAATCGCGTCGAACTGATTGGCGCGCTTGACGAGTCGCCCGAGCAGGAACGCTCCGAGCAGCGCGCCGTAGGTGTATCCGGCGATCGTCAGCGCGGTCAGGTACACATTGCCGGTCGTCGTGCTGAACCCCATCGCGAACAGCGCCATCAGCGCCGCCCACACCAGCGTCATCACGCGCGCCAGCCGCAGCATCGCCTCATCGGACATCACCCTGCGACTGAAACTGCGAATGATATCGGCGACAGTCGAATTCGCCATCGAGTTCAACGCCGAGGACAGCGATCCCATGGCCGCGCCGAGTATTCCGGCGACCAGCAGTCCGGAGATCACCACCGGCAGCCCATGGAGGATGAAGTCGGGGTAGATGCCATCGGCGCTGGACAAGCCGAGCTGCTTCGGCGTCTTGCCGCCGTTGTAGGACCACAACAGCGCCCCCACCAGCGAGAACGCCGCGAACTGCACGGCGACGAAGACGCCCGAGGCGATCATCGCCCGCTGACTGTCGCGCAACGACCGCGTCGCGAGGATGCGCTGCACGATCAGCTGATCGGACCCGTGCGAGGCCATGGCGAAGATGGCGCCACCCAGGATCGCGGTCGGCAGCGCGAAGCTGCTGGTGAGAATGTGCGCCAAGCCGAAGTCGGTGTCGAAGACGCGGAACTTGCCCGCGTGCAACGCATTCGAGTACCCGGTGGCTCCGACATGGCCGGACAGGACGCAGATCGCGATGATCGCACCGGTCAGGTAGAGGCCCATCTGCAGTGCGTCGGTCCAGATGACCGCCTTGATGCCGCCGAGGTAGGTGTAGACCACGGTCAGCAGCGTCAGCGCGACGATGATGACGTTGTAGCCGATCGTCAGGCCGAACTCGCTGAGCAGCAACTTGATCGGGATGGCGGAGGCGAACAGTCGCACGCCTTCGGCGAGCAGCCGGGTGAAGACGAACGTCACCGACGCGACACCCTGGAGATAGCGGCCGAACCGCAGCTCGAGGTATTGGTAGGCGCTGACGAAACCGCCGCGCTTGTAGAGCGGAATCAGCACGGCGGCCACGACGGTGCGGCCGATGATGTAACCCATGGCCAGTTCGACATTGCCGAAGCCCTGATCGGTGTAGGCGCCGCCCGGGACAGAGATGACCGTGAGCACGCTGGTCTCGGTGGCGACGACCGAGAAACACACTGTCCACCAGGGCATTCGGCCCTCGCCGACGAAGTAGTCGGTGCTGGATTTCTGTTTGCCGGACAGCCGCAGGCCGATCCAGGCGACGGTGACCAGGTAGATGACGATGACGGCGAGATTGAGTGCGTTCATCGCAACTCCCCGGTGACGCAGCGGATCGATTGCAAGTAAGTGTCAGCTGTCACATACCCGCTGTCAATATTTTTCACCCGATTCGAGTGACCAAGCCCTCCAATGCGGTTCCCGTCTCTATGGCCAGCAGGGCAGCGCCGTCGATCGGCAAGCCGAGGGGAGCGCGACGCTCGACGACCCGCTCGATCGTGGCATCGAGTGGATCCAGCAGCGCCGCACCGAGATTGACGAGGCCGCCGGTGATCGCGCAGGGCACCGGCGGGCGCAGGCCGGACCGCTCGATCGCAGCGAGTACGGACCGACCGAGAGCGCGACCCGCAGCCGTCATGATGGCCGCGGCAGTCTCGTCGGTCGCGGCGGCCCTGGCGACGATGGGTGCGAACCGGGCAGCAGTCGAGGCCGGATTATCCTGCTGTCCAATGAGATTAGGCAGCTCGGAGACAGTGACGCCGTAGTGTTCACCGACGGCGTCGACCAGCGCTGTACGTGGTCCGCGCCCGTCATGTGAACGCAGCGCGGCCCGCAGGCCCTCGACCCCGATCCACCCGCCGCTGCCCTCGTCACCCAGCAGCGGACCCCAACCGTCGACCCGGGTGAAGCGGCCCGCCTCGTCGACCGCCGTCGCAACGGCTCCGGTGCCGACCGCGAGCACGACACCGACCGACCCACCGAGCGCCCCGGCATGCGCGGTCACGGCATCGGAGGTCACCGCGACCGCGCTCGCGCCAATGCCTTCGGCCAGCCGCCGGGCGAGCAACGCCGCGGCCTCCGGGGCGGACGCGGCTCCCGCGGCGCCGACGCACAGGACGAAACCCGTTGTCGGCGCGATCCGCTCGACAACGCCCCGAATCGCATCCTCCGCCGCGCTGACACCGCCCGCGTTCGCCAGCCCGGGCGCACCCGCCCCCTCGGCGCCCCGGATCTGCCGCCCATCGACCCGCAGCGACCCCCGGCAGCCGGTCTTCCCGAGATCGATCGCGACAATTTGACTGGTCACGACCGACCATCGTCGCACGGCGGACCGGGATCGGTTGGAGGGTAGGCGTATCCGCAGGCCCGGCGGGACAGCAGACCCGTGCCGGTGTGGCACGTCCGGCGCCGGTCCTCCGGGCGTGCGGTCAGTGCCTGCCGCACCACCTGGACGGCGTCTTCGACATTCGTCGCGGTGATCGCCAATTCGCGGACTCCCTCGGCCCGGGTGGTCAGCACGACCGACACGCAGGTGCGGCGCGAGCGGATGATCTCGGGTAGGACTCTGATCGCGACCAGCGCCGCCCAGGCCAGTACCGCGATCGTCTCCACGGCGATCACCGCACGTACAGCGTTGTGGTGGAGACGAATTCAGCCGGCCAGCAGCGGGTTACCGCGGCGGCCATGAGCGCGGCCGCCAGGGGGCTGTGCGCGGCGCACAGGGTGCGGTACAGGTCATCGGCTCGGGTCTGGGGGCGGGTGTGGGGCGACGGCATTGTGCACCTCCGGGTGGTCTTGCTGGTCAAGACCACGGTGCCATCGGCCGGCTACCGGCTGCCCCGGAAAAATCCGGATCTTGTCCGCCTAAGCGATTCTGCGACAGGAAATTTCAAGGTTGCAGGCCCTGTTTCTCCCAACCGTTGTTATCGATCACCACGATGTGGCGATTGCGCAGACACACCAGGCCCTTGTCGCGCATTTCCCGCATGGCGAGGCCGATGGCGTCGACCTTCGCCCCGACGAGGTTGCCCAGCTCCTCGTAGTTGAGCCGGATGGTGATCTCCCACGCCTCCTTCTCCTCCCCGCCGTCGTCACAGCCGTTTCCGTTCGGGCGCACCGTGGTCCGGCGGCCGTAGGACTCCGCGAACTCGACGAGCAGCCGCGCGAGTCTGATGCCGACCGCGCAGTCGTTGAAATCCAGCCGCCGCTGATCCGCCCAGGCCAGCCGGTCCGCTATGGTGCGGCACAGTGTCTGCCACCCGTCCGGATGCCGGTCGAGGAAGCGCAGGAACTCCGCACCGGTCATGCGATGCACCGTGGCGGCCGTGCAGATGGTGACCGTCGCCGAGCGTCGGGAACCGGGCTCGAGCGCGGCGATCTCACCGATCACATCCCCGCTCACCCGGATCGCCAGCAGTTTCCCGTCGGCCCCGGTGATCTTCGCGCACGCCGACACCTTGGAGTCCCGCGATCGCAGTAGATACACGCTGCTGGCCGGATCCCCGTACGGCGACAAGACCTCCCCCGGTTGAAAGGGCTGCTGCTTCCCGAGTGAGAGCAGATCCCGCCTCGACTCCGGACTCAATCGCTCCATGAATGTGCGCTCCGGCCACGGCCAGTTTTCCAGCCAACCGCCGCGTGGTGTGTTCATATTCCAACTCCGTGCCCTCGGAGATGCCGCCCCCGAATCCTCCACGGTAAGCGCACGCCCACGAACGAGGATGAAATCGCACATCACGATCTGAGACGGTTCTCGGCGAATCCGATTGCCGCCGAGGGCGGCGGGGGAGGGGCGTGGCGTTATCGAGTCGTGCGGATGATCATGGAGGGATGGATACCTACCTGGGCATCGATATCGGGGGCACGGGGATCAAGGGGGCTCCGGTGGACGTGGCGGCCGGGCGGTTGACGGTCGAGCGGGTTCGGGAGCTCACGCCGCAACCGGCGACGCCGGAGGCGGTGATCGAGGTGGTTCGCGAGGTCGCCGGGCAGTTCGACTTGCCCGGTGCGGTCGGTGTCACCTTTCCGGGCGTGGTGATGGACGGTGTCACCCGCACTGCCGCGAATGTGGACGACGGGTGGATCGGTCTGGACGCCCGGGACCGGCTCTCGCAGGCGCTGGGGGTACCGGTGACCGTGGTCAATGACGCGGATGCGGCGGGGATAGCCGAGATGCGATTCGGAGCCGGGCGGGACCGCCGCGGCACGGTATTGCTGCTGACCTTCGGGACCGGTATCGGCAGTGCGCAGTTCTACAACGGTGTGCTGATCCCGAATACCGAATTCGGCCATCTCGAGCTCGACGGCCACGAGGCCGAGCATCACGCGTCCGCGAATGTGCGCGAAGAACGCGACCTCAGCTGGAAGCAATGGGCGCACCGAGTCGAGCGCTATCTCCAATACCTGGAAATGGCGTTCTCCCCGTCGCTGTTCATCATCGGCGGCGGAGTCAGCAAGCACGCCGACAAATTCCTGCCCCACATCGACAAGGTGCGCGCCGAGATCGTCCCCGCCGCCCTGAACAACGACGCGGGCATCGTCGGCGCGGCCATCGCCGCCGCAGCCGGATGACGGGTCAGCGAGCGTGAAAGGTGTTGCGGTACTGCTGGGGTGAGGTGCCCAGGCGGTGGGTGAAGTGGTGGCGGAGGGTGGTGGAGGTGGCGAAACCTGCTTGCTGGGCGATGGTTTCGACGGGGAGGTCGGTGGTTTCGAGGAGTTCGCGGGCGTAGCGGACTCGGGTCGAGAGCAGCCATTGGAGCGGGGTGGTGCCGACCTGGTCCTGGAAGTGACGGGTGAGGGTGCGGACGCTCATGGCCGCGTGGCGGGCGATGTCGGGCAGGGTCAGGGGGCGGTGGAGGTTGGCTTCCATCCAGGTCAGGGTGCGTTGTAGCGGGTTGTCCACGCGGTCGGGGACGGGGTGGTGGATGAATTGCGCTTGGCCGCCCTCGCGTTGGAGGGGCATGACTATGGTGCGCGCGGTCTCGGCCGCCACGGCGGCGCCCAGGTCGCGGCGCACCAGATGCAGGCACATGTCGAGACCCGCGGCCACACCGGCCGAGGTGAGCAGCTGCCCCTCGTCGATGAACAAGACGGCCGGGTCCACATCGATCGAGGGATAGCGGGCGGCGAGCTCGGCCGCGTGCCGCCAGTGCGTCGTGGCCCGGCGGCCGTCGAGCAGACCGGCGGCGGCGAGGGTGAAGGCTCCCACACAGACCGAGGCGATGCGCGCGCCACGTGCCGCCGCGGCGCGCAACTCCGCCAGCACCGGATCCGGCTGGGGTGCTGCGAAATTGGCGTGACCGGGCACGATGATGGTGTCGGCGGCAGCCAGATCGGGCACGTCCCAGTCGGTGCGCAGCGTGAATGCGCCGAGTGCCGGATCGGTGGCGGTCTCGCCTCCGGGCGCGACCAGCCGGACCTCGTAATTCGCGACGGCCGCACGGCTGTTGGCCGCACCGAACACCTGGCCCGGGATCGTCAGCTCGAAGGGGACCACGCCGTCGAGCGCCAGAACCGCGATCACGTGCATGGCCAGAATTTAACGCACCATGGCATTCTGGCCACTGTCGGGCCGTGCGGGTGCACCGAAGAATCGGGAGCACCCGACACAGGAGACCGACCTTGAGCAATCGAATTCCCGGCCCGTTCGCCGACTTCGCCCTGCCCGCAACGGATTTGGCGGTGGCCGCCTACGACTTCGCGCGGACCGCCGAGACCCCGGTGGTTTTCGCGCACAGCGTCCGCAGCTATCTGTACGCGCGGGAACTGGCCGCGCGGCTGCATCCGGACACCGGCTACGACGACGAGCTGCTGTTCCTGAGCTGCGTCCTCCACGACATCGGATTGAGCGAACAGGGCAATGGCGACCAGCGCTTCGAGGTCGACGGCGCCGACACCGCCGCCGCCTTCCTCCGCGAGCACGGCGTGGCCGAGCAGCGGGTGCGCATCGTGTGGGACGCGGTGGCGCTGCACACCTCCGACGGGATCGCCGGTCGCCGCGAACCCGAGGTCGCGCTCGCACAGGTCGGCATCTCGGCCGACGTCCTCGGACGCAACCGCGAGCAGCTGCCGCCCGAACTGGTGGAACGCGTGCACGCCGTGTACCCCAGGGCCGACCTGAGTTTCGCGCTCACCGAGGAGATCCTCGCCCAGGTGCACGGCAAGCCGAGCAAGGCGAGCCCGGTCAGCTTCCCCGGCCTGCTGCTGCGCGCCCGACTGTCCTACGGTTCGATGCCCGACTGGCACGACCTGATGGGCGTGACCGGATGGGGCGACCAGCCACCGGCGGCGCGCACCCCGGAGCTGGCCGGAACACCGGAGGAGCTGGCCGAACTCTTCGCGAAGCGACTCGCGGCGGGCGACCTCGACGGACTGGTCGAACTGTACGAGCCCGCGGCGGTTTTCGCGCCCACCCCGGGGATCGTGGTGGCGGGCACCGACGCGATCCGGGAAAGCCTGCGCGACTACATCGCCGCCGGAGCGCAAGTCTCCCTGCGCCTGCGGCAGATTCACACGGCGGGCGATATCGCTCTGCTCTCCAGTGACGCGACCGCCAGCGGTCTGGGTCCCCAACCCCTGACCACGACCACGACCGAGGTCGCGCGCAGACAGCCGGACGGCCGATGGCTGTACGTCGTCGACCACCCGTTCTTCGCCGAATAGCGCTGCCGTGACTCCCCGCCGAGGGCGCAATGAGCCGATAGTCCGACCGGCGATCTCGGGTCGCTGGTGCGGCTGGTGTGCGGCGAGCGCAAATGCCGTCCCGCGGTTGCGGGTGTGCCCCGGCGGCCTATATTGAGATCGGCGAGGCGCCCATCTCCGGATCAACCAGGCGTCGGAGCGCGGTTTTCTTTACGGCACAGGGGTTTTGATGAAGGCGAGTTACTCGATTCGGTGGGCGGCGGAGCACGGGTTGCCGCGGCTGGGATTTCTCGCGCTGCGCGGCATGGGTGACCCGCTCGCTCGACTGCTCAGCGGGGATGAAGGCCACGATGACCCCTACTCGCTGATCGATCAGCTGCGCGGCGCCGGCGGGGTGCAGCTCACGCCGTTCGGCTATGCCGCTTTCGACTACGAGCTGTGCCGGGAAATCCTGCGCGACAGACGATTCGGCGTGCGCGTACCGATCGATCCGGCCGTGCCCTTCCTGTTGCGCCGGTACGCCGAGCGAGTTGTGTTGCCACCCAACCCGATCGAAGCGCCATCCATGTTCGCGCAGGACCCACCGGAGCATGGCCGCCTGCGCAGATCGGTCGCATCCGCGTTCACCCCCCGTGCCGTCTCCCGCCTGGGCGATCGGGTCCGCGAAGTCATCGCGGAGCTGCTCGACGCGCTGGCTGCGCGCGAATCTGTGGACCTGATCGCGGATTTCGCCGCGCAGGTGCCGATCGCTCTCATCGCGGAGATGATGGGCTTCCCGGCGGCCGATCGCCAGATGTTCCAGCGTTGGGGGTACGCGGTCGCTCCGCTTCTGGATGTCGGAGTTTCCTGGCAGACCCATCACCGCGCGATGGCCGCGACCGCGGCGATGAAGGACTACCTCGCAGCGCACATCGAGAAGCTGCGCCGCGAACCCGGGGACGATATCTTCAGCCTCCTGGTCTCCACGAGCGACCAGACCGACGACGAATTGCTGTCCAGCGCCAGCCTGCTGCTGGGCGCGGGTTTCATCAACACCACGAACCTGATCGGTAATGCCGTCCCGATCCTGTTATCCCACTCCGGTCAACTCGACCTCCTTCGCCTCGAGCCCGAGCGTTGGCCACTTGCGATCGAGGAACTGCTGCGCTTCGACCCGCCGATCCAGATGACCGTCCGTCGCGCCCTGGAGCCTGTGGAATTCGACGGCGGCGTTCCCCTCGAGCCGGGAAAGTCGATCCTCGTCTCCCTGGCCGGCGCCAACCGCGATCCCGTCAAATTCCCCGACCCCACCCGCTTCGACGTCACCCGCCCCAACGCCGGGGATCACCTCTCCTTCGGCACCGGTATACACGGTTGCCTCGGCGCCTACCTGGCGCGACTGGAGGCCCTGCATGCACTGCCTGCCCTCTTCGAACGCTTCCCCGACATCCGCCTCGACGGCGAGCCGACCCGCCGGCCGCTGTCCACTCTGCACGGTTACTCACACATGCCCGTTCAGCTGAAGCCCCGTTGACTACTCAGTGGTAAGTTCGCTGCAATGCGATAACGATCCCGCATTACTTCCGCTGGAACGAGATTGAGGCAGTACGGGGTTCGCCCCGCGTGGGGAGTTGGTCCTTGAATACCGAAGCGATTGTGCTGGATCCGACGGGCGCCGATGTTCAGGCTGAGAACGAGCGGATACGCGAGCGCGGTCCGGTCTCGTTGGTGGAGTTGCCCGCGGGGGTCTCGGCATGGGCGGTCACCGATGCGGTGGTGCTGAAGGAATTGCTCGCCGATCCCCGGGTGTCCAAGGATCCGCGCCAGCATTGGACGGCCTTCAAGAACGGGGAGATCGACCATCGGTGGCCGTTGCACCCGTGGGTCATCGCGGAGAATATGTTCACCGCGTACGGCGACCAGCATCGCCGCCTCCGCAAACTGGTGGCCCCGGCGTTCACCGCTCGCCGCACCGCCCTGATGCGCCCGGGGATCGAAACCATCGTCGATGGACTGCTGAAGCGACTGGATGCCCTTCCCCCGGGTGAAGCCGTCGACCTGCGGCCCACCTACGCGTACCCGGTGCCGATTCAGGTCATCGGTGAATTGCTCGGCGTGCCGAAGCATTTGAACGCCAAGATTCACGCGTGCGTCGACGGGTTCTTCGACACGTCCTTCACGCCCGCGCAGGCGCAGGCCAATGTCCTCAAAATGGTCTCGCTGATGGGGCAATTGATCTTCTATCGGCGCGGCAACCCCGGCGACGACATCACGAGTGCGCTGATCTCGGCCGTCGACGAGGACTCCGACCGGCTGACGCAGAAAGAAGTGATCGACACCCTGATCCTGGTGATCAATGCCGGTCACGAGACCACGGTCAACCTGCTCGACCAGGCGATCGTCGCCCTGCTGACCAACCCGGAACAGCGGGCCGACGTGCTCTCCGGCCGGGTGCCGTGGTCGGAGGTGATCGAGGAAGCGCTGCGATACCAGCCGCCCATCACACATCTGCCCCTGCGCTACGCGGTCGAGGACATCGAGGTCGCCGGTGTCCGGATCGCCGCGGGCGAGGCGATCCTCGCCTCCTACGGGGCCGCGAGCCGCGACCCGGGCGTTCACGGTGACACCGCCGGGGATTTCGACATTCACCGGGAAAACAAGGAGCACATCGCCTTCGGATACGGTGCGCACCATTGCCTCGGTGCGCCCTTGGCCCGGCTCGAGGCGGCCATCGCACTCCCGGCCCTGTTCGAGCGATTCCCGAATATGCGATTGGCGGTGGACCCCGCCGAACTCCGGCCGCTGGGCAGCTTCGTCTCCAACGGTCATCAGTCGGTCCCCGTTCTGCTGCAATGACATTCACCGATTCACCGATCCGCCGAGAGGTCCCATGGGAAACGCCAGCTGGTTGCGTAGGTTGTCCGCCGGAGCGGAGGATGGCGCCCACACCCTGATCTGCTTTCCCCACGCCGGCGGATCGGCCATCTCCTACGGGCCGCTGGCCAGAACGCTCGGACCGCAATTCCGTGTGTTCGGTGTGCAATACCCCGGCCGCCAGGACCGCAGGCACGAACCGTTGCTCGGCAGCGTCGCCGAGCTCGTCGAGGGTGCGCTGCCGGAGATTCGCGAACTGATTCCGGAGACCGCGGGCTACTCGCTGTTCGGCCACAGCATGGGTGCGGCGGTGGCGTTCGAGACCTGTCGCCGTCTCGAACAGGAGCAGGTGACGCCGCCCGCCACCTTGTTCGTATCGGGCCGAATCGCACCGGCGCGCAAGGGTTCTCACGGTGTGCACCGCTACAGCGATCAGGAACTGATCCGCCACCTGCTGGACTTCGGCGGCACGCCCGCGGCGCTGCTGGAGGATCCCGATTTCCGATCGCTCATTCTCTCGGTCACGAGAAGTGATTACCGTGCGATCGAAACCTACACGTGCGCACCGGATTCCACCGTCGAGTCACCGGTCGTGGCGCTGGTCGGCGACAGTGATCCCGCCACCAGCATCGCCGACCTGAAGGAGTGGCAGGCGCACACCACCGGACCCTTCACACAGACGTCGTTCCCGGGCGGCCATTTCTACATCGATGCCAACTCACACGGTGTGGCCCAACTGATTCGTGATCAGAGAGACTGCAACTATGCCTGAAACCGCTGGACCCGTTTCGAATGTTTCGGACACCGCGCACTGGGTGGCCGCGTATCGCGCGCTCGAATCCGCCCGTCCCGATGCGCTCTTTCACGATCCGCTCGCGGAGCGGCTGGCCGGCGAAACCGGCAAGGCCATCGTCGCGGGCGAAGGATCGAACGCCATGGCCGGCTGGCCCTTGGTCACCAGAACCAAGGTCATCGATGACCTGATCGCCGAAACCCTTTCCAAGGGCTGCGATCTCGTCATCAATATGGCGGCGGGTATGGATGCGCGCCCGTATCGTCTCGATCTGCCCGCCGATCTCCGCTGGATCGAAGTCGACTTCCCGGATCTGATCGCCGAGAAGAACCGTCTGCTGGAAGACGAGACCCCGCGCTGCGAACTCACCCGCGCCGCAGTGGATCTCGCGGACCCGGCAGCGCGCGACCAATTCCTGAACCAGGCGCTCGAGGGCGCGAAGAAGGCGCTCGTCCTGACCGAGGGACTGGTGTACTACCTGTCCGACGACGAGGTCTCGGGATTGGCCTCGGCACTGGCGCGGCCCGAAATCGCCTGGTGGATCATGGATGTGAACAACAAGCCCGTGGTCGACCGGTTCAACCGGGTGAACAAGAAGCTGCTCGAGAATTCGCCCTGGAAGTTCGGGCCGCTCGAACCGCTGCGATTCTTCGCCGACGCGGGCTGGACCGCGGACGAGGTCGTCGGATTGTTCCGGATGGCAGCCCGATTCCGCCGGTTGCCCCCGCTGCTGTGGTCGCTCGCCTTCGCGCCGGTCGGTCCCCGAATGCCGCTCGGCGCCAAGCGGATTCCGTGGTACGGGGCGGTTCGGCTCACGCACACCGGCAAATGACCGGATAGCGGCCGGGAGGGCGAATCACCCTCCCGGCCGCATCATCACACCAGCTCTTCCAGCCAGTCGTCGACCGCCGCGGCGACCTGATCCGATCCCTCGTGCAGCATGGCGAAGTGGTTGGCATCCACCTGAACCACACGGTGGCTCTCGTCCCACGGCTGGGCCTGCCACGCCTGGAAGTCCTCGGGGACACCGGGAATCCGCTGCGCGCACTGCAGGAACAGCGTGGGCGCGGCGATCTTCCCGGGCAGGATGCCGCGCAGCACCTGAATGTACTGGCCCATGGCGGTCAATCGGGCGGGGTCGAATCGGTCGAAGGCGGCCTCGTTGGTCACCATGTTCTCGGCGACCGGCTTGAGGATCCACTCACTGCCGTCGCCCTCGGCCACCCGGTAGCTGTCCACCAGCACCACTCCCGTCGGCGCATGCCCGCCGAGCGCCTCCAGCTGTTCGGCGACGCTGTAGGCCAGCACCCCGCCGGAGGAGTACCCGAACAGCACGAACGGCTGCCCGTCGGCGGCGTCGAGGATGGGCTTGATCAATGCCTTGGTGGCGGCGGCATAGTCGGTGGGCAGCGGCTCGCCCGCGTGGGATCCCATCGGTGCGAGGCCGACCACGTCGCGGGCCGTGCGCAGTTTGCTTGCCATCCGGGCGTACTGGCGCACACCGCCCGCCGCCATCGGCGGGGCGATGCAGATGATGCGCGGTGTGGCGTCGCCCTCGGTCATGCGGATGAGCTCCGGCTCGACGGCCGGCACCTCGTTGGCGGTGAACAGGTCACGCATCTGTGCCGCCAGGTGCAGCAGCAGGAAGGCGACCGAGTACTGTTCCCGGCCGACCGCGGTGCGGAACATGCCGTACAGCGAGTCATCGGCGACACCCTCCTCACGATCTCGCTGGGCGGCCGCGTCGACGGCGTTCGCGAGCGAGCCCGCGCCTTCCGCCAATCGTTCGTCCAGCTGTTTCGCGAGAATCTGGGGCGTCGGGAAGTCGAAGACCAAGGTGCCGGGCAGCTGCACGCCCGTGGCGTCGCGCAGGGCGTTGCGGAATTCGACCGCGGTGAGCGAGTCGAATCCCATTTCGCCGAACACATTGTCGACCGCGATGAGCTCGACATCCGCGTAGCCGAGCGTCTTGGCCGCCTGCTTGCGCACGAACTCCACGAGCTTCGGAAGCCGTTCGGCGGACGGCAGGCCGACCAGCTCCAGCAGCGGTGACGGCGTCTCACGCTGGGCCGTAACCGGTACCAGCCCGCGGATCAGGGCGGGTGCGTGCTCGGCTCGCGTGCGGAGCACGGCCCGGTCGACCGGCAATGCGACCAGCTGGGCGACGCCGGAGGTCACCGCGGCATCGAAGAGCGCCAGGCCGTCGGCTTCGGACAGCGCCGGGAAGCCCTGCCGCCGCATGCGTTCGAAATCCTCGTCGGAGAGTTCGGTGCCCAGACCGCTCGATCGTTCCCACAGGCCGTAATCGATCGAGGTGGCCGCCCACCCGGCCGACCGGCGGTAGGTGGCGAGGGCATCGAGGTAGACATTGGCGGCCGCGTAGTTGGCCTGGCCGGCGGCCAGCACCAAACCACCGGCGGAGGACACCAGTACGAACAGCGAAAGCGGCAGGTCACTGGTGAGTTCGTGCAGATGCCACGCGGCATCGGCCTTGGGCGCGAACACGGCATCGATACGACCGCTCGTCATCGATTCGATCAGGCCGTGGTCGGCGATGCCCGCCGCGTGCACGACACCGGTCAGCGGGTACTCGGGCCCGATCTCGTCGAGCAATGCCTTCAGCGCGTCTCGATCGGAGACATCGCAGGCGGCGACGGTCACCTGCGCACCGAGTTCGGTCAACTCGGCGCGCAGCGCGTCCGCGCCGGGGGCTTCCGGCCCGCGCCGGGACGTCAGAACCAGCCGCCGCGCACCGTATTCGGTGACCAGATGCCGTGCGAAGAGCGCGCCGAGCCCGCCGGTGCCGCCGGTGATCAGCACCGTGCCGGTGTCCAACGGTTCGACCGGCTCGCGGTCGGCCTCGGTGACCTGATGTTGCACCAGCCGCGGCACCAGGACCTTCGCGTCACGCAGCGCGCCCTCCGGCTCTGCCGCCAGGGCTGCCGCGGCGGTGGCGACGGCGGCCGGATCGTGGTCGATCGAACCCTCGAGGTCCAAGAGCTGCAATCGATTCGGATGTTCGGCCTGGGCCGCGCGCACCAGACCCCAGACGGGCGCCTGCGCCGGGCGGACTTGCTCCCACTCGCTGGTGCGGACCGCGTCGCGGGTCAGGATCACCAGGCGGGACTCGGCGAATCGATTGTCGCCCAACCACTGTTGGACAGCGGCCAGTACGTCGTGCACCGCCTCGCGGGCGTCGTGCGACGACGCGTCGCCGGTATCGGCGCAGTGGAGCAGAACGAGCGCGGGGACCACGGCTTCGGCCGATGCGTCGAGTTCCGCGACCAGCGTCGCGAGGTCGGGAAAGCCGCGCACCTCCGCCGAACCCGGCGCGCCGATGACCGCCGTGCGTGCCAGGACTGCCGAACCGCCGCTGACCGACGGCGTGATCCAATCCACCCGGTACAGGGCGTCGGCCACCCGGTCGGCGCGCAGCCGGTCCGCGGACACCTGTCGGGTGTCCAGCGAGTCGACCGACAAGACCGGGTTGCCGGTGCTGTCGGCCAGCCACAGCGTGAAACGGCTGTCGTGCACCCGGATTCGGGCCCGGACGGCGCTGCCTCCGGCCGAGTGCAGTGCGACGCCGCGCCAGCTGAACGGCAGCGCGGGCGCGTCGAGGCCGCCATTGCGGAGTTGATCCACGATGAGGGCATGCATTGCCGCGTCGAAGAGTGCGGGGTGCAGGCCGTATCCTTCGGCGGCCTCCGCATCGGGCAGGGCCACCTCGGCGAACAGCTCGTGACCGTCGGCGCCGTGCTCGCCGCGTCGCCACATTGCTCGCATGCCCTGGAAGTAGGGGCCGTATCCGTATCCGGCATCCAGCAGCTCGGTGTACGCGTCGGTTACGTCGATCGCCTCGGCGTCGACCGGAGGCCAGGTGGCGAGATCGAAATCGGGTCGGACGTCCTCGGCGGTGAGGTCACCCTCCGCGTGCAATGTCCATGCGACCGCGTCGGGTTGGCGCGAGTGAATCGTGATGCGCCGGCGACCGGAATCATTCGCCGCGCCGACCACCACCTGTACCGAAACCCCGTCGTGGGCAGGCAATGTCAGCGGTGCGTGCAGGATCAGCTCCTCCACCCTCGGGTGGCCGAGCAATCCGCCCACATGGGTCGCCAACTCGACGAAACCGGTTCCCGGCAGCAGTGCCGTGCCGAGCACGCTGTGATCGGCGAGCCATCCGACCGAGTTCAGCGACCATCGGCCGACGTAGCTCACGCCATCCGAATCGGGTTGCGGGACAACCGCTCCCAGCAGAGGATGGGAGACGGGATCCAATCCGGCGGCGTCCGCCTCGGCGGCCAGCCACGTGGTCGACAGATACCGCTTCGCATCGAGCCAGAAACGCTCGCGTTGAAACGCGTAGGTGGGCAGGTCGATCGGCTGTGCACCGGGGTAGAACGCGGGCCAATCCACCTCCGCGCCCGACACGAACAACTTCGCCACCGCGGCCGTCACCGTGGCAGTCGAGGCGTCATCGCGGCGCGCCAACGCGACCGCGACGGTGGCTTCAGCGTCCACGGTGCCCGCCACCATCGGCGTGAGCACCGCGTCCGGTCCGATCTCGGCGAAGCGCACCACACCGGCGTCCGCCATGGTGGTCACCGCGTCGGCGAACCGCACTGTGGCGCGGACCTGACGCACCCAGTACGCCGGGTCCGACATCTCATCGGTCACCCGGGCGCCGGTCACGGTCGATACCAGCGGAATGGTCGGCCGAGCGAAGTTCAAGCCCTCGACCACCGCGGCGAACTCCGCCGACATCGGGTCCATCAATCCGGAATGGAAAGCGTGCGAGACTCGCAGACGGCTTGTCCGCCAGGACTTCTCGGCGAACACCTCGGCGAGCGCATCGACTTCGGTCTCGACACCGGAGATCACCACCGAGGTGGGGCTGTTCACCGCCGCGATCGAGACGCCGTCGGTCAGCAGCGGGGCCACGGCGGATTCCGGCGCTCCCACCGCGAGCATCGCGCCACCCGCCGGGAGCGCCTGCATCAACCGGCCGCGCGCGGCCACCAAGACGCAGGCGTCCGAGAGCGACAGCACCCCTGCGATATGCGCGGCGGCGATCTCGCCGATCGAGTGGCCCGCCACCAGGTTCGGGCGCAGACCCCACGCCTCGAGCAGGCGATACAGCGCGACCTCGAAGGCGAACAGCCCGGCCTGCGCGAAGACGGTCTGGTTGACCAGGTCCGTGGCGGCCAGTGCCTCATCGAGCGAGATAGGCTGGCCGAGAAGCGGATTCAGCTCCGCGACGATCTTGTCGAACGCCTCCGCGAAAACCGGGTGCGTACGCAGCTGCTCGGCCATACCGGCCCACTGCGCGCCCTGACCCGAGAAGACGAACCCCGTCGAACCCGAAGTCGCGCGACCCGAGACGACACCGGGTAGGGAGTCTCCACGACCCAAAGCGTCGATGCCCGAGAGCAGTTCGTCGCGATCGGCACCGAGGACCACCGCTCGATGGCCGAGCGTGGCGCGGGTGGCGGTCAGCGAGTATCCGACATCGTTTGCCGCGAAGCCATTTTCGCGGACGTACGACCCCAAGCGAACGGCCTGTACGTCGAGGGCACGGGGACTGGCGGCGGACAGCACCCACGGCACGACCGCCCCGACGGGCTCGGCCGGGGTCGTCACGGCGGCGGGATCCGGTTCGGCGGCGGGAGCCTGCTCGATGATGACGTGCGCGTTGGTGCCGCTGATGCCGAAGGACGAAACACCCGCCCGCCGTGGGCGATCGACCACCGGCCACGACACCGGTTCGGTCAGCAGCCGCACCTCGCCCGCGGACCAGTCGACCTTGGACGACGGCCGGTCCACGTGCAGCGTGCGCGGCAGCAGCCCGTGCCGCATCGCCATCACCATCTTGATCACGCCGCCCACGCCCGCGGCGGCCTGCGCGTGCCCGATGTTCGACTTCAGCGACCCCAGCCACAGCGGACGCTCCGGCGCGCGATCACGGCCGTAGGTGCCCAGCAAGGCCTGGGCCTCGATCGGATCGCCCAAAGTCGTTCCGGTGCCGTGCCCTTCGACCGCGTCGACATCGGCGGCGGAGATTCCGGCACTGGCCAGCGCCTGCTCGATGACGCGTCGCTGCGCGGGACCGTTGGGCGCGGTCAGCCCGTTGGAGGCGCCGTCGGAGTTCACCGCCGAACCGGCCATCACCGCGAGAATCCGGTGGCCCTTGCGTTGCGCGTCGGACAGTCGCTCCAGCACCAGCACACCGGCGCCCTCCGCCCAGCCGACGCCATCGGCGCTGTCGGAGAACGACTTACAGCGGCCGTCGACGGCCAGTCCGCGCTGGCGGCTGAACTCGATCAACGTGTCCGGGCCCGCCATCACGGTGACACCGCCCGCCAGGGCCAGCTCGCATTCGCCCGCGCGCAGTGCGGCGGCGGCCGAATGCATGGCCACCAGCGAGGACGAACACGCGGTGTCGACGGTGACCGACGGGCCCTGGAGTCCGAAGGTGTAGGAGAGCCGGCCCGAGGCCAGCGATCCGGCGTTCGTATTGGCCGGGTAGTCGTGGTACATCATGCCGACCCACACGCCGGTCGCGCTGCCGCGCAGGGTCGTCGGGTCGATTCCGGCGCGTTCGAAGGCCTCCCAGGAGGTTTCGAGCAGGAGGAACTGCTGCGGGTCCATGGTGGCCGCTTCATTCGGGCTGATGCCGAAGAACGTGGGATCGAAATCGCCCGCGGTGTGCAGGAAGCCGCCGGATCGGGTGTGGGAGCGGCCGGGTAGTTCGCCGGTGGGGTCGTAGATGCGCTCCATGTCCCAGCCGCGGTTGGCGGGGAGATCGGTGGTGGCGTCGACGCCGTCGGAGACCAGTCGCCACAGGTCTTCCGGTGACTCGACGCCGCCGGGGTAGCGGCAGGCCATGCCCACGATGGCGATCGGCTCGCGCAGGGCCGCGTCGAGCTGGCGATTGCGCGCCCGCAGCCGGTCGGTCTCCTTCAGCGAGGCCCGTAGCGCGTCGGCGAGTTTTGCGGTGCTCTCGGTATTCGTCATATCGCTGTCAGTCCTCGGAGTTGTAAGCCAGGTTGATCAAGTCGTCGAGATCGAGTTCGTCGATGGACTCGTCCGCGGTGTGCGCTGCCGTCTCGCCGGGGCGCTCCTGCCCCTGCGCGAGTCGCATGAGCGCGTCGAGCAGTCCGGCTGCGCGGAGCCGGTCCAGCGAAATCGTTTGCAGCGCAACGCGAATCTCGTCCTCCGACGCATCCACGGACGCGGCGGGTTGGTGGTCGTCGGTGAACTCTTCGGCCAGGTATCCGGCCAGCGTCTCCGGTGACGGGTAGTCGAAGACCAGCGTCGCGGGCAGGGGCAGGCCGGTGGCGGTCTGGAGCCCGTTGCGGAATTCGATGGCGGTGATGGAATCGAAGCCGAGCTCGTTGAAGGCCCGGTCGGCCGCGATCTCCTTCGCGTTCTGATGCCCCAGCACCGCGGCCGCCTGGTCGCGAACCAGATCGACGAGGACACCGAGGCGTTCGCCCTCGGGTGTGTCGGCCAGGCGGGCGCGCAGTGCGGCCGGGGCGGCAGATACCGGGCGCGCGGGGACAAGCCCGGACAGCAGGGCCGTCGCGAACCCCGCGCCGCGCAGTCCCTCGCGGTCGAGCTTTGCGAGAATCGGTGTCGCCGTCTCGATTCCGCTGGCGGCCTCGAACAGCGCCAAGCCCTGCTCCGCCGACAGCGGCAGCATCCCCGAACGGGCCATGCGGCGACGTTCGATGTCACCGAGCTCGTCGCCCATGCCGCCGTCACCGCTCCACAGCCCCCACGCGAGGGACTGCCCGGAGCGTCCGGAGGTCCGACGATGCGTCGCGACCGCGTCCAGGCAGGCATTGGCCGCGGCGTAGTTGCCCTGGCCCGGACTGCCGAATGCTCCCGCCACCGAGCTGAACAGTACGAACGCCTTCAGGGGTAGCTCGGCGGTCAGTTCGTGCAGGTGCAGGGCCGCATCGACCTTGGGCCGCAACACCGTATCCATGCGATCCGGGGTCAGTGAGGCGATGGCGCCGTCGTCGAGCACGCCGGCCGTGTGGAACACACCGGTGAGCGGACGGCTCGCGGGGATGGCGGACAGGACCTCGGCGAGCGCGGCGCGATCGGCGACATCGCAGGCGGCGAAGTCGATTTCGGCACCGTCGCCGCGGAGTTCGGCCGCCAGCTCGGCGGCGCCGGGCGCGGACTCGCCACGTCGGCTCAGCAATAGCAGGTGCCGGACGCCGCGGGTGTGCACCAGGTGCCGGGCGAACAACCCGCCCAGGAAGCCGCTGGCGCCGGTGATGAGCACGGTTTCGTCCGGACCGAAGGCGACGCGCGGGGCCGCAGTCGTCGTCGCTCGGACCAGTCGGGCGCTGTGCACCCGCCCGCCGCGCACGGCCACCTGCGGTTCCCCGGAGGCCAGGATCCCGCCCAACGGAGCGGCGTCGGAATCGGTGTCCACCAAGACGATTCGCCCCGCACTCTCCGCCTGTGCGGAGCGAACCAGACCGGCCACCGCGGCACCGGCGAGGTTCGCAATGTCCTCCCCGGCCACCGAAACCGCGCCACTGGTCCGGATCACCAATGCCGACCGGCTGGATCGGGGATCGGCGATCCAGGTTTGAAGCACCTGCAGCACAGCGTGGGTCGCGGTGCGGACGGCGTCGGGATCATTGCCCGCCGGGGCATCCAGCACTACCGCGTCCGGAGTCTCGTCACCGAGATCCGTCCACGACACGGCGTGTATCTCGCTGTCGGACACCGATATCGGTGTCCATTCGACCCGGTACATCGCGTTGTCGACCGTTGAGGTGAGCGCCGCGAGCTGCGCGGCATCGATCGGCCGCGCGGCCAATCGGCGCACCGTCGCCACCGGAGCGCCGGTCGGATCCGCGAGATCCACTCGCACCGTGCGGTCGCCGATGCGGGTCGCGCGAACGCGCAGGGAGTCGGCTCCCTTCGCGTGCACGGTGACCCCGGACCATTCGAATGGCAATGCGGGCCCGGACTCGTCAGCGCCCGAGCCGCCGATCAGCAAGGCATGCAGGGCGGAGTCGAGCAGTGCGGGATGCAGTCCGTATTCCGCGGCTTCGCGGGGGTCGGGCAGTGCGACCTCGGCGAACACCTCGTCGCCGCGCTGCCATGCCGCCCGGAGACCCTGGAAGGCGGGCCCGTATTCGTACCCGTCGGCGCGGAGGTCGTCATAGACATCGCCGACCGGCAGCGGCTGCGCTCCGATCGGAGGCCACCCGGAGAGGTCGGCAGTCTCGGCCTCGGCTGCGTCACCGGCGGTGAGCGAGCCTTCCGCATGCAGCGTCCACGACGATGCCGAGTCGCTCTCGCCTTCGCGGGCCGAGTAGATCCGCACCGGGCGATGACCGGACTCGTCCTCGGTGGCGACGACACTGCGCACCGCGACCCCGCCCGTTTCCGGCAGCACCAGCGGCGTGTGCAGGACGAAGTCCGCCAGCGTCGGAAGGCTCACCCGGCTGCCGGCCTCCAAGGCGAGTTCGACCAGACCGGCGCCGGGGAACAGCACGGTGCCGAGCACGCCGTGATCGGCCAGCCAGGGATGTGTCTGGACCGACAGGCGGCCGGTCAGGATCACACCGCCGGTGTCCGGTTGTGCGATCACCGTGGGCACCAGCGGGTGTCCGGTGGTGGCGAGGCCCAGCGATCTGGCATCACCCTTACCGGTGGATCCGTCGGGCATCCAGTACCGGTGACGCTGGAAGGCGTAGGTGGGCAGTGGGATTCGCCGGGCTCCGGTTCCGTTGTACAGCGCGGACCAGTCGAGGTCCGCGCCGGAGACGAACAATCCCGCCGCACCGTTCGACACCGACACGGCGTCGGCCTTGCCGCGGCGGGCCAGCGGCACCACCGTGGTGGCCGGGTGCTCGCCGTCGAGGGTTTGGACGATCATCGGGGTCAATACCGCGTCGGGTCCGATCTCGGCGAACCTGGTGACACCCGAATTCACCATCGTGGCAACGGCATCCGCGAACCGCACCGTCTCCCGAACCTGACCGGTCCAGTACGACGGATCGCACATTTCGTCGCCGACTCGCGCACCTGTCACCGTCGACACCAGGGCGATGCTCGGTCGCTCGAACGTCAGATGCTCGATCGCCGTCGTGAATTCGGCCAGCATCGGTTCCATCAACGCCGAATGGAACGCGTGCGACACCCGCAGACGATTCGTCCGCCAGCCCTTCCCGGCACAGACGTCGGCAACAGCCGCGACCGCGTCCGCGGCACCGGCGATCACCACCGACGACGGACCGTTCACCGCCGCCACCGACACCTCACCCGACAACAACGGCAGCACATCGCTTTCGGCGGCACCGATCGCGACCATCGCCCCACCGGCGGGCAGGGCCTGCATCAACCTGCCGCGCGCGGCCACCAGCACACACGCGTCGGTCAGCGACAACACTCCGGCCACATGCGCCGCGGCGACCTCACCGATGGAGTGACCGGCCACCACATCGGCCCGCACACCCCAGGATTCGAGCAGCCGGAACAACGCCACCTCGAACGCGAACAATCCGGCCTGCGCGAACACCGTCCGGTCGACGAGCTCCTCGGACGTCAACGCCGCATCCAGTGGAACCTGCTGTGCCAGCATTGGATTCAGCTCATCCACGATGGCGTCGAAAGTGTCCGCGAACACCGGATACGCCTTGCGCAACTCGGTTGCCATCCCGGCCCACTGCGCGCCCTGCCCCGAGAACACCAGCGCCGTCGAGCCCGCCACCGCGCGACCCGACACGACGCCGGGCGCATCCGTGCCCGTGGCCACGGCGCGCACGCCCGCGATCAGGTCGTCCCGGCCTTCGGCCAGCACGACGGCCCGATGGGTGAACACGCTGCGCGTCGAGGCCAGCGAGAAGCCGACATCGATCGGATCGAGCTCTGCCACCTGCGATGTCGGACCATCCACCTGCGCGGACAGTCGAGCCGCCTGGCCCGCGAGTGCCGCGCCGCTGCGCGCTGAGAGCACCCACGGCATCAGTCCGCCCACCGGAATCGCCCGCGCCGCAGGCTGTTCCGCCGCAGTTGCGGCCATCGGAGCCTGTTCGATGATGACGTGCGCATTGGTGCCGCTGATGCCGAACGACGACACACCCGCCCGCCGCGCCCGGCCGACCTCCGGCCACGGCACCGCCTCGGTCAGCAACCGCACGTGGCCCTCGGTCCAATCGACCTTGGTACTGGGATTCTCCGCATGCAGCGAACGCGGCAGCACCCCGTGCCGCATCGCCATCACCATCTTGATCACGCCGCCAACACCCGCCGCGGCCTGCGCGTGACCGATGTTCGACTTCAGCGACCCCAGCCACAGCGGACGGTCGGCAGCGCGCTCCTGTCCGTAAGTGGCAAGCAGCGCTTGGGCTTCGATCGGATCGCCCAGCGTCGTTCCGGTGCCGTGCGCCTCCACCGCGTCGACGTCGACGGGTGCCAGCCCGGCATTGGCCAGGGCCTGGCGGATCACCCGCCGCTGCGACGGACCGTTCGGTGCGGCCAGACCATTCGACGCGCCATCCTGGTTCACCGCCGAACCGGCGATGACCGCGAGGATTTCGTGCCCGTTGCGGCGAGCATCGGACAACCGCTCCAGCACCAGAACGCCGACACCCTCGGCCCAGCCCACGCCATCGGCACTGTCGGAGAACGACTTACACCGTCCGTCCGGCGACAATCCGCGCTGGCGGCCGAATTCGAGGAACATATCCGGCGTCCCCATGACCGCGGCACCACCGGCCAGGGCGAGATCGCACTCGCCCGAGCGCAGCGACTGCCCGGCCAGGTGCATCGCCACCAGGGACGACGAGCATGCCGTGTCCACGGTGACCGACGGCCCTTCCAGACCGAACACATACGACACCCGGCCCGAGACCAGACTGCCCGCCGACCCGCTGCCGGTCCCGGTGGCCCGGGCGTAGTCGTGATACATCAGACCGGTGAACACGCCGGTCGAACTGCCGCGCAACGCCGCCGGATCCAGGCCGGCGCGTTCGAATGCCTCCCAGGAGACCTCCAGCAGCAACCGCTGCTGGGGATCCATCATCGTGGCCTCGTTCGGGCTGATGCCGAAGAAGTCGGCATCGAATTCCGCTGCGGAGTAGAGGAATCCGCCACTGCGCGTGTAGGTCTTACCGGGCTTGCCGGGTTCGGGATCGTAGATGCCCTCGAGGTCCCAGCCTCGATCCACCGGCATGGCCCCGACGGTGTCGCCGCCCTCGACCACCAACTGCCACAGGTCTTCCGGCGACGCGACCCCGCCCGGATAGCGGCAGGCCATCGCCACCACGGCGATCGGCTCGTCATCGGCCCGCACCCGGCTCACCGCGCGTTCCTCGACGACGGCGGTGCCGGTGAGTTGCGCACCGATGAATTCGGCGACGGCCTGCGGGGTCGGGTAATCGAAGATCAGCGTGGCCGGGAGTTGCAGCGCGGTCGCGGTATTGAGCTTGTTGCGGAACTCGATGGCGCTCAACGAGTCGAAGCCGAGCTGCTGGAAGGCCTGCTGCGGTGCGACGGCCTCGGGGGAGGCGTGGCCCAGGATCCCGGCCGCGACGGTGCGGACGAAATCGACCAGGGCACTGTCGCGATCGGCTTCCGAGAGACCTGCCAGCCGTTGCAGCAGTGCCTGCCCGGCCGGGGTCCGGTTGGCTCGGCGCGCCGGTGTCGGCACGAGTCCCCGGACCAGGGACGGAATCTGGTCGCCTCGGGTGCGCAGCACCGCCGGATCGATCCGTAGCGCCACCAGTTGCGGGCTCTCGGCGGCCACCGCCGCGTCGAACAGTGCCAGACCCTCGGATTCGGACAGCGGCGGGAAACCCTGCCTGCGCATCCGATCGAAGTCATCCTCGGACAGCTCCGCGCCGAGCCCGCTCGACCGCTCCCACATGCCGTAGTCGAGGGCGGTCGCGGGCAGTCCCAGGGAGTGCCGATGCGTGGCGAGGGCATCCAGGAAGACGTTCGCCGCAGCGTAATTGGCCTGACCAGCGGCCAGCACCAACCCGCCCGCGGAGGACAACAGCACGAACAACGACAGCGACTTGTCGCGCGTGAGCTCGTGCAGATGCCACGCGGCATCCACCTTCGGGCGGAACACGGCGTCGATGCGCTCCGCCGACATCGACGCGATCACACCGTTGTCGGCGATGCCCGCCGCGTGCACCACGCCCACCAGCGGGTGCTCCTCGGGGATGCCCGCCAGCAGAGCCGCCAACGCCGACCGATCCGACACGTCGCACGCCGCCACGGTTGCCTCGGCACCGAGCTCGGCCAGTTCGTCGATCAGTTCGGCGGCACCGGGAGCATGCGGGCCACGGCGGGACGTCAAAAGGAGCTGGCGCACACCGTATTCGGTCACCAGGTGGCGGGCGATGACGGCACCGAGACCGCCGGTGCCACCGGTCACCAGCACCGTGCCGGGCTCGATCGGCTTGACGCTCGTTCCCGGTGTCCGGCGGGTCAAGCGCGGCACGAGCACGGTCGCACCGCGCAGCGCGGCCTCGGGCTCACCGGCCACAGCCGCCAAGATGTCCGCGGTGACGTCGTTGCCCGGCTCCACATCCAGTAGCTGGAATCGACCCGGATATTCGGCCTGCGCGGCACGCAGCAGACCCCACACCGGCGCTTGGTCCAGGCCGATCGGCTCGGAATCGCCCACTGTCACGGCACGCTCTGTGACTACCACCAAACGCGAAGTGGCGAAGCGAGGTTCGGCCACCCAGCGCTGAACGGTGTCGAGTACGCCGCCCAGTACCGCCCGGGCTGCGTCCGTCGGAAGGCCATCGTGGCGAGGGCACTCGAGCAGCACGAGATCGGGAAGGACCGGATCCGCGGCCGCGTCCAGATCGGCGATCAAGGCCGCGAGGTCGCGGTCGGCACCGAGAATCGCGATGCGGTCCGGCGCGACGCTGTCCGACGACGACGGCGCGGCAACCCATTCCACGGCGAACAAGGCGTCCACCTTGTCACCGCTGAGCCGTTCGACCGACACCGGCCGAGATACCAACGCGCCCACCGACACAACGGCTCGCCCCTGCTCATCGGCGATCTGCACGGCGAAATCGTCGCCCACGGGAACACTGCGTACCCGCACGGTGGCGGCACCCGCCGAGTGCAGTACGGCCCTGTTCCAGGCGAACGGCAACACCGCCTCACCGGCCTTGCGGCCGTGCAGGATCCCGGCATGCAGGGCCGCGTCGAACAGTGCGGGATGGATCCCGAAACCGTCGGCGTCCTGCGGATCCGGCAGCGCGACCTCGGCGAAAAGCTCATCGCCGCGTTGCCACGCCGCCCGCAGCCCCTGGAAGAACGGACCGTACCCGTATCCGAGTGCGAACAGCTCGTCGTAGGCGCCGTCGACGTCGAGCGGCTGCGCGCCGACCGGAGGCCAGGTGGCCAGGTCGAAATCGGCTGCCACGTCGTGGGATCCGGCATCCATGGCGAGGACACCCTCGGCGTGCAGCACCCACGGACCTTCGGCCGCCTGACGGGAATGCACGCGCAGCCGTCGGCGACCGGTGTCGTCCGCGTCGGCCACCACGACCTGCACCGCGACGCTGCCCTCGGCGGGGAGGGGCAGCGGTGTGTGCAGGATGAGTTCCTCGACGACATCGCAGCCCAGTAGGCCGCCGACATGCGCGGCCAATTCGACGAATCCGGTACCGGGTAGCAGCACCGTGCCGTGCACGCTGTGGTCGGCGAGCCACTCCGCCGAGTCCAGGGACCACCGGCCGGTGAAGGTCAGCTGACCCGAATCAGCGTGCGGCACAACGGCACCCAGCAGTGGATGGTCCACCGTCTCGAGCCCGGCGTCGGTCACGCCGCCCAGCTCGGTGCCCCACGACTGCGCGAGCAGCTTCCGGGCATCGAGCCAGTACCGCTCGCGCTGGAAGGCATAGGTGGGCAGGTCGATTCGCTGTGCGGAGGTACCGGCATAGAACCGGGACCAATCCACCTCGGCACCGGACACGAACAATCCGGCCACTCCGGCCAGCACGGTGGCGGCATCGGCGCGATCTCGCCGCACCAGCGCCACCGCGCCCTCCGCGATCTGCGCGACCATCGGGGTCAGCACCGCGTCCGGACCGATCTCGGCGAATCGCGACACACCCGAATCCACCATCGTGGCAACGGCATCGGCGAACCGCACCGTGTCGCGGACCTGGCCGACCCAGTACCGCGGATCGGTCATCTCGCCGGTGACAATCGCACCGGTCACGGTCGACACCAGCGGAATCATCGGCTCGGCGAAGGTCAAACCCTCGATCGCCGAGGCGAATTCGGCCAGCATGGGTTCCATCAGCGCCGAGTGGAAGGCGTGCGAGACCCGCAAACGACGGGTGCGCCAGCCACGTTCGACGCACGTTTCGACAACGGCGAGGACCTCATCCTCGATACCGGAGAGCACCACCGACGACGGCCCGTTCAACGCCGCGATCGCGACCCCTTCGGTCAGCAGGGGCGTCACATCGGCCTGCGACGCGCCGACGGCGACCATCGCGCCGCCGCCGGGCAGGGCCTGCATCAACCGGCCACGGGCGGCCACCAGCACGCACGCGTCGGCCAGCGACAGCACCCCCGCCACATGCGCGGCGGCCGCTTCACCGATCGAGTGGCCCGCGACCATATCGGGTCGCACGCCCCATGATTCGAGCAATCGGTAGAGCGCGACCTCGAAGGCGAACAACCCGGCCTGCGCGTACACCGTCCGATCGACGAGGTCCTCGGACGCCAGCGCGACACTCAGCGAATCCGGCTGCCCCAGAAGGGGATCGATCTCGGCCACGATCGCATCGAAATGCTCGGCGAACACCGGATAGGCCCGACGCAACTCGTTCGCCATCCCGGCCCACTGCGCACCCTGACCGGAGAACACCAGCCCGGTCGAACCCGGAATCACGCGACCGGACACCAGACCCGGCGACTGCGCGCCCTCGGCGAGCGCCCGGGTCCCCGACAGCAGAGCATTTCGGTTGTCCCCGAGGACAACTGCGCGCTGCTCGAAGACGCCGCGTGTGGAGGCCAGCGAGAAGCCGACGTCCGCCGGATCCAGATCGCGCTCTGCCACAGCCGAGACCAGCCGTCCGGCTTGAGCGGCGAGTGCCGCACCGCTGCGCGCCGAGACGACCCACGGCAGCAGCCCGTCGACGCGCACGGCCTCGTCTCGATCCGAGGTCCGAGCCGATTCCGCCGCCGCTTCGATGACGACGTGCGCATTGGTGCCGCTGATACCGAAGGACGAAACTCCGGCGCGCCGCGGCCGATTCACCTCCGGCCACGCCACCGGCTCGGTCAGCAATTCGATCTGTCCCGCCGACCAATCCACCTTGCTCGACGGCCGATCCACGTGCAACGTCCGCGGCAGTAGCCCGTGCCGCATGGCCATCACCATCTTGATGACGCCACCCACACCGGCCGCGGCCTGCGCGTGCCCGATATTGGATTTCAGCGAGCCCAACCACAACGGCCGGTCCGCGGCGCGCTCCTGGCCGTAGGTGTCCAGCAGCGCCTGGGCCTCGATCGGATCGCCCAGCGTGGTACCGGTGCCGTGCGCTTCCACCACGTCGACGTCGCTCGGCGTGATCCGCGCATTGGCGAGCGCCTGCCGGATCACCCGCCGCTGTGAGGGACCGTTCGGTGCCGTCAAACCATTCGACGCACCATCCTGATTCACCGCCGAACCGGCGATCACCGCGAGCACCTCGTGCCCGTTGCGCCGGGCGTCGGACAACCGCTCCAGCACCAGCACACCGGCGCCCTCGGACCACGCCACACCGTCGGCGGCGTCGGCGAACGACTTGCTCCGCCCGTCGGGGGCCAGCCCGCGCTGGCGGCTGAATTCGACGAAGACCTCGGGTGTCGCCATCACGGCCACACCGCCCGCCAGGGCCAGATCGGATTCGCCCGAACGCAGGGACTGCCCGGCCAGGTGCATGGCCACCAGCGACGACGAACACGCCGTGTCCACGGTGACCGACGGGCCTTCCAGCCCGAGGACGTACGAAACTCGGCCGGAGGCAATGGATCCGGAGTTCGCGTTGGCCGGGTAGTCGTGGTACATCATGCCCGCGAAAACGCCGGTGGCACTGCCGCGCAGCGTGGCCGGATCGATGCCCGCCCGTTCGAGGGCCTCCCACGAGGTCTCCAGCAGCAGGAACTGCTGTGGATCCATCGTCGCGGCCTCGTTGGGGCTGATCCCGAAGAACGCCGGATCGAATTCGCCTGCGGTGTGCAGGAATCCACCTTGACGGGTGTAGGTGGTGTTCGGCTTCTCGCCGGTGGGGTCGTAGATCCGCTCGGTGTCCCACCCGCGATTGCCCGGGAACTCCGAGGTCGCGTCGACGCCGTCGAAGACCAATTTCCAGAGGTCCTCGGGCGAGGTGACGCCGCCCGGGTACCGGCACGCCATGCCGACGATCGCAATCGGTTCGTCGGCAACGACTTTCGCGGTGACCGCGGTGTCCTTCGCAGTGCCGGTCAACTTGTCGGCCAGATGCTCGGCCAGAGCCTGCGGTGTGGGGTAGTCGAAGATGACGGCGGCTGGAAGCGATAGTCCAATGGCGGTCTTGAGCCGATTGCGCAGTTCGACGGCGCTCAGGGAGTCGAAACCCAAGTCCTGGAACGTGCGGCCGGGCTCGATCGAAGCCGCACCGTCGTTGCCGCGCACGGCCGCGATCTGGGTGCGAACGGTGTCGAAGACCAGCTGCCGCTGCCGTTCGAGGTCCAGGCCCGAAAGCCGTTGCTGTAGACCGGAGACCGGAGACGATGTCACCGCACGGCGACGGGGCGCGGGTGCAAGTTCCCGCAGCACAGTGGGAAGCAGCCCGGATTCGGCCTGGTCGCGGAGCGCGGCGGTGTCGAGGGTCGCGATCACCGCGTGCGGCGCGTTGCGTCGCAGTGCCGCGGCCCAACCGGTCATCGCCTGCTCGTCGGTGAGCGCGGTGAATCCGCCGCGGCTCAGCCGCGCCAAGTCGGATTCCTGAAGGTGTGCGGTCATGCCGCGAGAGCGGGCCCACGGACCCCACGCCAGTGATTGACCGGCGAGCCCGCGTGCCCGGCGGTGGGCGACCAGTGCGTCGAGGAAGGTGTTCGCGGCCGCGTAATTGCCCTGGCCCGGGCCGCCGAGGGTGGCCGAGACCGACGAGAACACCACGAACGCGGCCAGATTCAGGTCCGCGGTCGCTTCGTGCAGATGCCAGGCGGCGTCGGCCTTCGGGGCCAGCACCGCGTTCATCCGTTGCGGGGTCAAGGACGCGATGGTTCCGTCGTCGAGGACACCTGCGGCATGGATGACACCGGTCAGGGGCCACTCGGCCGGTACCGCTGCAATCAGCTCGGCCACCGCTGCGGCGTCCGCGACGTCACAGGCCACGACCTGCACCCGGGCACCCAGCTGCTCCAGTTCGGCGGACAGGGCGGCCGCGCCCTCGGCGTGCGGACCGCTGCGGCTGGCCAGCAGCAACGACCGCACGCCGTGCTCGACCACCACGTGCCGGGCCATGACCGCGCCCAAACCGCCTGTGCCGCCGGTGATCAGCACCGTTCCCGTGCCGAACGCGGCTGACTCGCCGCCGCTGTCGGTGCGTTCGTTCGCGGGCCGGACCAGGCGAGCGGTGTGGGTGACGCCGCCGCGCATGACCACCTGCGGTTCACCCACCGCCACGATGGCGGACGCGAGTTGCTCGTCCACGCCGGTATCGCTGTCCACCAAGATGATTCGGCCCGGCTCCTCGGCCTGGGCGGCACGCACCAAACCCCACACCGCCGCGCCGGGGAGGTCGGTGAGCTCCTCATCGGGCAGGGCGACCGCACTGCGGGTGGAGATCAGCAGCGTGCTCGCCGCGAACCGCTCCTGGGCCGTCCATTCCTGCAATACCGCGAGGACACGGGCGATTTCGTCATGGGTGGCGGTCACTACATCGGTACCGTCGGTGTCGTTCCATCCGGCACCGGCTTCGACGAGCACCACCGGCGGAATCTGCGCGGCGTCATCCAGGCTGTCCCAGCGCCCAACCTCGGCATCGATCGCGGGCCGCGCGGCCGTAGCCGGTGACCACACGAGTTCCAGGACCGGTTCGGCCACGCCACGCGATGCGGCCGCGACGAGCTGCTCGATCGGCATCGGCCGTGCCGCAACCGATCCCGACAGGACCGGCTGCCCGTATTCGTCGGCCACCCGCACCGACATCGATGATCCGGCCGGGGTCAGCCGCACCCGCAGCACGGCAGCTTCCGTGGCGTGCAGTTGCACCGAGTCCCACGCGAACGGCAGGGCAACCTGTCCGGCCGGGACCGTGAACAGCGAATCCGGTTGCCCTGCAGCGCCTTCAATCGCACCGGTCAGGTAACCGGCGTGCAAGGCGGCGTCCAGCAGCGCCGGATGGATGCCGAAACCTTCGACACGCACCCCGGTCTCAGCATCGGCGGCGATCTCGGCGAACACCTCATCGCCGCGCCGCCACAGCGCCCGCACACCCTGGAAGGCAGGGCCGTACTCGTAACCACGGGCGAACAAACTCGAATACGCTGCGGCGACCTCGATTTCGTCCGCAGCGGTCGGCGGCCACGCCTCGGCGAGGGGTTCGCCGGCACCGTCGGCGACGGTCAGCGTGCCTCGCGCATGCAACACCCAGTCGTCATCGTCGCGTTCACCACGGGAGTAGACGGCGACCGGCCGTTGCCCGTCCTCGTGTCCGCCGACGACGACCTGGATCTGCACACCGCCCGTCGCGGGCAGCAGCAGCGGAGCCTGCAGGGTCAGCTCCTCGATCACCGGGCAGCCGACCTCGATTCCGGCCCGCAGCACCAGCTCCGCGAAACCGGTTCCCGGCAACAGCGCCGCGCCGCCGATCACGTGATCGGCGAGCCACGGCTGGGCAGCGAGCGACAGTCGCCCGGTCAGCAAGACCTCGCCCGACTCCGGTGCCGACACCACCGCGCCCAGCAGCGGATGCTCGACCGCACCCAGACCCGCGGCCTCGACCCCGGAGTTGCCTCCGACCGGGTCGACCCAGTAGCGGCGACGCTGGAACGCGTAGGTGGGCAACGGGACTCGCGCGACCGGGCGTCCGGTGTACAGCGCCGTCCATTCGACATCGACGCCGATGGCATGCGCCTGCGCGAGGCAGGTCACGAACTGCTCGACCTCGGCCCGCCCGCGGCGGGCTCCGGCCATGACCGCCGCCTGCGCTTCGACCTTCTCCGACAGGCACTGCCGGGTCATCGCGGTCAGCACCGCATCGGGGCCGATCTCGAGGAATCGGCGCATGCCCTCGGCCACCAGGGTTTCCACACCGCGAGCGAACCGAACGGCCTCGCGGACCTGACGGACCCAGTAGGCCGGTTCGAGCACCTCGTCACCGGCCATCCGGCCGGAGAGATTCGATACCAGTGGAATGTTCGGGCGACGGTAGGTCAACGACCGTGCGACGGTGGCGAATTCGGCCAGCATCGGATCCATCAGATGGGAATGGAACGCATGCGAAACCCGCAGCCGCGAGGTCTGCCAGCCGCGCTCCGCGCACCGCTGCGCGAGCGCCGTCACCGCCTCCTCGTCGCCCGAGACGACCACGGCAGCAGGCGAGTTCACGGCGGCAATGGCCAACCCCGCGTCGGCGAGCAGCGGAGAGACCGCGTCTTCGCTCGCCGCGATCGCGAGCATCGCGCCCCCGACAGGCAGCCGCCCCATGAGCCGCCCGCGCGCCGCGACCAGGCGGCACGCGTCTTGCAGCGACCACACACCGGCGAGGTGCGCGGCGGCCAACTCTCCGATCGAATGCCCGATCAGCGCATCCGGCGTCACGCCGAAGGATTCGAGGAGCCGGTACAGCGCGACCTCAAACGCGAATAGTGCAGGCTGCGTGAACTCGGTGCGGTGCAACGATTCACTCGTCATCCCGGCGTGTTTTTGGCCGGGATCCACATCGGGCTGCTGGATTCCGGCCAAAAGCACGCCGGAATGACGGGGGGACTTGTCGCCGAACATCACGTCTTTCAGCGAGCACCCCAGCAGCGGATCGAACTGCGCGCACACTTCGTCCAGCGCGGCCGCGAATACCGGAAACGCCTCGTACAGTTCGCGACCCATGCCGACTCGCTGGGCGCCCTGTCCGGTACACAGGAAGGCGGTCTTGCGCGTCACCGCTCGGCCCGTGGTGATGTCGCCTGCCGCTCCGTGCTCAGCGAGCTCCGCCAGTCCGGCGAGCATGGCGTCCCGGTCGCCCGCCACCACGGCGGCCCGCCACTCCAATTGCGAGCGGCCGGTGACCAGTGAATAGCCGATATCGCCGACCGTCAGGTCGGGACGTTCGCGCACCCACTCCAGCAGTTTGGCCGCCTGTGCGCGCACGCCGTCCTCGGTCTTCGAGGAGAGCGGCAAGGCGGCGATCTCGGAGGCCACCACCGCGGCACCGGAACCCGCCTCGTTCTCCGGAGCGGCCGCGGCCTCCACCGGAGCGGGCGCCTCTTCCAGGATCACATGCGTATTGGTGCCGCTGGCGCCGAAGGACGACACACCGGCCCGCCGCACCCGCTCGCCCGCCGGCCACGGCTCGGCCGAGGTCAGCAGCCGCACATTGCCCGCGGACCAGTCCACATGCGGTGTCGGGGTATCGATATGCAGTGTGGCGGGCAGTGTTTCGTGCCGCATCGCCTGCACCATCTTGATCACGCCACCGACGCCCGCCGCGGCGGAGGTGTGCCCGATGTTCGACTTGAGCGATCCGATCCGCAGCGGTTCGCCGTCGCGACCGCGACCGTAGGTGACGATCAGCGCCCGCGCCTCGATCGGGTCGCCGAGCTGGGTACCGGTGCCGTGCGCCTCGACCGCGTCGATATCGGCCGGGGACAGACCCGCATTGGCGAGCGCCTGCGCGATCACCTTCTCCTGCGACGGCCCGTTCGGCGCGGTCAGGCGAGAGCTGGTCCCGTCCTGGTTCACCGCGCTGCCGCGCACCACCGCGAGGATGGGATGACCATTGCGGCGCGCGTCCGAGAGCCGCTCGACCACGAGCATGCCGAGACCGTCGGAGAATCCGGTCCCGTTGGCCCCGGCCCCGAAGGCCCGGCACCGGCCGTCCGGGGACAGCGCGCGCTGCCGGGCGAAGCTGATGAGCTGGGCGGGATCCGACATCACGGTGACACCGCCGACCAGGGCCAGCGACGTCTCGCCCTGGCGCAGCGCCTGGCAGGCGAGATGCAGGGCCACCAGCGACGACGAGCACGCGGTGTCCACCGACAGCGCCGGGCCCTTGAATCCGAGGCTGAACGACACCCGCCCGGACAGGATGCTGGCCGAAACACCCGGGTGCGCATTGCCTTCGGATTCGGCGCTGTGACCGGGCGCGCCGACGCGGCGGCCGTAGTCGAAGTGCATCACACCCGCGTAGACGCCGGTATCGCTGTCCCGCAGCGACTCCGGATCGATGCCCGCGTTTTCCAAGGCCTCCCAGGACGCTTCGAGGAACAGCCGCTGCTGCGGATCCATCGCCTCCGCCGTACGCGGTCCGAGGCCGAAGAATCCGGCATCGAAATCGGCTGCGCCATCGAGGAATCCACCCTCCCGGGTGTAGACCGTCCCGGGCACGTCCGGGTCGGTGTCGAACAGCCGCTCGAGATCCCAGCCGCGGTCGGTGGGGAAGGGGCCGATCGCGTCGGTGCCGGAGGCGACCAGATCCCACAGCTTGTCCGGAGTGTCGACACCGCCCGGGTAGCGGCAGCTCATGCCGACGATCGCGAGCGGCTCCCCGGCCTGGTCCTCCAGCTGCTGGATCCGCTTGTTGGCGGTGCGCAGATCCCCGGTGACCTTCCGCAGGTACCGGCTGAGGCGTTCCTCGTTGCTGCTGCTCGGATTGGTCATGCTGGGCCGAACTCCTCGTCGATCAGATTAAAAAGTTCATCGTCGGAATGGGATTCGAGGTCCTCGTAGACCTCGGTGTCCCCGTAGACCTCGAGGTCCCGGTAGTCGCTGTCGGACCACGCGTCGCCCAGATGGGCGTGCAGGCGGTCGGTGATGCCGCGCAAGGCCGCGATGGTCGCGTCGGTGTTGCCGCCGTTGGCGATGATCCGCTCGACCATGGCCTCGAGCTGTGCGATTTCAGGTGGCACCGAGGCGGAGGAGACGGGTGCGGCTGACGGAGCGGGTGCGGCGGCTGGCGCGGGCGCCTCCGCCAGGGCTTGCTGCAGCAAGTAGCCCGCCAGATCTCGCGCGGTGGGGTAGTCGAACACCAGGGTCGAGGGCAGCGACATCCCTACGACCTTCGACAGCCGGTTGCGGAACTCCACGCCGCCGAGCGAATCGAAGCCGAGTTCGTCGAAGCCGCGATCGGGATTGATGTCGTCGAGCGACTCGTAGCCCAGCACCGTGGCCGCGTGTTCGCGCACCAGGTCGAGGACGACGCCGTGCCACTTCGCCTCCGCCACCCCGTGCAGCCGCTCACCGAGCGAGGGGCCCTCGTTCACCCGCGTGGCTGTGCGGCCGCCCGCGCGAACGAATCCGCGCAGCACCGCCGGAACCGACCCGGTGTGTGCTTCCACGCGCAGCTTGTCGGTGTCGAGGTGCAGCAGCGCGGGCACGGGCTCCGCCGTGGTCAGCGATGCGTCGAAGAGCCGCAGACCGTCCTCGTGGTCCAGCGGCGTCAGGCCGAGCCGGTCCAATCGGTTCATGGCGGTGCGATCCAGGGTGCCGGTCATGCCGAGGTCCTGTTGCCACGGACCCCAGGCCAGTGCGAGACCCGGCAGCCCTTCGGCCCGGCGGCGTAGCGCGAGGGCGTCCAGGAAGCCGTTGGCGGCAACGTAATTCGCCTGTCCGGCCGAACCGATCATGCCCGCGATGGAGGAGAACATGACGAACGCCGAGAGGTTCAGTTCCCGGGTGAGCTCGTGCAGGTGCCACGCCGCCTCGGCCTTCGGGGCGAAGACCTGGTCGATACGGTCGGTGGTGAGGCCGTCGAAGGTGCTGTCGGCGAGCACACCGGCGGCGTGCACGACGGCGGTGAGCGGGTGTTCGCCGGGCAGGTCCGCCAGCAGATTCCGCAGGGCGTCGCGGTCGGTGACATCGCAGGCTGCGATGCGCACATGTGCGCCGTATCCGGACAGTTCCGCCGCGAGTTCCGTTGCACCGTCGGCCTGTTCGCCGCGCCGCGAGACCAGCAGCAGTCGATCGACACCGTGTGCGGTGACCAGGTGCCGGGCCAGCAGCGCTCCCAATCCGCCGGTTCCGCCCGTGATCAGGACAGTGCCCGTTCCGAATGAAATCGGCTCACCCGCAGCGGATGTCACCGGCTCCAGCCGCGGAGCAAGGACGCTGTCGCCCCGCGCCACCACCTGTGGCTCGCTCGCCGCGATGGCGGTTCGTATCGCGTCGGCCGAAAGGTGCTGAATACCAACGCGGTCGACGTCGAGCAGCACGATTCGATCCGGATATTCGGCCTGAGCGCTGCGGATCAAGCCCGAGACGGCGGCCGCCGCCGGATCCGGTTCGGAACCGGGCACTGTCGCCGCGTTCTCGGTCACGACAACCAGCTGCGACCGTCCGAACCGTTCGTCGGTCAGCCAGCCCCGCACCAGATCCCATGCGGCATGGAGGCGAGCACGGGCGGACTGCTGCTGTGATCCGGCGGCTTCGGACCAGACCACGACGTCGGGAACGGTCGGGTTGGTCGCCAGCGCCGCCAGATCGGAATACCGCTCGTCGATTCCGGCCACGACCGCCGCTCCGAGCACGGCCGCACTCCCGAGCGGGGCGAGTGCGTCCGGTATATCGGTTGGCGTCCAACGCAACCCGTAACGGCCAGCGCCTCCACCCGACAGCGTGGCGCGGAACTGGTCGACATCGTAGGAACGCATGACGACCTCGTCGATGGACACCACCGGGTTGCCGTCCTGGTCCACGGCCACCACGGCGATCGCCTCGTCGCTGCGCCGTACCGCCATCACCCGCATCGAGGTGACCGGGGCGGTCGTATGGAATTGCGTTGCACCCCAGCGGAACAGGAGCTTGCCCTCGGCGGGATTGCCGTCGAGATCCGACCAGATCAAGCTGACCAGCCCGGCGTGCATCACCATGTCGAACAGGCCCGGATGCAGCTGGAACCCGTCGCCGGGAACTTCAGGATTCAGGGTGATCTCGGAGAACGACATGTCATCGCTGTGCCAAGCGGCGTCGATGCCGCGGAACGACGGGCCGTATGCCAGCCCGGCGACCCGCGTCGCATGGCCCGGAATCCACTCGGTATCAACCGATTCGGCACCGACCGGCGGCCACGGCGTAGTGCGCAGCATCTCCATCAGGCCGAGGTCGATCAGCGGTCGCCCGCTCAGTACGCCGCTGGCGTTTCGCGCCCACTCGCCGCCGGGGAGGCGGTAGTGGAACGTGAAGGACCGGCGTCCCGCGCCATCCGGTTCCCGCACCAGCACCTGGAGTTCGACCTCGCCGTCCGCCGGCGGCAGGATCGGCCGCTCGAGGATGAGTTCGTCGACGACCTCGCAGCCGATGCGCCGACCGGCGACCAGCAGCATCTCCATGAGCGCGGCACTGGGAACGACCACCACGCCATAGGTGGTGTGGTCGGTCATCCACGGGTGGGTGGGCAGCGAGAATCGGCCCGTGAACATCCACTCGTCGCGATCGGCCACCCGCACCACGTCGGTGAGCAGCGGGTGCTCCGAGGCGTCCGTACGCCGCTGTCCGAGACCGGGTTCGAGCCAATAGCGCTGGTGCTGGAAGGCATAGGTGGGCAAGCCGATTCGTGGCGTCGGGCGGTCGCCGAACAGCGGCGTCCAGTCGACGGACACGCCCGCGGTGTGCGCCTGGGCGAGCATCGTCACGAATTGCTCGACCTCGTCGTGGTCCCGGCGCGCCGCCGCCGCGACCATCGCGCGCGACTCGATCTCGGCGGGCAGGGTCTGCCGGGTCATCGCGGCCAGGACCGCGTCCGGCCCGATTTCGAGGAAGCGCCGCACACCCGAGGCCACCAGCGTCTGGACGCCAGGTGCGTAGCGCACCGCGCCGCGCACCTGCGCCACCCAGTAGTCCGGCTTCAGGATCTCGTCACCGGCGATCTCACCGGAAACATTGGATACCAGGGGAATTCGCGGGGGATGGAAAGTGACTGCGGCAGCGACGGTCTCGAACTCGCCCAGCATGGGTTCCATCAGGTGCGAATGGAAGGCGTGCGACACCCGCAGCCGGTTCGTCCTGCGGCCCCGCTCGGTGAACTGTTTGTCGAGTTCGTCGACGGCATCGGCGTCACCGGAGATGACCACGGCGGCAGGCGCGTTCACCGCCGCGATCGAAACCCGATCGCGGTACTCGGCGATCGCGGCGGCGACTTTGTCCTCGGGTGCGCCGACCGCGAGCATCGCACCGCCCTCGGGCAGTGCGTCCATCAGGCGACCGCGGGCCGCGACCAGCGCGCAGGCATCCTCCAGGGACCAGACGCCGGACAGGTAGGCCGCGGCCAGCTCGCCGATCGAATGGCCAACCAGGACATCGGGTGTCACGCCGAAGGACTCCAGCAGCCGGTACAGCGCCACCTCGAACGCGAACAGTGCGGGCTGCGTGAAGCGGGTGCGATCGATCAGCTCGCCGGTGAACATCACCTGCCGCAGCGAAGTGCCGAGCAGGGGATCGAACCTCTCGCACACCTCGTCGAGCGCGGCGGCGAAGACGGGGAAGGCCGCGGCGAGTTCCGCGCCCATACCGGCCCGCTGCGCGCCCTGGCCGGTGCAGAGGAAGGCGATCTTCCCTGCGCCCACGGAACTGGAAACCACTCCGGCAGAGGCGGTTCCGGCAGCCAGATGTTCCAGCCGGGCGAGCAGTTCTTCACGATCGGTGCCCAGGACCGCCGCCCGCGTCTCATGCTGGGCGCGGGTGGAGGCGAGCGCGTGCGCGACCTGCACCGGATCGGTGTCGGGGTGGTCGATCACCCAGCGCTGGAGTTTCGCCGCCTGCGCCCGCAGCGCGGCGTCGTTCTTGGCCGACAGCAGCCAGGGCACCGTACCGAGCGGCTGGCTATTGGCTTCCATCGGAAGGACATTGCGCGGCGCCTCTTCGAGGATGGCGTGCGCGTTGGTGCCGCTGACACCGAACGACGACACCCCGGCGCGGCGCGGCCGGTCACCGGCGGGCCAGGGCTGCGCCTCGGTCAGCAGCGCGACGTCCGCGCCGGTCCAGTCCACGTGCGGGCTCGGCTCGTCGACATGCAGTGTCTTGGGCAGGGTTTCGTGCCGCAGCGCCTGCACCATCTTGATCACGCCGCCGACGCCCGCGGCGGCGACGGTGTGGCCGATATTCGACTTGAGCGAGCCGATCCGCAGCGGGTTCTGCGCGCGGTCGCGCCCGTAGACCGCCATCAGCGCCTGCGCCTCGATCGGATCGCCCAGCGCGGTGCCGGTGCCGTGCGCCTCGACCGCGTCGATATCCGACGGTGACAGACCGGCATTCGCCAGCGCCGCCGTGATCACGCGTTCCTGGGACGGACCGTTCGGCGCGGTCAGGCCATTGCTCGCCCCGTCGGAGTTGATCGCCGTGCCACGCACCAGGGCAAGAACGTTGTGCCCCAGGCGTTTCGCGTCGGAGAGCCGCTCGAGCACCAGCACCCCGGCGCCCTCGGAGAAGGCGACGCCGTCGGCGGCCGCGGAGAACGCCTTGCAGCGGCCGTCCGGCGACAGTCCGCGCTGCCGCGCGAAATCGACGGACAGATACGGGCTGGCCGCGACCGTCACGCCGCTCGCCAGCACGAGCGAGCTCTCACCGTTGCGCAGCGCCTGCGCGGCCAGGTGCAGCGAGACCAGCGAGGAGGAGCAGGCGGTGTCCACGGTGAGCGTGGGACCCTCCAACCCCAGCGCGTAGGCCACCCGGCCCGACATCACGCTGCTCGTGGTGCCGGTGAGCCGATAGCCCTCCAGATCACCGCCGACCAGGTCGACGTAACCGGATGCGCCCGCGCCCACGAACACTCCGGTATCGGTGCCCCGCAACGAGTTCGGGTCGATCCCGGCGTCCTCGAGCGCCTCCCAGGACGTTTCGAGGAGCAGCCGCTGCTGCGGGTCCATCGCTGACGCCTCGCGGGGACCGATCCCGAAGAACGCCGGATCGAAATCGCCCGCCTTGTCGAGGAATCCGGCACGTCGCGCGTAGACGGTTCCGGGCTTGTCGGGATCCGAGTCGAACAGTCGCTCCAGATCCCAGCCGCGGTCGGTCGGGAAGTCGCCGGTCGCGTCGATACCTGCGGCGACGAGATCCCAGAGCTGATCGGGTGATTCGACGCCGCCGGGGAACCGGCAGGCCATGCCGACGATGGCGATCGGCTCGTCGGCGCGAACGCGGCGCACGGTCTTCTTGACGGGTTCGCCGACGGTCGGCTCGATGCGGGAAAGCACCAGCTTCGCCACCGCCGCCGGGGTCGGATAGTCGAAGACCAGCGTCGACGGCAGTTGCAGACCGGTGGCCTTGCCCAGCCGGTTGCGGAACTCCACGCCGCCGAGCGAATCGAAACCGATCTCGTCGAAGCGCTGATCCGGCCGGATGTCGGCCGCGGAGTCGTGACCCAGGACCGCCGCGGCCGCGGACAGGACGGTCTCCAGCACTACTTCGCCGCGCCGGGCGGCGGGGATTTCGGCCAGGCGGGCACCGAGCGTCCCGGCCGCCGCGACGGCGGTCGGGGTGGCGGCACGGGCCCGGCGGGGCAGGAATCCGCGCAGGACCTCGGGCACCCCGGACTCGTCAGCGGTGCGCAGCGCAGTGGCATCGAACCGGATCGGCGACAATCGCGCCGCGCCGAGTGCGAGTGCCTCGTCGAACAGGCGCACACCCTCGGTGTCGGCGAGTGGGCTCAGCCCCAGCCGTTCCCAGCGTGCCAGCGCACCGCGATCCAGTGCACCGGTCATACCGCTGGACTGATTCCACGGACCCCACGCCAGCGAGGTCGCCGCGAGACCGGCGTCGCGCCGGCGCTGGGCCAGGGCATCCAGTACGGCATTGGCCGCGGCGTAGTTCGCCTGGCCCGAGGTGCCGAGGACGGCCGCGATCGAGGAGAACAGCACGAAGGCCCGGACGTCTCGGTCGCGGGTCAGTTCGTCCAGATGCCGAGCGCCGTCGACCTTCGGCGCGAAGACGCGGTCGATCTGCGCATCGGTCAGCGCGGAGACGGTCCCGTCCTCGAGCACGCCGGCGGTGTGCACCACCGCGATCGGGGTATCGCCGATATCGGCGAGCAGTTCGCGCACCGCATCGCGATCGGCCACATCGCATGCGACGACCCGGGCTCTCGCCCCCAACCGCGCCAATTCCGCGACCAGCTCGGCGGCTCCGGCCGCGTCCGGGCCACGGCGTGAGGTCAGAACCAGGTCGCGCACACCGTATTCGGTGACCAGGTGCCGGGCGAACAGCGAGCCGAGGCCGCCGGTGCCGCCGGTGATCAGTACCGTCGCTCCGTCGAAATTCGAGGCGGTTTCCGTTGCCACACCGCTCGTTTCGGCGGCACGCCGGAGCCGGGGAACCAGAATGCGGTCGTCACGCAGCGCGATCTGTGGCGCGCGCGTAGCCAGTGCGGCGGTGATCCGCTCGGGGTTCGCGGGCGCGGCGGGATCGTCGTCGATCAGGACGAATCGATCGGGATGCTCCGACTGTGCGCTGCGCACGAGCCCCCACACCGCGGCCGCGGCAGGATCAGATGTTTCCCCGGGGATTCCGGCCCCGCCCGACGTCACCACTACCAGCCGGGAGTCGGTCGGCTGCTGCGTGAGCCACGAGCGCAGGTGCGTCAGGGTCGAGTGAACGAGTGCTCGAATCTCCTGCGGTTCGCCGGAAGCCGTTCCGTCCGAGGACGAACCGGCACGGAAGACCACGGACTCCGGAAGTTCCTCGGCGGCGATGAGAGCGCTCGGATTCGGATCCTCCTCCCAGTGCACCTCGTACAGCGCGGCGTCGTCGGCCGACAGCGCACTGCGGAATTCCTTGACGTCGTACGGCCGCATCACCACGGCATCCACCGAGACGACGGGATTGCCATCCGGGTCGACCGCCGCGACCGCCACGGCTTCCGGTCCCTGGGCGACCGCGATGACCCGCAGCGCGGACACCTCGGCGGACCGGGTGCCCGCGGCATGGTGGAACCGAGCCCCGGCCCAGCGGAACAGCAGCTTGCCGATGTTCGGATCGGGGTTGCCGTCCCGCCAGATCAGCCGGGAGAACGCGGCGTGCATCACCATGTCGAGCAGTGCGGGATGCAGGGTGTGGCGTACCGAATTCGACGCCGCGGCAGCGAGATCCGCGTTCAGCGAGATCTCGGAGAAGACGGCGTCGTCGCGCTCCCATACCTGCTGGACCCCGAGGAATGCCGGACCGTATTCGAGTCCCGCGTCCTGGGCGATCTGCGCGGGCAGACCGGCACTGTCGAAGTGTTCCGCGTCGGCGGGCGGCCACGATTCCGCCCGCAGCCGGGCGAGCACCTCCGGCTCGGCCCCGGCGGAGGCGGCGAGCGAACCTGTCGCGTTGTGGATCCATTCCTCGGAAGCCGATGTGCGGAAATAGAATTCGAACGGGCGATGCCCGGTCGCATCGGGGGCCTGCACCAGCACCTGGAGTTCGATCTCATCGCCGTCGGTGGGCACGATCGGTGCTTGCAGCGTGAGTTCTTCGACTGCCTCGCAACCGATTCGGCCACCGGCGACGAGCAGGAACTCGATGAGCGTGGCGCTCGGCAGCACCATCACGCCGTACGACATGTGGTCGGCGATCCACGGATGCGTCGCCGCCGATAGTCGGCCGGTGAAGAGCCATTCGTCCGAACCGGCCAATCCGAGCACGCCGGTGAGGATCGGATGGTCCGACAGGTCCGCGGATGCAGCGTGGTCGGGGTTCAACCAGTAGCGGCGACGCTGGAATGCGTACTTGGGCAGGGCGATCGGAACCGTACCGCGCTCGGCGAAGGCGGATCGCCAGTCGACGCGCGCGCCGGTGACCTGGATCTGCGCCAGGGCTGCGACGAACTGCCCGACTTCTTCGGACGACCGCCGTGCCAAGGCCACCGTCGCCGGGGGACCCGTGGGACCGGTGTTCTCGCCGAGGCATTCGCGGGTCATGGCGGTCAATACCGCGTCGGGTCCGACCTCGACGAAGCGGCTGACGCCGTCGGCGTGCAGGGTGTCGATGGCGGGTGCGAAGCGGACGGTGGCGCGGACCTGCTGCACCCAGTACTCGGGATCTGTCACGGCATTACCGGCCGGCTCGCCGGTGACGGTCGAGACGATCGGCAGACGAGGGGTGCTGTAGGTGAGTTTCTGTGCAACCGAGCGGAACTTGTCGAGCATCGGCGCCATGAGCGCCGAATGGAAGGCGTGGCTCACCCGTAGCCGCTTGGTCCGGATGCCTTCGGCGGTGAGTTCGCGCTCCAGGCTCTCGATCGCCTCGGTATCGCCGGACAGGACCGTCGAGGCGGGACCGTTCTGCGCGGCTATCGAAACCCGATCGGCCACTGCCGCGGTGAGTTCGGCCGCGCGCGCCGCGTCGATCGCCACGGCGAGCATCGCACCGCCTTCGGGCAGTGCGCCCATCAGACGGCCGCGGGCCGCCACAAGAGCGCAGGCGTGCGGCAGTGACAGCACTCCGGCGACATGCGCCGCCGCCAGCTCGCCGATCGAGTGTCCGGCCAGCACATCCGGTGTGACACCGAAGGATTCGAGCAGGCGGAACAGTGCCACTTCGAAGGCGAACAGCGCGGGCTGTGTCCATTCGGTGCGGTCCAGCAGGCTCTCGGGGTCGGTGAACATCACCTCCCGCAGCGACCGTCCGAGCACCCGATCGAACACCGCGCACACCTCGTCCAGCGCGGTGGCGAAGGCCGGGTACACGCCGTAGAGATCGGCGCCCATCCCGACGCGCTGCGCGCCCTGACCGGTGAACAGGAAAGCGGTGGTACCGGAATCGGACTTCGCTACAACTCTATTCGGTCCATTCGAGGCCAGATCCGCCAACCCGGCCAGCAGTTCGGCACGGTCGCGGCCGGTGACCGCGCCGCGCCAATCGAGCAGAGCCCGCGAGCTCGCCAGGGAGTGCGCCAGCTCGTGCACGTCCACGTCGGGGCGCTCGATCAGCCACTGCCGCAACCGATCCGCTTGTGCGTGCAGGGCGGCTTCGGATTTGGCCGAGATGACCAGCGCGACGGTGTCGGCCGAGACGCGCGGCAAGGTCTCCGCCTCGGCCGCGACCTCCGCCGGGGCAGGAGCTTCCTCGAGAATGAGATGCGCATTGGTTCCGCTGGCGCCGAAGGAGGACACGCCCGCTCGACGCACCCGTTCGCCCTGCGGCCACGGGTGGCTGTCCTGCAGCAGGCGGACCGTACCGGCGGACCAATCCACGTGCGGCGTGGGCTCATCCACGTGCAGCGTCTTCGGCAGCACACCGTGGCGCATGGCCTGCACCATCTTGATCACGCCGCCGACGCCCGCGGCGGCCGAGGTGTGACCGATATTGGACTTCAGCGAGCCCAGATGCAGCGGGTCCCCTTCGCGCCCCGCGCCGTAGACGCCGATGAGCGCCTGCGCCTCGATCGGATCGCCGAGCATGGTGCCGGTGCCGTGCGCCTCGACCGCGTCGACGTCGGCGGGCTCCAGTCCGGCATTGGCCAGCGCCTGGGCGATGACCCGCTCCTGGGACGGGCCGTTCGGCGCGGTGAGGCCGTTGCTCGCACCGTCCTGATTGACCGCGCTTCCGCGAATGACCGCCAGCACGTGGTGTCCCGCGCGCTGGGCGTCCGAGAGCCGTTCCAGCACAAGCATTCCGAGACCCTCGGAGAAACCGGTGCCGTCGGCGGCGGCCGCGAACGCCTTACAGCGCGCATCGCTGGACAGTGCCCGCTGCCGGGCGAAAGCGATCAACAGCGACGGGTCCGACATGATGGTGACGCCGCCGGCCAGAGCCACGTCGGTATCGCCGGAACGCAAGGCCTGGCAGGCCAGGTGGATGGCCACCAGCGAAGACGAGCACGCGGTATCGACCGCGATCGCCGGGCCGGTGAAGCCGAAGGTGTAGGCGATGCGCCCGGCCAGGACGCTGTTCGAAACACCCAGGTAGGCATGGCCTTCGGTCTCGGCGCCGATCGTGGCCGAACCGATGCGGGGCCCATAGTGCTGATGGATGACACCGGCGAACACACCGGTTTCGCTGCCCCGCAGCGACGTCGGGTCGATGCCCGCGTCCTCGAGGGCCTCCCAGGCGGCCTCCAGCATGAGCCGCTGCTGCGGGTCCATGGCCGCCGCCTCGCGGGGGCCGATGCCGAAGAAGGCGGCATCGAAATCGCCGATGTCGTCGAGGAATCCGCCGTCGCGCGTGTAGATGCTGCCCGCCGCGTCCGGATTCGGATCGAACAGCCGCTCGAGATCCCAGCCTCGATCGCTCGGATAGCCGCCGATGGCGTCGATGCCGTCCGCGGTCAGCTGCCACAGCTGCTCGGGGGAGCGCACGCCGCCCGGATACCGGCACGCCATGCCGACAATGGCGATCGGCTCCTGCAGCCGATCGGTGAGCGTGCGCAGCCGCTGCTTGGTGTCGTACAGCTCCTTGGCCGTCTTCTTGAGGTACCGGCGCAGTTCGTCGTCGTCAGCCATCAGTGAAACTCCTGGTCTGTCAGCTCAGAGGCTGTCGATGAATTCGAAAAGCTCGTCGTCGTCGGCGGATTCGAGATCGCCGGCGTCATCCACTCCCGTTGGGTGAAGTGGGCCGCGATCGGCCGCCGTGTCCTCGAGCTTGCGGAGTAGCGCGGACACCTTTTTCGCCAGGTCGGAACGCTGCGACGAGGTCAGTTCCGCCGCGGCGAAACTTCTGGTGAGCGTGTCGACCTCGGCGGTGAGCGCTCGCGCGGCCGCGTCGGCGGGCACCAGCTCCTGGCGGAGGAACTCGGCCAGGGCCGCCGGGGTCGGATGATCGAACATGGCGGTGGCCGAGAGCTGCACTCCGGCAGCCGTTTTCAGCCTGTTACGGAATTCCATCACCCCGAGCGAGTCGAACCCGATGGCGCTGAACGGTTTATCCGGCTCCATCGCCTCGGCGCCGGTGAGCCCGAGCACGGCGGCGGCGTGCACGCCGATCACACCGAGCAGGACCCGCTTCTGCTCTTCGGGTGAACGACCGAGCAGGCGAGTGACCAGCTGTCCCGAATCCGGGGCGACCTCGGCCGTCGTCGATTCGGTGACCGGACCGCGGCGTGCTGCGGGCTTGGACAGTGCCCGCATGATCGGACGGACACCCGCCGGATCGCCGAGTGCGTCGCGGTCGATGCGGACCGCCACGAAGGTCGAACGGCCGGCGGCCGCCGCCGCGTCGAAGAGGGCCATGCCCTCCTCGGCATCGAGCGGTAGCAAGCCCTCTCGTCGCAGTCGCGCCAGATCGGCTTCGGTCAGATCGCCGGTCATACCGCTGCTCTGCTGCCACGGCCCCCATGCGATGGAGGTTGCGGGCAGTCCCTCGGCGCGCCGCTGGTGCGCCAGTGCGTCGAGGAAGGTGTTGGCGGCGGCGTAGTTGGCCTGGCCCGCCGTACCGAGGATGCCCGCGATCGAGGAGTAGAGCACGAAGGCCGAGAGGTCCAGGCCCGCGGTGGCTTCGTGCAGATTCCAGGCGGCGTCGACCTTGGGGCGCAGGACCCGTGCGATCTGCTCGTCGGTCATGGTGGCAAGCAGGCCGTCGGCCAGCACACCCGCCGCGTGCACGACCATGGTCAGCGGGTGCTCGGCGGGGATCGCGGCGAGCAGCCGGTCGAGTGCCGCCCGATCGGCCGCGTCGCATGCGACGACGTCCACGTGCGCGCCGAGTGCGGTGAGTTCGGCGACCGTCTCCGCCGCACCGGGCGTCTCCGCGCCGCGTCGGCTCGCGAGCACGAGCCTGCGCACGCCGTGGGCGGTGATGAGGTGGCGTGCGGCCACCACACCCAATCCGCCGGTGCCGCCGGTGATCAGCACGGTTCCATCGGTGCGCGGCTCGGTCGGGACCGTCAGCACGTTCTTGCCGACACCCCGGGCCTGGCTGAGATAGCGGAAGGCCTCGGGTGCGCGACGCAGATCCCACGAGGTGATCGGGTACGGCTTCAGCTCGCCACGGTCGAACAGTTCCACGAGGGCTGTCAGAATCTCTTGCAGCCGTTCGGGTCCCGCCTCCATCAGCATGAAGCTGGCGTAGCGCACGCCGGGGTGGGTCGCGGCGACCTCGGCCGGGTCGCGGCGGTCGATCATGCCCATCTCGACGAATCGGCCGCCGCGGGGGAGCAGGCGCAGCGAAGCGTCCACGAATTCGCCCGCCAGGGAATCGAGCACGATGTCCACGCCCGCGCCGCCGGTGCGCTCCAGGAACTCCTGCTCGAATTCCAGGGTTCGGGAGTCGGCGATATCGGAGTCGTCGAAATACATGTCGCGCAGTACATTCCACTTGGGCTTGCTCGCCGTGGCCAGGACGCGCAATCCCAGGTGCCGCGCGAGCTGCACCGCGGCCATGCCGACGCCGCCGGTTGCGGCGTGCAGCAGCAGCGTCTCGCCGGAGCGGGCGTCAGCCAAGTCGACCAGACCGTAGTAGGCGGTCGCGTACACGATCGGAACGGCGGCGGCCTGTGCGAACGACCAGCCCCGTGGCATCGGTGCGAGCAGTCGACGGTCCACCACGACCACCGAACTCATACCGGGCGTGAAGCCGAAAACGCGGTCGCCGACGGCGAATTCGGTGACGTCGGGCGCGACTTCGAGCACGACGCCCGCGCCCTCGCCGCCGATTCGGCCGAGCGGATCCGGATAGGTGCCCAAGGCCATGAGCACATCGCGGAAGTTCAGGCCCACCGCTCGCATGCTCACCCGGACCTGGCCCGGTTCGAGAGCGGTTGTCGCGCCTGCGGTTTCGTCGAGTCCGAAGTTCTCTGCGGCCAGCGTGCCCTTGTCGCGGAGGGTCAGCGCCCAGGCGGAAGCGTCGGGGGCGGTCAGGGCGGCGGAGTCGCGGGCGACGCGCGGGACGTACACCGCCGAACCCCGCACGGCCAGTTGGGATTCGTCGGCGATCATCGCCGCCGACTCCACGGCCGCACGATGGTCACCGTCCCCGCCGACGTCCACGAGCCGGATCCGGTCCGGGTTCTCGCTCTGCGCGGTGCGGAGCAAGCCCCACACCGCAGCACTTGCCGGATCGATGTGCTCGCCGACCTCGGCCGCGACCGCCCGGCGGGTGACCACCACGACGGGATCCTCACCCTCCAGCAGTCGCCGCACGCGAGCGGCGACGCCGATGACGGTCTGGCGCACCGAATCCGGGACGCTCGGCCCGGTCACCGGTTCGATGGCGGCGACCACATGCCTGTGCCCGCCGATGGTGGCGATCTCGTAGTCGCCGTCGGGTGCGGTGTCGCCCCAGAAGACTTCCACGGTGCCGCCGTCCGTTTGCGGCCCGGCTACCCAATCGACGTGGTAACCGAGGCGGTCGCGCGGGGATTCGGTGAGCGCGCCCGTCGCGATGGCGCGCAGGGTCAGCGCCCCAACCTCACCGACGGGCATGCCCGCCTGGTCGGTGAAGGTCAGGGTGATGCGCTCGCTGCCGGAGCCGGAAACCTTCGCGTGCACCCGGAGTGCGTTCGATCCGGTACCACGCAGCTCGACCTGTTCCCATGAGAACGGCACGGCGACCGAACCGTTCGGCGCTGCGGGAATCAGCCCGCCCAGCAGGATCGTGTGTAGCACCGAATCCAGGAGGGCGGGGTGCATCCCGAACTCCCCGGCCTGGTCGCGCACCGAATCCGGCAGTGCGATCTCGGCGAACGCCTCTCCGGCACGCGCCCACAGCGACCGGACACCTCGGAAGGCGGGTCCGTATCGATAACCGCGTTCCTCCAGTGCCGCGTAACCGTCTTCGACGGCGATTGCCGTCGCGTCCGCGGGCGGCCAATCGCGCGAGTCATCGAGATTCGACGGTGCGATCGCGTCGTCGGTGAGGGTCGCCGTGGCGTGGCGCACCCACTGCGATTCGCCTTCGGAGTCCTCGATGCGTGAATAGATCTGTGCCGTAACACCGTTCGAGTTGTCGGGTGCATCCGCCACCAGGCGCAGCTGGACCCCCGCATCCGCCGGTATCGGCAGTGGCGCCTCGATCACCAGCTCGGCCAGCCGCGGCCGCCCGGTGACCGCACCGGCATGGAGCGCGAGCTCCGCCAGGGCGGCGCCGGGCAGCAGCACCGTGCCCGCGACCGCGTGGTCCTCGAGCCAGGGCTGCGTGCTGCGCGACAGCCGGCCGGTGAACACCACCTGCTCCGAGCCCGGTACCCGCACGATCGCGCCGAGCAGCGGATGGCCCGCCTCTTCCAGCCCCGAACGCCGGACATCGTTGGCCACGACCGGGCGGGCCCAATAGCGCTGACGCTGGAATGCGTAGGTGGGCAAGGCGACACGGGCAGCAGGCCGGTCATGACCCTGTGACCAGTCGACGGGAACACCGGCGGCATCCGCCCGCGCCAAGGCGGTGACGAACGCGGTCGGCTCGTCCATCGACCGGCGCGATGCCGCCACCGCAATCGATTTCGGCTCGACCTCGGGGTGCTGCGCCAAACAGGCCGACGTCATGGCGGTGAGCACAGCATCCGGGCCGACCTCGATGAACTTCCGCACACCGCTTGCGATCAGGGTGTCCACGCCCGGCGCGAAGCGCACGCTGCCACGCACCTGAGCCACCCAGTACCTCGGGTCGAGGACGGCGTCGCCCGCCTCGGTGCCGGTGACGTTCGAGACGATCGGCAGCAGCGGCTGCCGGTAGCTCAATCCTTCCGCGACAGCGCGGAATTCGTCCAGCATCGGGTCCATGCGCGCCGAATGGAAGGCGTGGCTGACCCGCAGCCGACTGGTGCGGACACCGCGCTGCTCGAACAGCCGGTCGACCTCGGCGACGGCGTCCTCATCGCCCGAAAGCACCACCGCGGCAGGACCGTTGACCGCTGCCACCGAAAGGCGATCGGCGAAGGCTGCGACCACGGCTACCGCCTCCTCCTCGGAGACGGCCACGGCGAGCATGGCTCCGCCCTCGGGCAGTCCACCCATCAACCGTCCGCGTGCCGCCACCAGTGTGCACGCATCCGGCAGCGACCACACGCCCGCGACATACGCCGCGGCGAGCTCACCGATGGAATGACCGGCGACCACGTCCGGGATGACGCCGAAGGACTCCAGCAGCCGGAACAGCGCCACCTCGAAGGCGAACAGCGCGGGCTGCGTGAATTCCGTTCGGTTCAGACCGCTTTCGGGGGCGTCGAACATCACCGCGCGCAGCGATCCGCCGAGACGGGCGTCGAATTCGGCGCAGACTTCGTCGAGGGCGCTCGCGAAGGCCGGGTAGTCGCGGTAGAGCCCGGCGCCCATGCCGTGGCGCTGCGCGCCCTGGCCGGTGAAGAGGAACGCCAACCGGCCCGGGGTTGCCGTACCCGCGACCGCGGTCGTGGTGGCCTGCCCGTCGGCAAGGGCCGCCAATCCCGCGAGCAGTTCGTCACGGTCGCGGCCGACGACCCCGCCGCGCCACTCCATTCGCGCCCGGGTGCCGACCAGGGCCGCGGCGACATCCCGCGCGGCGAGCGCCGGGCGTTCGATCATCCACTGCCGCAACCGATCCGCCTGCTCGCGCAAGGCCGCCTCGGATCGGCCCGAGATCATCAGAGCGGAGACATTCGGATTCACCGGGGTGACAGCGGGTTCGGCCGCTGCCACGGGCGGCTCCTCGAGGATGACGTGCGCGTTGGTCCCGCTGATCCCGAAGGACGACACACCGGCGCGGCGCGGCCGGTCGCCGCCGGGCCACGGCTCGGCGTCGGTGAGCACCCGCACGGCTCCCGACGACCAATCCACGTGCGGCGACAGCTCTTCCGCGTGCAGGGTGCGCGGCAGCACCCGATGCTGCATGGCCTGCACCATCTTGATGATGCCGCCGACACCCGCGGCCGCCTGCGCATGCCCGATATTGGATTTGAGCGAGCCGATCCGCAGGGGTTCCCGGTCGCCGCGTGCCTGCCCATAGGTGGCGATCAGCGCTTGCGCCTCGATCGGGTCGCCCAGAGTGGTTCCGGTGCCGTGCGCCTCGACGGCATCCACGTCCGCGGGTGTCAATCCGGCATTGGCCAGCGCCTCGGCGATCACCCGCTCCTGAGCCGGGCCGTTGGGCGCGGTCAGGCCATTGCTGGCACCGTCCTGATTGACCGCGCTGCCGCGGATGACGGCGAGGACGTTGTGGCCGAGTCGCTGTGCGTCCGAGAGTCGTTCGACGACCAGCACTGCCGCACCCTCCGACCAGGCCACGCCGTCGGCGGCCGCGGAGAACGATTTGCAGCGCCCGTCCGAGGCGAGACCGCGCTGCCGGGAGAAGTCGAGGAAGACCGCGGGCGTGGCCATGACCGTGGCCCCACCGACCAGGGCCAGGGAGCTCTCGCCCTGCCGCAATGCGCGGCAGGCCAGATGCAGCGCCACCAGCGAGGACGAGCAGGCGGTGTCCACCGTCAGCGCGGGGCCTTCCAGTCCCAGCGCGTAGCCGATTCGTCCCGAGACCACGCTGCCCAGCGATCCGGTGAGCGCGTAGCCCTCGACCTCCGGACCCGCATTGCGGGTCAACGATTCGTAGTCCTGGTACATGACACCCGAATAGACGCCGGTGTCGCTGCCGCGCAGCGAGTTCGGGTCGATCCCGGCGTGCTCGAGGGCCTCCCAGGACACTTCGAGCAGCAACCGCTGCTGCGGATCCATGGCGACCGCCTCGCGGGGACCGATTCCGAAGAAACCCGCGTCGAAATCGGCTGCACCGGCGATGAATCCGCCGCGACCCGAATACGTGGTGCCCGGATGGTCGGGGTCCGGGTTGATCAGCCGGTCCAGCTCCCAGCCGCGGTCAGCGGGGAAGTCGCTGGTGGCGTCCGTTCCCGTGAACACCAGATCCCATAGTGCGTCGGGGGATTCGACACCACCCGGGTAGCGGCAGGCCATACCCACGATCGCAATGGGCTCGTCGGTGCGTGTGGTGCTCGACGCCACCGGTCTGGCTGCCGGTGTCGCAGTCGGCGCGATTCTCGACTGGACCAGCTTCGCGACCGCCGCGGGCGTCGGATAATCGAAGACCAGCGTCGAGGGCAGGGACAGGCCGGTAGCCTTACCGAGCCGGTTCCGCAGCTCCACGCCGCCCAATGAATCGAGGCCCAGTTCGCGGAACGGCGTCTCGGCATCGATCGAGGCACCGGAATCATGTCCGAGTACGGCGGCAACCTGGGCGAGCACTGTCTCGAGGGTCACCTCGGCACCGCGGTCAGAACCTGCCCGCGCCAGCCGCGCGGCCAACGTAGTGCCGGAAGAAGACGCCGTCCCGGCAGCCGCACCAACGGATTTCGCGACGTCGGCGAGGCGGCGTCCATACCCGCGCAGAACCGCCGGCAGCGCGCGCGGATCGGATTCGCGACGGAGTGCGGTGGCATCGAAACGAAGCGGGACCAAGCGTGCATCCCGGTGCGCGAGTGCGGCGCCGAACAGGTGCAAGCCCTCGGCGCGCCCGATCTGTCCGAGTCCCAGGCGATCCCACCGCGCTACGGCGACGTGGTCCAGGTCGCCGGTCATGCCGCCTGCCTCGCCCCACGGGCCCCATGCCAGGGACGTCGCGGCCAGTCCGGCAGCGCGTCGCCGCTGGGCCAGCGCGTCCAGGAAACTGTTGGCGGCGGCATAGTTGCCCTGCCCGGCCGAACCGATCACTCCGGCGACCGAGGAGAACAGTACGAATGCGGCGAGGTCGATACCCTCGGTCGCCTCGTGCAGATTCCACGCGCCCGCGACCTTGGGCGCCAAGACCCGGTCGACCTGGTCGGTCGTGAGCGAACCGATGGTGCCGTCGTCGAGGACACCCGCGGCGTGAATCACCGCACTCAGATCGGCGGTCCCCTCGGTATTGGTCAGACCTCTCACCAGCTGTCGTACCGATTGGCGGTCGGCGACGTCGCAGGCGATGATCCGGGCCTCGGCCCCCAGAGCCGCCAGTTCCTCGACCAAGTCCGCCGCACCGGGACCGTCGGGGCCGCGGCGAGAGGTCAGCGCCAGGTCCCGGACGCCGTATTCGGTGACCAGATGCCGGGCGAAGAGCGCACCCAATCCGCCTGTGCCACCGGTGATCAGTACCGTTCCGGCTCCGAACGGGGTGGTGTCGGCGTCGGCGATAAGCGTCTCGGCGGGAACCAATCGCGGTACGAGCACCTCGGAACCGCGAATCGCGACCTGCGGTTCGCCCGTACGCATTACGGCGGTGAGCGCCTCGGCGTCGAGTGGTGCCGCCGGGTCCTCGTCGACGAGGACGAAGCGATCCGGATTCTCCGTCTGCGCGGTGCGCACCACACCCCACACCGCCGATGCGACGAGATCGGGGGTTTCGTCGGCGACGCCCACTCCGCCGGCGGTGATGATGACCAGCCGTGCGTCTGTTTGTTCTTCGCGCAGCCACGAATTCAGCCGGGCGAGTGCGTCGTTCACGGCCTGTCGAGTCGCCGAATGAATATCGGCCGGTTCGCCGCTCGGGGCCTCCGGACGGTATGTCACCGCGGTCGGAATAGGTTCCTGGTCGCCGATGACTGCGCTGCCCGTGCGCTCCCATCGCACCTGATACAGATCGGCCGTGTTCTCGGACAGGTCCTCGAAGAATCGCTGCACGTCATACGGGCGCATGACGACGGCATCCACCGAGAGGATCGGCCGACCGGCGGTGTCGACGGCGGCGACTGCGATGGTTTCCGGCCCAGTCGCGACGGCGGCGACTCGAAGCGACGTCAGCCGCTTCGATCGGTCGGCTATGGGCTGGTGGAATCGCGCACCGCCCCAGCGGAACAGCAACTTTCCGGAGCCGGGATCCTGGTCCAGTCCGCGCCAGAGCAATTCGGCGAGTCCGGCGTGCACCGTCATATCGACCAGCGTCGGATGCAAGCCGAAAGTGCCTGCGGTGCCGTCCAGTTCGGTGTGGAGGACGATCTCGGAGAATACCGCGTCCGCCTGTCGCCATACGGCTTGGACGCCGTTGAACGCCGGGCCGTATTCGAGCCCGGAGCCCTGCGTCATCAGGCTCGGAATACGCGTGGCGTCGAGTGCGTCCGCAGCGGCGGGCGGCCATGTCTGGCCGAGCAATCGCAATGCCGCCGAGTCGTCCGAATATTCTTGCGCGAGTGCACCGGTCGCGTTGAGTACCCACGGGTCATCCGCGGACTTCCGGAAGTAGAAGTCGAAGTTCCGACGTCCGGACTCGAGTGCCCGGACGGCGACCTGGAGCTCGATCTCATCGTCTTCGGCGGGCACGATCGGGACCTGCAAGGTGAGCTCGTCGAGCACACCGCAGTCGATCCGTTCGCCCGCGATGAGCAGGAATTCCACCAGGACGGCACTCGGAACTACCACTACGCCGTGTGCCGCATGGTCGGTGATCCACGGGTGTTCGCGCATGGACAGTCGACCGGTGACCAACCATTCATCCGTTCCCGCGATACCGACCACATCGGTCAGGATCGGGTGCCCCGACGCGCCGGACGCGGCAACGGGACTCGGACGCAGCCAGAACCGCTGATGCTGGAATGCGTAGGTCGGCAGTGGGATTCGTCGATCGGACGCGGGTAGCAGTGGCCGCCAGTCGACCGGTCCACCTGTGACATGGAGCTGCGCCAGCGCGGAGAGCAGCTGCGGCACCGGATCATTCGAGCGTCGCGAGGTGGCGATTACCGCGCTAGACGACTCGAGGGCGGGGTCGGTCGCCAGGTACCGGTTGGTCGCCGCGCTCAGAATCGCATCCGGTCCGACTTCGACGAATCGCCGCACCCCGCTCGCGAGCAGAGTGGCGATCGCGGGTGCGAAGCGGACGGCGTCCCGCACCTGCCGCACCCAGTAGTCGGCGGTGGCGATGGATTCGTCCGCGAAGTCCCCGGTGACAGTGGAGACGATGGGCAACCGGGGCTGGTTGTAGGCGAGGCTCTCGGCGATCGTGCGGAATTCCGAAAGCATCGGATCCATTCGCGCCGAATGGAAAGCGTGGCTGACGCGCAGTCGGGTGGTCTGGATTCCCTCGGCGGCCAGATCCCGTTCGACGGCGTCGATCGCGTCGGAGTCGCCGGAAAGCACAGTCGCCGCCGGGCCATTGATCGCGGCGAGTGAGAGGCGGCCATCGGATCCGGCGATGATGGCGTTCGCGCGTGCCTCGTCGACGGCGATGGCGAGCATCGCCCCGCCCTCGGGAAGCTCGCCCATCAACCGGCCGCGAGCCGCCACGAGTGCGCAGGCGTCGGGCAGCGACAGCACCCCGGCCACATGGGCGGCCGACAGTTCGCCGATGGAGTGGCCCGCGAGGACGTCCGGGGCCGTGCCGAACGACTCCAACAGCCGGAACAGCGCGACTTCGAAAGCGAAGAGCGCGGGTTGCGTCCATTCGGTGCGATCGAGCACGCCGGTCGCATCGGTGAACATCACCTCGCGCAGTGATTGTCCGAGAAGGGGATCGAGATGGGCGCACACCTCGTCCAGCGCGGTCGCGAAGGCTGGGAACGCGCTGCAGAGATCGGCACCCATGCCGACTCGCTGGGCACCCTGTCCGGTGAACAGGAACGCGGTCTGGCCCGCGACCGGGGTTCCGGTGACGATGTCGGTTCCGGTGCCCGCCTCGGCGAGGATGCGCAGCCGTTCGAGCAGCTCGTCCCGGTCGCGTCCGAACACCACCGCGCGCGAATCGAGCTGTGCCCGTGTTGAAGTCAGCGCACCGGCAACCTCGGCGATATCGAGCTGCGGACGGTCCGACAACCACGTCCGCAAGCGGGCGGCCTGTGCGCGCAGCGCCGCCTCGTTCTTACCCGAGACGACCAGCGGCACCTGGTTGCTCGGGAAGTCGGAGTCACTCTGTGGCGCAACCGATGTCGCCGCATCCACGGGCGCTTCCTCGAGGATCACATGTGCGTTCGTTCCGCTGATCCCGAACGACGACACACCCGCCCGCCGCGGCCGATCCCCGCGTTCCCATGCTTCGGCCTCGGTCAACAGCCGTACCGCACCCGCATTCCAATCCACCTGCGGGGACGGCGTTTCCGCATGCAGTGTGCGCGGCAGTCGTCCGTGCCGCATCGATTGGACGGTCTTGATCACACCGGCGACACCTGCGGCAGCGACGGTATGTCCGATATTCGATTTGAGCGAGCCGATCCGCAGGGGCTCCCGGTCGCCGCGATCCTGTCCGTAGACGGCGATCAGCGCCTGCGCCTCGATCGGATCGCCCAGCCGCGTACCGGTGCCGTGCGCCTCGACGGCATCCACATCGGCCGCCGAGACTCCGGCGTCGGCGAGAGCCTGTTCGATCACGCGTTGCTGCGACGGGCCATTGGGCGCGGTGAGACCGTTGCTCGCGCCGTCCTGGTTGACCGCGCTACCACGCACCACCGCCAGCACGTTGTGTCCGAGCCGGCGAGCATCGGAGAGTCGCTCCAGAACGAGCACGCCCGATCCCTCGGACCAGCCGACACCGTCGGCGGCGGCGGAGAAAGCCTTGCAGCGGCCATCTCGCGACAGCCCGCGCTGCCGGGAGAAATCGACATACAGGTCGGGAGTCGCGGCAATGGTCACGCCTCCGGCGATAGCCAAAGAGCTTTCGCCCCTTCGCAAGGCCTGGCACGCCGAGTGCAGCGCCACCAGCGAGGACGAGCACGCGGTGTCCACCGTCACCGCCGGGCCCTCCAACCCGAGGACGTAAGCGAGCCGCCCCGAGATGACGCTGTGCGAGGTGCCGGTCAGCCGGAAGCCCTCCAGCTCACCGGTGACGAGCCCGGAATACCCTGACGCACAGGCTCCCACGAAGACACCGGTGTCGCTGCCGCGCAGTGTGGTCGGGTCGATTCCGGCGTCTTCGAGGGCTTCCCACGCGGTTTCGAGGAACACCCGCTGCTGCGGGTCCATCGCCAGCGCCTCACGCGGGCTGATCCCGAAGAAGGCAGGATCGAAATCCCCTGCACCGGTGAGGAATCCACCTCGGCGCGTGTAAACGGTCCCCGCCTTGTCGGCGTCCGGATCGTAGAGGCGATCGAGATCCCACCCGCGATCGGCGGGGAAATCACCGATCGCGTCGCGCTCCGCCGCGACCAGATCCCACAGCTCCTCGGCGGAGGAGACACCGCCCGGGAACCGCGCGCCCATGCCGACGATCGCGATCGGCTCGTCCGTCGAGGTCCGCCGGGTGACCCGGGCACGCTTGTCGCCGGCCCCGGTGGCGGGTGAACTCAGCAGGTCGGCCACCGAAGTGGCGGTGGGGTAGTCGAATATGAGCGAGGCGGGCAACTCCACACCTGTCGCTCGGGTCAGGCGTTTCTGAAGTTCCACGCCACTGAGCGAGTCGAAGCCGAGATCGGTGAACGGCAGGTCACCGCGAATCGAGTCGGCCGATTCGTATCCGAGGACCGCGGCGGCCTGCTCGCGGACCACGGTGAGCGCCGCGGCGCGGTGCTGAAATTCGGACTTCTGGGTGGGCGCTACCGACGGCGACCCGACGGGGTCGAGATCCGTGGAGTGCTCCCGGCGGCGAAATGCGTACGGCGGCAGGTCCACCCGGACACCGGTCGGCGGGGCCGTCGAGTCCATCGGCAGTCCGGCCCGGTCCGAACCGCCGCCGTGCTCCGCCAGCGATCCCAGTTCAGCCAGCAGCTGCTCGCGGCTCGACACGAAAAAGTTTGCCTGCCAAGGCATGTGGGCGCGGGCGGTGAACAGTGAGTACGCCACGTCGGCGAGGGCGAATTCCGGATGGCGTGCCAGCCAGTCGCGGAGCCGGATCGCTTGCGCGCGGAGGCCGTCCTCATCGCGCGCCGAGAGCACGATCGGCACCTCGGCGTCTTCGGGCTCGGCGGTTGTCGCGTTGGCCGCGATCGGAGCCTCGTCGAGGATCAGGTGAACGTTGGAGCCGCCCATGCCGAACGCGGAGACGCCTGCCCGCCGGATGGTGGTCGCGGCCCACTGCTCGGGTGCGCTGACCACGCGCAAGTGCAGATCATCCAGGGGAATCGCAGGATTGGGCCGCTCGAAGTTGAGGCTGGCCACGAGTTCGCGGTGTCGCAGACACAGCGCGGTCTTGATCAGGCCGATGATCCCGGCGGCGCCCTCCAGATGGCCGACATTCGTCTTGGCCGACCCGACCGCCAGCGGTGAATTCGGCTCGCGATCGGAGCCATAGGTCGCGCCGAGTGCGGCGGCCTCGATCGGATCGCCCGCCGGGGTTCCCGTGCCGTGCAATTCGACGTACTGCACGGAATCGGCGGGCACATCGGCAGCCTCGAGCGCGGAGCGAATGGCGGCGATCTGCGCGTCGCGGCTCGGCGCACTCAATACTCGCCGCTCATTGCCGGTATTGACCGCGCTGCCGCGGATGACGGCGTGAATCCGGTCGCCGTCCTCGATCGCCTGGGCCAGCGGCTTCAGCACGACCACGCCGCCGCCCTCGCCGCGCACGAATCCGTCCGCGCGCGAATCGAAGGTGAAACATCGCCCTTGCGCCGAATGCGCACCGAAGTGTTCGATCCGTTCACCACTGGTCGGCGAGAGGATCAGATTGACGCCACCGGCCAGCGCGATATCGGTCTCGCCCGCCCGCAGGCTCTCGCATGCCAGGTGCACCGCGACGAGTGAGGAGGCCTGAGCGCTGTCGACCAGGAGGCTCGGGCCGGTGAAACCGAAATAGTTGGAAACCCGGTTGGCGATGATTCCGCGCGTCGCACCCCACAGCGAGTGGCGGGTGATGCCGGGCCCCTCGGCGGCCGTGACCAGTTCCGCGAAGTCACCGCTCGTGCAACCGAGAAATACCCCGCCCCGCCGCGATTCGCGCGCCGCATCGGCCAGCCCCGCGTCTTCGAGGGCTTCCCAGCTCAGTTCCAGCGCGAGCAATTGCTGCGGATCGATCGATCGGGCCTCATTGGGGGCGATGCCGAAGAACTCCGCGTCGAAATCGCTCACCGCATCGAGGAAGCTCGCGCGTTCGCTGAGATTCGCGCGCGCGGCCGGGGCGGCGCCGACGGTGTCGCGGCCCTCGGCGAGCAGCCGCCAGAAATCGTCGAGATCAGCAACTCCCGGCAGCCGGCACGCCATTCCTACGACAGCTACGGGGAAATCTGATCGGGTCACTCGAGAACCTTCCTCACGACGAGCACGCACCTGCGCGCCTCGGCGCACCAGCCGCCGCGCAGGTGTGAAATGTGTACTACACGAAGAGCTTTAGGGATTTTTCGAGGTTGCCCGACTGGGCGGGAGGCCGAAGAAGTCGGGTTCGTAGTGACGCCGGTGGTTCCAGCGGGCCGCTGAGGTATTCACAGCGGTGGCAATGTAAGACATAAAGTCTCCTCGGTAACTCGAATCCCCCCGAGAAGTGATGTGCGGGAGCGCACCCCGCGAGATGGGCTACGAACCGATGCCCCACATCGGTTCGCGCACAACGATATTCAAGTCCGCTCCGGTTCGGTTCATCGACATCGCGCCGCGTCGCACGACGAATGGCAACCTGGACCGGCTGATCAACACCTGCACCTCACCCTGCCTTGCTGTGCCCGACCTGCCTGTCGGACCGTCCATCGAGCCCACGCTGGACCGTAACCTAAACGACTACTAGCGGGTAGCTTACCTGGGGGTAGATTCGGACGCTTGGCTAGTTTTGTGCAGTTTTCCATTTCGTCTTGCTATTGATTTGCAACAGATCATCACCTATTGTGCCGCCGCGTCGGTCGTTGTGGCCCAAGGTAATTGGCCCAGACAGTCCTGCTAGTGGCGGCAATGTGCGTCGGGGTGATCGGTCGTCGGAATGCGGCAGAAACATGAGGCTTCGATCGTCACATCCGCCACAGCGGTAGCCAGTTTCAGTTGTTGGGCGATGATTGCGGCGGCCTCGGTTTTATCCAGGCGCAGCAGGCATTCGTGATAACCGTGCAGGGCCCACACATTGCCCGGATGCTGGCAGGCGCGGGGGAGGGTGTGGTCGAGGCCCAGGTCGGCGCGGTAGACGGCCTCGGCTTCGGTGATCCGGCCCTGCTCCAGCAGGAGTGCGCCCAGGGCGTGGCGGGCCGGTTGCATCCAGCCCCAGGGCTCGTCGTAGGGCAGCGTGTCGTCGAGTTCGACGGAGTGGCGCAGCGCTTCGAATGCCTTGTCGTAGTCGCCTTTTCGATAGAGCAGCTCGCCGTCGAGCATGGCGGCGGCGATGGCGAGGATATCGCGACAGGTGTTGTTGAACAGGGTTCTGGACTCCGGCACTCGCGCGACGGCGGCGTGGAAGAGTTCTCGCTCGCGTTGCGCCTCGTCGATGCGGCCGGTGGCGGAATAGGCGACACCCTTGCCGTAGTGCAGCAGCGCGGTCGTCACGCAGTACAGGTCCGGATCTTTCGGCAGTTCCAGTGCGATGATGTCGGCCCAGCGGCCGAAGCGGATGAGGACGTGGACGCGCATTCCGACGAAGCTCTCCAGCCAATCGGCCATGGGAGGCGACGGCACCCGGAGGAGTTCCTCGGAGATGGAATTCTCCAGTTGCGCAGCGGTTTCCAGCGCGGTCGCGAACTGTCCCAGGAACATCGCGCCGTAGATCTTGAAGTGGTAGTTGTGCGCCCGGTAGAGGGTGTAGAAGTTGAGTGCGCCCGCGTGTCGCACGAACTTCTCGTCCGCGGCGATGGCGGCGGAATTGGCGGCCACCACGCTCCGATAGTCGCCGCACAGCACATCCAGATGCGAGGGCATGTGCTGGAGGTGCCCGGCGTCGGGCACCAGTCCGCGCAGTCGATCCGCCACTGCCAGAGCCGATTCCGGTGTCGGCGACATCTCCATCAGATGGATGTAGAGGTGCAGGATGCCCGGATGCGCGCGTCCCGCCTCGCCGCGCAGCGCCCGGTCCAGCACCGCCTTGGCCTCCAGCGTGAACGCACCGGCCGCGGGTTCGCCGGTGCGTTGGTCCCACAGCGCCCAGGGGCTCAGGTTCATCAGCGCGTCGGCGTACAGCGCGGCGACGTCGAGATCGTCCGGGAAACGCTGGTAGACGGTGCGCATCGCATCGGCGTAGTCCCGATTCCAGTCCGTCTGATCGCCCTCGGCGGCGGGGCGCGGGTATCGCGCGCAGAGGGCATCCGCGAGCGCCCGCTCGACCGGTGTCGTGGCCAGGGCCAGGGCCCGCTGCGCGGCCTCGTGGGCGGTGACCACGGTGGTGGCGAGCTCCTCGGCGTCGAAGAACTCCCAGGGCTTGTTGTAGTTGGGACCGAGCGCGAAGGCCAGGCCCCAGTAGGCGAGCGCGCAGTCCGGATCCGTCTCCAGCGCGCGCCGGAAACACTGCGCGGCCTCTTCATGATTGAAGGCATAGGTCCAGATCAGGCCGCGATCGAACCACAGGCGGGCCTCGGGCGAGGCGGTCGTGACGGGCCTCGAATATGCACCGAGATCGAAGTAGTCCGTACTCATTCCATGATCGTGCCATCTGCCGGAATAAGGTGACGGGTATGACGAGCAACCCGTTCTTCGAGCGCAGCACGCTGCCCTATGAGCTGCCGCCGTTCGCGGAGATCAGCGAGGAGCACTATCTGCCCGCCTTCGAACGGGGGATGGCGGAGCAGCTGGCCGAGATCGCTGCGATCACGGCGCTGGACGAGGCCCCGACGTTCGCGAATACCGTTGAGGCGCTGGAGCGTTCGGGTGCCGTGCTGACGCGGGTGTCGCTGGTGTTCTTCAACCTCGTGTCCTCGGATACGAACGAGCGCATCCAGGAGATCGAGGCGGAGGTCTCGCCGCGGCTGGCCGCGCACTCGGATGCCATTCACCTGGATCCGGTGCTGTTCGGCCGGATCGACTCGTTGTACGAGCGCCGCGCCGAACTCGGGTTGGATGCCGAGCAGACGCGGCTGGTGGAGCGATACCACCTGCGATTCGTGCGCGCCGGGGCCCGGCTGGATGCGGCGCAGCAGGCTCGGTTGCGTGAGCTCAATGCGGAACTCGCCACGGCGTCAACGGAATTCGGTCAGGAGAATCTGGCGGCCAGTAACGCGGCGACGCTGATCCTCGACAGTGAGGACGAACTCGCCGGGCTCCCCCCGGCCGCGGTGGCCGCTGCGGCGGAGAATGCCGATGCTCTCGGGCATCCGGGGAAATGGGCGCTGAGCCTGCAGAACGTCTCCAATCAGCCTGTATTGGCAGATCTGGCGGACCGGGCGGTGCGGGAACGCATGATGGCGGCGTCGCTGGGCCGCGGGTTCGGTACGAACGGAGGCAATGCCGCTCTGGGAGCTCGCATGACGGCCCTGCGCGCCGAACGAGCTGAGCTGCTGGGGTATTCGGATCACGCCTCCTACGCCGTGGCCGATCAGACCGCGAAAACCGCTGAGGCGGTGGAGGATATGCTCGCTCGCCTGGTGCCGCCCGCGGTCGCCAATGCCGAGCGGGAGGCCGGCGAGCTCACGGCCGCCATGCGGGCCGTCGACGCGGAGGCCGAACTGCGCTCGTGGGATTGGCAATTCTGGTCGGAAAAGCTTCGGGCCGAACAGTTCTCGGTGGACGGCGAGGTGCTGCGCCCATATCTCGAACTGGAGCGGGTGCTGTGGGACGGCGTATTCCACGCGGCCGGGCTGGTCTACGGGCTCACCTTCCGGGAACGCACCGACCTGACCGGCTATCACCCGGAGGTGCGCGTCTTCGAGGTCTTCGACGCCGACGGCAGCGAGCTGGGCCTGTTCCTCGGCGACTTCTTCAAGCGCCCGTCCAAGCGCGGTGGCGCGTGGATGAATTCGCTGGTCCGCCAGTCGAAACTGCTGGGGCAGCGGCCCGTCGTGGTCAACAACCTCAATATCGTGAAACCGGCCGAGGGTGAACCGGCCCTGCTGACCTGGGACAACGTCCGCACGCTCTTCCACGAGTTCGGGCACGCCCTGCACGGGCTGTTCTCGGATGTGGTGTATCCGTTCTTCTCCGGCACCGCGGTGCCGCGCGACTTCGTGGAATTCCCGTCGCAGGTGAACGAGATGTGGATGGCGCGGCCGGAAGTGCTGGCCAACTACGCCCGCCATATCGAAACCGGCGAGCCGATGCCCGCGGAGCTGGTCGAGCGGATGGTCGCGGCCGAACAGTTCGGTGAGGGTTTCCGCACGGTCGAATATCTGGCCGCGGCACTGCTGGACTGGGCCTGGCATCGTCGCACCCGCGCCGAGGCGGAGGTCGACACCGATGCCGAGGAGTTCGAGGACGCGGCCCTGCGCAAGGCCGGGGTCGCCCTCGCCGCGATCCCGCCGCGTTACCGGACCGGTTATTTCGCGCACATCTTCGCGGGCGGTTACGGGGCCGGGTACTACTCCTACATCTGGAGCGAGGTGCTCGACGCCGACACCGTGCAGTGGTTCGACGAGGGCGAGGAATCGATCCGCGCGAAGGGCGAGCGGTTCCGCGGCGAACTGCTCTCCCGCGGTGGCTCGGTCGACCCGCTGGAAGCCTTCGCCGCCTTCCGCGGGCGTGCGCCGGAGATCGAGCCGCTGTTGATCCGCCGGGGGTTGAACTGATTCGACTGGGGCACAGCGGATTTCCCGCTGGGATAAAGTGGATCTCCGGAGATCCGTCGGGAGGGGAGCGAATGATGGGCGTAGTGCGGTCTGAAGAACACCGGACGTTTCGCGGTGTGTTGAAGCGATTCGCCGCTGTTGCGGCGGCGGCCGCGCTGGTGTCGGCCGTTGGAGCGGCGCAGGCCACGGTCGGTACCGGCCGAGCCGTGGCCGCGCCGTCGGGCGGGTACCAGGAACTGTGGGTGCCCTCCAGCATGGGCCCGATCAAGGTCCAGGTGCAGTGGGCCGCCCGCGGCGGCAGCTCGGCCCTGTACCTGCTGGACGGCTTGCGCGCTCCAGGCGACCACAGCCAGTGGACCTCCGACACCGACGCGCTGCGCCAATTCGTCGGCGACGACGTCACTCTCGTGTTCCCGGTGGGCGGCCACTCCAGCTTCTACACCGACTGGCTGCGCCCGAGCAGCACCAACGGCCAGACCATCACCTACCGCTGGGAAACCTTCCTCACCGAGGAACTCCCCAACTTCCTCGCCGGCTACGGCGTCTCCCGCACCAACAACGCCATAGTCGGCCCCTCCATGGGCGGCAACGCCGCCCTCACCCTCGCCGCCCACCACCGAGACCAATTCCGTTTCGCCGGTTCCTTCTCCGGCTACGTGAACCCCACCTTCCCGCTGTGGAACGAGGGCATGCGCGCCGCCATGCGCGACGAGGGCAACTTCAACCTCGACGACATGTGGGGCCCGATCACCAACCCCGCCTGGACCCGCAACGACGCCACCGTCCAGGCTGAGCTCCTCCGCGGCCTCCCCATGTACATCTGGAGCGGCAACGGCGTCCCCACCGCCGCGGACCTGACCAACACCGTAGGCAACACAGTCAACGCCATGGCCCTCGAGGCAATGACCCAAACCGCCACCAACATCCTCCGAACCCGCCTCGCAGCCTTGGGAATCCCCGCCCGAGTAGACATCGGCCCCGGCACCCACACCTGGCCCTACTGGCAAGAGGCCCTCCGCACCGCCCGCCCCCTGATCCTCGACGCCCTGTCCGCCCACTGAACTGGGCGTAGAACAGCGAAGCCGCAGGTCATCCCTGCGGCTTCGTCCGGTCTACAACGTTGTCCGAAATCTGTTCTGGTTCACGATCACTCCCCGGGGCGTGAACCCGAGGTCTCGCTACGCGGGGTTGTAGTCGCAGTCGATGTAGATCTCATCGGCATCGGCCGAGACGAGGACATAGCCGGGGATGATCGGACAAGACCAGTTGCCTGGTTCGCCCGCGGCATGCCCGGCACACGCCTCACCCGGCGTCTTGACGTGCTCGTCGCCGGTAACCGGGTCATACAAACAGACCTGATCAGGCACATCGGCGGAGGCCGGACTGGCTGCGGGAACCGCAAATCCGGCGAAACCGGCAGCGGCCACCACCAACATGGCGGCATGGTTTCGAACGGTGAACTGCATATCGTGCTCCTCGATTGATCGTTTGGGCGCAAGCACCCTAGCCCGGTCACATCCCAAAGGCGACTGGACGTTCGACCATCTGCCGACTGGCCCCCGGTCCTATTGGTCGGTGGCCGCACGCCATTCGTCGGTGACGCAACCTTCCTCGTAATGCCACCGACCCTCCTCCGCGCCCTGAAGCACCAGATGCTTCACCGCGTGAAGGTCGGCGGTGGCCGGCACATGCAGGGCGACCAAGTTGAACCGGGCAAGGCCCTCGCCTTCAACCCCTAACGGCGCGAACGCATCCAACACCGCTTGTCTCGCCTCGACCTCACCGCCGCCACCGATCGGGACGATGCGAATCGTGCAATTGTCGGAATACTCCACGGCCTCCTCGACCCACAGCACGCCCTCGTCGTCGGCGGCGACCCGTACCACGTCCCCGGACGCATACCCGCGAACGAAGAACGGAATATTGTTCAACTCAACGCAATCACCGCTGCGCCGATTCGCCCACATGCTCTCGGTCTTGGCGGGCGGCCACCCGTCCCCATCTTGCGGCAGTCGAAAAACCACCTTCACCAACTCACCCGACACCGCTGCCTCCTCGCCTGCCATCACCCCGACCAGCATGCCAGGCTGCCCCTGCGTGCCCTGAACATCTGATGGGTAGCCCTGGGCAAAAGGCCACCGCTCGAATCGAATTAGGGGAATTCGCCCGATTACGCCCACCCCGCGCGGCTTGTAGTTTCTAACGGTATGCCGCGTCGATTGACAGCCCTGTTGGGTATCACCAGCCCGTTGTTCGCGATTGCCGTCGGTGTTGCCGCACCGCAGGCCGCCGCGGCCGAGACGGTCGTGCTGGCGCCCTGGGTCTCGTGCACTGGCAAGTGGTGCCGCAACGAAACCGACGACACCTATCGCCTGGACGTGATCTTCGACTGCGGTCGACAGGGGCAGCGCGTAGTCCGTGCCTACCTTCCGGCACACAGGACCTCGGTCGTGGCTGGTGGCTGTGGCAGTCATCGCGAGCGCTGTTCGACCGACCGCGAGCGCTGGTGCGACGAGGACTATCCGATCCTCGGCATTCGCTACGACACTGTGGTCGTCGACAACGGACCGATTCCGCCCTGGCCCTTCGGCGGCACAGGCTCGTCATACTGAACGCGGAACAGCGGGTTCAGTGCCCGTCGCCCTGTCCCGCGCCCCGGAGCCACAGATTCGGTGACCGATTCGGGGCGGTTGTGGGGAAGCGTTGGGGGAGTGGACAATTCCGCGCGTCAAGATCACTTTTCGTCGTCTGTGGGCGGCGCGGGGAGGAAACTATGAACGTCAAGCGTGGACTCGTTCGTACGGCGCTGGGCGCGGCCGTCATTGCCGCCGGTGTCGTGACCGCCGCGGGCGTCGCGAGTGCCGATGTGCAGTTGCAGCCGTACAACGGCCAGGAGAACTCGGATATCAGTGGGTACGGGTCGGGTAGTGCCGCGGGGTCCGGGCATGCCCTCGGGGAGATGATCGGTCGACTGCTGTTCCACAACGGCGAGTAGGTCGGCGATGTGGGGCCTCGTCCGGTACGGCCGGACGAGGCCCTTTTGCGTTGATGGCGGTTCGGTGCGGTAACGATCTTGTAGATGTTGCGAGTGGTTTGCTGGTTGGAGGGTGTGGGTCGGTAGGTTCTGGGCTCGAGGAGGTCCTGGAGCGATGACGCCTACTGCCGAGAAGGTGGAGATTGCTGACGGGGGGCATGAGGTTGCGCGGGGGCCGGTGGTGGCGCGGGCGCAGTGGGGGTGGCGGGGGCGGCCGTCTTCGGTGACGCTCAAGCTGGTTATGGCCGGTACGGGGATTGTGTTCGCGCTCTTCGTGCTGGTGCACATGATCGGCAATCTGAAGGTGTATCTGGGGGCCGAGCACTTCGACGAGTATGCGCATTGGCTGCGGACGTTGTTCGAGCCGTTGTTGCCCTACGAGGGCACGCTGTGGATCTTCCGGGTAGTGCTGCTGAGTTGCTTGATCGCCCATGTCGGCTCCGCGGTGTTGTTGACCGGGCGGGCGCACCGGGCGCGCGGGCGGTTTCGGCGCAAGGGGCTCGGGCTGCGGTCGTTCACTGCTCGCACGATGTTGGTGAGCGGGCTGGTGTTGTTGCTGTTCATCATCTTTCACATCCTCGACCTGACCGTGGGGGCGCGGCCGTTCGCGAGCGACGAGTTCGAGGACGCGACCCGGACCACCAGCTACGCCTACGACAATCTGATCGCCAGCTTCGAGCGGCCCGCGGTGGGAGCGTTCTATCTGCTGGCGATGGCCGTGCTCGGGGCGCATCTGATACACGGATTGTGGACCGCGGTCAATGATCTGGGCATTACCGGCCAGCGGCTGCGGCAGGTGTGCGTGGCGATCGGCGGGGTGCTGGCGCTGGCGGTGATGGTCGGCAATATGACGATTCCGATCGCGGTGTGGACAGGGGTGGTGTCATGACGATCGATCCACTGGCTGGACTGCGCACGATCGGAGCGCCGATCTCCGGCGGTGTGCCCGAGGGGGATCCGGCGCAAGCATGGCAGCAGCGGTGCCTGGACTACCGGCTCGTCAGCCCGCTGAATCGCCGCAAGTTCACCGTGATCGTGGTCGGCACCGGACTGGCCGGTGCGGGCTGCGCGGCCGCGCTGGCCGAACTCGGTTACCACGTAGAGAGTTTCACCTTCCACGATGCCCCGCGCCGGGCGCACAGCGTCGCCGCCCAGGGCGGTATCAATGCCGCGCGGGCCCGCAAGGTCGACAACGACAGCATCGAACGCTTCGTCAAGGACACCGTGAAGGGCGGGGATTTCCGTGCCCGCGAGGCGGATTGCTTCCGCCTGGCCCGGGAGTCGACGCGCGTGATCGACCATATGAACGCCATCGGCGCACCCTTCGCCCGCGAGTACGGCGGCAGCTTGGCAACCAGATCCTTTGGTGGCGTGCAGGTTTCGCGCACCTATTACACGCGTGGGCAGACCGGGCAGCAGCTGCAGGTCGCCGCCAGCCAGGCCCTGCTGCGGCAGGTGCACGCCGGCACGGTCAACCTGCACACCCGCAGCGAGATGCTCGACCTCATTGTCGACGACGGCCGCGCGCAGGGCATCGTCACCCGCGACCTGGTCACCGGCAAGGTCACCGCCACCACCGGGCACGCGGTGGTGCTGGCGACCGGCGGCTACGGCAATGTCTTCTACAAGTCCACGCTGGCACGCAATTCCAACGCGACCGCGACCTGGCGGGCACATATGCGTGGCGCCCTGTTCGCCTCACCCGCGTTCATCCAATTCCATCCGACCGCCTTGCCGGTGAATTCGGAATGGCAGTCCAAGACCATCCTGATGAGTGAATCGCTGCGCAATGACGGCCGCATCTGGGTCCCCAAGCGCGCCGGAGACGACCGCGACCCCAACACGATTCCCGACAGCGAGCGCGACTACTACCTCGAGCGCATGTATCCGTCGTACGGCAATCTGTCCCCGCGCGACGTCTCCTCGCGGGCCGCCCGCACCCAGATCGACTCCGGCCACGGCGTCGGCCCGCTGAAAAACAGTGTGTACCTGGACTTCCGGGACGCCCTGGCCCGCCTGGGACGAGACACCATCGCCGAACGCTACGGCAACCTCTTCTCGATGTACCGCGACGCCACCGGCGAGGACCCCTACGTCACCCCCATGCGGATCGCACCCGGCGCACACTTCTCGATGGGCGGCCTGTGGGCCGACTTCGACCAGATGACCTCCATACCAGGCCTTTTCGTCGCGGGCGAGGCAAGCTGGGGATACCACGGCGCGAACCGCCTGGGCGCGAACTCCCTGCTCTCGGCCTGCGTCGACGGCTGGTTCACCCTGCCCTACGCGGTGCCCAACTACCTGGCCGGTCTGCTGGGGACCACACCGCTGAAAGCCGATGATCCCGCGGTGACCACGACGCTGACCGAGGTGAGCGATCGAGTCGAATCCCTGCTGTCGATCGGCGGCAGCCAAGGCCCCGACCGCTTCCACCGCAGGCTCGGCGAACTGCTGTACGCCGGTTGCGGCGTCTCCCGCTCAGCTCAGGGCTTGGCGGACACCATCGGCGCGATCGACAAGCTGACCGCCGAGTTCTGGACCGACCTCCGTGTCGCCGGCACCGGCGAGCAATTCAACCAGGAACTCGAAAAGGCCGGGCGCGTAGCCGATTTCCTCGGCCTGGCCCGACTGATGTGCATCGACGCACTCGACCGCGACGAATCCTGCGGCGCGCACTTCCGCGTCGAACACCAGACCCCGGATGGCGAGGCCCAGCGCGACGATGCCGACTGGGCCTTCGTATCCGCCTGGGAATACCGCCCCGACGGCCCGCAGGTCCGCCACGACGAGCCGCTGACGTTCTCCGCCGTCCCACTCCAGACGAGGAACTACGTATGAGGCTGAGGCTGCAGATCTGGCGACAGGCCGACACCGCCACCCCCGGCGGCTACGAGGAGTACGTCGTCGACGACGCCGCCCCCGAGATGTCGCTGCTCGAACTCCTCGACCGGCTCAACGACACCCTCGTCGCCGAGGGCCGCGACCCGGTCGCCTTCGACTCCGACTGCCGCGAAGGCGTCTGCGGCTCTTGCGGAATCACCGTCGACGGCCGCCCCCACGGCCCCGTCGCCAACACGCCGTCCTGCCGTCAGCACGTGCGCTCGTTCGCCGACGGCGCGCGCATCCGCCTCGAACCCCTGCGCTCGGCCGCCTACCCGGTGGTCCGCGATCTCGTCGTCGACCGCTCCGCCCTGGACCGCCTGATCGAGGCCGGCGGCCACATCGCCGTCGACGCGGGCACCGCCGCCGACGCCGACACCGAACCCCTCCCGCACGACGATGCCGAGTACGCCCTGGATTTCGCGGCCTGCATCGGCTGCGGCGCCTGCGTGGCCGCCTGCCCGAACGGGGCCGCGCACCTGTACGCGGGCGCGAAACTGCTGCACCTGGGCACCGTGACCCGGGGCCGCCAGGAACGCGGCCGCCGCGCCCGCGATCTGATCGGGCAGATGGAGCAGGAGTTCGGCCCCTGCTCCAGCTACGGCGAATGCTCCCAGGTCTGCCCCGAATCCATTCCGCTCACCGCCGTCGCCGCCGTCAACCGCGAGGTGGTGTGGGCCCGCCTCCGCGGCCCCAAGAACTGAACCCTGCCTTCGTCCAACAATTCCCGCCGATCATCTTTGTATCACCCTGTCCAACAGCGAATTCCGCTCCAACTTGCTACAGTCTCGCTCAGTTCGAGGGAGGCGATGCCCGTGTTCGAGGGCCGGGTCGGACTGCTGGGGTTGATCGACGATCTGATCGAGATTCCGTCGAAGCAGGATATCGGGATTACGAAACCGGTGCAGGTGCTGGAAGGCTGCGGCGGGTCGGGGCGCACGGCCTTGCTGGACGAGCTGCAGCGCAAATGGCATGAGCACACCCCAATAGTGCTGGTGCGTCCGCTGGAACTGCCCGAGAACGAGGCCAACCCGTCGCGCCCGATTCTGGCGGCGATCATGCTCGGCCTGAGTCTCGGTGTCGACGGATACCGGATCGCATTTCCGCGGGTTGTGGTGGCCCTGATCGCACTTCGGGAGAATTTCGCCGATATCGCGGAGGACGGTCGCGTTCCGCATCTGTACGCGAAGCTGAACGGGTATGGGCATCGCGACGATCTGATCGGCTTGATCCTCGATCTGATCAGGGGCATGGGTGGGATGGCCGCCGATGCCGGAATCCCCGGGATTCACCTGATTGTGCCCGTGGCCGTGCAACGGCTGTCGGCGCTGGTGGCCGATCGACTGCGGCATGGGCGCTTCGTCACGCGGTTCACCTGGGGTTCGGCGGTGGATTGGTTCGGCCATGAGGATCGAGATCTGCGCGGGTCCGGCGCGGAGGCCCTGGTGAATCTCAGCCTGAGATCCCGAAATTCGAATCCGGACACCCGTCAGGGTGTGGACGACGTGCTGACCCGCGCTCTGCTCGCCGATCTCCGGCACAGCGCGGCGAAGGTGCATGCGCGCACCTCCAATGCCGTTGTCCTGCTCGATGACGGCGACGCCGAAGCGGCGGTCGCGTTCACCGGCTCGCTGCTGCGGGCGCGCACCGTGCTCGCGGCGGTGCGGGGCCTGTTGCCGGATCCGCTCACCGTGATCACCACCAGTTCCGGTGTGCTCGCGACGGAAGTGGGTTGGCATCTGCCGGAACCGGCGATAGTGACCGATCCGCCGAGATCCTCGCCGCTCACCCCGCCCGTGCCGCTGTGGGCCAGGCTGCGGCTGGCCGACTTCACCGATCTCGAGGTCTCGACGCTGGCGATGGCCGCGGATCCGATCGAGGGCGGACGGATCAGTGCCGCCGTCCATCGGCTGACCAAAGGGCATCCGGCCGCGACGGTGCTGCTGCTCGAGAAGTTCGCGGCCGCTTCCGATTCGGCGCGATCGCGCGAAACCGGCCTGATGCTCGCCGATCTGCTGCGTGCCCCGGGACCCGAGGCGCGGTACACGGTCGAGCGCTATCTGCTCCGTGTCTTCGCTCGCGGCCTGAGCAGGCGGCGGCTGGTCGGCGAGAATGTGGTGGAGGCGCTGATCACGGTGTCGGCGGCCCGGAACAAGCGCGAGGCCGTCGCGGCGCTGGGACCGGTCCTGCCGCCCGGAGCCGAACACGATACGGCGCTGTTCGAATCGGGCCCGCTCTGGCGCAGTGACGGCACCGAGGAGCGGTTGCCCCCGCTGCTGCGGCTGCTCGGCCTGCGGGCGCTCGCCGCGCGCACCGATCCGGCCACCGGGTGGGATCGGGTCTTCCGGCTGCTCGTCAACGCGGTCGATCGCGACGACGCGGGCAGGTTGCTGTATACCCGTCTGCTGCACGGTATTTCGGCGGTCACGACTCCGCTGGCCGACGAACTGCCGCGGTTGCCCGCGCGCGACTGGCTGGCCCGGTTCGACGAGGTCATCTCCGTAGCCGACCCCCGGCGCCCCGATCGCGCGCTCATCGAAGGTCCCGATCGCGCGCACACTCTGCATGAGCACCTCGGCGTATTGCTCGCCGTGCTTCCCGAACTCGACTCCGATCTTCCGCTCGTCCCGAATGACGAGATCGGGCAACTCTATTCGCGTGTGGCCGACAGTTATTCCGAGCTGGCGCGCTACGCCGGTGATCGCGGTCCCTTCGTGCAGCGTGCGGGTGAATCCCGTAGGCGCGCCTGGAGATTCCAGTGACCCGCAGCTAGAAAGGCACTCGACCATGGAGTCCCGATACTGGGCTTGGATCTTCCCGAAGCCGCGCAGACCGTTTCCCCGCCGCCGGCGGGAGTGGTGGCGGTTCGCCCTCGTGGTGGTGTTGCTACTGGGAGCCGGGACCGCCTATGCCGCGCATGAGCAGTTGTACCGCCTGGCCACCTGCAACGACGGCTGGCCCAGCACGGATGCCTGGGATTCGAGTGGACGTTGCATCGGATTGTCCTCCGGCCCATACGCTTTCGGACTGCCCGCCTTCGAGCAGGTGATGGGTGAGATCGACGCGCAGAACCGGGCGGCGTCCGAGCAGTGCCACGGCACCGGGGTGACCGTCGGCGTGCTCATGGCCATGACCGCCGCGAACGCGGGCAGCCGGGCACTGCACGAGCTCGAGGGCATGGCCGCCGGTCAGCACCGCGCGAACGGCACCGGCTGCATCCATCCGATGAAACTGTTGATCGGGCAGCTCGGTGACTATGACGACCCCGACGGTGCGCTCGCGGTGGCGAAGGCCATGGCCGAACGGCCGGAGGTGGTCGCGGTCGCGGGCATCGGGCTCAGCGATCCGACCACCGCGAAGATCGCGAATCTGCTGGCGGAGAAGAAGATTCCGGTCATCTCGGATGTGGTGACGGCCGAGGGCTTCGACCAGGACGGCTCGAAGGCCGACGACCCGAGTTTCGAGCAATGCGACTCCGAGGCCAGTTTCGCCCACGGCATCGGCCGGGACTACCTGTATCGCATCGGCTTCCGAGTCGCGGTGCAGGTCAGCGCGATCGGCGCGGTGTCGCCCGGGAAACCCGACGTCATCGCGGTGCCGACCGGGCGCACGGACCCCTACACCTGCACCACCCTGCCACTGCTGCACCGCCGCTACGGTGACGTGTCGGAGATGAAGTTCGACGATACGGAGCCTGCCACCGTCACGCAGACGGCCAGAAGCATCTGCGCGACACAGCAGCCCATCACCGTGGTCTACGTGGCTCGCGGTCGCGATCTGGGCCGCCTGATCTACGGTCTCGATGAACTGGTGTCGCGCGGGCAGTGCCCGGCCACCTCCATCACCGTGTTGAGCACCTCTGACGGAAACCGTTTGCGGACACAGGAGTTCGATCCCGGACTCGAGGACATCCGGAAGAAGGCGGTGACTGCGCACAGTTTCCAGGACGGCCGGATCCGGTTGCTGTTCACACTGGTCGCCGGCACCGACGGACCGCGCGCGGACAATCCGAATTGGCCGGAGTTCAACCAGGCTTTCCTGGCCGCGGGTTTCTTGCCCGCTCATATCGGGGACGGCTGGGCCATCAACGCCTATGACGCGGTGACGACCGTGGACACCGCCCTGCGCCTCATCCCGACGCATTCGACCGTGCGGCGCAGTGAACTGAACTCCGTCATCTCCGGGTTCAAGAAGGAACCCGTCCCGGGGGCGGAGGGTCCGATCACCTTCGACAACAGCGGTAATCGAACCGGTGCGCTCCCGTTGGTCGTGCGCCTGTGCCCCGCCAAATCCGGCACCGACGCCACGGATATGGCGGCCGTCGAGGCGATTCCCGGCGCTCCGATTCCCGAGTGCCCGCCGCTTCCGGCGTGATCACATTCGCGGCCGTCAGGTTCGCTCGCGTCAGAGCATTCCGTGTGGGTGCGGGATGGGGGAGGGGATCGGTTGGACGACGTCCCAGTGTTCGGTAATCAGGCCGTCGCGGACGCGCAGGATGTCGACCACGGCCGTTTCGGGTAGCCGGGCCGAGGTCAGCCGGGTGTGCACCGCGACCAGATCGCCGTCGGCGATCACGCGGCGCACATCCTGATCGGCGGCGGCGAGTGCTCGGCCCGCGGGGGTTTCGAAGAAGTCGATGAACGCCTGCCGCGCGGTGCCGGTCGCCGGATCATGGGGCACTCGCGGATTGTGCGAGATGAAGTCCTCGCTCAACAGCCCGAACGCGCCCGGCAGATCGCGGGCGGCGAATCGCCGGAACAGTTCGAGGACGGTCGCGCGGCTGGCCTCGGTGGTGGTGAGTTGGTCGGAGGTGGTCATGGAATCGTCCCTTCGTTCGGTTGTATGAAGGTGAGACGGATGCCGGAGCCGTCGCGTCACATAGTGATTCACTCCGGTGTTCGTGTGACGGATGGCGACCTCGGGACGTCGAATGGATATGGACACCGAATTCACGGGCATGCGCGACGAGCTCTTCGGCGCTGCGTACCGCATGCTCGGCAGCCGCGCCGACGCCGAGGACGTCCTGCAGGAGGCGTGGCTGCGCTGGAATCGCGTGGATCGAGCCGAGGTGCAGCAGCCGCGCGCCTACCTGTTCCGATTGGTGACCAGGCTGGCCATCGATCAACTGCGAAAAGCCAAGGCGCGCCGCGAAACCTATATCGGCCCCTGGCTGCCGGATCCCGTGCTCACCGGACCCGAGACGGATACCGAACTGGCGGAATCGGTTTCGATGGCCCTGCTGGTGGTGCTGGAATCCCTGGACCCCGTGGAACGAGCCGTCTTCGTACTCCACGAGGCCTTCGGTTTCGAGCATGCGGAGATCGCCGACATGATCGGCCGCACCGAGCGCGCCACCCGCCAATTGGGTTATCGCGCCCGCCGATTCGTCCAAGCGCGGCGTCCCCGCCACCGGCCGTCGCTGCACGAACATCGGGAGCTGACCGAACGTTTCATCGCCGCGGCCCTAGGCGGCGACTTCACACTCCTCACCCAACTCCTGTCACCCGACGTGACCTTCTGGGCCGACGCCGACGGCACCTCGGAAACACCCCGCGAGCCGATCCACGGAATGCTCCCCGTCGCGACCTACCTCTGCTCGGTCACCTGGGCCTGGCCCCCCGAACTCGGCGTCCGCCCAACCCTGATCAACGCCGGCCCAGGCGCTCTGATCACCTCCCACGGCGACCCGTACATGGTCCTGTCCCTCGACATCACGGCCAACCGAATCCACACGATTCGCCTCATCCTCAACCCCACCAAACTCGCCGACCTCACCTGAGATTTCCCCGCTGACACGGGATCGCCGATTGCGGAATCGTGCGGCCAGCGCCAGCATGGCGACGGTGGCCGCGGTTGCGGTGAGGGGCATGATCATCGAGCCGGCTTGGTCCGCGGCGCGGGCGAGGGGGTTCGGGTAGCCGAGGCGGTCCAGGGCCCAGGCGAGGGCGGCGGTGATCACGAGTAGTGAGCCGCCGATGCGGAGGATCGGCTGGGCTCGGGTGGTGGCCAGGACCAGGAGCGGGGGTAGCGCGAGGGCGACCAGGAGCAGCTGGACCGCTTCGATGCCGAGGTTGAAGCCGAGGACGCTGATGGCCAGTTGGCTGGTGGAGAGCTGTAGTTCGGCCAGGGTGAGGGAGAAGGCCAGGCCGTGGATGAGGCCGAAGGTTGCGGCGATGAGAGCTTCTCGGCCGGGGAACAACGGTCGGATGGCGTGCAGGGCGCCGATGAGAATTGTTGCGGTGATGAGGGTTTCGATGGGGCGGGCGGGGAGGGATAGGCGGGTCAGGGCGCTGACTATGAGGGCGGTGGAGTGGCCGGCGGTGAAGGCGAGGGTGACGGTGAGGATGTGGCGGGCGGCGCGGCGGGGGCGGGGGTCGGGGTGCCAGCGGCCGGATTTGGCGAGCAGGACGGCGGGGAGCAGGAGGGTGAGGAGGAAGAGGAGGTGGTCGGTGCCTTCGAGGATGTGGTGGACGCCTAGCGCAACCATGCCGGTGAATGCTCGCCACACGCCGGTGTCGGTCAGGTCTATCGAGAGGGGTGGGACGGTCATGGAGTCGGGGTTCATGCGGAGGATGCCGATTTGGCGGGCGTCGCGGGTGGCGTCGACTTGGCCGGCTTGCCAGTCCTGGCGGACCGAGACGATGGCGATGTGGGTGGGCACCTTGTGGATGACGGCGTCGTAGGACAGGACGAAGCGGCGCATGTCGGCGCCCGGCGGTGGGGTCAGGACGGCGTGGACGAGCAGTTCCTTGTAGGAACCGGTCGCTGATTGGCCGGTTAGGTCCAGGCGCATGTCGCTTATCAAGACCGTCCATCGCACGCCGTCCGGCGTGGTGGGGCGCAGGTGGCCGCGCAGATAGTTCGCGAGGCCGATGCGGTCTGACTCCGACAGCTGCGTACGCAGGTCGACGTCGATGCCGCTGGCCTCCGCGAGATTGCCGGTGGGGATGGACAATTCGGCGTCGATCGTCGTCTCGCGCACATCGAGCCGGATATTGGTGCCCGGCATCGGATGCGCGGGCGCGGCGATCGGGTTGAACAGCAGGACCACAACCGCGCAGCCCAGCGCCGCCAGGGCTCGGTAGAGCGTTCGCATCACGGGGCCACCATGCGCGTTCCGCGGGTACCCCGGCATCGGTCGATCGACCTATCTTCTCGATGGCCGGTGAGCGGTAAGCCGGATGACCTTCGGGCTCAACGAATCCGGCCGACCGGGATAGGTCGATCGACCGATGTGACCAGCCGGTCGGGAGCACAGCATGGGCGGTACCGGCGCGAAAGGCGCTCGGAGCCAACGAAAGAAAAGCCACATGTATCGATCTGCGCAGCGCGGTGTGCGTCGCCGTGCCGGGGCCGCATTCGCGGCTGCCGGAATGATTGTTCTCAGCAGCACCCTGGGCGGACTGGGGTTACCGGTCGCCTCGGCCTCCAGTCACCGGGAGGCGCCCCTGATCGCGGGTGATCCGGCGGTGGACAACACGGACGTGTACGCGTTCGTGAGTCCGGACTCGCCGGATACGGTCACGATCATTGCCAACTGGTTCGGACTCCAGGAACCCAATGGCGGCCCGAACTTCTATCCGTGGGCCACGGAGGCCAACTACGACATCAATATCGACAGCAATGGAAACGGGAAGCCGGATGTCAGCTACCGGATCACGTTCGACAACGACGATCGCCGGGGCGGGTCCACGTTCCTGTACAACAACGGCCCGGTGACCAGTCTCGACGATGAAAACCTGCTGTTCAGGCAGAATTACACGCTCTCGGTCAGCCACGGGGCCAACGACTGGAAGCCGATCGTCACCGGCCCGGCCGCACCCTCCTACACCGGGCCGGCGTCGATTCCCGATTACGCGCCGCTGGTCAAGCAGGCCACCAAGAGCCTGCCGGGCGGCGGATCGGTGTACGTCGGGGCGGCGGAGGATCCCTTCTTCCTGGATCTGCGCGTCTTCGACCTGCTCTACGGCGGCAATCTGTCCGAGGTCGGCACCGACACGCTCGCCGGGTACAACGTGAATACCGTTGTGCTGCAGGTGCCCATGAAGGATCTGGCGTTGAACGGGGATGCCAAGCGCAACCCGGTCATCGGTGTCTGGAGTGATACCGAGCGCCGTTCGCTGCAGCTGTCGCCGGGCGCCGCGCACCCGGTCGGCGAGGCGGTGCAGGTGTCGCGGCTGGGCAATCCGCTCGTCAACGAGGTCGTGCTGCCGGTGAATCTGAAGGACGCCTTCAACGGGCTCTCGCCCAGCAAGGACGCCACGATTCCGGAGGTGGTCAAGTCGGTCACCGATCCCGAACTGGCCAAACTGATTCAGGCCCTCTACAAGGTGCCCGCACCCGCCGGGCCGCGCAACGATCTGGTCGAGATCTTCCTGACCGGCATCGCCAAGAACGCGCCGACCCTGGACGGCAGCCATCCGCCGATCCAGGCGGACCTGAACTCCCAGGTCCTCAATGCCGACGTGCAGGCGCAGGGCTTCCAGCCGTCGGAGATGTTGCGGCTCAACATGTCCGTGCCGGTGACCGCCAAGCCGCAGCGTCTCGGTGTCCTCGCCGGTGACCTGCAGGGCTTCCCCAACGGCCGCCGGTTGACCGACGACGTGGTGGACATCGCCGTGCAGGCGATGGAGGGCGCGGCGGCCTCCGGCAAGCTGGTCGACGCACTCGCCACCGGGGACAAGGTCGACGCCAACGACGTGAAGTTCCTCGACACCTTCCCGTATGTCGCGCTGCCCTCGAAGCAGGCGGGCGGGGCGAAGTCGTCGGCGGTCGGCGATATCGCACCGGCGGCCGCGGCGAAGTCCAGCGACGGCGGGACGCCGGTGCTACCCGTCGCCGCCGGTAGTGCCGGCGTGACCGCACTGGCCGCTGTCGGCGGCTGGCTGTGGCTGCGCCGCCGCCGCGCCTGAGTTCCCGATCCGGGTGGGCGGCAAGGAATTCCGCCCACCCGGACAACCTCTTACTCCGATTCCCACCAAGGTCCGGGCATGTCTGTCACACCAGTTCGCAAACGCTTCGATCCCGTCCTCGTCGTCCTCCTGCTGATCGCCCTCACCGCCGCCGTGCTGGGCGTGAACTCGCTCCTCCACGGCCGCGCCGAGCCCTCCGCCGCCACCGAACCCCTTGCCGCACAGATCGAACAGAAGCGGCAGCAGCTGGATCGGGTGCCGGGCAATGCGTCCGGCTGGGCCGGGCTGGGCGCGTCCTACGTCGAATTGGCCCGCATCACAGGCGATCCCACGAACTACGGTGAGGCGCAGCGAGCGCTGGACCGGTCGTTGCAGCTGAAGCCCGAGGGCAATGCCGAGGCGTTGTCCGGTCTCGGCGTGCTCGCCAATGCCCGGCACGATTTCGCCAATGCCCGCCGCTACGCCGAACAGGCGCTGGTCCTGCGGCCGGACAGCGCCGAGATCGAGGGCGTGCTGGTCGACGCGCTGACCCAGCTCGGTGACACCGACGCCGCCACCGCCGCCGTCCAGCGCATGCTGGATCTGCGACCCGGCGTCCCGTCCTTCACCCGCGCCGCCTACGACCTCGAATTGCACGGCCGCACAGCCGAAGCCCGCGACGCCATGCAGATGGCCCTGTCGGCGGCGACCACCGCCGATCAGATCGCGTTCTGCCGATACCATCTCGGCGAACTGGCCTTCAATGCCGGCCAGCTGGACGAAGCCGAAACCCATTACCGCACAGGCTTGCTCGCCAACCCCGACAATGCCGCGCTGATGCAGGGCCAGGCGAAGATCTACGCCGCACGTGGTGACCTCGACCGGGCCATCGCCCAGTACGCCGCGCTCACGGCCCGCTCGCCGCTGCCCGAATACCTCATCGAGTACGGCGAACTGCTGGAGTCGGCGGGCCGTCCCGAGCAGGCCCGGGCCCAGTACGCGGCGGTCGCCGATCGCTTCCGGGCGCTGGAGGCCCAGGGCGCCACCGTCGACCTGGACGCGGCCCTGCTCGCCGCCGACCACGGCGACCCGGTCGAGGCCGTGCGGCTGGCCCAGCTGGAATACGCTCGCCGCCAGAACGTCATCACCACCGACGTGCTGGCGTGGGCACTGCACAAGGCGGGCCGGGACGGCGAAGCGATCGTCCTCGCCGACCGCGCCGCCACCCTCGGCTGGCGCAATGCGTCGCTGTCCTATCACCGGGGCATGATCCTGGCCGCGCTGGGCCGCACCGACGAGGCCACCACCGCCCTCCGAGCAGCCCTCGACATCAACCCGTACTTCTCGCCCCTGCACGCGCCCCGGGCCCGCGCCACGCTCGACACCCTCACCGCCCGTTGAGCGAGATGTGGCAGCCCTCATAGCCTTCCGGTCTATACGGCACCGTATAAGAGTGCCTAATCTGGTTGTTATACGTCACCGTATAACGGTCGGGTGGCGATGCGATCGATGATCGAAGGGGTGCTCGACATGATCAAGTGGGCTGGCTGGCTCATCACCCTGTGCGGGGTCGGACATACGACGGGGTCGCTGGTGCAGACCCTCCCGCATTACGCCGGGGATTGGTTCCGCTGGAAGCTGTGGGACGGTGACCTCGTCACCATGAACCACACCACCGCCGGATTCTGGTACTCCGCTTTCAGTTTCGGCCCGCCGCTCATAGTGATCGGCCTGACGGTGGTGTGGATGGCCCGCCGCGGCATCACGCCGCCCGCTTTCATCGCGTGGTGTGCCGTGGGGTGGACCCTGATCACCGCGGCCCTCTCCGGGCCCTCACCCTTGCTGCTGCTCCTCGTAGCGGCCACCTTGCTTCTGGTCGGCGCCCGCCGCGTCGGCCAGGAAGCCGTTGGGCGCCAACCTCATCCGGTGGGCGATCGGGTTTAGCGGAAAGGGTAAGGACACTTCGATGAAACTCCCCATCGCCGAACACACCGGCCGCCCGTGGCGGATCCACGAAATCGCCCCCGACTTCACCGTCGAGGACGTGTGGTCCTTCCACACCCCCGGCGCCGGACCCGCCGATTTCCCTGTCGTGCTCGAGGCCCTGCGCGGGTCGGGCGGGCCATCGGATGAACCGCTGGTGATCCAGCTCTTGTTCGCGGCGCGCTGGAAACTCGGCGCCCTCCTCGGCTGGGACGAACCGGGCCAGAGCCTCGGCGCCCGAGTCGAGTCACTCCGCGACCGCCTGCCTCGAGACCTCCGCGACCTCCCGGCCGGAACCCCGCCGCCCGGCACCCCTTTCACCGTCGTCTACGAACTCGACGACGAATGCGCCCTGGAACTGGCCAACAAAACCGTCCACGGCATCTGCCACCTCGGCTGGGTCCCAACCCCCAACGGCGACTACGAACTCCGAATGGCAGTCCTGGTCAAGCCCAACGGCATTCTCGGCCGCGTCTACATGGCGGGCATCAAACCCTTCCGCTACATCCTCGTCTACCCGGCAATGACCCGCCTGTGGGAACGCGCCTGGCGCAATCGAAATCGAACCGGAGAGTCCCGGCCGCGCTGATCGCAGTGCCATCCGCTCCGAACGACAGGGGTGTGCAGGTGAGGGGACCGCGCACCCCTGTCGTCCGTATTGCGTGCCGTGCACGGCACCTTGTACCGAGGTGGTCGATCAGTACAAGTTCTTACGTACTAAGTACGTACGTAGATAGTAGGTCTGAGATTCCTGTCCGCGCAAGGGTTCCGTTGGGTGAATCTTGTTGGCTCGCAGTTCGGGTAGTCGCCGAGGGGTGCGGATCGCCGATGTGACCCAGCTATCTCACAATCTACGTACTGTGATAGTAGATTGTCCGGAGGATAGCCCGGCGCCCGCAGATTGGGGGAACGTGACATGACGAGCACTGCGACGGGGTCGCGGGTTCTCGCCATGCTGGTGCTGGTCGTCGCGGTCCTGCTGTCGATCGTCGGCTGTGCCGCACCGATGGCGAATCACTCCGAGCACCCCGGGCTCGGCACCGCCATCGTGCTCGAATTACACACGGCAGCCGCTGATTTCAACCATCCGGACTCGGGGAATGTCGACCACTGCGGGGAATCGGAGATCCCGCACAGTATCGCCGGACCTGCCACCCCGCGTACCGCCGATATCCTCGGCGCGCCGCAAGCGGCCCCGGAGCCGCTCGGATGGGCGGTGACGGCGGACGCGGCGGTGCTCGCCGACCGGGTGCGCGGGCCGCCCGGCCCGGCCGTCGCCGGCGGCCGGGAGATTCTCACCCGCATCTGTATCGCACGGCGCTGACAGGTCAGCGACAGGCCGACGGTGGTCCCTCGGTCGGCCGGTGTTCGCTGCCCTGCTCACGTCACGACCGCCCGTCATGGCGGTATCGATACAGGAAGCGATAGTCATGAATGACGTTGTGCTCGAATGGCATCCGGATAGCCCGGCGAGCCGGATGGCGGCTCCGGGCCCCGTTCGGCAGCCGCAGGCTCTGGTGGGAAATACGCCCGTGTTGTGGATCGGCGCGCCGCTGGCTCCGGCGGGGCGCGGTTTCTGGGCCAAGCTGGAGGGCTCCAATCCGGGCGGTATGAAGGACCGGCCCGCGCTGCACATGGTGCGTCGCGCGCGGGAGCGCGGTGATCTCGAACCCGGCGCGAGGATTGTCGAGTCATCCAGCGGGACACTGGGTTTGGGCCTCGCGCTGGCGGGAATGGCGTTCGGCCATCCGGTGACGGTGGTGACCGATCCGGGGTTGGAACCCATTGTGGCCCGCATGCTCACGGCCTTCGGGGCCGAGGTGGACTCGGTGCGCGAGCCGCATCCGACCGGCGGCTGGCAGCAGGCGCGCCGGGACCGGGTGGCCGAACTGCTCGAGCGCGAGCCGGAGGCCTGGTGCCCCGATCAGTACAGCAATCCCGACAATGTGGATGGATACGAATCGCTGGCCGTGGAACTCATGGCGCAATTGGGTGGCGTGGATGTGCTGGTGTGCGCGGTCGGTACCGGCGGTCATTCGGCCGGGGTGGCGCGCGTGCTCAGGCGGTTCAATCCCGGTCTGAAACTGATTGGCGTGGACACGATCTCGTCCACCATCTTCGGGCAGCCGACAGGGCCGCGATTGATGCGCGGATTGGGGTCGAGCATCTATCCCCGCAATGTTGACTACGCCGCGTTCGACGAGGTGCACTGGATCGCTCCCGCCGAGGCGGTGTGGGCCTGCCGGACCCTGGCCGCCACCCGCTATGCCACCGGTGGCTGGAGCGTCGGCGCGGTCGCGCTGGTCGCGGGCTGGGCCGCGGGGATGGCTCCGGCGGGGACACGTGTCGCGACGGTGTTTCCCGATGGCCCGCAACGGTATTTCGACACGGTCTACAACGACGCCTACTGCGCCGAGCACGGGCTGCTGGACGCCGCGCCCCCACTCGGCCCCGCCACCATCGCCCACCCCGGCGAGCGGGTGGTGACCTCCTGGACACGCTGCGCGCGGGTGCCCGACCCGAGGTCGACGACCGAGTTCGCGGCGGCGCGATTGTGACGGCGCTGAGCGGGTTCCGCGCCTTCGACCTACCGGCGCGGCTGTTGATGATCAATCAGTTCGGCATCAACCTCGGGTTCTACATGTTGATGCCGTACCTGGCCGGATACCTCTCGGGCCCACTGGGTTTGGCCGCCTGGGCGGTCGGGCTGGTGCTCGGCGTGCGGAACTTCTCCCAGCAAGGGATGTTCCTCATCGGCGGCACCCTGGCCGACCGGCTCGGGTACAAGCCGCTGATCGTCGCCGGATGTCTCCTGCGCACCGGCGGTTTCGCCCTGCTGATCTTCGCGACCTCCCTGCCCGGACTGCTGATCGCCTCCGCGGCAACGGGATTCGCCGGAGCGTTGTTCAATCCGGCAGTTCGGGCCTACCTCGCGGCCGACGCGGGGGAGCGGCGAGTAGAGGCGTTCGCGGTATTCAACATGTTCTATCAAGCGGGCATCCTGGCCGGTCCGCTGGTCGGACTGGCCTTGATGGCAGTGGATTTCCGCGTCACGGCGGGCTCCGCGGCGGCGGTATTCGCCGCGCTGACCGTGGCACAGTTGTTCGCCCTTCCGGCCCGCCGAGCGGCCGACCGGACGGAACAGTCTTCGGTGCTGCAGGATTGGCGCACCGTGGTCGGGAACCGGCGATTCCTGGCCTTCGCGGCGGCGATGATCGGATCGTATGTGCTGTCGTTCCAGGTGTATCTGGCACTGCCGCTGCAGGCCGAATTCATCGATCCGGCCCGGTCTCAGGCGCTGACCTCGGGTGTGTTCGTCATTTCCGGAATCGTCGCCGTGGCAGGCCAATTGAAGATCACCGCCTGGTTCCGGGCCCGCTGGGGAACCGGCCGCAGCCTGGTCGTCGGCATGTGCCTGCTGGCGGTGTCGTTCCTGCCGCTGGCCCTGGTGCCGAGACCGGACACCCTCGGCGTCACCGTAGCGATCGCCGCCTTGTTCGGCTCGGCGGCCCTGCTCGCAATCGGCACCGCCGCGGTCTTCCCGTTCGAAATGGACACGGTGGTCTCGCTGTCCGGCGACAGGCTGGTGGCGACCCACTACGGCTTCTACAACACCGTGGTCGGCGTGGGCATCCTGGCCGGAAACCTCGCTACCGGCGCGGTGGTCGGGATCGCCCGGCGCAGCGGAATGGATTGGGCGGTCTGGGCGGGCCTGATCCTGATCGGTCTGGCCGGGGCGTTCGCACTCCACAAGCTGGACCGAAATGTTCCGGTGCCGGCGGGCCGCCATAGAGCGCGAACGCTCGTATCGGCCGGTTACCGGGGACCGGTCACCCCCGCGCCACCCGGGCCCATCGGTGAACGATGGTGGCCGGTCAAACCGCGCGAATGACGGGCAGTCCGGGAGGCCCTGCCTCCCGGACACCGCCGCGGATGTTTCCGAGCCGGTTACAGCGATGACACGAGGAATTCCGTGCGATCTGAAATACTACTTACGTACGTAGAACGTATTGTGTTGCGGCCCTGAGGGTCACGCCGGTGTGCATGCGGCCGTGGCGCGAATCGAGGAGCACGCATGCTGTCACGGAGATTCGGTGAGCTCGAATCGGTTGTCATGGAACACATCTGGTCTAACTCGACGCCCATCACGGTCCGCGACGTCTACCGGGAGCTGTCGGGTGAGCGCAGCATCGCCTACACCACCGTGATGTCGACAATGGACAACCTGCACCACAAAGGCTGGCTCGAACGTGAACGCGACGGCAAGGCGTACCGGTACCACCCGGTCCTGACCGGGGAGCAGTACCGGGCGCAGCTGATGCGCACCGCGCTCGGCAGCGGCGGCCGGATCGACCTGGTCCTGACGCATTTCGTCGACGGCATCAGCGCAGAGCAATCCGATTGCCTGCGTGCGGCATTGCGCCGCCGGCGCAGGACCTGACCGGTCACGGAAGCACGGGCACGCACACCGCGATGCCGATGACGGTCGCGAGCGTCGGAACGAGCGGAACCAGGATCACGGCAATCATGCCCGCGCGCACGCCTTTCGGGGTAGCGGGCGTGGGGTGCCTCCAGCTCGCCAGTCGCTCGAGCCGACCCGTCACGGCGGCGTCCCCGACGCCGAGCGCGCCGACCGGTTCGACCGCACTCTTCGACAACGTGATCAGCGCCTGCCGAACCGCTCCGGGACCGTGCGTGCGAGCCGCGACGTCGTCCGCGCACAACTCCAGCAGCCGTGCGACTTCCGCCGCACCGACGGTGAACAGCCGCAGCCACGGCACGACCGTGGCCAGCCCACGCGTGAGCATCAGGATCAGATGATGGCGACCGTCCACATGCGCACGCTCGTGCGCCAATACGGCCGCGAGCTGATCGGGCCCCAGTGCGGCGATGACTCCGCTGGTCACGACGACGGTCGGCGGATCGCCCGCCACGCAGTAGGCCGCCAAGTGATCGACATCGACGACGACCGCGTCCAGTTCCGCATTGTGCCGCCCGGCAATTCGCGTCATCCGAGCGTGCTCCCGGCTGGTGGCGCGGGTGCGCAACAGGATCCGCGCGAGCTTTACCAGCGTCACCGCGAGCGCCGCCGCGGACAGCCCGGCCAGCGTCAGCAGCCCGGCCTCGGTCGCGAATCCGTAACGGCCCGTGGCTGCGTCGTGCAATTCGGTGACGCACGAATCGACGATGCTCAGCCGCCTGGAGTGGATCAGATCGACCAGCAGATCCACCGCCAGCACGGCGAGCGCTGCCGTCCACGCGACCCCGACCAGTCCGATCGAGACCAGCCATGCGGTCAACCCGGCCCGCGGCTCGAGCCCCGACCGCCCGAGCCGCCGCAGCAGCGACGGCGCGAAAACCGCGACGGTGAACCCGTAGACGAACAGGCACAGCGCAATGCTCAACGATGGATTCCGGAACCGGGCGAATGCGATCCGTCGTTGCTGTGCCCGCGATCCCGGTGATGACTCCCTCCGTGATTGTCGTCATGACCGCACGCCGGTCGGCAATTCGGGCTGTGCGGATCCGCTCCGGCCGACGGGGTGGCGGCCAGCGCGCCGATCGCGATTGCGACCGCCGTGACCCCGATGCGGAGAACGTTCGTACCGATCATTATGAGATTTTCCTTTGCGAGCAGCCGAGACTGTCTACGATCTACGTACGGAGACCGTAGATCCAATCCCGTTGTGTCGCAAGTGCCCTTGCCCATCGCTGCGCGGCAGGGTCAGGACGGCGGCGGAGCAGAGGGCGGCGATGAGGAAGCAGGCGAGGGTGTACCAGAGGTTGCCGATGGGGTCGCCGTTGGCGGTGTGGCCGTTGGTGGCGTTGAGGAAGTCGGGGAGGGCTGTGGCCCAGAGGATTGCGAAGACCAGGAGGTAGAGGATGCTGTAGGCGCGGACGAAGTTGTTTAGGTAGGGGGCGCCTTCGCGGCGTAGGTCGGACCAGCGGCGGTAGAGGATGGGGATGGCGACGACGGTGACCGCGACCAGTTCGAGGGCGTAGATGGTGCCGCGGACCGTGGTGCTGCCCGCGCCGAGGACGGTGGCGGGGAGGGGGAGGATGAAGGTGCCCAGGGAGGCGAGGAGGCCGATTGCCACGGTGCGCCAGACCAATTCGAGGGCGGGCATTCGGATGCCTTGGTCGGCGCGGCGGCCGACGAAGCGGTAGACGCAGTACGCCAGCGACATCGGCCACAGGGCGGCGAAGACGACCACGCTGGGGAGTGGCACCGAATCGAACATGGGCTGGTTGAGGGGGTTGTCGGTGGTCCACTCCCACCAGCGCAGCTGCGGGCCGATGTGGTCGAAGATCTCGTAGAAGGCGTGGTGGACGAAGCCGACGCACGTTGCGCCGACGATCGCGCCGTAGCGGGCGAAAACGCCCAGCATGCGGACGATCTCGTAGGCGATCGTGGCCATGAACGGGTAGATGGCGATGATGTAGAGCGGCAGGCGGCCCCACAGGAAGTCCACCGTGAACACGTTGTGGGCGAACATGGTGTCCACGTGGCCCGAAATGCCGAAGGCGGCAGGGAAATACAGCGGCGGCTCGATGACGAACAGGTAGGCGGTCGCGCCGAACCAGAGCACCAGGTTGGTGGGGTCGCCCTGGCGGCGCAGGCGGACGACGGCCAGGATCAGGGCGAGCACCGAGCCGAGGATGATGGTGGTTTCCAGCACCGGGAGCGTCCAGTTCTCCAGTGCCAGCGGATTTCTCACCTCGACGATGCCGCCGGCGCTGTCACAGGAGAACCCGAGCGACTTGGCCAATTGATCGAACGTGGGTGCGCAGTGGTCGCTCGCGGCGCGCAGTGCCGGAGTCGCCAGGGCGCGCAGTGTCGGAGTCATCAGTTCGCCTCCGCGCCCGTCGCCTCGGCGGTATACCAGCGCGTGACGTCGTATCCGTCCTGATAACGCTGGAACCACACATCCGCCAGCGCGGGCGTCTTCTCGTGTGCGGGTTTGTGTTTCGGCAACTGGCTGCGAATGACACCGCGCAGCGCGAGCAGCTGTTCGCCCAGCGGCAGATCGTCGAAGGCCCGCGGCATCGGTCCCTGATCGGGCAGCGCGAAGCGCGGCAGCAGCTTGCCCAGCCGATGCTGGGCGCGGTAGGTCGCGGACATCGACAGGGCGTCGATCTTCCGTTCCTCCAGTGGCACATGCTTATTGAAGCCGATATTGGCGATGCGAATCATGCGTAGGACGTGCCGGAAGATCGACGGAGCCACGCGCATCCGGTAGAGATCGCTGCCCACGATCGAATCGAAGATGATGAGCGCCGAACTGCGGTGCTCGACCTCCTCGACGAAATGCCAGATGAACAGGGACGCCACCCGATCGTCGCCGGGCCGGAACAGCACCGCCTCGTTGTCGAGCATGAGCTTGAACACCGAGGTGAAGGTCGCCTCCAGGTCGGCGGTGTAGGCCAGCCGGTACTTCAGCGGGGTTTCCGCGGTGAGCTTGTCGAATTCGCCGACCACCTCGTCGAGGGTCTCCTGCAGGCCCGGGTAGTTGCGGATCAGGCCGCGCACGTGCTGCCGGTGCGCGGTCGAGTGCTGGCCCTCCTGCCGCATGAAGGCGTCGGCCTCCTCGGCGACTTCCGGATCGGTGATCAGCGGCTTGGCCTGCATGATCATCTTCACGATCATCTTCTCGAAGCCGATGGCCAGGAACGAGACCGCATTGGCCATGGCCGAGAAGGCCGGGTTCTCGGGATTCCAGAGGAATGGCACGTCGTGCTGTTCGAACGCGAAAGTCAGCTTCCGCACGATCAAATCCGTCATTTCGGAGATACCTCGTCTGTTCGGAGGTGAATGGGTCCGGCGGCCCGGGTCGCGCGCTCCTGTCATGGGCCGCGACGATGAGGCCGCTGTGAACATACAAACATACAGAGTCGCGTTCAAGTGTATGATTTGAAAAGCCTGCTCAGTGGGCCTGCCGTACCGGTCGGTGCGACACCGCGTGTTACCGTCGCCCCGTGGCACGAAGGCGCGGGTGGGGCGGCAGTCCGCCGGAGAATGATGACGAGGCGACGCGTCGAATCGTCAGTGCCGCAGTCGAATTGATCGGGCGCACCGGCGCGGAGATCAGCATCGCCGATGTGGCGGAGTCGCTCGGGGTGATCCGGCAGACCGTCTACCGGTATTTCCCCAGCGCCGACGCGCTCATGCGGGCCTCGGCCATCGCCTCGGTGGACGGCTTTCTGGATCGGCTGGAGGCGCGGGTGCGCGGGCTCGTCGATCCGGTCGAGGCCATGACCGAGGGCATCGTCTTCACCCTCACCGAGGTGCGGCGCACACCGCATCTCGGGATTCTGCTCACCGCGACGTACTCGAACGCGGACCCGTCCGGGATCACCTCGGCGGAGGCGCAGGCGTTCGGCCTGACCATGATCGAGCGGTTCGACGTGGACTGGCGGGCCTGCGGGTACGACGACGAATCCCTGCCCGAGCTGGTCGAATTCCTGCTGCGGACGATGCAGTCGTTCTTCATCTCGCCGGGTAACCCGCCGCGGACCGATGACGAGCTACGACGGTATCTGCGCCGCTGGATGGGCAGCGCGATCGTCGCGCAGATGGTGGTCAAGTGAGCCGCCGGGCGTGAAACCGACGGACCGTTAGGATTGTCCGTCGTGTCGGATTCAAGGTCTTTGGTGCTTTCACGGTCCGGTGCAACCCTTTTCGTGCTCGCCATCAGCGCGGTGGCGGCGTTGACCTTGGTGTTCACCAGCGTCGACCCGCGGCTGGAGAAGGCCGGCATCCTCGCGGGCGGACTGGATGTGCACATCTACCGCGAGGGCGCCTGGCGGCTGCTGCACGGGCATTCGCTCTATGCCGACGAGACCGTCGGCGGGCTGCTCTACACCTACACGCCGTTCTCGGCGATCGTCTTCATGCCGGGCCTGGCCGTGCCCGCGGCCTGGATCACCGACGTGTTCCTGCTGGTGAATCTCGGTGTGCTCTACGGCTGCGTGCTGATGTGCTGGCGGCTGCTCGGCTACCGGCTGACCGCACGGCTCGCGAGTGTCAGTGCGCTGCTTGCCCTCACCTGCGTGTTCCTGGAACCGGTGCGGACCACGCTGTTCTACGGGCAGATCAATCTGGTGCTGATGCTGCTGGTGCTCTGGGATTTCTCGCGACCCGAGGGCTCGCGGCTGCGCGGCGTCGGCGTCGGGGTGGCGGCCGGGATCAAGCTGGTGCCCGCGTTCTTCATCGTGCAGTATCTGGCGCTGCGGCAATGGCGTTCGGCCGCGACGGCCGCGGGGACGCTGGTGGCGACGGTCGCCCTGGCCTGGCTCGTCTCGCCCGGCGATTCGCGGCAGTACTGGTTCTCGACCTTCTTCCACGCCGATCGCATCGCGCCCGATACCGATCCGGCCAATCAGTCGATTCGCGGAGTGCTCGCGCATCTGACCGCGGGCGCCGCCCCGGCCTGGCTGTGGCTGATCCTCGCCGGGATCGTCGCGGGCGCGGGGCTGTGGCTCAGCGTGGAGCTCCACCGCCGCGACGAGCGTTTGCTGTCGGTGACGCTGGCGGGGATGACGGCCTGTGCGGTATCCCCGTTCTCGTGGGGGCATCACTGGGTTTGGTTCGTGCCGTTGCTCGTCCACCTGGTGCACCGCGCACAAACACAACCCCGATGGTGGATCGCCGCCGCGGCCCTGTTCGTCGCGGCCGGAGCCTGGACCTACCAGTGGACCCCCGACTTCGCCTCGGTCGGCGTCTTCGTCCTGCCCAAGCCCTGGCACAGCGAGCCGATCCTGGAGAACGCCCACGTCCTGCTGTACCTCTCCGCCCTGCTCTACAGCTGGTCGATGATCCGCAAACCGGACCGTC
>NZ_BAFX01000205.1 GCF_000308815.1 Nocardia concava NBRC 100430
CCGGCCCGCGCCCTCCACCCGGTCGTCGAGGCCGTGGTCGCGTAGCGCGTGCCACAGGGTCGCGGCGTTGATCGCGATCACCGGTTTGCCGAGTTCACGCTCGAGTTCGTCGGCGAGGCCGACGAACGAAAGGTTGGTGCCCACTTGGACGATGGCGTCCACATCGGGGGCGTCGAGGGTGGCCACGACCCCGCGCAGCCGGTCGGGGCCGACCTTGGCGATATCCATGGCGGTCGGGCAGCGCAGGCCGGTGATGGCGGCGACGTCGAAACCGGCCTCGGTGAAGAAGCGGCCCACCTCGCGGTCGGCGATGGGCTGGTAGGGGGAGAAGACCGCGATGCGGCGGCAGCCGAGCTCGCGCAGTGCCGCGCGGCACGAACTCGCGCCGGTGGTGACCGGCAGGCCGGTTCGCGCGCGCAGGCGCCGTTCGAAGGCCGCATTGCCTTCGACTCCGCCCCAGAAGGTTTCGGCGGACATGCCCATGACCATGCGGTCCGGTTCGGCGGTCAGCGCGTCGCGCACCGCGGTGTCGATGGAGGCGCGAATCTGGACCAGTAGCGCCTGGAAGTCGTCGTCATCGCCCATGACGGGATCGGGGATGTACATGGATCCGGCCCGGTAGGCGATGCCGGGCAGCCCGGCGCGCCAATAGTCGTGTTCGACAACGGTGTTCGTGCTGGGCACGATCACGCCGAAGACGGCGCGGGTCCCGACGGCGTTGGTCATGGTATTCCTCTTTGTGCTCTTCGATCGTCAGTTCGGGTGGAGTGCGTTGCGGGACAGCGCATCCGACACCGCCCGATGCGCGCGCTCGCGATCGGCCGGGCGTTCCAGCAGCAGGACGTCCAGCAGCAGCGGCGCGACGATGGCCATCGCGGTCTCCTCGACGACCGGTTCGCCCGTGACACCCGCCGCGCGCACGGCCGCGCGGATGGGGTCGAGCAGATCGTCGACGTAGCGCTGCCGCAGTTCGGCGCAGGCGGGATCGGTGGCCGAGGCGGTCACCAGGGCGCGCAGGAACGCGGCGACGGGCTTGTCGCGCAGGCGATCACACAGCGAGTCGACCGCGGCGTGCAGATCGGTCACGGCGTCGCCGGTGGGCTCGGGTGCGGGATGGGGTGCGACCGCGATGAGAGCGGCGAGGAAGTCGCGCGGGGTGGGCCAGTGCCGGTAGATCGTGGTGCGCGCGACACCCGTAATGCCGTGCAGCCGTTGCGGAGTCAGCGCCGCGGCGCCCTCGGTGAGGATCAACTCCAGCGCTGCGGTCAGCACGATCTCTGCGGTGTCGGTGGCGGGGCCCGCCGGGCGTCCTGGTCTGCTCACGAAATAAACGATACATCTTGTTTTGGTTATTGATAAGCACTACATTCTGTATCGGAAACATCGCTTCCCGCAGGAGGATTCATGCGTCCCCATGTCGAACTGATCGACGAAAAAGACCTCATCTGGCATGTCGCCGAATTCACGAACGCCGAAGGCATTGCCGAGCAACGCAATCTGAGTTACGACGAGGAGGACGGCTCGGCGTCACTGAAGGTGCGCTTCACCAGCGACTGGACCCGGCCCGCCGGAGTCCACACCGCCGACACCGAATGGTTCGTGCTGTCGGGGCGAGTCACCATCGGCGACACCGAACTCGGCCCCGAAGGGTTCTGGACGGCACCCGCCGGTGTGTTGACCCCGTCGCTGCGTGTCGCGGCAGGCACCGAGATCCTGCTGTTCCGCGAACGCGGCGGCTGGGATTTCGAACCCGCCGACAACGACCGCGAATTCGTCCGCCCAGACCAGAAACTCGTCGTCCGCGACTCCGCGGCCATGCCCTGGATCGACGTCAAGGACGGCAGTCCGATGCGGTTCGACCTCGGCGGCACCCCTGTCCCCGGGCTCTACATCAAACTGCTGCACCGCGACGAGAAGACCGGCTTCTACACCCGCCTGATCAAGGCCAAGCCGGGCTGGCGGGAAATGCCGCTGGCGCATCACCCGTGCAGCGAGGAGGCCTACTGCCTCGACGGCGGTTTCGAGTACAACTTCGGCAGCATGTGGCCGGGCACCTATTTCTGGCGGCCGCCGTTCATCCGCCACGGCGACTTCACCGCCGACGCCGAACGCGGCTGTACCTGGATCGTCCGCTCCGACGCCGACCTCGTCGACTGGTACACCGATAACGCCAGGGTCGTCATGACCGGCGACCCCACCAACTGGGGCGAGGGCTTCCCGCACAGCGCGGCACCCCGCTTCATCAGCCCGGTGCGCTCCAAATCCATTGGGGAATGGGCGGATCCGACCCATCAGTAGTCGCGCGATACCGCCGGGTGTGCACACCCGGCGGTTCGCATCGTCAGCGGCCGAGGAGGGTCTGTATCTCGCCCGCCGCGGCCTCGCCGTCGTAATACCCGCCGCCCGGGTAGAAATCGGGAGATCCGTCCGCAGTGAGTTCATCGCGGGCCCAGGCCGTGGCGAAGGTTCTGGTCAGCCCGGCATTGCGGTCGGTGACCGTGCCGCACAGCAGGCCCGCGGCCGCGGCCACCGTGGCGTCGCCGGTGCCGAGCGCGTCGACGTGGCTGCCGGTGGTCAGCTGGATGCCCAGGAATCGGCCCGGCAGGCGGGTTTTCGCGGCGGCGGTGGCCGAACCGCTGTTGTTGCACAGGGACGGCGGTGTGGTGATCAGGCGGACGGGCAGGTCGGTGGATGCGAGCGCGGTGAGCGCATCGTCGGTGACCGAGGTGTCGATGCCGAGCACAGGATCGAGCTGAACGAGTCCGGCGAGGTGGATCGGGGCGCTGGGGTAGGTGGTGACGAGCCGGGCGGCGATGCCGAACACCGCGTCGCCACCGGCCGAATGGCCCATCAGCACCATGCGATTCGGGAGCGCGAGGGCGGCACGGCCGACTTGGTTCGCGGCAGCCCGGAAGCTGCGTCGCAGCTCCCCATCGGTGCCGAGCAGCCCCGCGAGACCGTCGAGGAAGCCGCGGTTGGGGATGACGCTCGACAGTGCACAGCCGCTCGGATCCATCAAGGGCAGGGTCGGGACGAAGACCAGATCACCGGCGGCGGCCAGCGCGGTGGCCAGCTCGCGGTACTGGTCCTTGGTAGCTCCGAAACCATGTAGCAGCACGACCAGGCCGCGCGGCTCACCGGTGGGGAAATACCAGTCGGCATCTTGGCGCAGATCCATTCCGGCGCAATCGATATCGATGTCGGCGGCCACGCGGATCGGCCCCGGCGGCGCGGCCGTCGCGAGTAAGGGCGACATCGCCGTGACTCCGCCGAACATCAAGATGCTCAGCATGATTCGCGTGACAATCCGGGATCTCGTGGTCACGGTGGTTCTCCCTCGGTGGATGGGCTCAGTGGTCGCGCAGCAGCCCGCCCGCGCCCTCGACGCGGTCGGTGATGCCGTTGTCGCGCAATGCCATCCACCAGGTGGCGGCATTGATGGCGAGTACCGGTTTGCCGAGCCAGCGTTCGGCCTCGTCGGCCAGCCCGACCATGGACAGATTGGTGCCGCACTGGACGAGGGCGTCGATGCCGTCGCCGTCGACCTCGCGCAGCGCGGCCCGCAATTCGGCCTCGGTGACATGGGCGATGGATACCGCGGTGGGGCAGCGCAGTCCGCGGATCGCTTCGACGTCGAAGCCGAGCTCGCCGAAGAAGCGCACCACGTTCTCGTCGCCGACCGGCTGATACGGGGTGACCACACCGATGCGCTTGGCTTTGTACAGTTCCAGTCCGCGGCGGCAGGCCTCCGCGCCGGTGGCCACCTCCAGCCCGGTCGCCTCCTGGATCTGGCGCACGAAGCGCCGGTTGCCTTCGACTCCGCCCCAGAAGGTTTCGGCGGACATGCCCATGACCATGTAGTCGGGTTCGCAGGTCATGATGCGTTCGCAGGTGGCGGTCAGCTCGGCGCGGATCTGCTCGAGCAGCCGGCCCATGCCGGCGTCGTCGCTCATGTTCTGGTCGCGGATGTGGATGCGCCCGAAGTGGGCGGTCACCCCCGGCACACCCATACGGGCGAAATCGGGTTCGACGACGGTATTGGTGGAGGGTGCGAGCACACCGAACTTGGCGCGCCAGCCCAGGACGTCGGGCATGGATTCTCCGGTAGGTCAGGCGGTTTCGGGGGCGGCGAACAGGTCGCGGTGGCGGAACGGCGCGGCCGCGAAGCGGCGCATCACCTTGCCCGGCGTCAGCCAGGCCACGCGTACGCCATTGCGGGTCTCGGTGACCGCCCGCCGCGCCAGCCAGGGCGCGACGGTCTCGACCCTGTCGGCGAGAACGTTGAACACCTTGCGCGCCTTGGCGAGTTCGGCCTCGTCGTCGTAGCCGTGGGTGAGCAGATCGGTCACGACCATCCCGGGACTGAGCAGCCCGATCGATACTCTGGAAGGCATCTCCTTGGCCAGCCCCTCGGTGAGATAGGTGACCGCGCGTTTGGTCGCGCCGTATCCGGTCAGGCCCGCCACCGAGCGGCCGTCGCTGCCGAGCCCCTCCATGTTCCACACGTGCCCGCCACCGGCCTCGGCCATGCCCGCGATGGCGACCGCGCAGCCGTTCACGACACCGATCAGGTTGGTGTCCACCACTTTCCGTGCCTCGCCGGCCGGTAGTGACCACAGCGGGGTGCGGGTGTGCGTTACGCCCGCGTTGTTGATCCACACGTCCACGCCGCCGAAGCGTTGCACCGCGGCGTCCCACAGCTCACGCACCTGCTCGCGGTCGGTGACGTCGGCGGGCACGACCAGCGCGGGCCCGTCCAGTTCGGCGCGCACCTTCTCGATGCGTTCGATATCGGTGCCGCACAACGCAACCCGATGCCCGTCGGCGAGCAGTGCCCGCGCCATCCCGAGCCCGATGCCGCGCGTGCCGCCGGTGATGACGACAGTGCGTGCGCCCGTGCTCATGCGCGTTCCAGGACGCCGTGCACGACCACCGCCAGCCGATTGCGCTCGAACAGCTGATACACCACGGCCAGCCGCGAACCCGGTCCCATCCCCGGCTCGGCGTCGAGCATGAATTCGCGGCCCACCAGCCGCCGACCGTCGGTCAGGTGCAGGAGCACGAAATTGACGCGGCCGTACGCCTGTCCATTGCCCCAGAGGTCGGGGCCTTCGTGGAACGAGCGCGCGCCGTCGCGGCGCACGGTGGTGCGAACGTCGGAATCGAGGACCCCGGACATGGTCAGGTGATGTTCGGCCGTCAGCAGGCCGAGCGGGTCGACGGTCAGCGACATGCGGGTCTTGCCCAGCTCGACCTGATCGGCGGACCACACCTCGAGGTCACCGGCGAAGCGGCTCTCGTCCTTGGTGGGCAGGGTGAATGTCACCGCACCGCAGCGGGTTTCGGTGGCGATGCGTTCCTGCACGAGCGCGGGATCGCGGGTGTAGACGCCATCGAACACGCCGACGACGGCCGGACCCTGATACAGCACAGAGGAGTACGCCTGCATATCGCCGAGGGTCTGATTCCAGGTGTTGAGCGAGACCTGCCAGCCGGGCCCGTAGTAGTGCGCGTCCACGAAACCGCCGTAGGGCTGCCCGGACCCGTAGAAGTCCGGCCCTGTATAGATCCGATCCCCGTCGCGGTCGAGCACCCCGAACGCGAACGGCGCACCGAGGGTGAACCGCCCGGCCAGCTTTCCGCCGCCGCTCAGCCCGCCGTCCATGAGGTAGGTGATCTCCCCGCTCTCGAAGACCGACGAGCGGCGGATGTCCTCGAATCCGAGCCACACGCCCTCGGCGTCGAACAGAGAGGGCCGCCCCACCCATTCCCCGGCGATACGCTCCTGGAACACACTGGGTTTCGCCTGAACGCTCATGCTTGCAGCTCCCCGCGTACCCGTTCGGACTGTTCGCTGCCCAGCAGCCGGGTGACCTGTCCCCACACCGGATCCACCTGCGGGTTGAACAGATTCGCGCGGTTGGCGCGGTCGCGCGCCGCCAGATCGGTGTCCACCGCGGGAACGCCCTTGTCCACCAGCGTGAGCCAGTGCCGCAGATACGCGTCCACGGTGCCGCTCAGCTCGCCGAAGGCGGACTCGTCGGCCCGGCACACCACCATCCACGGCGACATGAGCGCCCGCTGCCGCGGCCCGATCGCCGCCGCCGACACCCCCTCGAGCTGCCAGGCCGCGTCCAGCAGCGGCGTCAACGGCAGGTAGGCGGCATCGAGATAGTCCAGGTGCACGGCCAGATCGGCGCGCGGAATCAGATCCAGGTGCATGGCGTAGTACTCGCCGCCGTACACCGAGTCCAGCGTGAAATGCGGTACGGCCGAATCGCTTCGGGTGAAGGCGAAGATCATGTGGCTGTCCAGCCCGATGGGCGGCACCACCAGATCGACCGTCACCGCCTTGTCTATGGGCCTGCCGCGCAGCACACGCAGCCGCCCCACCGGATCCGGGGACATGGCGCTGGTCAACGCCACATCCTCGGTGACGGTCAAACCCAGTGTGCTGGAGATGGTTTCGAGGGTGCGCTCACTGAGCGCGGCCGGCAGGGTCATGCGGTTGTCCTCCATTGCGGGCCTTGTGCACCCAGGCGCTGGCCAGTTCGGGATTGTCGCGGCGCGCGGGCGAGGCGATGACGGTGGCGGTGCGCCGGGGCGCGTCACCGGTGATGATGTCGTCGCCGCCGACCCACCAGCCCTGCTTGATCAGCTGGCTGCGCCGGCGACGGTAGGCGACCTGCAGGGCGTCGCTGCGCACGTGCAGCTCGTCGGACAGATCGAAGGGAAGCAGTTCGGGCCGTTGCGATTCCACCACCGGCCGGTCCTGTAAGAGGATCTTCTCGATGCGTTTGCGGGTATTGGCGTCGGCCCAGCCGCCGGTGAAGAAGTTGCGGAAGCCGAGGATCTTCACCAGGGTGCGGTCCTGCGACAGCGGAATGTTGAAGTCGTAGAGCAGTAGATCGCCGATCGGCAGCCGGACATGCAGCTTCACGATATTGGGCAGATACCAGGCATTGGTGACGGTCACGTACTCCGCGCGCGGCTTGCCGCGGAAGAGCAAGCCCCACAGCCCTTTCGGCGGGGGCGGGCTCAGCTCGATATCGGCCTCGGCCGACCAGTCCGTCTGCCGCACCCGGAAATCGGGGATCTCGGGCTTGTCCGGATTGCCGAAGGCGGTGCCGTGCACGAACGGGGTGTGCGAGGCGTCGACGACATTCTCGAAGGTGCGCTCGTAATTGGCGTCGACCACCATCTCGTACTCGACCGCGCGGAAGGCCGGATCACCCCACTGCGGGATCTCGGGAATGGGCGGGCGCTCCGCCTCGGGCAGATCGCCGAGGAACGCCCACACCATGCCGTAGCGTTCCGCGGTCGGATACGCGTCCACCCGCGCCTTGCGGGGAATGGTGCGCTCGGGCGCGTTGGCCGGGATGCGCACGCACACCCCGGCGGAGTCGTACTGCCACCCGTGATACGGGCAGGTGATGCAGTCCCCGGTGACCTTGCCCATCGACAGCGCGCCGCCGCGGTGCACGCACAGATCCGACAGGCAGACCACCGCACCGGATTCGGTGCGGTAGAGCACGAAATCCTGGCCCAGGCAGGTCACCTTGCGGGGCTGACGGCCGACGCGGCTACCGAATTCGACGGCGTACCAGAAGTTCTTGAGCAATGTGATCTCCTCAGCGCCGTTTCAGCAGCATGCCGTCGTCGAACCCGGCCAATTCGTCCCGCGCGGCCGGTGAACCGCGCAGGTGGGCGTGCAGGAACAAGGTGGTCAGGTGGGCGAATCTGGCACAGGCGTCGGTGTCGCCGAGCCCGTCGAGGAACGCACGCGCGGCGGTGGGGTCGGCGTCGGCGATCGCGAAGTGATTGGCGCCCGGCACCACCGCCAGCAGATGCTCGCCGTCGGGCAGCGCCTCGGTGAAGGTGCGCTGCACCGGGTCCGGCCGGTCCTCGCCCTCGCCGTAGCGGTCGGCGCTGCCCTTGATGACGCCGTCCTCGGTGCCGACACCCAGCAGCACCGGACATCGGACCTGGGCGGGAAGCACGGTGCCCGGATCCCAGCCGAGCATGGTGGCGACCATGGTGTGCGCGCCCCACGCGAAAACCGCGCGCACGGAAGGGAAGTAGCGCGCCGACTGCAACACCACGGTGCCGCCCGCCGAGTGCCCGCCCAGCGCGACGCGGTCGAGATCCAGTGCGCCGCGCAAGGGTTCGGTCTCGTTGAGCTCGGCCAGGCCCGTGAGAATGGCGGGAATGCTCGGGCAGGTGGGCCGGGTGCCGTAGGCGTCGGGGCGCGCGGCCGCCAGATCCACGCCGGGCGTGAGGCCGCGCTGCCCGCCGAACAACTCGGCCACCCGATCGAAAGTGACCACCACGAAACCGGATTCGGCGATGGCGGTGGCGAAGCGGCGATAGGAGTCCTGGCCGACATTGACCCCGGACAGGAACACCACCACCGGGTACGGTGCGCCGGCCTGATCGGGCGCGAACACGCCGGTGAGTCGTTCGGCGTCGTCGCCGGTGGCGACGGCCGGGTAGTAGATCTTCAGATGGGCGGTGTCGAACGGCGCGTCGCCGTCGGTGCGGACCGACCACCACAGGGAACGGATCAGGGTCATCGCTCACCCCACCGGCCGCGGCAGCACGCGGTCGCCGCCCCACAGGGCGCGCACCAGGCGCTGGGTCAGCTCGGGTCCGAACATGCGCTCGCCCATCACATTCGCCGGATCGCGTTCGGCGATATTGCGGCGGACCCGCAGATCGCGCGCGGCCAGGTCGGCGCGCTCGGCCTCCGGGACGGTCTCGGCGGCGTCCACCCAGCCCAGCCACTGCTCGACCTTCACGGTGAGCAGCTCGGCCACGGTGTCGAGATTGGGCCGGGTCGGCGGGAACGAGTAGCAGTAGGCGGTGGGGGACAGGCTGGCTCGGATGAACCCGGTGCGACTGGTGAACCAGGTGAAGTCAGGGTGGTCCTGTTTGAAGGTCAGCCACGGCGCATCGGCGTCGGCGTAATAGCGGTCGTAGTAGTCGCCGTCGCCGACCAGGTCGCCGCGCGGCACCCCGTCCACATAGAACCAGCCCTCCGGCCACAGCAGCAGCGCCGACCCCAGATGCGGCACCCGCACCTGCGGACCCAGCCACGCGGTGAGGTGCATGTTCACGAAACCCGTTGCGGGATCACCGATCCAGGAGTGCACCAGCCAGTCGATCTCCGGGCCGGAATAGGCGGCCAGGCTGCCGGACGGGCCGCTCTCGGCGCTGCCGTAGGAGTCCAGATCGATGGTCGAGGGGTCGCGCGTGAGCTCGAAGCGTGCCTCGATGCGCGTCTTCAACCGCGCCAGCAACTCCTGCCACTCCCGAAAGGTCTCGGTCACATCGGTTCTGGGGTTCTCGTCGACCATCTGCTCGACGTGTTGGAGGGTTTCCTTCATGGCAGCTCCGGTTCGGTTGTCGCGGTCACTGATTCGCGCGTGAGGGCGGCGGTGGCGGCGAGCGGTCGGCCCGCCACCAGATCGGTGCCCCGGGACACGCGGCGATTGCTTGCTTGCGCCGGGCGGACGGTAGCGATCAGGCGGTCCGCACCCGGCGGCGCGGCGAACACCTCCGGGTGACTGATGACACCGGTGAACGGGCCCTGCCAGGGCGTCCAGAGGGTGAAATCGGGGCTCAGCGCATAGACGGCCGCGGCGAGCCCACCGGCCGGATCCAGGCCCGCGGCAACGATGTTCACCCGATTCTCGGCCGCGCGTTCGGGCAGGCCGAGCCGGTGCTCCCAGGGCTCGGCGGGCGCGTGCGCGACGGCCACCACATCGGCGTCGGCGAGCGCGGCCAGCCGGAAGGTCTCCGGGAACAGCGCGTCGTCGCCGACCACCAGGGCCAGCCGGGCCCACGGCGTCTCGAAGACCTCGAGCCGGGAGCCGAGCTCGGTGAGCCAGGGGTAGCGGCGGGTGCGATGCAGCTGGGGTTGCCTGCCGCGCACGCCCTCGGCGTTGACGAGCAGTCCGACATGCGCGCCGCCGGACCCCGTGGTCAATACCGCATGCGCTTGCGAGCCACGCAGCGCCGCGACCACGGCGGTGACCGCCAAGGGTTTCGAGAGGCATTCGGGTACCACGATCAGTTGCGCACCGGCGGCAGCCGTTTCGGCGATGAGATCGATATCGGGCAGCGTCACGGCGACCCGCTGGGTCTCCGCGGCCGTGGTGGTGCGCGCGCTGTTCGTCGCGGTCAGCAGCGGGGCGTAGACCCGGGGGCGGCGCGCGGCGAGCAGATCGGTGCCGTCGGGCCGGTGCTTGTCGTCGGCACGGCGAATATCGACGTCCGCCACCACCAGGGCCTCGCCGGTCGGAGCGGCCTTGGCCACGGTGGTGCCGTCCGGGGCCACGATCTGGCTCTCGCCCGCACCGTGCAGCCGATCGGCGGGCACGCCGAGTTTCGCGGCGATGGCGGGCAATTGGTCTTCCGGCAGCAGCGGGCCCACCTTGTTGGCGGCGATCACCCACACCTTGTTCTCTGCCGCGCGCACCGGAATGTGCAGGCTCGCTTCGTCGGTGGCGAAGGAGTTGAGGCTGTTGAGCAGCAGTTGCGCACCGCGCACCGCCAGCGAGCGCGGCACCTCGCAGATCACGCCCTCCATGCACGCGTACAGGCCGAGGCGGCCAAGCGGGGTGTCGACGACCTCGGAATCGGTGTCGCCACGGTCGAGATAGTCGTTCTCCGCGCCCATGAGGATTTGCTTGTCGGATTCACCGAGCAGGCTGCCGTCGGGCCCGTAGAGCAGGCTGGTCGCGGTGGTGCGGCCAGCGGCGCGGGCCAGGGTGACGCCGATCTTGAGATACAGGCGGTGCCGGGCGGCGCGCTCGGCGACGGCGATGAGGAAGGAATCCCCCAACCGGCAGGCCATTCGGCGCGCGTGAGACCGGTCGGTGTACCACGATAGGTGGTTACAGAACTCGGGCAGCACCAGCAGTTCGGCCCCGTCCGCCGCGGCGGCGTCGATCATGCGCAGGCAGGTCTCGAGGTTGACCGCGACATCGGTGCCGGCGGCGAGCTGGGCGGCGGCGACTCGCGTCATGAACGCGCACCTCCTGATCCACAGTGTTTCGGAGATCGAAACACTGTTTCCGATTCTGTACCGGTCTCCGGAATCTGTCCAGTGGACGGGCGAAGATTTCCCGCGGCGGTCCGGCGGCATTCCAAAAGCGCCTGTTTCCAGGCGGTTACGTGCGAATTCGCGCTTGACACCCATGGTCGGCGACGGTTCAATATGGCAACTGCGAAACCGCGTTTCGGTGTGCGAAACGGGTGTTTGGAGGTGAGGCGAGTGGGACCACTGCTCCTGCTGATCGCCACCGCGGCGGCCGGACCCGCCGCCGGAATCGAGATCGCGCTGCTGTGCAAACCGCTCGGCGGGGCCACCGGCCTGCCGGGCGCGGTCGTCGGCTACATCGGGCTCACCGCGCTGGCGCTCGGCTGCGCGGCGATCCCGCCCGCTCGCCGGTGGCGGCTGCTGTCATCCGGCCGGCGCATCGGGATCACGGCACTGGTCGCGGGTGCGGGAATGCTTGCCGCCGGGCTGATTTCGACCGTATGGGGCCTCACCGTCGGCGTCCTCGCGACCGGGCTGGCGGCCGGGCCACTGCTGGCGGCCGCGCTGGCCGAGGCGAGCGTGCGTGGATTCCACACGGCCATGTCCGCGGGCGCTCTCGCCGGGGCACTCGAAGCGGCGGAGTTCTTCGAACGACCGGGTATCGCATTGGCCCTCGCGGGCGGCATCGCCGCAGCGGCGGGATCGGTTGCGGCGGTGCTGAATCCGGTGCCGACCGCAGGTTTCGATGGCGGTCTGCGGGCCGGTGCGCGGAGCCTGCGCTGGGCGTTGATCCACTACGGCGCAATCGGTTTCGTGGCGGGAGGCGCGGTGCTTCCCGCCCTGCACCTGCTGCTTTTCCGGTGGAGTGTGCTCGATGTCGATCAACCCGCGCACCTCGCCGTCGCCATGACCGCGGCCCTGGTCGTCGCGCTGCTGGGCGACAAGCTGATCACCGCACCGGCCGCGTGGTTGATTCTCGCGGCGGGCGGTCTCGTGCTCGTCGCCACCGCGCCGAGCGCATGGCAGGCCACAACCGGTCTGACGGTCTCGGTGGCGTCCGGGGTGGGAGCGATGGCCGTCGCCGATTCGACTGCGCGCCAGTCCATTCCGGATGCCGAGCGGTGGACCTCGGCCGCGGTGACCGGGCTCGCGCTGGCGCTGGGGGCGGGGTGCGGTCTGGGGGCCGCCGTCGGCGCCGGTCGGGTGTGGGGGACCGGGTCCGCGCTGACGCTGCTCGCCATCCCCGTGCTGGCCGCCGCATTGACCGCCACCCGGTTCTCGACGCGAGGAGCCACCCGATGACCCACGCCTGGACGCGCGGCCGTGCCGCGTTCGCCCTCGCCGCCGCCCTGGCCGCGCCGACCGGTCTCGCCGCGGCCGACCCCGGCGCTTCCGCCGCACTGCACATCAACGCGACCGCGGACCTGGCCGAGGGGCAGCGGATCACCGTGAGCGGCAGCGGATTTCAACCCGGGCTCGCGGCCGTGGCGGTGGGCCTGTGCAAGCAGGGGTTCACCAACGGCCTGAAGGACTGCGACCTCGACGGCGGGGCCACCTTCGTCAATATCGACGCCGAGGGCGGTTTCAAGACCCTGACCCTCACGCTGCACGCGCGGTTCAAGGAAATCGACTGCACCCGTCAGCAATGCGTGGTGGCCGCCGCGCCCCTGCCGGGTACCGAGCCGGCGGCGGTCATCGCGGCCAACTCGGCCGCGGTGGCGATGTCCTTCGCCGGATCACAGCTGACACCGGCGGCCTCGCCGCCCCCGCTCACCTCCGCGACGGTCGCGTCCACCGATACCCGGGGCCCCTCCACGGCGCTGTGGTCGGTGACCGCGGGACTGCTGGTCATCGTCGCCGCAATCGCCTTCGCCGATCGGCGCAGGCAGCAAGAAAGGTAAGGAAACACCATGTTTCGATACGGAACTCGACTGGGCGCCGTGCTCACCGGCCTGACCGCCCTGGCCATGTTCGGCGGCGCGACCAGCGCACAGGCGGCCTCGGTGGACGTGAGCCAGGCGTGGGGCGTCTCGGCCGGGCAGACCATCGGCGTCTCGGTGAGCGGGCTCCCGCCGAACCTGGCATCGGTGGCGGTCGGCCAGTGCAAGGCGCAGATCTCCGGGCCGTCGGACTGCAACCTCGGCGGCTCGCTGCTGGGAACCGCTGACGCGCAGGGCAATTGGTCCGGCGGCGGCATCACGCTGGTGGCGTCGATCGGCGGCGTGGACTGTACCGCGGCGGCGGGTGCGTGCACGATCTCCGTGACCAGCCTGACCGATCCCAACAACATCCTGGCCTCGGTGCCGCTCAGCTTCGGGTGAGGACACCATGAGACACGACATCCTCCGGGGTGTGGTGGGCGCGGCGGTCACGGCCGCCGCGCTGCTCGCCACCGCGCCCTCCGCCGGCGCCGCACCCGCACTGCACCCGACACCCGGCGGGGAGGTGAGCGTCGGCGAGGTGATCACCATCGCCCTCGACGGCCTGCCCGCCAATCTGCCCAATGTGGCCATCGGCCAATGCAAACCGGCCATCGCCGCCGCGTCCGACTGCCAGCTGGATCGCTCCCTGCTCGGCAACGCCGACGCGCAGGGCGTGTGGCAACCCGGCCAACGCGGCCGCACCATCGTGCTGACCGCCTCGGTCGGCGGCGTCGACTGCACCTCCGCACCCGGCGCGTGCACCCTCGCCGTCACCAGCCTCACCAACCCGACCGCGATCCTCACCTCCGTCCCGCTCACCTTCGGGACCGCCCCGACCGCGAAACCGGCTGCCCAGCAATCGGACTCGCGCGACTCCCACGTCGGCGAGATCATCGCCGGAGTCGTCGTGGTCATCCTGCTCGCGGCCGCCCTGACGTATCTGCTGCTGCGGCAACGCAAGTCATCCACATCTCGATGAGGAACAGGAAAGTCCCTTGAACATTCGACGCCTGATGGCGGTCGCGGCCTCCGCCGTGGTCGCCCTCGCCGCCTACACCGGCTCAGATACACCGATGGCGAACGCCGACAGTGCCGTCGGCTTCGTCGCGAACACCGTCGACATCCGCTGCGCCTTCACCACGTTGCATCAGAGCAGCAACTGGTACTTCCCGACCGGAACGCCCAAGGCGCTGGTCTGGTTGCAGCACGGTTTCGCCAGCTCCAACGACTCGGTCGCCGACACCGCCCGCAAGTTCGCCGCGCAGGGCTTCCTGGTCTTCGCGCCGACCCTGCCGACCGCCAACCTCTTCGGCTGCACCCTCGAAAACCTCGGCAACAACACCGATTTCCTGCACAATGTGGCGGACCTGTTCGGCAAGTCGAACGACCTCGGCGACAAGCTCGGCCGGAGTTTCACCGACGCGCGGGCCAAAGCGGGTCGCACCGACGTGACGCTGCCGACCGCGTGGGTCTTCGCGGGGCACTCCGCGGGCGGTGAGGCCGTGCCGTACGTGACCCAGGCGCTGCGCGCGGACTATCCGGGCGCCTTCGCCAACCTGCGCGGTGAAATCCTCTACGACCCGGTGAAGAGCTTCATCGGCAGCAACCTGAGCAGCGCGCTCAACCACCTCGACAACACCACCCTGCCGATCCTGGCCGTCACCGCGCCGCCCTACACCTGCAATCGCGACGGCGCCGGCACCCAGGTTTTGATCGATCAGCTGCACCGGCCGTTCCTCGGCGTGCGCCTCACCTCCGGCGCGCACATCGACGTCGAGGGCGCGAGCGCGCCGACACCGGACAAGGTGGCCTGCGGCACCCCGCAGGCCAAGAACATCGATGCCCTGCAACATCTTTCGATCGGCTGGGCCGGTGATTTCGTGAGCGGAGCCAAGACCGCCGACCTCTATCCCGGCGGCGGCTACTACCAGTCACTGGTCTCGGCGGGCACGATCACGACCCTGCCCTGAGACAGGAGAACGCCGGGCGGGCCCGCGAGCCCGCTGCTGTGCGGGCCCACCCGGCGTAGAAGGGATCCGAACCTCATGACTTCATGGTTTCAGCGGCTTCGCGCCGAGCCGGGCGTGGTGTCCGGGCCGTCATCGCCATGTGCATGGCCGGGCACTGCCCGCGGTGACGCTCGCGGGCGTTACGGTGCCGAGAAGCAGGCTCGCGGATCGGACACGTCCGGCGCCGTGCGCGGGAGTCGCTGTGCTGCTGTTCTTTCGATAGGCATCACCTCGCTTGTTCGCATCCGTTCGGGGGGTGGGTCAGGCGTTGATGGCCTGGCGGTCGTCGGAGCGGGAGATCTCGATCTTGCGGGGCTTGGCCTGCTCCGCGATCGGGACCCGTAGCCGCAGCACTCCGTCGCGGTAGTCGGCGCGGATCGCGTCGGTGTCGAGGTTCTCACCCAGGAACAGCTGGCGGGAGAACACACCGCGGGTGCGTTCCGCGGCGATCATCGACCGGTCCTGATCCAATTCCGGGCGTGCGGCTTTCACGGTGACCACATTGCGTTCGACGTCCAGGTCCAGCGAATCCGGGTCGATGCCCGGCAGGTCGAATTCCACGAAGAACTCGTCGCCGTCGCGCCAGGCGTCCATCGGCATCACGGCCGGGCGGGCCGGTGTGCCGAACACCTGCTGAGTCAAACGATCCAGGTCACGGAAAGGATCGGTGCGCATCAGCATGGTCGCCACCTCCAACTAACTCCAATCTCTGTCGATGAGTTGTCAGATAATCTGTTTCATCTGACATAGATATTTTTTAGCACTCGACACATGAGAGTGCAAGAGGGTCGGACGGGGAAATCAGGCGTTCGTGGTGGTGGGGTAGGCGCGGGCGGGGAGGCCGGGGCCGCCGGGGCGGAAGGCGGCGGGGGAGTGGGTGACGGTGGGCTGGATGTATTCGCGCAGTCCGTCTTCGGCGTATTCGCGGCCGTAGCCGCTGCGCTTGATGCCGCCGAACGGGGCGCGCAGCGACATTCCGGTGCGATTGTGGGTGTTGACGAAGGTGAATCCGGCTTCGAGCCGGGCGGCGAAGGCGAAGGCGCGGTCCTCGTCGGCGGACCAGACCGACGCGCCGAGGCCCAGCTCGGAATCGTTGGCGCGAGAGCGGACTTCGGCCTCGTCGTGGTAGGTGAGCAGGGGTACGGCCGGCCCGAACTGTTCGGTGCCGACCAGTGGCGCGTCGTCGGAGAGTCCGCAGGCGATGACCGGGTCGACGAAGTAGCCCTCCCCGCCAGGGCTTTTCGCCAGGGTGATGATCCGAGCGCCGCGGGCGGCGGCGTCGGAGATCAGCGCCGTGACCCGGTCGGCCGCCGCGCGGCTGACCACCGGTCCCATGGTCACCGACTCGTCCAGGGGGTCGCCGACTCGCAGAATGCGGTGCGCCGCTGCCAGATACGAGTCGAGGAACTCATCGGCTCGCCATTGCGGGACATAGAGACGTTTCGCCGCCATGCACACCTGGCCGGAGGTGGCGAAGGACGCCAGCACCAGCCGCTCGTAGTCGTCGGGGGTGAGCGCGAAATCGTCGAGGAACACGGCCGGGTCGTTGCCACCGAGTTCGAGGACAACGGGTTTGAGCGCCTGCCCCGCGGCCGCGGCGATGGCCCGTCCGGCGGCGTCACCGCCGGTGAACGCGACCTTGCCGACTCGCGGGTCGGCGATCAATGCCCGCACCAGATCGGGGCCGCCGTGCACGACGGTGGTCTCCGGCAGCAGCGCCGCGACCCTGGTCACGGTGAGCGGTGCCAGCGGAGAGGGCTTGAGCAGCACCGTGTTCCCCGCCGCCAGGGCCGGGCCGAGCTTCAGCATCGACAGGATGATCGGCGCGTTCCAGGGCGTGATGGCCGCGACCACGCCGTAGGGGCGCGGTGTCACGCTCAGGCGTCCCTGGCGGTCATCGATCTCGGTGGTCACGAACATGGTGCGGGCGTGGTCACAGACCCAGCGCAGATACACCGCGGCGAAGGAGATCTCGCCCCGGCAGTCGGCCACCGGCTTCCCGGTCTCGCGGGCCAGGAGGACCGAAAGGTCCTCGACCTCGGCGTCGATCGCGTCGGCGGCCGAACGCAGCGATTCCAACCGCTCCGCGAGCGTCGTTCGCGACCACTCCCGGAATCGGCGATCCGCCTCCCGCGCAATGATATCCACCGCCTCGGACGGTGTGACCGGCACCGACCCGACCAGCTCGCGCGGCCGGGCCGGATTCTCGCGATGGATTCTCATGCCGTGGCCTCGAGCGAATCCATCAGGCACGCGCGCCGCAGGTGGGCGCGCGCGGCGGCCGGGTCCGCCGCCAATTCCCGCAGGTGCCGCCGGTATTCCTCGTCGTGCCCGTGCAATCGCGACCAGTTGGCGCGGCTGGTGCGCTGCACATGGTCGACCGCGACGGTACGGCGTTGCCGGGCAACGTGATCGAGCACCGCGTCCGGCGCACCGTCGAGCACGTCGGCCAGCGCCGCGGCCATGCGGACCGCGTCGTGGATGCCGCTGTTCATCCCGAGTCCGCCCAGCGGATTGTTGACGTGCGCGGCATCGCCCATGAGCAGCACCCGGCCGTCGCGGAAGCGTGAGGTCACCCGCTCGTGGACCCGATACAGGCTGGCGTGCGCGATGCGCCACGGCCGCCCCAGCTCGGCGACGCCGGTCAAACGGTCCGGGAGCCTGCGTAATTCGTGTTCGTCCGGCGTGCCGTCCGGGGTCGGCAGCAGCACCCGCCAGTGGTCGGGGGTACGCAGCAGCACCAGCCACTCATGCGGGTCGAACACATAGTTGATCGGCGCGATCCCCGGCAGCGCGGCGGAGAGATCCTCGTCGACCGAGGCGACCAGGAAGCGCTCCGGATAGGTGCTGCCCTCGAAATCGGCCGAAATAGCCTGGCGCACCGCCGAATGCGCGCCATCCGCGCCGAGGAGATAGTCGCAGCGCACCGGTCCCCGCGAGGTCGTGATCTCGACGCCGTGCGCGCCGGCCGAAACTCCCTGCACCGCATGGGAGAACCGCACCTGCACCCCGTCGGGCAGCGCGTCCAGCAGTATCGGGGTGAGCTTGCTCTGCTCGCACTGCACCCGATACGGGAAGCCGGTGTCCTCGGCCAGCACGCTCAAATCCAGGGTGGCGATGGCGTCGCCGCCGCGCTCCCGATACTGGAACATGGAGGCCACCAGACCTTTTCGCAGCAGCGCGTCCACCACGCCGAGTTCGCCCAGCATCTCCAGGGTGGGCGGATGGAAGGTGGAGGCTCGGGATTCGTCCGCCAGCCCCGGCCCCTGCTCCAGGACGGTGACATCGATTCCACGCCGCGCCAGGGTCAGCGCCGCGGTCAGCCCGACCGGTCCCGCACCGGCGATCACGACGGTGCTCATGAGGTGTGCAGGGCGAATCGCCCCTCGACGCCGACCACCCGGGCTCCGGTGAAGAACCGCAACGTCTCCGCGGTGCCCTCCTCACCCAGCCCGGAGACGCCCCACGCCGGGCGCGGGGTCATGAGATCCAGGCTCATGATGGACGAGCCGTTGACCTTCACCTCGCCCGCCCGAATCCGGCGCGCCACCGCCAGCGCGAATTCGGTATCCGTCCCGCACACATACGCTTCCAGCCCGTAGGGCCCGGCATTGGCCAGCCGCACCACATCCTCGACGCTGTCGTAGGCGAGCACGCCCGCGACCGGGCCGAACACCTCCTCGCCGAGATCGTCCGCGAGAAGCGCCGGGGCGACATAGTTTCCGCTTTCCGGCGGCGTCCCGAAGGACCGGTGCTCACGTCCCTCCAGCGCCGCCCGCACGGTCCGCACGTGCCGGGAATGCACCAGCGGGCCCAATTCCGTCGCACGGTCCAGCGGCGATCCCATGCGCAGCGCCTCGAGCCGTTTGCCGATGGCCTCGGTCACCTCGTCCGCGCGCGCCGCGGGCACGATCAGCCGCCCCAGCGCCCGGCACCACTGCCCGTTGAGGGTGGTCAGCAGTTCCGCGCCCATGCGCGCCGCGGTGTCGAGATCGGCGTCGGGCAGCACGATCAGCGGGTTGTTGCCGCCCAATTCGAGCTGGCAGGGCCGAAACAGGGGAGCGGACACGGTGGCGATCTCGCGGCCGCCCGGCACACCGCCGGTGAACGACACCGCCTTGATGCGCGGATCGGCCACCAGCCGTGCGCCGGTCGCGGCATCGCCGTGCACGAGCTGGAACATGCCCGCGGGCGCGTGCTCGGCGATCACCTCGGCCAACACCACCGCGCTGTACGGGGTCAGCTCGCTGACCTTGAGGATCACCGGGCAACCCGCAGCCAGGGCGTTGGCGACCTTGTGCGCGGCCATCGGGGCGGGCGCGTTCCACGGCACCAGGCACAGGGCGGGACCCAGCGGCAGCCGATGCACCTCGACCGCGCCGCGGTCGGCCCGCAGCGCGCCGCCGCGAATCTGGTCCGCGGCCAAGCGGAACGAGCCCGACACGATCGCGCCCAGCGGTTCGGTCTGGCGCACCGGCACGCCGGTGGCGAAGGCATCGAGTGCGGTGATGCGCTCCAGGCGTGACTCGAGCCCCGTGGCGATGGCGTCCAGGGTGTCGGCGTCGATGCGCCCGGAGGCCCGCTCCGCCACCGAAAGCGCCCGCTCGAGCCGCTCGGGTCCGGTCGCCACGGCCTGCGCCACCTCCTCTCCGGTGGCCGGATCCTCCAGCGCCAGGCCGATATCCACGGCGGGCGCGTCCCATTCCCCGTCGATCAGATCGCGAATCGGGGGCAGCTCGATGCTCATCGCGCGGCCGCCGCGGGCGCGGTGGCGAACAGGTCGTTGGCGCGGGCCTCGGTGACGATGCGCGCCACCTCGAGCATGCCGCGCTCGGCGGGGAAGGTCATGACCAGACCCATGGCCAGATCCCTCAGTGCGCGCCCGGTGACGCCGTGCATGGAGGCCGCCGAGGTGCCGCCGGCCTTGAGCGCCCCCAGCGCCACCTGGAAGCACGCCTCGGTGACCGCGCCCTTGCCCAGCCGCCACTGCGCGAACACGTCCTGCTTGGATTTGAAGGGCACCTCGGCGGTTTCGACCGCGAGCTGATAGCGCAGCCACAGATACGCGGTCTGCAGGCTGCGGGTCATCTCCCCGAACAGCAGTTGATGCACGGGCGAGGAGGCGATCGGCTCGCCGGTGTCGGCGAAGCGTTTCGTCGTGGTGGCGGTGAGGATCTCGTCGTATACCCGTTGCGCGCAGCCGGTGTAGACCGCCGCGATGGCCAGCTGATTGCCGACGAAGCTGCCCCGGCTCATGGTCAGCATCTTGGTGAAAGCGCCCGGCACGCCGAGCGCTTCGTCGTCGGGCACGAACACGTCCGCGAGCCGGATGCCGTTGTTGGCGGTGGCGCGCATGCCCAGCCCGTCCCACGGGGCCCGGGTGCTCACACCCGCGGCTTCGCGCGGGACGAAGAAGGTGGCCAGCCCCTCGGCGGTTTCGTGGCCCTCGAGTTTGGCGGAGGTCAGGTAGTAGTCGGCGACGCCGGTCGCGCAGCCGAAAGACTTCTCGCCGTTGAGAATCCAGCCGCCGTCGACCTTGTGCGCGGTGGTGGCGATGGTGATGTTGGCCGCGGAGGTCTTCACCGATTCCGAGGCGAAATTGGCCAGCCACGCCCCTTCGCCCATGCGGGTCAGGACCTTCTCGGCGAAGGCCCGCACCACCGGGATCTCGGCGTCGTCGAACAAGCCGGCGTCGATGGCCTCGAGTGGAAGCAGTCCCCGGGAGGCGCTGGTGTTGTGGAAGAAGTAGGCCAGCGCGGTGGACGGGCAGGCGGTGCCCATGGCGTAGGTGGCGGCCGCCAGATCCCGCAGCGTGCCGCCCAATCCGCCGAACTTCTCCGGCACCACCAGCCCCAGCAGTCCGGCCTCGCGCAGCAGCGCGATGTGCGAGGCGGGGAAGGTGGCGGTGGCGTCGGCCTGTTCGGCGGCGGCGCGCAGCGCGGGCAGCACGGATTCGACGCGTTCGGCGCGTTCGAGTTCGGCAGGCGTCATGTCTTCGACGAGTCGTTGGCCGATCATCGGGCGATCCCCTCGTAGTAGGTGCGGTCGTGATAGATGAGCGGGGCGGCCGGACGCGGCATGGCGGCGTCGCGGACCAGCCCCAGGACGATGGTGTGATCCCCGGCCGGATAGCACGCGGCCACAACGCAATCCACCCAGGCGACGGCGTCGGCCAGCACGGCCGCTCCGGTGGTGGCGGTGCCCCAGTCGCCGACCGCGAACCGGTCGGCGGTGGCCGGTCCGGCGAAACGGCGGCCCACCTCCCGATGGTCGCTGCCGAGCACGTTCACCGCGAAGACCCCGCTGTGCCGGATCAGCCGGCAGGTGGCGCCACTGGATGTCACACACACCGAGACGAGCGGCGGATCCAGCGCCACACTGGTGAACGAGCTGGCGGTCATGCCGTGGCGGCCGCCGTCCGGGGTGCGGGTGGTGACCACGACGACCCCGGTTGCCCACTGCGCCAGTACCGTCCGGAGATTCTGCGATTCCATCTCTACTCCGTTTCGGTAGTGGAAACGCTGTTACGCACAAGGTAACGATAGGTGGTCGGGGGCGCAACCGCCACCCGGGCGATCGTGTTTCCCATGGGGAAATCGCACCTCTACACTGGCCGCGTGCCCGATACCGAAACCGACAGCCAGAGCCGGTCCATCGCCGCGGTCGAACGCGCCATGGACGTCCTGCTGCTCTTCGGCCGCAGCGGCCGGCCCGACCTCGGCGTCACCGAGATCGCCAATGAGCTCGGCATCACCAAAGCCGCTGTGCACCGCATACTTACGGCATTGCGGAGCCGCGATCTCATCACCCTGGAACCCACCACGCGGCGCTACGCGCTCGGGCACGCGGCCATGGCACTGGGCCGCGCGTATCTGGCGCGCACCGATCTGCGGGTGATGGCGGGCCCGGAACTGCGGCGGCTGGCCACCCTCACCGGGGAAACCGCCACCCTGTCCATCCGGCGCGGCGACACGCGCATGTACGTGGACCAGGTGGTGCCGGATCAGGAACTGCGCATGGAAGTGGCGCTGGGGCAGCCGTATCCGCTGCACGCCGGCAGCTCCTCCAAGGCGATCCTGGCCTACCTGCGCAAGGAGGAGATCGACGAATACCTGCGACGGCACGAGCTGACCGCCTTCACCGCCGCCACCATCACCTCGCAGCGCAAGCTGCGCACCGAGCTCAATGCCGTCCGCACGCGCGGCTACGCGGTGTCACTGGGGGAGCGGCAGATCGGGGCCGCGTCCATCGCCGCGCCCGTGCTCGATCACGACGGTGGCGTGGTGGCGGCGATCAGCGTGTGCGGTCCGCTGTCACGGTTCGAACCGCACATCGACGATTACGTGCCGATGCTGCTCAAGGCATCCGGCGCGCTGTCGACCCAACTCGGTTACACCGGAGAGTGATTCGCGCACCTCACAGGTGCGCGCCCGGTTTGAACACGCCCAGCGCCGCGGCGGCCAGCACGCTGCCCCAGATGACCCAGACATAGGGCAGGCAGCCGTTCACGCTGCGGCGCAGCACGGTCTCGGCCTCGGTTCCCGGGCCTTCGGCGAGCATGCGGCCGAAGGCGGGACCGAAGGGGCGCAAGGTGATTCGAATGCCCAGCCCGGCGGCGATCGCGGCGCAGTACAGCAGGATCTTGCCGCCCAGCCAGCGAGGGTTGGTGGTGACGCCGAACGGGTCGTTCGCGCACAGCGTGTACACCCCCGCCGCGGTCATACCCGCGATCACCGCGATGCGCAGTGCCAGATCGGCCCGCTGGATCGCGGCGATGCGTCCGTGTGTGCGGTGCGTGATGATCGTGCACGCCAGCCACACCGCGGCGAGAACCCACACCAGCGCGATCGACCACCACGGGAACAGATCGATACCGAGAAAGCTTGCGCCGTGCGGTGATTCGGCCATGAGTGTCACGCCGCTGGGCAGAAACAGCACCAGGCAGATCTTCGGCCCGAGGTCGAGACCGCTCATGATGGCCAGCGCCGTTGCCCGCACGGGCGGGGCGAGCCCGGGGTCGATGACGAAGCGGCTCGAGTAGAACACACCCAGATCACCGCCCAGCCAGAACACGAACAGGACCAGATGCAGCAGGATCCACCACCCGTAGTGATGCGGGCCCATGATTTCCTAACCAGGCTCGGCTGAACGACTGTCAGCGGAAGGGGCGATCGGCGCGGAAAGGCCGATCGGGGAACGAGATTCGGTCAGCCCAGCACCGCGAGGGCGGTGTCCAGATCGATGACGTCGGCGTATTTGGCGTCCAGGTCCAGCAGATTGGCCGCGTGCAGGCGCGGATCGCGGTCGCCGCACGCGTCGGCCACCACCAGCGGCCGAAAGCCGTGCTGCAGCGCGTCGGTTGCGGAGGCGCGCACGCAGCCGCTGGTGGTGAGCCCGGTGACGAGCACGGTGTCCACGCCCAGCGCGGTCAGGGTCGCGGCGAGTGAGGTGCCGTGGAACGCGCTGGCGTACTGCTTGCGGACCACGACCTCACCCGGCGCGGGAGCAGGCTCGGCGAGGAACTCGCCCAGCGGATTGCCTTCCTCGAAGACACTGAGAGCAGGGACTTTTCGGCGAAACAGGCCCCCGTCGGCGCTGCCCGGCCGATAGCTCACCCGGGTGAAGATCACCGGGCTGCCCACCGCCCGGGCACGTGCGACCAGCGTCGCGGTCGCTCGCACGGCCGCCTCGACCGGTGCGCGCAGCGGCGAGTCGTCGGCGAGGTAGGCCGTACACAGGTCGATCACCAGAACGGCGGGTCGCGCGCCCGCCCCGAGCCGCCCCGAAAACCCGTGGCGGCGATAGTCGTCAGCCAAGTCGGAGGCGGACAGGCCGGATGGGGCTGGGTGGGATGTAGGCGGACGCGGTGCGGACGGGTCGGATGCGCTCGGTGCGATCGGGTCGGACATCGCGGACTCCTCAGACGATGCCGTTCGCGGTGAGATCCGCGAGCTGGTCGGGAGCCAGGCCGAGCAGGCGGCCGTAGACGTCGGCATTGTGCTCGCCGAGCTCCGGGCCGAGATGCCGGACGCTGCCGGGTGTTTCGCTGAGCTTGGGGAAGACGTTCTGCATCGGGACCTCGCCGAGTTCGGGATGCGCCAGGCGCACGATGGCCTCGCGGGCGGCGAAATGCGGATCGGCGAACATGTCCCGCGCGGTGTAGATGCGGCCCGCGGGCACGCCTTCGCGATGCAGCAGATCGAGCAGTTCGTCCGCGGGCCGGGTGGTGGTCCACTCGGCGATGATCGCGTCGAGTTCGGCCATGTGCTCACCGCGTGCGGAATGGGTGGCGAAATGCTCGGCGCTCACCAGTTCCGGCCGTCCCATGGCCTTGGCCAGCCGGGTGAAGACGGTGTCCTGGTTGGCGGCGATCAGGATCAGCCCGCCGCCGGCGGTCGGATAGACATTGCTGGGCGAGACATTCGGCAGCACCGGACCGGTGCGTTCGCGCTGGTAGCCGGTGACACCCCATTCGGGCAGCAGTGATTCCATCATGGCCAGTACCGCCTCGTAGATGGCCGAGTCCACGATCTGGCCGTGGCCCGTACGTCCGCGATGGTGCACGGCGGCGAGCGTGCCGATGGTCGCGAACACCGCGGCCAGCGAATCGCCCAGGGAGATACCGGTTCTGGCGGGCGGGTGGTCGGGATCGCCCGTGGTGTAGCGGATTCCGCCCATGGCCTCGCCGATGGAGCCGAAACCGGCACGCGGGGAGTAGGGGCCGTCCTGGCCGTATCCGGTGACGCGGGTCAGGATCAGGCCCGGGTTGATCGCGCGCAGGGTGTCGTAGTCCAGGCCCCACCGCTCCAGCGTGCCGGGGCGGAAGTTCTCCACCACGATGTCGGCCCGGGCGATGAGGTCGCGGGCGAGAGCCTGGCCCCGCGGGGTACGCAGATTGCAGGTGACCGATTTCTTGTTGCGCGCCACCACCGGCCACCACAGCGACTTGCCGTAGGGCTTCTCGCGGCCCCATTCCCGCATGGGATCGCCCTGGCCCGGCGACTCGAGCTTGATCACCTCGGCCCCGAAGTCGCCCAGCAGCTGGCCGCAGAACGGTCCCGCCAGCAGCTGTCCCATCTCGATCACCCGCAGATCGGCCAGCGGGCCCGATGCGGGGGTGGTGTCCTCGGCCATTCGGCAACTCCGTCCTGTCACGCCTTCGGAGTCGCTCCGCGACCTCCGCAAGAATGGATACAATGTATCCCGTAGCGAAACGGCGAGCAAGATCGAGTCGAATCCGGTCGATCGCCGAACACCTTGGCACTACGGAGGATTCGTGGACATCACGCTGGTCGAGGTCGCGCCCCGCGACGGATTGCAGAACGAGGCGCGGCCCATCGCGACCGCCGACAAGATCGAACTCATGCGCCGGGCCGCGGACGCGGGGGCGCGGCGCATCGAGGCGGTGAGCTTCGTCAATCCCGAGCGGGTGCCGCAGATGGCCGATGCCGAGGCGGTCATGGCGGGAGTGCGCCGCGACGGCGAGACCTCCTATGCCGGACTGATTTTCAACGATCGCGGTCTGGATCGCGCGGTCGCGGCGGGGGTGGACGAGATCAATGTGGTGGTGGTCGCGACCGACACGTTCAGCCGCCGCAATCAGGGGTGCACCACCGAGGACGGGATCGGGCGCTGGGTACGGCTGGCCGCGCGCGGCGCGGAGGCCGGGCTGTGGCGCAGCGTCACCATCGCCGCCGCGTTCGGCTGCCCGTTCGAGGGCGAGGTGCCCGAAGCCCGGGTGCGCGATCTCATCGCCCGGGTGGCCGCCGCGGGGCCGGACGAGATCGCGCTGGCCGACACCATCGGCGTCGGAACACCCGACCGGGTGCGGCGGCTGGTGTCCGCGGTGACCGAGCTGGCCCCGGATGCATTGCCGCGCTGCCATTTCCACAACACCCGCAATACCGGCTACGCCAACGCGGTGGCCGCGCTCGAGTCCGGTGTCCGCGTCCTGGACGCCAGCATCGGCGGGATCGGGGGCTGCCCTTTCGCTCCGGCGGCGACCGGCAATATCGCCACCGAGGACCTGCTCTACCTCCTGGATCGCATGGGCGTCACGACCGGCGTGGACATCGCGTCGACGATCGACACCGCACGGTGGTTGGGCGGTGTGCTGGGCGCACCGGTGCCCGCGCTGCTCGGGCGGGCCGGAGTATTCCCCGATGCCGCAGTGGCGCAGGCGCATTCGTGACGCTCATGCCCGCAGCGTCCGGAGGGGCCGGAGCAGTTGGTTCAGATCGGGTGCCGCGGCCAGTCGGAAGGTGATGTCGCTGAGCGCGTCCGCGGTCGCGGCATCGAGCAGCCGGGCGGTATTGAGGCGGAACTTGAGCGCGAGTTCGTCTGCCGACAAAGGGTTTCCGGGGCCGCCGCGGTTCGCCTCGACACGCTCGGTGAGGGTGCGGCCGTCGTGCAGGCTGGCGGTGAGAACGGCGGGAAACTGCCGCGGGAAGATCTCGTCGCAGCGTGCGTCGGGCGCGCACCGGACCCGGGCGGCCAGGGCCAGGCGGCGCGGATCACGGGCCGCACTGTCGGTGAAATCCTCGTGGAACACCCCCAGCCCGCCACCTCCGACCAGCGCGGCGGCCACCGTGTACGGGCCGGAAAACGCGGCGTGGTAACCGGATTCGGGGCGCGCCTTCAGCTCGGGCGGGAAGCCGATGGTGCGCAGGGCCGCCGCGGGCGCACCCAGCTCGAGCGATTCGATCTCCTCGGCCCGCACGCCCCGGGCGCGCAGGCGCAGGGCCGCGTCGATACCGGCGTGGGTGAAATGGTTGCACGGGTAGGGCTTGAAGCAGACCTCGCGCACCTCCCACCGGTCACCCAGCTCGGCGACGAGGGCCGCGGGGTCGGCCCCGTCGCCGCAGAAGGCGTGCAGCAGGCCGAATCTGCCCTCGAAGACGGTAGGCGGGCCGGTGAGCCCGGCTCGTGCGAGACCGGCCGCGACGACCGCGGCGTGGGCGGCCCAGCCGCAATGGACGCGTTTGATGGTGCCGCCGGTCCGGTTGGCCTCCAGCAGGCCCGAACCCATGCTGGCGGCGATGCCCATGGCGTGCGCGATGCCGGGGGCGTCCAGCCCGGACAGCATCGCGACCGCGGCGGCGCCGCCGACCGCACCGCAGATGGCGGTGGCGTGCAGTCCGCGTTCGAAGAAGATCGAATTGCCCAGGGCGGCATCGTATCCGGCGAGCCCGGCGCGCACGGTGATCTCAACCCCGACCGCCACCGCGTCCAGCAGCGCCGCACCGCTCGCGCCGCACTGCTCGGCGACGGCCAGCGCGGCGGGCACCACCGCCGCCGACGGGTGCAGCACCGACAGCAGGTGGGTGTCGTCGAAATCCAAGGCATGCGCGAGGGTCCCGCCGAGCAACGCGGCACTCGGCGCGGGCAGCTCGCCCGGCAGGCCGAGCGCGGTGGCGGCGGCATGACCGCCCCAGTCGGCGATCACCGCGCGCACGGCCGCGGCCGGCGGAGAATCCATGGCCGCCAGACTGTTTCCCAGGACGTCGAGGACCCGGCGCGCCGCGTCGGTGCGGAGCGCGGAGCCGACACCCTTGGCCCGGGCGGTATCGGCGAATTCGGCCAGGCGCGTGACAATGGTCGGCTCGCTCATCGGCTCACCGCCGCGAGCGGGCGCACCGGCGAACCGGTGCCGCCGACGATGCGCAAAGGCGCCAGCAGGAAGGCGAATTCGGCGAGCCCGGCCTCGGCCAGCGCCTCGAGCGCGAGGTGCTCGAGAATGTAGATGCCGGACTCCACGAGCAGGATCCGATGCACCGGCAATACGGCGTGCCCGGCGCCCGGCCGGATGCACTCGAAGGCGGTGGTGTCCGAGCCGGTGGCGACCACGTTTCGCGCCGCGAGCCAGCGCGCGGCCTCGACGCCCACGCCGGGCACACCCGATGCCGCGCCGAGGTAGGCGTCGCGGTCCTCGAACAGCCGCGACCAGCCGGTCCGCACGAGCGCCACATCGCCCGATCCAGGTTGCACCCCAGCCTGTTTGGCGGCGGCCAGCAGATCCTCGACGGTGATCTCGTAGCCGCCGGGCAGTGTGTCGACGCCGTGCACGCGCGCCACGTCGAGCAGCACGCCGCGGCGCAGCAGGCCCGGCAGGTGCTCGGCGCCGTGCTCGTGGAACAGCCCACCGCGCTGTGCGTGCTCGGCCGCGACGCCGCCGTGCAGCAGGCCCTCGTGGCTGACATGGCTGAGCGCGTCGATGTGCGTGCCGACGTGCCCGCCGGTCACGATGATCTCGTTGGCGGCCGATCCGCCGTCGGGGCGCACCATATCGCCGTGGCGGCGGATCAGGGTCATTCGGAAGCCGGGATGGTTGGGCGAGCAGGGCATGCCGGTGAAGAACGGCTGGCCCAGCTCGATCAGGTCGACGCCGCCGGAGATGACTTCCAGCAACGGATTTCGCTCGGTCATCGGACCACTCCCGTCGCCCGCAGCCGCGCCAATTCCGCTTCGCCGACACCGTGGCCGGCCAGCACCTCGGCGGTGTGCGCGCCCAGCGGCGGCCCGCTCCAGCGGATGCCGCCGGGTGTTTCCGAGAGCCGGAAGAGGATGTTCTGCATGCGTATCGGTCCCAATTCGTCGTCGGGCACGGTGACGATCGACTCGAGCGCCCGGAACTGCGGGTCGGCCAGGATATCGGCGGCGGTGTAGATCGGCGCGACGGCCGCCTCTGCCTTCTCGAAGGCCCGCACCACCTCGTCGCCGGGGCGCTGGGCGATCCACTTGCCGACCGCGGCGTCGAGCTCGTCGGCGTGCGCCGCGCGGCCCGCGCCGGTGGCGAACCAGGGCTCGCCGAGGAATTCGGGCCGGCCCACCAGCCGCATGACGCGTTCGGCGATGGATTGCGCGCTGGTGGATACCGCGACCCAGCGGTCGTCGGCGGTGCGATAGATATTGCGCGGGGCATTGTTGCTGGAGCGGTTGCCGGTTCGGGGCTGGATTTCGCCCAGCTGGTCGTAGGCGAGGATGTGGGGGCCGAGCAGGGTGAGGATCGGCTCCACGATGGCGAGGTCGATCTGCTGGCCGTGGCCGTCGCGCTCCCGGGCCCGCAGCGCGGTCATGATGGCGAAAGCGGTGGTGAGCGCGGCGATTCCGTCGGCCAGGCCGAACGGCGGCAGGGTGGGCGGGCCGTCGGGTTCACCGGTCATGGCCGCGAAGCCGCTCATGGCCTCGGCCAGCGTGCCGAAACCGGGACGACGCGCGTACGGGCCGAACTGTCCGAAGCCGGTCACGCGGGCGAGCACCAGGCGCGGATTGTTCTGCCGGAGTTCGGAATAGCCGAGCCCCCAGCGTTCCAGGGTGCCGGGGCGGAAGTTCTCGATCACCACGTCCGCGTCGGCGGCCATGCGGCGGAACAGGTCCTGGCCGTCGGGGGTGCCCAGATGCAGGGTGACCGATTTCTTGCCGCGGCCCAGCATCTTCCACCACAGGCCCACTCCATCGCGCGCGGCGCCGTGGCCGCGCACCGGATCCCCGTCCGGATGCTCGATCTTGATCACCTCCGCGCCGAAGTCGGCCAGCAGGGTGGCGGCCAGTGGGCCCGCGAACAGTGTCGCCGCGTCGATGACCCGGATTCCCGAGAGTGGACCGGCCATTGCTGAACTCCTAACCCCGCCAGAATGTTTCCCACAACGAAACAATGACGATGATGCAGACGTTGACTACCTGCGAATCCTACTGCCATGATCGGTCTGTTGGTAAAGTCGTTTCGCACAAGGAAACTGGAGTCAGTCGTGGCGGAGATCGATCTGCTGATCCGGAACGCTTGCGTCGTCCGCCCCGGGGCGCCGGACGCCGTCGAGCCCGAAACCCTCGACATCGCGGTGACCGCGGGGGTGATCAGCGCCGTAGCGTCCGGGATTCCGGCCGCGTCGGCGACCGAGGTGTTCGATGCGCAGGGGCGGCTGGCGTTCCCCGGTGTCGTTGACGCGCACCAGCACTGGGGGATCTACTCGGAGTTGTCCGAGGACACCGAGACCGAGAGCCGGGCGTGCGCCCAGGGCGGTGTCACCACCTCGCTCAGCTATCTGCGGACCGGTCGTTACTATCTCAATCGCGGCGGCTCCTACCGGGATTTCGTGCCCGAGGTGCTGAGCCGCATGGCCGGGCGATCCTATATCGACCACGCCATTCACCTCGCGCCCATGACGCGCGAGCACATCGAGGAAATCCCGTACCTGGTCGAGGAATTCGGCATCACCTCGTTCAAGATCTTCATGTTCTACGGCGGGCACGGCCTGCACGGCCGTTCCAGCGATCAGGCGGAATTCCTCATGATCCCGCCGCAGGAGCGCTATGACCTGGCGCATTTCGAATTCGTCATGCGCGGGTTGCAGCGGGCGCGCGAGCGGTTCGGGGACGTGATCACGCTGTCGCTGCACTGCGAGACCGCCGAGATCATGGCCGCCTACACCGAACTGGTGGAACGGGAAGGCACTCTCACCGGGCTGCGCGCCTACAGCGCCTCACGCCCGCCGCATTCCGAGGGGCTGGCCGTCACCACCGCCTCGTACCTGGCGCACGAGACCGGCTTCCCGGCCATCAATCTGCTGCACCTCTCCTCCGCCAAGGCGGTCGATGCCGCCCTGCGGATGGCGAAAGCCTTCCCGCACATCGATTTCCGCCGGGAGGTCACCATCGGCCATCTGCTCGCCGACGTCGACACCGCGCACGGCATCGGCGGGAAGGTGAATCCGCCGCTGCGGGAGCGGGCCGATGTCGAGGCGCTGTGGCGGCACATGCTGGCCGGTGAGATCGACTGGGTGGTCAGCGATCACGCATGCTGCCGCGACGAACAGAAGTTCGGCGCCGACCGCGAGGACGTCTTCCTCGCCAAATCCGGGTTCGGCGGCGCCGAATACCTGCTCCCCGGGCTGATCGGGGAGGGCATGAAACGCGGCCTGAGCCCGCAGCACATCGCCCGCCTCACCTCGTGGAACCCGGCACGCCGCTACGGACTCACCGGCAAAGGCGACCTCGCCCCCGGCTTCGACGCCGACATCGCACTCGTCGACACCGGCGTCAGCTGGACGGTGCGCGCCTCCGACTCCGAATCCGCCCAGGAGTACACGCCTTTCGAAGGCTTCGACATGACAGCCCGGGTCAGCGACGTCTTCCTGCGCGGCCATCGCATCCTCGCGGAGGGGCGCGTCCAGGGCGAGCCCCGCGGGCGCTACCTGCCCCGAGGCTGAATCACCGCAGGTAATTCCAGCTCGCCGATATTGCCGATCACCCGCTGCAGCTTGGCCTTGCCATCGGCGAGGGTGTAGGTGACACACGCGATCGCGCACTCGCCGACGGCGATCCGGTCGGCGATGACCTGCGACCGTTGCCGCAGCAGGTCCGCGGTCTCGACCACGTGCCGGCCCTCCAATTCGTCGAGTGCCTCGAGACCTTCGCGGCGGGCGAGCAGGATCGATGGCGTAATCCGCTCGACCACGCTGCGGATGAATCCGCCGGGAACCGTGCCGTTGTCGAGGGCGTCGACGGCGGCCTGGATCGCTCCGCAACTGTCGTGGCCGAGAACCACGATCAGCGGCACCGCGAGCACCTCGATGCCGTACTCGATGGAACCGAGCACGCTGGCGTCGAGGACGTGCCCCGCGGTGCGGACCACGAACATGTCACCGAGACCCTGGTCGAAGATGATCTCCGCAGCCACCCGGGAATCCCCGCAGCCGAACAGAATCGCCGAGGGCCGCTGTCCCGCAGCCAGTTTCGCTCGATCGGCCGCGCCCTGATTGGGGTGCCGCAACCGGCCTTCGACGAAACGATCGTTCCCCTCGCGCAAGGTCTTCCAGGCGGTCACCGGCGTCAGGTCGCTGACGCGGCCCATGCGACGCACCAGGCTGTCCTCTTCGGACGCGGCATCGGGGAGGGCTGACGGCCGCGCCGCCGGATCCAGACGCACACCGGACAAGCCGCGCCAGCCCAACCGCATCGTCGCCGCGACCGCTTCGTCCTTGGGGATCGGCCGCCCGGCCGCCAGCCAGGTCCGCGCGCAGGACTGCGCGGCCCCCACCAGACCGACGGCCAGCAGCTTGGACCGCTGGGCCTCCCACGCTGCATGGGGTGCGATCGCGTCGAAAACCGCGTCGACGCACCGTGCCCCGGCCCGTTGCGCCCTGCCCTGCACCGCGGGCTCCTCGACCACCTGCGCGTCGAACAGCACCATCGAGAAGTGCTCGTGCGCGTCGACGAAATCGAAGTAGGCATTGACCGTCGCCCACACGGCCGACCGCAGTCCGCCGGCCCAGCACAACGCCTCGCCGAGCCCACCCACCATCCGGTCCACAGCCGCATCCAAGACCGTCAGATACAACTCCAGCTTGCTCGAAAACGTCTTGTACAGCACCGGTTTGCTGATCCCGACCTCGGCCGCGATCTCATCCATCCCCGCCTGGTGATATCCGCAGTCGGCGAACACCTCGGCCGCGGCGGCCACGATCGCCCGCCGCCGCACCGCCCTCCGCTCCCGGAACGCCCCTTCCATCGGCTCTCACCTCCACCGCGATGCCCGCCCGGGGCGGCGGGGCTGCACCGAGTGTGCCAGGTGCCAAGTTGACGCGATGGGCGGCGTCGAGGTCGGCGCTCCGGGCGTAGTCGACGACCCGGGTGCCGTCGAGGCTGCGCAGGTCAAGACGCGATTGCCCGGATTGCCCGGACTGGACCGGGCGCCGGGATGTACGGTGCGTGAGGACATGTCCACAGCTACTGATCAGCGAACAGAGTTGGGGCTTTCGGTCACGACCCGCCCTGGTGGCGCTGTAGCGGTCGTGAGCATCGATCGTTCTGAGATCGTCGGTAATGGTGCCGGTCTTCGGCGGTAATGCTCGCCGGAGCCGGTCTCGACGCAGGGAGCAGGCTTCATGTCCAGATCGCTTGCGGCTGTTGGTGTCTCGGTGTTGATGTCGGTGGTGTTCGCGACCTGTGGGAGTGGCGCCGCGGGTGCGGAGGCCGGGCCGGACGGCCGGCTGTACGGGTCGATGGCGGGTGAGGTGCTCGGCGATCAAATCGCCGCCATGTGGGCGGTCAACTACCCCAACTGGGCCGAGGCCGACGCGGACGCGTTGTCGCTGTGCGAGAGCGCCCACTGCACCGTTCTGGCGCGGTTCGTCGACGGCTGCGGCTCCATCGCGGCCAAGGGGGATGTCCTGATGGGTGGGGCCGGAAACACCCGAGGCGACGCCGAGGGCGCGGCGATCGGCGCGTTCGGCCCACCGGATCTGGTGTCGATGAGCGCCGGATTGGGTCCCGTCGTGGTCCACACCGAATGCACCGGCAACGCCGGATAGCTCGCGCTGCCGTCCAGTCAGGGGTTGTTGCCGGGCGTGAGGTCGCTGACCGCGCTGTACCGCAGCGGCTGTAGGGCGGGTCCGGGGCATGTGCGGCGGTCGGGGCGAGCAGCATGCCGACATGGTCACCGAAGTCGGTGCGCCGCAGAATCTCGCCGGTGAACCAGCCGGACGCGGCGGTGAGGATCGGCAGGGCATGCGGTCCTTCCTGCCAATCGCAATGGTCGAACTTGTCGATGTCGAAACCGGTCTCGGAACCGAAAAGCTGTGCCAGTGCGGTGGATTCGTCGGAGAGCAGATGGACCGCCAGATGGTGGGCGCCGGAGGCGACCCGAAAGGTGTAGTTCCGCTTGGAGAGGCAGACCAGGAATCGCCTCGGCTCGATCGAAACCTGTGTGGCGAATCCGACCACGCACCCCGCCCGCCGTCCGGCATCGGCGGTGGTGACGACCAGTACCGCCGCATCGGCGCCCGCGACGACGAGATCGAACGTGCTGTCCGTACCGTGAATTTTGCGTGGCATGCCCCACCTCCCGGCCTCGGGCGCTGTCTGGCCCGCCCAGCCTACTCAAACCGATAGGTCTGTATCCGCCAGGATCGCTCGCCGGATCCCACCGCTGTCGCCGGTCCTCCGAGAATTGTACGGTTGCGTATAGTCGAAGGCTGGATCTGTTATACGGTTCCGTGCAACGGTGGAGTGAGGTGGATCAGGGCATGGGCGCACTGCGCACGCCGCGCGAAACATGGGTCGACGCAGGGCTTTCCGCGTTGGCCTCCGGAGGCGTCGACGCCGTGCGCGTCGAAAGCCTCGCCAAGGCGCTCGGCGTCAGCAAGGGCGGGTTCTACGGGTACTTCGCCGACCGCAACGCACTGTTGACGGCGATGCTCGACACCTGGGAGCGCGAGGCTGTCGACAATGTGCTCGACGAGATCGCGAAATCGGACGGCAGCGTGCTCGACAAGGCCCGGCTGGCCGGCCATCTCACCTTCTCCGGTGACCGGCTGCTACCCATCGATCTGGCCATCCGGGACTGGGCGCGCCGCGACACCGCCGTCGCCGAACGTCTGCGCCGGGTGGACAACCGGCGCATGGACCTGCTGCGCGAGGCGATCGGCACGATCTGCTCGGATCCCGACGAGGTCGAGGCCCGCAGCCTGCTCGCCTTCTGCGCGGCCATCGGCAGCCATTTCCTGGCCGCCGATCACCCCGGCCGTACCCGGGAAGAGGTCATCGCCCGGGCAGGCGACCTGATCCTGAATCGCTCGGCGGGTGCGTGAAATGGCCGAAGGTGGCATGACATCCGGCAAAAGTGTTGAGGTGCACGGGATCTTCCAGAAGATCGCCGGCTACTACGATCTGATGAACCGACTCATGACGCTCGGCCGCCATCGCCGGTGGTGTCGTGAGGTCGCCGAGCGCGCGGCCCCGCCCGAGAACGGTCGGGTGCTCGATCTGGCGACCGGCACGGGTGCGATCGCGTTGGAGGTGGCCCGCAGGTATCCCGCGGCGACCGTCGTCGGCGCCGACTTCTCGGAGCGAATGCTGGCGCACGCGAAGGCGAAACCGGGTGCCGGCGTCGTCCAATGGCGACACGCCGATGCCGCCGACCTGCCGTTCGACGACAACTCCTTCGATGCGATCACCGAGGGGTACCTGCTGCGCAATGTCGACGATGTCGAAGGGGTGCTGCGCGAGCAGCGCCGGGTGCTCCGCTCCGGGGGCCGCCTCGTCATTCTCGAGACCTGCCCGCCCAGCGGGCCGGTGAGGCCGATCGTGGAGTGGGGGATGCGCATCATCGTCCCGCTGCTGGGACAGGCGGTGTCCGGCGACCGCTCGTCCTACGCCTATCTCGAATCCAGCACGCGCGCTTTCGAATCGCCTAGCCAGGTCGCCGATCTTTTGGGTCGCATGGGTTTTCGCGATATCGGCTGGCGCAGGAGGTTCTTCGGGACGAACGTCGTCCTGTGGGCCACCAAGGTCGGGTGAGCGCGCCGACATACGCGCCTCGCCGGGTATCGATGGTCGGCCGAGGTTCTTCGCGGCGAGTTCGGTGAGGAATCGGGGCCCATGGTTTTGCGGGCCGCGGCGAGACGCTCGGCGCGGCGTCGGGGTCTGCTCCGCCGCGCGGTCGCTCACATGGTGATGGTGATGACCTCGTTGGCAGCGGTGATGCTGGCCAAGTCGGCGTGCTGGATCCGGATGGCTTGTTCGATCAGATAGGTGTCGCGACCGTGGAAGGCGACGACGGCGAGCGTGCGAGGGTCGAGAGTCTGTACCACGGCGTGGGCGGCGACGGTGGCGCCATCCGAGTGGGGGAGCCGGAGCTCGCGGATTCGGATTCCCAGTTCCTCGATGCTTGTCATCGGTTCGATTCCCGTTCCGTTGCGCGGAAGTCCGTCGGACGTTGCCAACCGGCGGCGACTTCTCGACGGACTCACTGACCAAGTCTGATCCGGACATCTCCAGCAAATCGGGCTTACCCGAGTTACTTTCGAATCTTAGCAACTTTATACATAGGCGACGGCAAAACGCGCATCTGCTCCACCCGCGCCTGCGGGATTCCGGCCATGTAGGGGTGGGCGGTATCCCATGCCGAGAAGTCCAAAGGCAGCCCGGCGAAATGCCCGCCGGGGATCCGCTGGACAACGCCGTTGGAAAGGCGACCGAGCAGACCTCGCGACTCCGAGACGTCAATTGTCCGTGGTTGCAGCCCAAGAGCTTTGGATTGACCACTTCGCCTTGGACCGGCTCCCACAATGATCACATCGGCTGTCATGTCGCGCCATCCCGGGCATCACGCCCAAGGTCCTGACCGAGTCCCTACGCGGACTCGAACGCGACCTGCTCATCACTCGCACCGAGTTCGACCAACAGCCACCACGGGTCGAATACGAGCTGACCGGGCTGGGCCGCGCCCTCCTGGAACCCATTGCCGCAGCATGCCGATGGACCGAACAATTTCTGGCGGCGCTGGCCGCGCACAACGAGCAGCACCCCTGACCCGACAGGTCATTTCGGCGAAAGGCAGTGCCCGAGGGGTTACGTAATGTACTCGCAACGCGCTGACCTTGACGTTCAACCGGTTCATGGCGTATCAGAGTGGGTACAGCTACCGATATAGCCGGTAGAACCGACGCGTGGAGAGAGGCGGTCCAGGTGTCGATGCGTCCTCCTTTGCCGACTCGTGTGTGGCGGGTGCGGCCCTGGAACCCCAATCCGCTGATGCGCGTCTCGGATCGGGCCGAGGTGCTGTTGCGGGCCGTGGCGGTGGTTGTCGTGGTGGCGGCGGTGCCGGTCGCGGGGGCCATCGGGACCGTGAGTTATACCGGCGCGCAGGCGCGGATCGCGTCGCAGGATGCGGGCAAGACCAAGGTGAACGCCATCGAGACCGGGGATGCGGTGCGGGTGGCCGGATCCGATCACTACGCGGGGCAGCAGCGGTATCAGGCTCCGGTGCAATGGGAAATCGACGGCAAGACCGCCACCGCGACCGTGGATGTGACCGGACCGCAGGTCACGGGCGCGACGGTGACGCTGTGGGTCAAGAACGGGCAGCCGACGCTGGCCCCGGCGCGGCCGGGGGCGGCGGCCGCGGAGGGGATCGGGACGGGGCTGGCGGTGCTGGTCGAAACCTGGTGTGCCGCAGCGGCGACGGTGTGGTTCACCGGCACGGTGTTCGATGCCCGGCGGTATGCGCGCTGGGAGCGCGAGTGGCGCGGGATCAATCGGCCGATCGGCAAGGATTCGCAGTAGGGCCCTGGACCCTGCGGTGATCAGTATTCGCCGCGAATGAGATTGCGCGGCGGCTCACCCGCCAGATAGCGCGCGATCTCGGCCGTCGCGATGGACCAGCCGCGCCGCAGATTTCCCGCGCTGCTGCCACCGACGTGCGGGGTCAGCAGCAGGCCGGGGGCGTCCCACAGCGGATGATCGGCGGGCAGCGGCTCCGGATCGGTGACGTCGAGAATGGCGCGCAGACGGCCGGATTGGAGTTCGGCCAGCAGATCGTCGGTCTTCACCACCGGGCCGCGCGCGGCATTGACCAGGATGGCGCCGTCGGCCATGCGGGCCAGGAAGGCGGCGTCGACCATGCCGACGGTCGCGGCGGTGACCGGGACCATGAGCACGACCGCGTCGAAATGCGGGAGCAGGTCCGGGATTTCGTCGACGCCGTGCACGCCCTCACGAGCCTTCGTACCGACCAGTTCGACCGTGGTGTCGAAAGGCTCCAGCATCCGGCGCAATTCGGTGGCCAGATCGCCCGCGCCGATGATCAGGATGCGCTTGCCGTGCAGGGTGTCGGTCCGGTGCTGGGTCCACCGGTGCTCGCGCTGGGCCACGGCGAATTCGGTGAATTCCCGGTAGACCGAGAGCAATCCGGTGATCGCCCACTCGGCGGTGCTCGCGCCGTGCGCGCCGCGGCCGGTGGAGATCATGACCTCGGCGGGCAGCTTGCCGACCCACATCTCGGCCCCGGCGGTGAGCAGCTGGACCAGGCGCAGCTTCGGCAACGAGCGCGCCAGCTCCACGGTCTCGGGGCGGGCGGCCAGAAAAGTGGGGACGAAGATCTCGGCCTCGTCGGCCCCGGCGGGTAGCGGTTCGCCCAGCGTGTAGCGCAGCGGCCGGGCCGCCTCCAACCGCGAGACCGCCTCGAAACCATACTCATCCGGAACCAGCACCGTCACCGTCATGACAGCGACGCTAGCCGACCGGACGAGGACCGGTCGGCGCGGTCGGTGTGCGCGGTCAGTATCGAGGATGGGCGAGGTAGCGGGCGGGCGCGCCCAGCAGCCATTGGACCAGTGCCGCGGTCAGCACGACGATGCCGAGTGAGGTGAGAGCCGGGGTGGCGATGAGCCAGCCCGCGTCGAGCAGCGCGAGGCCGAGCACGGCGAGCATGCGGTGTCCTCTGGGGGGACCGCGGGGTCCCCACTGGATCGGACCGGGATCCTATTTGGCGACGGATTCGGTTTTGGCGGGTGTGGTGCCCGGGCCCTTCCGGAACGGGTTGACCGACCAGGTCGGCCGCGCGAACAGGCGTTGCGGCGGCGTCTTGGTCATGGGAACCACCGGCTGCCGGGGCGAATCCACGCTACGCGCCGGTTGGGGTGCCGGTACAGGTTTCGCGAGTTCCTTTCGTGCCGCGGCCATTTCGCGCCGCGATTGGCGCAGCTCGCGGCGCGCGGTGACACCGCGGCGGGAGGTGGTCCAGAGACCGGCCAGCAGCAGGATGAAGCCCGCCGTGCCGATCGCCCCGACCAGAATCCCGTAGGCGAACAGTAATCCGGAGGAGCCCCCGTAGTTGTGATCGAAAACCGTGAAGCCACTGGGCAATGCATGGCTGTCCCCGCTGTTGGCCTGAATACCGGCCACCCCCACGGTCACAGCACCCAGCAGAGCGATGAGCCCGATGATTGTCAGCATGTAGGGGTCATGCCCGCTGATCCGCAGGTCAAACCCGCGGTCCGGCGGGTTGTGCGGTGAGTCTGCGCGGTTTGGCCGCCACGGCGGCGGCTATGTCCGGATTGCGAACCCCCACAGGCAGGAGCACATCATGTCGACCTACACCTACGACCTCACCCACTTCGCCACCGAGGCCGATCTGGCCGAGCGGGCGCTGCGCGGCATGGACTCGACCAGCGGGGTGAGCGTGGACAAGGCGGCGGAGACCATCACCGTCACGTCCTCGCTGACCTACGGCGAGGTCCTCGACGCGATTCGACAGCAGGGCATCTCGGCGCGCTAGCCCGCGCGGGCAGCGTATTCGATAACGACCCGGCGGCGTCCGGCGTGCCACTCCCGCTCGAGGGCAACTCAATAGCAAACTCCAGGGCATGTCCCTATTGCCTGATTGTCGGCGCGGGTAGCGGCTGCGGTGGCCGCCTCCGTCGGTCGTGGCCCGTCGCCCATGCTGGCGACCGGGGGCGCGCCGCCGGACGGGCCCGGGTGGGCGGTCGAGATGAAATGGGACGGGGTCCGGATCATCGCGGTGTGCGAGGGCGGCGGATGCTCGCTCTACAGCCGCAACGGCAATGATGTGAGCGCGGCCTATCCGGAGATCGTGGCGGCCTTGAAAGAGTTGCCCGGCAATGGATCTCTGATTCTCGACGGGGAGATAATCGCCCAGGATCGCGAGGGCGTGCCGTCGTTCGGGCTGCTGCAGCGGCGAATGCACGTGGCGCGGCCGGGGGAGCAGCTGGTGGCCGAGGTGCCGGTGCGGTACTTCGTCTTCGACGTGCTGCGGATCGAAGGTGTCGACGTCACGGGGGAGACCTATCTCGAGCGGCGCGACCGGCTCGCCGAATTGCGGCCGCTCGCACCGATTTCGGTGCCGCCGTACTGGACCGATGTGGATGCGGAGAAATTGCTGGAGGTGGCGCGCGAGCATCGGATCGAGGGCATCGTGTCGAAGCGTGTCGATTCGGTGTACCTGCCCGGGCGGCGCTCACCGGCCTGGATCAAGACGCCGCTGCGGCAGAACACGGAAGTGGTGGTGGCGGGCTGGACTCCCGGGGCCGGGGGATTCGGGACGACATTCGGCTCCCTGGTGATGGGCGCGCACGACGAGACCGGGCGGCTGGTCTACATCGGCAACGTCGGCACCGGCTTCACCCAGGCCGCCCGTCGGGTGCTGCGCGAGGGTCTGGACGAGATCACCGTCTCCGCAAGCCCTTTCGAGCAACCCCCGCCCGAAGCCGCTGCGGGCGGCTGGCACTGGGTGCGGCCGATCCTGGTCGGGGACGTCGAATATCGCGAATTCTCCGGTGAGCGACTGCGCATGCCCAGCTGGAAGGGGTTGCGCACCGACAAGCCGCCGGCGCTGGTCGAGGTGCCGCCGCGGCGCTGATGCTGGGAGTGAACCACCGGACGCGACAAGGCAATTGGCGTAATTCGTGAGGATCGACCACAATCGGAGGAATGGGCGGCGTTGGGGCACGAAAGCTGCGCGAGCTCTCGGCTGCCGATTCTCTGAAACGGCTGGCGAGCGCGCAATACGGGCGAATTGTGTACTCGCGTAGAGGGCTTCCGATCATCAGACCCGTGAATCACATCGTCGAGGAAGACGTTGTGGTGGTGCGTGCGCATCTCGGCGCAAGCCTGTTGCGGGGTGACGGCCAGGTGGTGGCCTACGAGGCGGACTCCTTCGACGAGCACACCCGGCAGGGCTGGAGCGTGATCGTCACCGGGGTGGCGCGCGTGGTCATGGATCCCGAACAGGTGCAGCGCTACGAGACGCTGCTGGACCCGTGGATCAACCTGCCGATGGATCACGTCATCCGGATCGAGACCGAGGTCGTCACCGGACTCGAACTGATCGACGAGGCGGGCTGAGGCCGACTTCCGGCAATCCTGCAGCGCGCCACGTGCGGCGGTGACTGTGACGTCAAATACCTCTCCGGTAGCGTGACACGCCGTTGGACCGAGCCCGGCAATCCGTCGGCTAGCTCGGCGCGACCGTGTTCCCGCGATCACGACTGGCGGGTGCGCGGCCGCACGCACGTGGAAGGACATGCATGACAGCCTCAGAAAGGCAGCTACCCGACACCGGTACCGCACCCGCTGCGGACGAGGGGTACTCGCGCGGCCTGTCGCCGCGCACCATTCAGATGATCGCCATCGGCGGTGCGATCGGCACCGGCCTGTTCTACGGCGCGGGCGGGGCCATCGAGAAGGCCGGCCCGGCGCTCATCCTCTGCTACCTGGCAGCTGGTCTGGCCATTTTCGTGATCATGCGCGCGCTCGGTGAGCTGCTCACCTATCGCCCGGTCACCGGCAGCTTCGCCGAATACGCGAACGAGTTCCTGGGCCGCTTCGCGGGCTTCGCCACCGGTTGGACGTACTGGGCGGTGTGGGTCGCGACCTGCATGGCCGAGATCACCGTCGCGGGCAAGTACGTGCAGTACTGGTTCGACATCCCGCAGTGGGTGACCGCGCTGGTGGTGCTGGGCATCATGTTCATGGCCAACCTGATCTCGGTGCGGCTGTTCGGCGAGGGCGAATTCTGGTTCTCCGCCATCAAGGTGACGGCCATCATCGCCATGATCGTGATCGGCATCGGCGTGCTGGTCTTCCACTTCGGCCACGCCACCAACCCGACCGTCACCAACCTCTGGAACGACGGCGGAGTGTTCCCCAACGGGTTCGGGCAGGCGCTGCTGGCGCTGCAGATCGTGGTATTCGCCTATGTCGGTGTGGAATTGGTGGGCGTCACCGCCGGTGAGGCGCGCGACCCCAAGCGCACCCTGCGCAAGGCCATCAACACTCTGCCGTTCCGGATCGGCCTGTTCTACATCGGCGCGCTCATCGTCATCATGTCGGTGTCGAGCTGGCGTAACTTCCACGCGGGCCGCAGCCCGTTCGTCGAGGTCTTCCAGCAGATCGGCATCCCCGGCGCGGCCGGCATCATCAACTTCGTCCTGCTGACCGCGGCCCTGTCCTCCTGCAACTCCGGCATCTACTCCACCGGCCGCATGCTCCGCAGCCTCTCCCAGCGCGAAGAGGCCCCCGCCGCCCTCGGCACCCTCAGCCCCCGCTCCGTCCCCGCCGTCGGCATCGCCGTCTCCGCCGCCGTCATGGTCATCGGCGTAGCGGTGAACTACTTCTCCCCCGACAAGGCCTTCGGCTACATCACCTCGGTCTCCACCATGGGCATCATCTTCGTCTGGGGCATGATCCTCGTCTGCCACCTCCTCTACCGCCTCCGAGTCAACCGAGGCCTCCTCCCCGCCACCGACTACCGCCTCCCCGGCGCCCCCTTCACCACCGCCTTGGCCCTGGCCTTCCTGGCCCTCGTAGTCGTCCTCCTCTTCTTCACCGAAGACGGCCGCAGCGCCCTGGTCGTTGGTGTCGTCTGGGGCATCCTCGTCTGCATCGGCTATCCCCTCCTGTCCCGCAAGCACTCGGAAGTCGACGCCTGACAAGTACGCTCGGAGGGCATGACGCACGCTCGGGATCGTCGGGGGAGACATTCGGGTGCGTATGAGCCTGCGACGGTGCCGCTGCCGACGGCGCCGAAGTCCAGACCCCGCCCGCCCGGTGGGCGGCGTCCGAGGGATCGTGGCAAGCGATCGCATCGGATGCTCGTCGCCGGGCGGGCGGCATTGGCTTTGGTGGCGGTTGCGGTGTTGGCCGTTACCGGGGTGGCCTGGCGGCAGTATCACCATGAGTTGAATGGGTTGACGATTTCGGGGGTTAGTCCGGAGGGGCCTAAGTCGAGTGGGAAGACGCAGAATATTTTGATCATGGGGTTGGATAGCCGGCTGGATGAGCATGGGAATCCGTTGCCTCAGGAGATGTATGACGCGTTGCATGCGGGGGATGAGGGGGAGGGTGGGTTCAATTCGAATGTGTTGATATTGGTGCATATTCCGGGGGATGGGTCGAAGTCGACTGCTATTTCGATTCCTCGGGACGACTATGTGACGTTGGATCCGGCGTCGTGCACGAGCTCGCCGTGTAAGGGGAAGATCAAGCAGGCGTACGGGTTTGCGTATGCGCGGGCCAAGGAGAAGCTGACGGCGGCGGGGGTGAAGGATCCGCTGGAGTTGGATCAGCGGTCGCGGGATGCGGGGCGGCTGGCCGAGAGCAATACGGTCAGCAAGTTTTTGGGCAATGTGCCGGTGGATCATTTCGTCGAGGTGACGCTGGCGGCGTTCTTCCAGATCGCGCAGGCGGTGCAGCCGATCACGGTGTGCCTCAACGAGGACACCTCCGACAGCTACTCCGGCGCCAATTTCAAGAAGGGCAAGCAGCAGATCGACGCGTCGCAGGCCATGGCGTTCGTGCGCCAGCGCCGCGACCCGGACCAGCCGCTGTTCACCGACCTCGACCGCACCCGCCGCCAGCAGGCCTTCATCGTTTCGCTGCTGCGGCAGCTGCAGGACAGCGGGACGCTGGGCAGTCCGAGCAAGTTGCGGAATCTGCTCGATATCGCCAAGCAGAACACCGCCATCGACAAGAACCTGGATCCGCTGTCGTTCGCGCAGCGGGCGTCGGCGCTGTTCAACGAGGGGGTGTCGCTGTATACGCTGCCGGTCAAGGACTTCGGGACCGACGACGCGGGGGAGTCGATCAATATCGTTGATACCGAGGAGATCCGGGGCATCGTGCGGAATCTGCTGTCGCCCGGCGATTCCGGGACCACCACGACGACCACCACGCCCGCGCCGACCGGCACGGCGATTCCCGCCGCGGCCGGTGTCGTATTGAACGTGGTCAATAGTTCCGGGCGCAACGGCCTGGCTGCCCAGGTGCAAGAAGCCCTGGCCCCAAGAGGATTCACCCGTGGCACCACCTCGACCGGCGCGGCACGGACCACCACCACGCTGACCTACGGCACCGGCGCCGAATCCGCCGCGCAGGCACTGGCCGCGCAACTCGGGCTCACCGCCACCAAATCGGCGGCGGTGGAAGAGCAGACCGTGCAGCTCACCCTCGGCAGCGACGCGCAATCCGGACCCATCGCGAATCTCCTGGCCGAGCAAGCCGATCCGAGCGCCTCGGCGACCCCCACCTCCACACCGAAGACCTCGACCACACCCCCGGCCCCGGTCTCCGCCACCGCACCCGGCACGAACGCCCCGGCCGCCACCGACCTCTCACAAATGGATACCGGCGGCATTCCCTGTGTGAGGTAAGGGAATACGGGCATGGCGGTGCCAATCCGGACATGGCGAGGCCCCGCCGGGCGTAACTTGCTTGTCAGGGTACGGCTCGAGGGGTGTGCGATGAACGATCAGCGACGCTACGTGGTGATCGGCGGCGGCCTGGCGGGCCTGGCGTCCGCGGTCTGGCTGGCCGAGGCTGGAAAGCGTGTCACCCTGCTGGAACGCCGCGGCAGGCTGGGCGGACGCACCCACGCGCTCGAGGTCGCGCCGCTGCGGGACGTGCCCGACAACGGACAGCATGTGATCGCCAGCGGGTACGAGCATCTATTCCGGTACCTGACCAGCGTCGGCACCCGGCAGTACGTGGCCTTCCCCCAGCGCGGTGTGCTGCGCTGGCCCGGCGGGCGCGTGGTCACCATGGGCACCAAGGGATTTCCCGCCGTGCGCGCACTCTTCGGCGCGCACCCCGACGCCAGCGCCGCCGATCGACTGCGGGCCGCCGCGGCCACCATGCGGATGGGCTGGCAGTGTCTGCGCCAGCCCGGCGATCTGGCCGATCTCACCACCGACCAATGGCTGCGCCGGCTCGGCATGCCCGAAACCGCGCGCGAGGCACTGTGGGACTGGCTGGCGCTCGGCATCGCCGCCGAACCGGTGCGCCAAGAATCGGCCAAGGTGTTCGCCGACGTGATGGCCACCGGAATCCGCCTGGGCGTCAAGCACATGCGGCCGGTCACCATCGGGTATCCGACCACTGACCTCGACACGCTGTTCGTCTCCGGCGCGCAGCGGGTGTTCGAACGCCACGGCGTGGAGGTGAAATATCGCGCGGTCGCCCGGCGCATCCGGATCCAGGACGGGGCGGTGACCGGCGTGGTGCTCGCCGACGGCGACATCGAACCCGCGGACGCGGTGGTGTGCGCGGTACCCAACTCCTACATCGGCGGACTGCTCGACGAGCTACCCGAGCACGACGAGATCTATTCGGCCGCGGACAAACTCGGCTACACCCCGATTGTCAGCACCAATCTCTACCTGGACCGCCCTTTGGGCACCGAGGCCGCGATGGAGGCGCTCATCGGCGGCGCGGGCGTCATCGACGAGGTATTCGACCGCCAGCGCATGCACGGACGCGGCACCCTTAACGGCTGGCTGTACTGCCTGACCACCAGCGGGGCCTACGAGCAGATCCACAAGCCGCACCACGAGGTGGTCGAGGAGCAGATGGCGTTGCTGCGGCGCTACTACCCGGACGCGCGGGACGCGAAAGTGCTGCACGCGCAGGTGGTTCCGATGCCACGGGCGACCTTCTCGCAGGTGGTCGGCACCGACGGCCTGCGGCCGGGCCAGCGGACCTCGGTGCCCACGCTGGTGCTGGCCGGGGATTGGACCCGTACCGACTGGTCGGCCACGATGGAGAGCGCGGCCCAGAGTGCTGCGAAGGCCGTGGATCTGCTGCTCGGCCTGCCCGCCGCGCCGTCGATGGCGGGCCGTTCCGCGCGCGGCTGACGTCCTGCCCCGATCCGCCAGTCGACCAGACGGTCTGATTACTCGCGTTCTGCTCGCGGCCTGGATTCGCGGAAGAAGTTCAGGATCAGCCGCGTGATATCCGACAGGAACCGCTCGCGTGGAATGGACGGGCCGTCGAGCAGGTAGCGGATGGTCAGATGCTCGACCACCCGCACCAGCATCCAGGCCGCGGCATCGGCGTCGACATCCTCGGGAATCGGATACTGCCGCATGGACAATGCCACCCGGGCGAGCTCGCTGATCTGCTGTTCGAAGGCGACCACCGGCCCGTCGGCCGCGAGCCGGGGCGTCTGCTCGACGACGGCTCGCAGCAGTTCGCGGTCATTGCCCAGCGCGTCCAGCAGATACGAAATGGTCTCCGGCACGGACACTTCCGGCGGCTTGCCGATATTCGACAGCACCCGCGCCCGCACCAGCTCGGTGACATCGCGGGTATACCGCTCGATCACCGCGGCGACCACCGCGTCCTTGTTCGGGAAGTACTGATACAGCGAGCCCGGGCTGATATCCGCCGCCGCGGCAATGCGATTGGTGGAGGCCCCGTCGTACCCGTGGGTGATGAGCACCCTCTGCCCGGCATCGACGATGCGGGCCACCATGGCTCGCGAACGGTCCTGCTGGGGCGTGCGGCGCGGCGGTGGCGCGGGGGATTTCGGGATGCGGCGTTTCGATGTCATGGCGTTTCGGGGGAGATTCGGAATGCGAATTGAATGCGAGCGATTATTCGTGTCAGCGTTGAATCATGGTGTCACACAGCGCGGTGTCCGACCAGGGTGAAGTCCCGGCGCCCGGCCCCCATCACGATCCGGTCCCGCTCGGGCCGGACTCACTGACCTGGAAGACCTTCGGATCGCTCTACTTTCTGCCCAGCGCCCTGTTCGTCGGCATGGTGCAGAACATGCATCCGGGGCTCGGCGCGGGGGTGGAATTCCATTCCGAAATCCAGGACGAGTTCTATCAACGGATTCTGCGGTCGCTGTACCCGATCTACGGCGTGGTGTTCGACGGTGAACGGGCGGAGCAGACGGCGCGCGAGATTGTCGGATACCACCGGGGCATCAAAGGCGTCGACGGTCGGGGCCGCCGGTATCACGCGCTGGATCCGGGAACCTTTTACTGGGCGCACGCGGTGTTCTTCGTGCAGAATCTGCGCGCGGCGGACCTGTTCATGGGCGGGCTGAGCGAGGCCGAGCGCGAACAACTCTGGCGTGAGCATTACCGCTGGTACGAGATGTACGGCATGAGCATGCGGGTGGTGCCGACCAGTTGGGCTGCGTTCCAGCGGTATTGGCGCGAAATGTGCCGTGACACGCTGGAGCCGACCAAGGCCGCCTGGGACGTGTACCGACTGGTCGATACCGTCCCGGTGCCACCGTTCCCCTTGGTGCGGCAGCTGCCGAAACCGCTGTGGGAACACCTGATCCGGCCGACCGGTGCACACTTCTACAAGTTCGTGACCATCGGCCTGTGCGATCCGGAGATCCGCCACACCATGGGGTTCACCTGGACCGCCCGCGATCAACGCCGTTTCGACCGCCTCTGCCGGACGCTGTCGGCCATGAACCGGGTGACGCCCGACGGGATCAAGTACTTCTTCCCCCGCATTCACGCCGCCCGCCGCCGCGCCGCCGGAAAACGACCCGCCCGGCTCGCACCGCCCGAGGCGCCCGAAATGCTCTGGCCCGCCGCCGAACACCGCGCCGAGGGCAAGCACTACTGCCCGGTCCACGCCGACCGGGGCAGCGATTCGATCACCCGATTCCGCCAGCTGACAGGGTTCTGACGCCATGACACAGGGACTCGAGACCACCCACCCCTACGACTACTACTACCGGCCCGGCCTGCCGCTGCGCCCGCCACCGCCGCGCGCCGTGCCGTCGGACCTGTGGTTCGAACCGCGAAAGGCCATGCTGGGACCGTGGATCGACGTGCGTCGCGAGCCGGTCGACACGCCGCGCACCCGGCTCATGGCCGATCACCTGTGGCAGGGCGACGAACCCATGGACGCACTGGTCGCCGCGTTCCGCCGGCTCGGATCCGCCGGCGGCCGCCGCATGTTGAACCAGGCCCTGGCGCACGGCATCGACAGCGTCGACGAGCCGCTGCCCGAACTGGTGAATCTCTTCGCCCTGCTGGACAATCCGCCCGACTGGTACGACCCCGACCTGTGGGAATACGGCCGTCGGTTGTGGATCAACGTCTCCCTCGCCGGGAAAATGGCCATGGGCGTGCAGGACTTCATGGGGACCTTCGTCGGGGCGGAGGTCGCGTCCGCCGTCGGGCAGACCGGGCGCTTCGTCAAAGACCCGTATCGCCGCGGCCTGGAATCCTCGGTCTGGTTCCGCAGTGTCACCGCGCCGCGGGCGCTGGAGCGCGGTAACCCGATCTTCCATGACACCGTTCGTGTCCGGCTCATGCACGCTCAGGTCCGGGCCATGCTGCGCCGCACCTGGGGCGACGAGCATTTCGCGCAGCACGGCAACCCCATCTCCAATGCCACCACCATGGGCGCGGCCGTCACCTTCGGCCTGTCACCCATGTGCTTCGACCACGTGCACGGCCGCCGGTGCAGCACAAGGCAACTCGATGCCGTCATGCACTACTGGGCCTACATCGCCCATGTCTTCGGTGTCGCCGACGAGCTGATCCCGCGCTCGGCCGCCGAAGGCATGGAACAGGCCGACTACATGGTCGCGACCGCGGGGGTGGCCCCGCAGTGGACGGCGAACATGGCCGGCGCCGCCACCCGTAGCTTCACCGGCGACACCGTGACCGGTCGCCTCCGCGTAGCCGCCACCGCACCGGTGCTCGGAGCCCTGGCCTACTACAGCGGTGAGCCCTTGGTTCGCACCTTGCTCGCCGACACCCTCTTGAAATCCGTTCCGCTGCGCCCCTTCTCCCGGCTCGTCGGTCTCGCCGCGAACACCGAGGTCCGGCTGCGCGCAGTCGACGATCACCTCCCCGGCGCTCGTTCCCGCATGATCCGCCGCGCCCGCCACATCGACCCGATGTGGGACCGCAATACCCGTGTCGCCCGCTACCTCGCCGCCCGGGCCGGCATTCGCGGCACCCCGTTCGACCACCACGACACTTCCGCCGAAGCGCCGCGCTGCCCGATCTGACCGCTCAGCCCTGCGTCCCGGCGATGCTCAGGTACACGACCATGATCGTGAACAGGAACCAGCCGACGCCCTGCCAGATCGGCCACGCCCGCTCGGCCCGCCACGCTCGGAAGGCGATCACCAACGCACCGATACCTCCGGCCAGCAGGATCCCACCCGGCACCAACCCGACCACGACCCGCGAGGTCGCATCACACAAACTCGACCCCTCGTTCAAACACGCGGGCCGCGCCGCCGCCCAGATCAACACGATCACCGCGGCTACGGCGGTCACGCCCAGCACGGCCAGGACATAGGTCGTCGCGTGCCGCAGCATCGACGGATCGTTCCACCGTTTCTCCACGTCATTCACCATGTCCCCACCTCCTCGCCGTAGCAGTACCCCACCGGACCCGATACCACCATGATCGTCCCGCCGTGGGTTCGCGGCCACGCCGCTGCGCCACGAATCCCGGGCCGTGGGGCGCGGCGCGAGGTCAGAGCTTCAGCGGGCGTCGGCGGCCAGGCCGATGCCCAGGCCGACCAGCACCGCGGCCAGGGCGCGTTCGATGCGGCGGCGGATTCCCGTGCGACGTAGCCACTCTCCGGCGCGGTCGGCGGCCAGGACCACACCGACGCACCAGGCGGTGTCGATCACCAGCTGGATGACGGCGAGGATCAGGACCGTGGGCAGGACCGGGCCGGAGCCGGGTAGGAACTGCGGCAGGATCGTCAGGCCGAAGACCGCCGCCTTGGGGTTGGCGGCGATGGAGATCAGCGAGGCCCGGAAGGCGGCGGCGGGGGTGCGGCCGCCGGGCAGGGCCGCAGTCAGGGCGGCGCCGAAGGTGTCTTCGCCGCGGGATCCGCGCCAGGCCTGAATTCCCAACCACACCAGCACGAATGCCCCGAGCAGATGAACTCCGACATTCAGGACCTCGTTCGCGACCAGTAGCGCGGACAACCCCGCCCCACCCGCGAGGGTCCAACCGAAAACGCCGATCTCATTGCCCGCCACCGCCGCCAACCCGGCGGCGCGGCCGTCCCGGACCGACCGCTGCAGGAACAGCGCGGTGGCCGGACCCGGAATGGCGGCCAGAATCAGACAGGCGAGAGTGAAAGCGGGAAGGACGGAGATCAAGTGCGGCATGCCTCGATGCTGTCACCCTCCCAGCGCTCTGGCCAGCGGATTTCCTCGGTGAAGGCAACTTCGCACCCCCTGGCGGCGAGTCTCGCCACCACACACCGACGAGTGCCGGTGCGGCAGGCGCGCAACGGGCCAACGCGGTAACGCGATCCCGCGCTGACCTCGGCGCTCTCGAACCTGGTCTGCAGGGGACGGCCTGCGCGAGGTTCGAGACGCCGGATCAGATATGGGTCGTGGTCGGCGCCGCGACCTTATCGGACAGGAAGTCGGTCCCGCCGACGTAGACCGTATGCCCGTGCTCGGCGTCCGCGGTGGTGGCGTCGGCGACCGCGGTGGCGAAGTCCTCGACGGTCGGCAGGTCGCCCTGGTCGCGGCGGGCGGTGACGGCGGCGGGGTCGCGGCGTTCGAGGAGGCGCACGATGATGGTGCCGTCGATCATGTCGCCGGAGACCACGGTGAAACCGATTCCGCGGTCGGCGAATTCGTCGATCATGGCGCGCAGGGCGTCCTCGCCGGCGCGCTTGCTGGCGGCGATGGGCTCGTAGCCGGGCGGGACTTCGCGGGTGGGGGAGAAGTGGGCCTGATGGCTGGTGACGAAGACGATGCGGCCGCCCTCGGGCAGGTGTGGGAGGGCGAGGCGGACCAGGCGGGTCTGGGCGTCGCGGTTGAGGAGCATGGCGTAGCCGGGGGCGGCGTCGCGTTCGAGGCCGCCGGAGGCGTTGAGCACCAGTACATCCAGGCGGCCGAACTCGGCGATCACCGTATCGATGAGCGCCCGCGCACTGTCCGGGTCGGCGATATCCGCGCCCGCCACCGAGGCACTGCCACCCGCGGCCGCGATCTCCGCCGCCAGGGTTTCCGCGCGTTTGCGCTTCTCCCGGTAGTTGATCACCACGTGGTCGCTGCGCGCCGCCAGCACCCGCGCGGTTTCGGCCCCGATCCCGCGAGAAGCGCCGGTGATCAGCACGATTCGCCGTTGCCCACCCGTCTCGCCGCTGCCGCCTAGATCCCCACTGTCTGCCATCCGCCTGCCTCCGGCCCGATCGAGTGCTTCTATTTTCGAACCACTATGGTAGTTCGAAATGAGAAGCGCAAGCCAGCCACCGCCCGCGAACAGCCGCGCCGATGACTCGACGACCTCGGTGCTCGCCGCCATGGACCTGCTCGGCCAGCGCTGGATGCTGCGCGTGATCTGGGAACTCGAACCCGGCCCGCTCGGCTTCCTGGAACTGCGCCGCCGCATGGGCAATTGCTCGTCCAGCATGCTGTCGATGCGGTTGCAGCGGCTGGCGGAGGTCGGTGTGGTGGAGAAGCTGCCGGACAAGTCCTACGAATTGACCATTGCCGGAGTGCAATTGGGTTATGCCCTGGAACCGATCTGGCGCTGGTCGGAGCACTGGGCCGCCAATCTGGAACGCGCCGGAGATGACACCGACGCCTGACGAGACCCCGTGCTGCCTAACGCGGCCCGGTGATGCCGCGCCGAATCTCACCCACCGAGTGCTCCACCCGCAGCGGATCCCGCGAATGCGACGAATGCAGCTGATACGGCACGCTCGTCACCATCACCCCCGGCTCGAACAGCAGCCGCGCCTTCAACCGCAGTGAACTCTGGTTGTGCAGCAGGTTCTCCCACCATCGCCCGACCACGTATTCCGGAATGAACACGCTCACCACATCCCGCGGCCGCGACTTGCGCTGGCGCTTGATCTCTTCCAGCACCGGCCGCGTGATCTCCCGATACGGCGATTCGACGACCTTCAGCGGAATCCCGACGTGGTACCGCTCCCAGTCCCGGGCCAGGTCGCGGGTATCGGCGTCGTCCACGTTCACCGTCACCGCGGTCAGCGTGTCCGGCCGGGTGGCCCGCGCGAACTGCACCGCCCGCTGGGTCGCCTTGTGCCATCCCGACACCAGCACCAGCGCGTGCACCCGTCCCGGCAGCATCTCCAGATCGTCCGGGTCGATGGCCAATTCGGTCCGCACCGACGAATAGTGCCGGTGGATCAGCCACATGATCGCCACCAGGATGGGAATGGCGATGACCACCAGATACGCGCCGTGGGTGAACTTGGTGATCATCACGACCACCAGCACCACCCCGGTGAAACACGCCCCGAAGGCATTGATCAAGCGCGCCCGGTGAATCCGCAGCCGATCCGCCCCGCCCTCGGCGCCCCGCAACTCCCGGTTCCAATGCTTCACCATGCCGATCTGGCACAGCGTGAACGAGGTGAACACACCCAGGATGTAGAGCTGGATGAGCCGCGTCGTCGACCCGTGGAACGCGTAGATCAGCGTCCCCGCCACCACCGCCAGCAGGATGATGCCGTTGGAGAACGCCAGCCGATCACCGCGGGTGTGCAGCTGCCGCGGCATGTAGCGCCGCTGCGCGAGGATCGAATTCAACAGCGGGAAGCCGTTATACGCGGTATTGGCGGCCAGGATCAGGATCAGCGCCGTGGTCACCATCAGGTAGTAGAACGCCACGCTGTGCCCGCCGAACACCGCCGCCGAGATCTGCGCGATGACGGTCTTCTGCGCGTCGTTGTGGCAGTCGCCCTCGAATCCGATGAGGTCACAGGCGTTCTCGACCACCCGCGTCTTGGTGATCATCGCCAGCGCCGTCACCCCGGAGAACATGGCGATGGCGATGACACCCATGGCCGTCATGGTCCGCGCGGCATTGAGCGCCTTGGGCTTGCGGAACGCGGGCACCCCGTTCGAGATCGCCTCAGCCCCGGTCAGCGCCGTACAGCCGGAGGAGAACGCGCGCAGCAGCAGGAACGCGACACCGGCGGTGGACAATCCGACCTGCTCGGCGTGAATCCCGTAGTTCGCGCTCTCGGCCACCGGCGTATGCCCGAACGCCGTCTGGCCCAGCCCGACCGCGATCAGCACGAACACCCCGATGATGAAGCCGTAGGTCGGAATCGCGAAGGCCCGCCCCGATTCCCGCACCCCGCGCAGATTCATGGCGGTCAGGAACACGATGAACCCGATATTGATGGCCACCCGATACGGATTCAGATCCGGCACCGCCGAGATGATGTTGTCCACGCCCGCCGCCACCGACACCGCCACGGTCATCACGTAGTCGACCAGCAGCGCCGCCGCCACCACCAGACCGGGCATCGCCCCCAGGTTCTCGGCCACCACCTCGTAGGACCCGCCGCCGGACGGATACGCCTGCACCACCTGCCGATACGACAGCGCCACCACCGCCAGCAGCACCACCACCCCGCCGGCGACGATCGGCGTCAGATGCAGATACGCCAGCCCGCCGAGGGTGAGGATGAGCAGGATCTCCTGCGTCGCATAGGCGACCGACGACAGTGGGTCACTGGCGAAAATGGGCAATGCGAGCCGCTTGGGCAGCAGGGTCTCGCCGAGCCGATCGCTGCGAAACGGACGCCCGAGTACGAGTCGTTTGGCTACGTCGATCGGTGAAACCACGGTGCGCAGCCTAGGTGCGAAAACCGTAGGAATCGGAACCACATGCCGTATGGATTTCGTAAAGATACCTAAAGGTCTTCCTCATTCTTCGGCGAGTTCGAAGACTTGTGCGGTTGACCGAACAACCACCTAGACTGTCTGGGACGTGAACAAGATTTGCTCCGAACGAGTCTGTGGAGAGGTGACACGATGGGAGACCGGACGGTCGTCGCCGACGTGGCCGATGAATTGGCGCGCCGCGTGGCATCCGGGGAGTACGAGCCCGGTGGTCTGATGCCGTCCGTCCGCCAGGTCGCCGACGAATTCGACCTCAATCGCGCTACGGCGCAATTGATTCTGGGCCGGCTGGAGTCCTACGGATTCGTGGACGCCTTCCGCGGCAAGGGATTCGTCATCCGCGATGTGCGCGCCGAGGGCGGCGTGGACGTGTACCGGCGGCTGTTCCGGCTGTCCATGCCGGATCCGGAGATCGCCGCGGAGATGTTCGGCAATATCGTCGACGAGGAACGCGGCATCGCGCTCGAGGCGCTGCTGGCCTACACCGGCAGCGAGCGCGCGCTCGATCCGGGCATCCTCAAGGACGCCATCGACGAACTGGAAACCATTGCGCGCGGTACGGATCCGGATCCGCACCGGATGCTCGCCATCGAACTCGGGCTGCTGCGCGGGCTGCTGACCGTGCTCGGGCACACCGTGCAGCGCGCGGTGCTCAACTCCATCGGCGAGATGGTGCTGGAAGTGCCGGAGGCCGTCGAGGCGTACTTCGCGGTCTCGCCGGATCTGCACGTGCTGGTGTGGCGGGCGCTGGTCGCGGTGTGGGAGTCCGACGGCGGGCCGAGCCAGGCGCAGCTGGCGCTGTTCGAGGATCTGTTCGGCATGTACCACCGGAAGGTGGTGGCGCGCTTCGAGGAACTGGTCGGTGCGGCCGGGTCCGAGACGGCCGACGAGGTGGCGGCCACTGCCTGAATCGGCCCGATCATCGGTGTTTCAAACCCGACGGGTCGGTTTCGTCTCAGACAAGCCCTCTTGGCAGAAATTATTGCCCGATCACCGCGTTCATGATGGTGCCCGCGCTCGTCGCCACGATCCCGCCGACGAGCGCGCCGGCCACCTGCTTGGGTGCCTGCACCGCGCCGCCGCTCCACTTCTCCCAGGCGAAGCGACCGCCCGCGTAGGTGATCGCGAGAATCCCCGAGAGCAGCACGAACCAGGTGAAATAGCGGACCAGCCGCAGTAGCTTGTCGGCCACCGGCGGTGTCTCGGGCGTCGGGTTGAAGACCTGTGCGTGTTGAATCTGGGTCAGCAGTTCGTGGGTTGCTGTAAGAAACATCTTCGGCGCTCTTCCACGTGTCGGCTGTTCTCCATCCGGAGTACCCGTTATACACGCCGGCGCGCAAGGAACTTGCCGCACAACAGAATCCGGTCGCCGTGCAAGGCGCCTTACGCGGTGCCCGCGAACGCAAGGTTGCGCTCAGCAGGCGTGGAACGCGCGAGCGGGAAGGTCAGTCCACATCGTTGTCGGCCGACAGATACGCTACGGCCGCCAGGTACTGTCGGCACGCGAAGTGCTGATCGTGCGCGCGGAGAATGGCGCGGGCCTGGCGGTAGGTGAGCGAACGCGGTTCTGCCTCGCAATCACCGGAGTTGTCTGCCGCGATATCGGTGGAACGGACGAGCATCTGCGTCATTTGATGCCTCTGGCCGATGAGGTGGATGGTGCACCGAGTTTAGGGTTCCGGCTCGTGCAGATGCAAGCACATCTGCACGCTCGCATTCGGGTGTCGGGCGGTGTCCTCCGGGATAGCTGAGCCCGATTCCGGCGTCACGTGACTTTTCGGACAGGTGGTCCCGAGCTAATCGGACGAACGGGACCGACGGGCCGGGATTGTCTGAAATCCTTCGCAACTTCGCTTGGTCTTACGGTGAAACAAGATCAAACATGTTGTGTTGCAAAGGATGTGCCAGCGCTGAGCCATCGATACCGGGCAATCTGCGTGCTATCGTCGTGCTTGCGGTTGCAACTGTAAGTACACCTGATCGAACATTTGCAAGTACTGGGACCACCGTCTGCGGGCGGTGCTGGCAAGGAGTCTGAAATGACGGACATCTCGGCAACCCCGATCGATCGCTCTAATCTGTTGTGGCGCAAGAGCACTTTCAGCAATCCCAGCGGTAACTGCGTGGAGCTCGCCCCCCTTGCCGACGGGCAGGTCGCGGTGCGCAACTCGCGTGACCCCGAGGGTTCGCTGATCGTGTACACGCGGCCGGAGATCGATGCGTTTCTTCAAGGCGCGAAGAGCGGAGAGTTCGACGACCTCGCGCGCTGAGCGGTAGCATTGGCAATCGGCGCGGTGGTTCGCGACAGACGGTTGTGAGTCCACTGCCGGCAAACCCGAGCATCGGAGTGGACCCCATGATCGCAGAACCCGTTTCCCAGGATCGGGCGGATTCCGCTGTCGCCGAACGTGGCCCAACCGCACTGCGTATCGCGGTCGGTAGCCAACTACGGAAGCTGAGGGAACTCAGCGGTATTACGCGGGAGGCCGCGGGTGAACACATCCGCGGGTCCCATGCCAAGATCAGTCGCCTGGAACTCGGGCGAACCGGATTCAAGGAGCGCGATATCCGGGATCTGTTGGCGCTGTACGGCGTTGACGATCCCGGCGAGCGCGAGCAGTTCCTCGATCTGGTTCGCAAGGCGAATCAACCGGGCTGGTGGCATCGCTACAGCGATCTACTCCCGCCCTGGTTCGAAACCTATCTAGGTCTCGAGCACGCGGCGAAATCCATTCGCACCTATGAGGGGCAGCTGGTTCCGGGTCTGCTGCAGACCCCCGACTATGCCCGCTCGGTCGTTGCCCTCGGGCACGACGCGGATGGGGAGCGCCGCGTCTCGCTGCGCAGGCGCCGGCAGGAGCTACTCACCCGCGACGGTGCGCCGAGCTTCTGGGCCGTACTCGACGAGGCGGTCCTGCACCGTCCCGTGGGCGGTCCCGGTGTGCTGCGCGGCCAGATCGAGCACCTGATCGAGATGTCGAGGCTGCCGAACGTCACCATCCAGTTGCTTCCGTATGCGGCGGGCGGGCATGCGGCAGCGGGTAGTTCGTTCACCATGCTGCGCTTCGCGGAACCGGAACTTCCGGACATCGTGTATCTGGAGCAGCTGACCAGTGCGCTGTACCTCGATCGTCGCCAGGATCTGGAGCTCTACCGCCAGGTCATGGATCAGCTGAGTGTCCAGGCGGAGCCGCCGGAGCGTTCCCGCAAAGAGCTGGCGCGGATAGCTGCCGAGCTCGACTAGGGCGGATAGACACCCCATACATGGATAAGGGGCCCCTCTCGGGGCCCCTATCAGCGTGCCATCGACCGGACGAGTCGGCCTGCGGCACGGCCGGATTCGGTTACTGCCTGATGAAACTGGAGGCGATTCGCCAGAAGGCCTCCGGCTGCATGGTATGCAGATCCCAGTCGTTCACCATGGCATGCGCCGTGGTGACGATCCGCTCGATGTCGAAATCATACCGAGTGGCCGCTCCAGTGGATTCGACCTGGCGGATGACGAAAGCGGTTGCCGTCTCACGTGAATAGGTTTGCTCCGGCTGACTTCTGTCGGCAAACCCGAGTCGGCTGAGGTTGATTGGCTGGTTCATTCGAACGCCCCTGACGCCAGGCCGACGGCTAACCGTGGGCGAAGAATCGCCGGTGATTCACCGCTCGGCTCTCTGGTTGTCCCCTTAGTGGTGCCTTGCACGACGAGTCTATGACCGTGCATTGCGCAGATGCAAGTACATCTGCAACATCGAATTCGCAGCGCCAGAGCACTTTTCGGGATGCTATGAGTTTGCGAAACAAGGGTTGGCGAAAGGTTGCAATCGAGCCGATCTGGGCTTTTTCGGTACTTCCGATCGAAACTTCTGGTGCGTCGCGACCGTTCCGCTTTTTCCAGGAATTTGCGGAAGATCAAAGACGGTCGCGTGGCGCCGGTCCGGGCAGGTTCGCAGCTTTGACCCGGCGATGTTCGATGATCATGAGGCCGATTCCGTAACGCAGACAGAGCGTCCCCGCGAGCGCCGAGAGGCCACTCAGGGTGAGCGCCCCGTAGCCGACGGCGGTCAAAGTCATGGCGAAGGCGACGATTCCGGTGGCGGCCAGAATCGGCCCGGGAAGATTGCGTGTCTCGGTGTGGGTGTTCGGAGTGACAGGCATCGGCACTGTCCTTTCTCCGGGCAATGCGGAACCCGGATTACAGTCGGATACCCGAGTAACCACGCGCGAATCACACTGCTGTAGAGCCGCGTTCACAACGGCCCGCACTGATGCCCAGATCGTCCAACAGGCCGAGAAACGCGCGCGCATAGGGTGAGACCGCGGTTTCGGCCCGCACGCGCTCCCAATCGACCTGCACCCGCAATTCCCGTGCGATGTAGAGCAGACGGGTGAAATCCAGCCGGTGCGGATCGGCCACGATCAGCTCCGCCACCAGGAAGTCGGCGACGGTGACCACCGGCATGTCCTCGGGCCCGACCGGCAGGGCTTCGGCGCGCGCGAGCAGGGCGTCGGTGATCGGCCGGTAGTTGGGCGAGAACACCAGATCGACGCGAATATCGCGATCGTAGAGCGTGGTCCGCTCGGTATCGGCGTTCGGTAGCGGCGGGCGCAGGCCCGCGGCGGCCAGCGCTTCGAGCCCGCGTGCCAGATCGGCGGGCCGCACCAGCACCTCCACCTCCGCCTGCGCCACGGCCAGCGGCCCGCCCCGGGCGTACATGCCGTAGTCGCCGCCCACGGCGCAGGGAATGTCGTTGTCCCGCAGGACGTGCAGGGTTCGGGTGACGGTGTCGAGCAGCCGGTCGATGGTGCGGACCATACCCGGGGGCTACCCCTGGGCGAGCGGGCTAACCCCCGGCGCGGATCACCATCCAGCGGACCCTGAATTGAAACGGGTTCTCAGCGTGTGTTAGCTCTGGAAACAGTGGATTGATCAACCAGAGTGGACGGGAGCCGGTGCCGTGGTGGAATGGCCCGCGTATTTCGACGAGGTGGACGGCGGGTTCTATCCGACCCCGACCGCGGCCAGCCAGTGGTCCTCGGCGCAGGTGGTCGGCCCGGCGCTGACCGGTCTGCTGGCGCGTGAGCTCGAGCGCGGGCACGCCACCGACGGCTTCGTGCCGGTGCGACTGACCGTGGACCTGTTCAGCGCGGCCCGCTTCGCGCACACCACCACCCCGACCGTGCGGGTGCGCGACGGCCGGCGGATTCGCGTCGCGGATGTGAGCGTGGTGCAGGACGGCAGGGTGGCCGCCCGGGCGTCGGCGGTGCTGTTGCGGCCCGACGAGCAGCCGCCGGGGGAGCTGTGGCATCGCGAGCGCGAACCGCAGCCGCCGTCGCTGGAGATCGCGCCGCCCTCGCCGCTGCCGCAGGTGCCGCTGTTCAACAGCGGTGAGGATTCTCCGGTGTGGAATTCGGTGCCCACCGAGCACGAGAACAATCTGCGGAAGCGGACCTGGCAGAACCCGATTCGGGTGATCACCGGCGAGGAGCTGACCCCGTTCGTGCGGGTCTCGGTGGTGGCCGAGGCGACCAGCATGATGACCAACTGGGGCGACAAGGGCATCGGGTTCATCAATACCGATATGACGCTGGGCCTTTCACGGATGCCCGAGGGCACCGAGATCGGGGTGGAGGCCGACAGCCACTTCAGTGAGCACGGCATGGCGGTGGGCGTGGCCACGCTGTTCGACCGCGGCGGGTCCTTCGGCAGCTGCATGGTGACCTCGGTGTCCAATGCCGGCCGCCAGATCAGCAACGCGCAGCTGGACTCGGTGATGCGCCGGCGCATGTGACGCGGCGGCGGTATCCAAGACCGCCGTTTGGCCACGGACCGGTCTCGATGTGGCTTCGAACCCGCGAGTCCGCGGCGTCGGCCGGTGGCGTCCCCGTACTCTCGGGCGCGCGAGAGATGAGGAGCTGCCCGGACTTCCGACAAATCTGATCCGTGGGGGTGTTGTGCTGCGTCGCCTGCGAAATATCGCCGGTGCCTTGATGATCGGATGCTGCGCGATCGTCGGTTTCGGGGCCGCACCGGGATTCGCGCAACCCCCGGCCGATATCTCGGGTCAGATTCCGCCCGGGCCACCGAACATCTCCCTGCCCGACATCCAGCGCTGGATCGACCAGTTCATCCCCGCGCCCCCGCTCGCGCCCGCGCCGGCGAACTCGCCGCTGGTCGACACCGCCGATCTGACACCGGACTTGGCGGCGCTGCGCGCGGCGGCCATGCCCGCGGCCATCGGCGACTACTTCGTCGACGACTGGCCCGAGCGGCTCGAGGGCTACGAGCCCGGCGGAATCGTGGCGGTCCGGGACGTGACGGCCACGGCCGCACTCCCGTTGATCGTGCCGGTCCGGCAGGTGCTGCAGCTGAAGTACCGCACCAACGACTCTCACGACCAGCCCTCCTACGGGATCGCCAGTCTGGTGCTGCCCCTGGGGAACTGGACCGGGCCGGGCGGACGGCCGGTGGTGGTCAACAACCTGCCCATCGATGCGCTGGGGCGCGACTGCAATCCCAGTTACACCATGGCGCACGGGTTTTCGCGGGCCTCCAATTTCACCGGGTACATCCTGCCCACCACCCAGCTGGCGCTGCTGCGCGGGTACGCGGTGCTGATCACCGACCACGAGGGCCCGCGCATGGCCTACGCCGACCCGGTCGTGGCCGGGCACACCATCCTGGACGCCATTCGCGCCGTGCGCTTCCAGCTGCCGGATGAGCTGGGGGACAGCAAGTTCGGCATGATCGGCTACTCGGGCGGGGCCATCGCCACCAATGGCGCGGTCAAACTCATGTCGGAGTACGCGCCCGAGCTGACCGACGCGGTGGTCGGCGCGGCCCTGGGCGGCGTGCCCGCCGATTTCAGCCTGCTGGCGCACACCATGAACGCCAATCTCGCGTCGGGTGTCTTCCTGGGCGCGGTGTTCGGCATCGGCCGGGAGCGGCCCGAAATCCTTTCCCGCATGAACCATCTCGCGCAGTGGGCGGCGGTGTCGTTCCTCAACAGCCAGTGCGGGGAGATCTTCGCCGTGCCCGGCATCCTGCAACTGCCCATCGACCTCGCCGCCAATATCCCCGACCCGCTCAACAGCGATCTGGCCAAGGAGATCTACGAGGTCACCCGGATGGACGGCAGGAAATCGCCTGTGCCGCTGTTCATCTACAACGGCGAACAGGAGTTCTGGGTCCCCGCGATCGGCGCCAGGAACCTCTACCGGGAGCAATGCTCACTCGGCGTGACAGCGGTGTACCGCAGCGTGCTCGGCGAACACTTCATCGGCGCGGTCACGGGGTATCCAGAATCGCTTACCTGGCTCGACCAACGCCTGCAAGGCGTGCCCGCGCCCAACGAATGCTGAACGCGGGCAACCGTTCTTAGATCGGGAACAGGTTGTGCTTGCGCGGGTTGTGCTTGCGCACGGCGTTCTTCTCGCGCAGCAGGCGCATGGCCTTGCGGATCTCGAGGCGGGTGGACGAGGGCTCGATGACCGCGTCGATGTAGCCGCGCTCGGCCGCCACCCACGGGTTGTCGAGGAACGCGGTGTAGAAGTCCACCATCTGCTGGCGCACTTCCGCCCGCTTCTCCGGCGGAGTCGCGGCCAGGGTCTTCTTACCGGTGACGGTGACCATGCCCTCCGCGCCGATCACCGCGATGCGGGCGGTCGGCCAGGCCAGGTTGATGTCGACGCCGAGTTCCTTGCAGCCCATGACCGCGTATCCGCCGCCGTACGCCTTGCGGGTCACGATGGTGACGATCGGCACCGTGGCCTCGATCAGCGCCCGGAACATGCGCCCGCCGCGCTTGATGACGCCATTGCGCTCCTCCTCGACACCCGGCAACACGCCCGGGGTGTCGACGACATAGACGAGCGGAATATTGAAGGCGTCGCAGAGCCGGATGAAGTACGCGCCCTTGTCCGAGCACGCCGCGTCCAGCGCGCCGCCCAGCACCATCGGCTGGTTGGCGATGACGCCGACGGGCCGGCCGTCCACCCGGGCGAAGCCGGTGATGAGGTTCTGCGCGGCCGCCTCCTGGATCTCCAGGAACGCGCCGTCGTCGAACAGGCGCAGCAGCACGTCGTGCATGTCGTAGCCCTGCCGGTCGGAATCCGGGATGATCCGGTCCAATTCGCGATCGGAGTCGGTGATCTCGGGCTCGAGGCCCGGATTGACGATCGGCGGCTGCTCGAGGCAGCTGGTGGGCAGGTAGCTCAGGTACTCGCGGACCCAGCCCAGGGCCGCGGACTCGTTCTTGGCCACGTGGTGCAGCAGGCCGTTGCGGGCCTGTACGGCCGCGCCGCCCAGCTCCTCGGCGGAGATGTCCTCGCCGGTGATGCCCTTGATGACCTCGGGACCGGTGACGAACATGTACGAGTCGTCGGTCGCGACGAGCACGTCCATATTCACCGGGCCGTACACCGAACCGGCCGCGCACTTGCCGAACATGACCGCGACCATCGGCACGTAGCCCGACAGGTCTTCCTGCAGCCGGCACATGGTGGCGTACCAGGCCAGCGCGGTCACGCCCTCCTGGATGCGCGCGCCGCCGGAGTCGTTGATGACCACGACCGGGCAGGCGTTGTTGTAGGCGAATTCCATGGCGAGCCGCACGCGGCGGCCGAAGGTCTCACCGACCGAACCGCCCTGCACGCCGGAATCGTGGGAGATCACCACGACCGGACGGCCGTCGACCATGCCGCGACCGGTGACCACGCCGTCGCCGTAGAGGGCGTTGGGCTTACCGGGCGAGCGCATGAGCGCGCCCATCTCGACGAAGGTGCCCGGGTCCAACAGCATGTTGACCCGTTCTCGGGCACTGGCGACGCCTTTGGCGAGGCGCTTCTGGATACCCTTCTCGCCGGTGGGTTCTTCGGCGATCTCCAGGAGCTTGCGCAGTTCCGCCAGCTTTTCCGCTGTACCCGTCATTACCTCGGTCTTGCCTTTCCGCCAACATCAGGTCGGGCCCGATCGCGCCCGTGTCGAGCCGGATCGCGACTCGACCGCCCACGGTACCGTGCGGCTACCACTCCGAACCACTGAACGCCCGGGTAACCCGCCTTTCCCCGAAGGGGTGACGGGCCTCGTACCGAGGAATCAGTGCTCGCCCGCGTTCGGCGCGAGCGTTCGCCCCTCCATCGTGGGAATGTCGGCGCGTGTTTCGGCGACCGCCCGGCCCGCCCGTGACGCGAAGGGAGACACAGTCAGCGATACACTGCGCCCCGTGAGCTCACCTATGACTGTGCGAGCGGGGACGCCCGAGGTGATCCGGCCGGACCTCGACACCTTCGGGTTCTCCGAGTGGCGGCGGACCGCCACCGTGGGTGCGGTACTGGGCGGTTCGGTGCTGAGCAGCGTGGTGCGCGGCGGGCTGCGCCCGTCCAAGCGCAAGCGCGCCGCCGCCGAGGGCGTGGTGAACGGCTTCGAGACGCTGGGCCCGATGTTCGTGAAACTGGGCCAGCTCATCGCGTCCTCACCGGGCGCGTTCCCGCGCGAACTGGCCGACGCCTGCCTGCGCTGCCTCGACGACGTGCCGCCCTTCCCGGCCGCGGACGCCCGCGCCATCATCGAGGCCGATCTGGGCAAGCCGATCTCGGAGCTGTTCCGGGAATTCGACGACGAGCCGCTCTCGGCGGCCTCCATCGCGCAGGTGCACGCGTGCGTGCTGGCCGATGGCCGCCCCGCGGTGGTGAAGGTGCAGCGGCCCGAGATCGCGCGGCGCATGATCGTGGATCTGCGCGCGGCCATGCGGCTGGCGCGGGCACTGGAGAAGCGTTCGGAGAACGCGCGCGTCGCCAATGCCCAAGCGGTGGTACGGGATCTGTACGAGGCCACCGTCGCCGAGCTCAACTTCCTGATCGAGGCCGACAACCAGAGCCGCGCCCGCGAAAATCTGAGCACCTTCGGGGACAACACCAATGTGGCTGTGCCCGAGGTGTATTGGGAGTACTGCGCGCCGCGGGTGCTGTGCATGGAACGCATGCGCGGCATGCCGCTGGACCGTTTCGACGATATCCGCGCCGCCCATCCCGAACCGGAACTGCTGATCCGCCGTCTGGTCAAGGCGTGGATGGAATCGGTTGCGGTGCACGGACTTTTCCACGGCGATGTGCACGCGGGCAATCTGTGGCTGCTCGACGACGGCCGGGTGGCCATGCTCGATTTCGGCATCGTCGGGCGGATGGAGAACGAGTGGCGCGAGTTCGTGCGCGCGCTGTTCTTCGCCAGTTCCATCGACAACGACTTCCGGCCCGTGGCCCGCGCGCTGCGCAAGCTGGACCTGGTCTCCGATGACAGCGGTGACGATGCGACCATCGGGCGGCAGCTTGCGGTGGCGCTGGGGCCGGTGCTCTCGGGCAGTCTCGACAAGCTGGATCTGGGCGTGGTTTCGGCGCGGCTGCTCGAATTCGGCAAGCGTCGCGGGGCGTCGGGTCCGCAGCAGCTGGTGATGATGGGCAAGCAGCTCGGCTACTTCGAGCGGTACGCGGTGGCGCTGGCGCCCGGCTGGAAGCTCGGCCGCGACCTGTACCTGTTCCGCAATATCTTCCCGGCCGAGGTGGCCGCGAAGATTGTCGAGGACGGCGTCACCCTGCCCGTCGACTGAGAGTCGTCTCCGCATGTCAGCGCACTGTCGGTGCGCTGTCAGCGGTGGGCCGCATTGTTCTTCTCGTAGCCGGAAACACCGGCTCCCAGCACAGGGAGAAGAACAATGTCGAACTACAACGTCCTCGCCGATCTGATCGCCGGACACACCGACAAGGCCCGCATTCAGGCCGAGCGCATCATGCGGGCCGCCTCGGTGAAGGCGCACGCGCAGATCGCCGAACACGCCGCAAAGCAGGCCGAGCCGCAGCAAGGACTGTCCAAGGCCGAGATCAAGCAACTCTGCGACGAGGCGAAGGCGCAGGCCCGGCAGCTGTCCGCGGATCTGACCGCGCAGGCCGAGCAGATGGCGGCCGATCTGCGTGCGCAGGCCTCGCGGCACGCTGGCGAGTCCGATGCCAAAGCCTGAGAGAACGGCCAGGAAACCCTCAGCCTTAGACCAGAAACGCCCGGCACTGTGGATGGAGAACAGTGTCGGGCGAGCGTGTGAGGTGTGAAATGGTCGAATTGGACGTCACCGGAACCACCGTGACCGTGCGGGTCACCGGAACCCACCGCTTTCTCGCGCTGCGCGATCATGTGACCTTCGATCTGTCTCAGGTCAAGGCGATCGCGCCGGCTCCGGTGGATCTGCGCCCGCCGTGGGTGCGCGCGCCGGGCACGTTCTTCCCGGGCGTGATCGCCGCGGGCATCTTCCGGGGTAAGGGCCGCAAGGAATTCTGGGATACGCGTTTCGACGGCAATGCGGTGCTGATCGATCTGACGGGTTCGGATATCACCCGCGTAGTCGTCGATGTGGAGGATGCTCAGGCCGCGATACGCCGGCTGTCGTCGGCGCTCGCGGCCTGAGTCTCTCGGCTTCCATTCTGGGAGTTAATGTTTCCGGCGTCGTTGACGGAATGAATCACGGGGTGGGGCAGAGGAATCCGCCACTCGGCGGCGGAACGGGGACAATCCTTTCGGGGGCCGGTGGCACAGCGCCGGCGCCCGCGGGGGTGGAGGCTCGGGGCGAGGCTCCGGGGGCTGCGGGCGGGGATCCGATTTCGCCGGAGCCCCACGCCGCGGAGGGGTTGAGGGTGAATACGGTGGCACAAACGAACACACCGACTAGCAGGCCGATGGCTTTCTTTCGTGTCATGCCAACAACGGTAGAACCAGCTCAACACAATTGGTGCGATGCCTGCATCCCCGGGAGTGTCGCGACCTGCTGATCATCTGTACAGATGCGCGAATTCGCTTGTGCGCCAAACGGACTAATCGGTCGGAATGGGCCGTTTTCAGATTATTGTGTTATGTACTGTGCCAGCACACGTTTCGATAACGGACGGGCGTGTCTTCGGCTGATTCGCCCGGTTCTGCGGTCAACTGCTCGGGAAGGAAGTGACCGGGAGGGAGCGGGGATGACTGCTGGGCAGGGCTCGAGGATCGCTGTCGCGATGGCCCTCACGCTGGGGTTTTGTGCCGCGGTGGGCGCTGCGGCGCCGTTCGGTGCGGCCTCGGGGACCTGTGGTGCGGGGCTCGGGGACTACCGCGGGGAATTCACCGCGGCCGAGGATCCCTCGAATGTGCTGAGTTTCGACGGCACCGGCGGCATCGCTTTCCGCAGCGCCCAGCTGGGGGCGGGCGAAGGCATTTACGCGGTCGTTCCCTCGGGTGGATTCTCGGCCGCGATGCGTATGACCGGTGCCGGTACCGGCGACAACTCGACCTCGATGGTCAAGAGTGTGACTTTCGTATGTCCGGCTCCGGGAACGGAAGTCATGAGTTTCCGTTCCCTGGATCAGGACAGTAGGCGTTTCAGCTTCGTGCGGTCGAAGTGAAAACCCGGGGCCATTCAGTCATGTAATGCTCGGAAGACGTTGTACAGCATGGCCTTGTCCTCGAATCCGATACCCGGGCTGTCCGGCAATCGAATTTGACTATGCGCGATCACGGCATCATCGGCGAAGCCTCCGGTGGGCTGGAACTCACCCGGATAGGATTCATTGCCGCCCAGGTGTAGTGCCGCGGCGATGTGCAGCGCGAACTGGTGGCCGCCGTGCGGAATACAGCGGCGTGCCGACCAACCCTGTTGTCGAAGGATCTCGTGAATGCGCAGGTACTCCACGAGTCCGTAGCCGAGTACCGGATCGAACTGCAGGATGTCGCGGTCGGGCCGCATCCCCGCGTAGCGCAGCAGATTACGGGCGTCCATGCGGGAGAAGAGGTTCTCGCCGGTGGCGAGCGCACCCGGATAGCGTTCGGCCAGGGTGGCGTGCAGCGCGAAATCCAGTGGGTCGCCGGGCTCTTCGTACCAGCGCAGACCGTAGGGCGCGAGGGCGCGGCCGTAGTCGAGGGCGGTGTCGAGATCGAAGCGGCCGTTGGCGTCCACGGCCAGGCGTGACCCGTCGCCGCCGAGGACGTCCAGGACGGCCTCGACCCGTTTGACGTCCTCGGCCAGATCCGCGCCACCGATCTTCATCTTGACCACGTCGTAACCCTGGTCGAGGAACCCGCGCATCTCGTCCTGCAGCTGGGGCAGACCCTTGCGGGGGGCGTAGTAGCCGCCTGCGGCGTAGACGAAGACATCCGCGTCCGGCTCGCCCAGGTCGTACCGCTGCGAAAGCCAGCGGTAGAGCGGGACCCCGGCGAGTTTGGCGGCCAGGTCGTAGAGCGCCATATCGACGACGCCGACCGCGACCGAGCGTTCGCCGTGGCCGCCGGGTTTCTCGTTGCGGGTCATGACATCCCAGGCCTTGACCGGGTCGACGGCCAGCCCGTCCGCGGTGAGCAGCGTGTCCGGGTCGGCGGCCAGCAGCCGGGGGATGACGCGGCGGCGCAGGATCTCCCCGGCGCTGTAGCGGCCGTTGGAGTTGAAGCCGTAGCCGACGACGGGCTCGCCGTCGCGGACGACATCGCTGACGACGGCGACGACCGAGCAGTCCATGGCGCTGAAATCGATGAACGCGTTGCTCATCGACGAGCTGATCGGAACGGTGCCTTCATGGATGGCGACAATGCGTGGCACAGGGTCTCCTCAGAGTTGTTCGGGTTGGGGGACAGGGGTTTTGGCGGGCCGCATGCCGATCTCGCGGGCGGCGATCCCGCGATCCAGCCCGCCGGGCTCGAAGCGCGCCACCACGACGGTGGCGACGGCATTGCCGAGCACATTGGTGGCCGCGCGGGCCATGGACAGGAAGCGATCCACCGAAAGCACCAGCGCCAGACCGGCAATCGGCACCAGGCTGGTGGCGGCGACGGTATTGGCCAGCGTCACGAACGCCGAACCCGAAACGCCCGCCGTGCCTTTGGACAGCACCAGGAAGATCGCGAACAACGTGAGCTGATCGGCCCCGGTCATGGGGACGCCGTAGACCTGCCCGATGAAGATCACGCAGATCGGCACCACCACGGCGACACCGTCGAGATTGAAGGAGAAACCGGCCGGGACCACCAGGCCGATGACCTTGCGTCGGCAGCCCACGCCCTCGAGGCGATCCATGAGCTGGGGGAGAACCGCCTCCGAAGAGGAGGTGCCCAGCACGACCAGTAATTCCTTGCGCAGCACCCGGATCAGCCGCCACAGCCGGAATCCGGCCAGCCGCGCCACGATGCCGAGCACCAGCGCGATGAACACCGCCAGTGCCAACACCGAGACCAGCACCAATTTGACCAGCGCCGTGAGGGTTTGGGGCCCGTACTTGCCGACGGTGGCGGCCACCGCGCCGAAGGTGCCGATCGGGGCGAGCAGCATGATGAGCGCGATCATCTTGAAGAAGACGGTGCTCAGGACGCCGCAGGCGCGAGTGATCGGCTCCGAGATCGTGCCCGGCAGCACGAGCAGGGTCAGGGCGAACAGCACCGCGAAGATCAGCACCTGCAGGATGCCGCCGGTGGCGAACGCGCCGACGGCATTGCTGGGCACCATCTTCGACAGGAACGCGGTCAGCGAAGTGTTGTGCTGTTCGGTGCTGATATAGCTGGAGAGCTTGTCCGAGGCGTGCTCGGGTTTGGGCACACCGCTGCCCGGACGCAGCAGGTTCACCGCGGCCAGGCCGAGCAGCATGCCGATGGTGGTGATGATCTCGAAGTAGAGCAGGGCCTTGAGGGCGACCCGGCCCACCGATTTCAGCTCGCCGGCCGTCACGATCCCGGTCACGATGACCAGGAAGACGATCGGCGCGATCACCAGCTGCACCAGGGAGATGAAGATGGTCGCGAGGGGTTGCATCCCGGCCGCGTAATGCGGTGCGGCGATGCCGAATACGGCCGCGGCGACGGCGGCGACCAGGACTTGCAGGCTGGTGCTGGCGATCAGCCGCCGCCACCGTGGCTTCGGGTCGGGTTGCTCTGCGGCGGGCAGGCTGGTCGTGCCGAGGGTGTCCATAACACTCGCCGTCCCCTCATCGCTGCGTGACGAGCGTGTCGCGCAACGCGTCGCGATCCACGGTCAGGCCGAGACCGGGACGGTCGGGCACCGCCAGGCGGCCGTCGACCGGACGCGGCGAGTCCGGGAACAGCAGCTGCCCGACCTGGGCCATGCCGACATGCCACTCGAGCAGCCAGCCGTTCATGAGCCCGGCCAGCGCGTGCAGGTTGAACAGCGGCCAGCCGCCGCCGTGGGCCAGCGGCAGGTTGTAGATCTGGGCGAGATGCGCGGCCTTGCGCTGCTCGGTGAAACCGCCGCAGTAGCAGGCGTTCGGTTGCAGGATGTCGACGGCGCGGCGTTCCACCAGTTCCCGCAGCCGCCAGCGGTGGCCCTCCATCTGCCCGGCCGCGAGCGGGATGCGAGTGCGCTCGCGCAGGTCGGCCAGGGCGCGAGCATCGTTCTGCTGCAACGGTTCCTCGAACCAGGTGAGGTGGTCCCCCTCGATCTCGCGGCACAGCATGGCCGCCTCGTTCGGGGCGAACAGGTAGTTGGCGTCGATCATCAGATCGATGTCGTCGCCGACCGCCGACCGGATGGCGTGCACCCGGGCCGCGTCCTCGCGCCAGCCCCGCTCGTCCACGCCCACTACCGATTTCAGAGCGGTGAAACCCTGCTCGACGTGCAGTCGCGCGGCGGCGGCGAGAGTTTCGCGGTCGTACTGCGGGAACCCGAAGGTCACGTAGACCGGCACCTCGGTGCGCGCCCCGCCGAGCAGGCTGGCCACCGAGCGCCCGGCGTCCTTGCCTTTGATGTCCCACAAGGCGATATCCAGCAGCGACAGCGCGCTCGACACCACGCCGGTCATGGTGCGCGGGTTGAGTCGCTGCCACACCCGCTGGTGCACGGCCTCGATCTCGCGCGGATCCAGGTCGAGAACCGCCGGTAGGAAGTGTCTTTCGAGGGCGACCACCACGGCGTGCGCCAGAAAATGCCCGGTCACCGCGACGCCGGTGAGCCCCTCATCCGTCTCGACCTCGCAGAACACGAAGTCCTTCTGTTCCTCCCGCCCGTAGCCGCGGACCCGTTCGTCCAGCAGCGGGACCTCGATCGAGGTGGTGTGCACGCTGGCGCGAATGTCCTTGATCCTCATCGCAAAGCCTCCCTCGGCTCCGGTCGCCGGTGGCTCCGGCTGTCCGGTGGACCGAGTGTGCGCGGCCAAATTGTCAACTGTCAACGATTTGCAATTGACGATTCCGGCGGGGATACTGCACCCCCATGGCCCACGATCCGGAGGTGATGTCGGCCCTGCAGCAGCGGGTGGCCGAGCGGCAGGCGAGTTCGCTGCCGCAGCTCATCGTCGAAGAGCTGGAACGAATGATCATCGGCGGCGTGCTGACCGGGGGTGATCGGATCAACGAGTCGTCGCTGGCGCTGCGGCTCGGGGTGAGCCGGGGTCCGGTGCGCGAGGCGTGCAGGCAACTGGAACGCAGCCGGCTGGTCGAATTCCGTACCAACCGCGGCATGTTCGTGCGGGAGATCTCTGTCGAGGAGGCCGCGCAGCTCTATGACATCCGGGCCGGACTGTTCCGGTTGGCGGGCAAGCTGGCCGCCGCACGGGTGATCCCGGAGGATCTGACTCGCTTGCGCGACAAGGTGAAAGCGCTGTCGAAGGCCGAAGCCAGCACCGACGACTACTACCCGGGAAATGTCGATCTGCATCGCGATCTGGTGGCGCTGGCGGGTAATCCGCGCCTGGCCGAGCTGTACGACGGCGTGTCCAAGGAACTGCACCTGTTTCGCCGCCACGGCCTGGAAACCGCTGCGGCACGCCATATTTCCAATACTCAGCACGCCGAGATCCTGGACTGTCTCGCGGCCGGGGACGTCGAGCGAGCGGGCGAAATGATGGAGGCGCACGTGCTGGCGGGCAAGGAACGCATGCTCACCGCCGCCCAAGGTTGAGGTCCGGGGGCGGCGCGGATCGCCAGATCCGCGCCGCCTCTCAATCTTCGAAACCTTGTGGGCCCCGTCACAAGATGAGTAGCATGCTACTCATCTTGTAGAGCATGCCACGCTGCGGTAGCGAGGCATGCCGGTTCTCAGTCCATGGAGGGAACAATGGACAAAGTCGTACTCAGACCAGAGGATTCGCCGTTCGGCGCCAGCGTCCTGCGCAAGGTGACGATCCGGCTGGTGCCCCTCCTGGTGATCGGGTACATCGTCAGCTACATCGACCGCATCAATATCGGCTTCGCCAAGTTCGGCATGGACAAGGCCTTCGGGATGAGCGCCACCCAGTACGGCTTCGTGGCCGGCATCTTCTTCGTGGGCTACATCCTGGCCGAGGTGCCCAGCAATATCGCCATGACCAGGTTCGGCGCGCGGGTCTGGCTGAGCCGAATCCTGGTGACCTGGGGCGTGATCGCCGCCGCGACGGCCTTCGCGCCCAACTTCACCACGGTGTGCGTGCTGCGGTTCCTGCTCGGCGTGGCCGAGGCCGGCTTCTTCCCCGGCATCATCGTCTACCTGAGCCGCTGGTATCCGAATGCCCAGCGCACCAAGGTGATTTCGACGGTCATGGTGGCGATCCCGCTGGCCAGCGTGCTCGGCGGGCCGCTCAACGGCTGGATCCTGGACGCCTTCGACGGGGCGCTGGGGCTGGCGGGCTGGCGCTGGGTATTCGTGGTCGGCGGAGTACCCGCGATCGTGCTCGGCGTGCTGTTCTTCCTGACCCTGACCGATTCGCCCGCGCGGGCGCGCTGGCTCGAGCCGAGCGAAAAGGCCTGGCTGACGGGCATCCTCGCGCAGGAGGACGCCGAACGCGCGGTGGCCGCACCGTCCGGGCACCGGGCCGCGCTCAAGGACAGGCGGGTCATCGCGCTGTGTCTCGCCTACTTCCTGCTGCTGTGCGGGGCGTACCCGCTCACCTACTGGATGCCGTCGGTGATCAAGAAGGTCGGGCACGGGCTGAGCAGCTTCCAGGTCGGCTGGCTCTCGGCGGTGCCGTTCCTGCTCGCGGCGGTCTGCATGTACCTGACCGGCCGGGCCATCCGCGACGAGCGCTCGTCCAAACCCGTGCTGATCGCGCTCGGGATCTCGGTGATCGCGTTCGTGGTGACCGCGGCCGAACTGTCCGTTCCGACCGTCGCATTCGCGGCGATCATCGTGGCGACCATGGCCGCGCAGACCGCCAAGCCGCTGTTCTGGGCGGTGCCGACGTCGTATCTCGCCGGTGTGGGCGCGGCCAGCGGCATCGCCTTGATCAACTCGATGGGCAATGCCGCCGGGTTCGTCAGCCCGTATGCCTTCGGCTGGATCCAGGACGCCTCGCACGGCAATACCGGCCTGTCCATGGGCGTGATGATCTTCGCCAATGTCGGTGCGCTGCTGGTCCTGGCGGGTCTGGCGGTCCGGACCCGGGGCCGCCGGGTCGCACCGGTCGAGTCCGAGCCCGCGCCCGGCGTGGGCGGATAACCGTTCGCCCGGGCGCCTATTAGGCTGGGCAATCGCCCGTGGCATCCGCCGCGGGCGGTTCGCCGTCGCTCGCTCCCGAAGAGGTCTCGTGTCGCAGGATGTGCCCGCTGACAGCAAAGCCGAGGTGATCGCCGAGGAGATCCGCGATGCCATCCGGCAGGGTCGGCTGGAGCGCGGCGTGCTCTACTCCTCGCGTGAGCTGGGCGAAATGTTCGGCGCGTCAAGGACTCCCGTGCGCGAGGCGCTGCTGAAGCTGGCCGATCTGGGCCTGGTGCGCATCGAGCGCAATCGCGGCGCCCGGGTGGTCGGGCAGGACGGGCGCGGCATCGTGGACCTGTGCAGTATGCGAGTGCTGTTGGAACCGCCCGCGTGTCGCAGTGCCGCGGTGGTCATGACCTCCCGTGACGACGAGGCCATGCTGGCCGAGTACCGCATCATGGAGCGGCTGGCCGACGGCGGCGCGGAGTACTTCGCCGCCGATGAGCGGCTGCACGATCTGATCCTGGCGGCGAGCGGAAATCAGCGGCTGGCCAAGACCGTTCGCGAGCTGCGCCAGACCCTGACCCTGGACGGCCGGCACAGCGTGCCGCGCTATCAGCCGGTCGAGACCGCGCTGCGCGATCACTGGGAGATCATCGACGCGCTGCGCAAGCGCGACGGCCTCGGGGCCGAGCGGGCCATGCGCAAGCATCTGGTGCGCTCGGGGGATCTGCTGGTCGCGCACAGCAGCGAGAACGATCGCGGCCTGGTGGCCGAATGGCGGCGCTGGGTGTCGGTGTCGGTGCCCGAGGGTGAGCAGATCACCTACTGATCGCTCCGTTCCATCCGTCCGGTGAGCTTCAGCTGACTTCTGGCAACCAGTTGCATGCTACTCACCTTCATTAGTATGTTGTGAATGATTATTGAACTGCCACTCGGCAGTTGGTCCCTGTGAAAGGACATGCTGTGGACCCCAATTCGTATGCGGCGTCGGTCGCGCGGGGGATCTGGGCGGCGCAGGTCGATCTGGTCGGATACGTGCCCTCGGTCAGTGTCGCACCAGTCATCGCCGCACTCGTGGACACCAGCGGCGGCGCGGACGGCCGTTCGCGCACCGTCTTTCCGCTCTCCCGCGAGGAGGAGGCGGCGGGCGTGCTGGGCGCGCTGCCGCTGGCCGGGAAGTTCGGTGCGATCGTCATGCAGGACAACGGTTTCGGCAATGCGCTGACCGCCCTCACCACCTTCAATACCGCCTATCACCTGCCGCTGCTGATCGTGGCGAACACCCGGGGCGGGCTGGGGGAGTACAACTCGATGATCCACACCTTCAGTCAGCACGCGCCCGCGCTGTTGCGCGACCTCGGTATGCAGGTGTTCGAAATCGACAGGCGCAGTGCGGCTTCGGACTGGGAGGCGGTGGTCACCGAAGCGGGAACGCACGCGCGCATGACCTTCCGGCCGGCCGTCGTGCTCGCCCACTTCTGGAACACCGACGGAAAGGCGGCCTGACGTGCGGCGCATCGATGCTCTCCGGGTCGTGGCCGACTTCACCGCCGAGCTGCCGGTAGTGGTCACCTGCGCGGCCTCGAGCCGTGAACTCGCCGCGGTCGCGGACCGTCCCAATCACCTCTACCTGCTGGACTCGATGGGCCTGGCCGGATCGGTGGCGACCGGGATCGCGCTCGGCCTGGCCGATACCCCGGTGCCGAAGGTGATCGCGGTCGAAGGCGACGGCTCCCTGCTGATGAACCCGAATGTGCTGCCCACCGGCGGATTCCTGCGCCCGGACAAGCTGGTGATGGTGCTGCTGGACAATGCCGTCTACGGCGCGACAGCGAATCTGCCGACCTACTCCGAGGACATCGATCTCGGACTGCTCGCCGAGGCCAGCGGGTGGACGGTGCACCGCGCCGCCGATCCGGAGGAACTGGCCGCCGCGCTGAGCCTGGCTCGGGAGCTGCCCGGCCCGGTGCTGGTGCACGTGCATATCGAGGTCGGCAATGCGGCGAATGTGCCCAAGCTGCTGGAGGATCCGGTGGTCATCGGCCGCCGCTTCCAGGACTGGCTGCGTGCCCGGATCGAGTCACCGGCGGAGGTGTCGCTGTGATCGGGACCGTCGATCCGACCACCGGACGCACCCTCGATACCTACCGGTTCACCTCCGATCGCGAACTCGAATTGCGGCTGCGCCGTGCGCAATCGGCGGTGCGGGTCAATGGCGAGCGCTCGATCTCGGACCGGGCCGCGGATTTCCGAGTGCTGGCCGAGCTGTTGCGTTCGCGCCGTGAGGATCTCGCGCTGCTCATCACCGTCGAGATGGGCAAGCCGATCACCCAGGCCTGGGCCGAGATCGACAAATGCGCGCTGGTCTGCGACTACTACGCCGACCACATGGCCGAACTGCTCACCCCGCACCGGGTCGACGTCTCGCCCGATACCGCGGAGGTGCGGTTGCGGCCGTTGGGCGTGCTGCTGGCGGTGATGCCGTGGAATTACCCGTTCTGGCAGGTCATCCGGGCGATGCTGCCCGCGGTCGCGGTGGGGAATTCGGTGGTGCTCAAGCACGCCGACAATGTGACCGGCTGCGCCAAGGTGATCCAGTCGCTGTTCGACGAGACCTTCGGCTACGGGGTGCTCACCCACGTGGTGCTGCCGCCGCATCGGGTGGCGCCCCTCATCGAGCATCCGGTGATCGCGGGGGTGGCGTTCACCGGCAGCAATCGGGTGGGCGCGCTGGTGGCGGCCACCGCCGGACGGGTGGTGAAGAAATCGGTGCTGGAGCTGGGCGGTTCGGATCCGTTCATCGTGCTCGACGACGCCGATGTATCCGCCGCCGCGGCCGCCGCGGTGCGGTCGCGGTTCCTCAATACCGGGCAGAGCTGCATTGCCGCCAAGCGAATCATCGTGCAGCGCGGGATCTTCGGCGAATTCATCGAGGCCATGGTGACCGAGCTGGGCAAGCTCGCCTACGGCGTGCCCACCGAGGCCGGGACCGATGTCGGGCCCATGGCCCGCGTGGACCTGCGCGACGAGCTGCGGCGGCAGCTGGAGGTGACGGTGGCCGCCGGGGCGCGAATCCTGTTCGGCGGCAAGGCCGACAAGCGTCCGGGCGCGTGGTTCCCGCCCACCCTGGTGCAGGTGCGCGACACCTATTCGGCGGCCTTCCGCGAGGAGACCTTCGGCCCGCTGGGCGCGGTGCTCGCGGTGACCTCCGAGGAGGCGGCGCTCGCGGCCGCCGAGGATTCGGTGTACGGCCTGAGCTGCTCCATCTGGGGCACCGACCGCGAGGCCATCGACCGGCTGGCGCGCCGCCTGCACACCGGATCGGTGTTCGTGAACCGCATTTCCGAATCCGATCCCCGACTGCCCGTCGGCGGCGTCAAGGCCAGCGGTTACGGCCGCGAGCTCAGCCATTACGGCGTCACCGAATTCGCCAATGTCCAGACCGTGCGCAGCGCGTCGACCCCCGGGAGTCTCTCGTGACCATCACCGCCATCCGTACCCGCGCGGTCGCCGTCCCCGTCGACCAGCCGACCCGAATGTCCAACCGCGAGCTGAACGTTCGCCACTACCTGCTGGTCGAGGTAACCACGGCCGACGGTCACAGCGGCGTCGGCTACGCCTACGCCGGAACCGGGGCGGGCCTGCTGGCCAAGCTCGCCCTCGACGACCTGCTGGCCCCGGTCTACCTCGGCGCGGACGAGAACGATGTGGCGGGCCTGTGGGAGCGCGCCTATCAGGAAACCCTGTTGGAAGGCCGCCGCGGCACCGTGATCCGCGCGCTGTCCGCCCTCGACATCGCCCTGTGGGACCTGCGGGCCGCCCGCGCCGGACTGCCGCTGGCGAGTTTCCTCGGCGGTTCCACCGATCCGCTGCCCGCCTACGCCTCCGGCGGCTACTACCGCCCCGGCGAGGGCTCCTGGACCGAGGCCGTGGTCCGCGAGATCGAATTCAATGCGGCCCAGGGCTTCACCGACCACAAGATCAAGGTCGGCGGCCTGTCCATCCCCGAGGACGCCCGCCGCGTCGCCGCCGCCGTCGAAACCATCGGCGACACCGGCAGACTCGCCCTGGACGCCAACAACGCCTACCGCTCCGCGGCCGAAGCCCGCACCGCCATCCAGGCTTTCGAACGTGCCGCCGGCGATCGCCCCCTCTGGTGGTTCGAGGAACCGCTGTCCCCGGAGTCCATCGCGGGCCACGCCGAATTATCCCGCACCATCCGCACCCCCGTGGCCACCGGCGAAATCCATCAGACCCGCTGGGAATTCCGCCCCCTGATCGAGGCGTCGATCCCGATCCTGCAGTGCGACGCGGGTGTCGCGGGCGGTGTCACCGAATGGCTCCGAATCGCGTCCACCGCGGCCACTTTCGGCCTCCATATGGCACCGCACTGGCACCACAACCTCCACGTCCACCTCTGCGCCGCCATCCCCAACGCCCTCGTGGTCGAATACTTCGCCGCCGAGAAGGGCATCTACAACTTCGAACGACTCCTGACCCCGGAATCCCGTCTTCACTACTCCGGCAACCAACTCCACATCCCCGACCGCCCCGGCCTGGGCATCACCTTCGACCCCGAGATGGTCACCAAATACGAACTCATGGGCTGATCGCGAATACCCCTGTGCCGCACCCGATCTGTGGGGTGCGGCACAAAGGTGTGATCAGGCCGAGGTGATCCGGCCGTATTGCACCAGGGCCCACCCGAGGACGCCGACGGCGGCGGTATTGACCAGCCCGCGGACGAGATTCCAGGCGACCCACGGCGTTTCGAAGTGGTCGCGCAGCCCGGCGTAGTCGATCGGGCCGGTGGCATTGTCGGCGGTGGCCAGGTCGTTGTTCAGCGGGATATTGAAGATTCCGCTGATGGCGAGGCTGAGGATATTGAGGACGACGGCCACGATGATCCAGAGCAGGATCGGGCGATAGTCGCCGCGCAGGAAGAACAGCGCGGCGATGATCGAGAAGACGACCGAGCCCAGGAAGCTGAGCATGAAGGCCGGGTTCACGATCACGACATTGATCTTGTTGAAGACCTCCACGAAGGTCTTGTCGTCGAACTTGTGCAGCGCCAGCATGACCGACGTGGCGTAGGCGTAGTACACGCCCGCCAGCAGTGCGGTGGAGATCAAGGCTGCCAATAGGGCGATGACGCCGGGCAGAGTGCCTCGGGTAGTTGTCATGACGGTTCTTCTTCCGGATCTGCTCCGAGTTTCTATGACAGACAAACTATAGAAGACAAAGTATGTGGCTGTATAGTATGAATTCCGCAGCGGATCAGGAGGTCGCAGGGCATGTCGGACGCGGAGTTGCCGGAGGACCTGGCCCGGTTGTGGCGTCGACCCACCGGTTCCGGTTCGCGCCTGGGACGTCCCGCGGCCCTGGATGTGGAGCGGGTGGTGCGGACCGCCGTCGCGATGGCCGATGAATACGGGCTCGCGGGGGTCACCCTGCCCAAGATAGGCGAGACGCTCGGCGTCACCGGCATGTCGCTGTACCGCTATGTCGGCTCCAAGGACGAGCTGCTGATTCTCATGGGCGACAGCGCTTTTGCCGTCGAATACATCGACTCGGTTGCGGCCGGATCCTGGAGCGAGGGTCTGCAGCGGTGGGCGCGCGGACTGTGGCGGGCCTACCAGGAGCACCGCTGGCTCGCCGATCTGCCGACCTCGAGCCCGCCGCGCGGCCCGAATGCCATGGCGTGGATGGACGCCGGGCTGCGGGCCATGCGCCCGCTCCCGCTCGACCGCATGACCAAGGTCGGGATTCTCACGCTGGTCAGCGGGTATGTGAACACCTCCGCGCGGATGGCCCAGCAGTTGGAACAGGGCTGGCGGCAGTCCGGTGGCGTCGACCCGGCGCTCGCGGCGCAGCGGTACGGGCGCGAGATGGCCCGGCTGGTCACCGCGGACCGGTATCCCGATGCGGCCGAACTGTTCTCGTCCGGCGCCTTCGACTCCGCCGCGGCCCCGGCCACCGCCACGCCCGCGGATGCGGCGGAGGCCAACTTCATCTTCGGGCTGGAAGTGCTGATCCGCGGGATCGAGTCGACCACGGCGTCGGCCGCGATCGACACGCACTGACCGGCCTGTTCAGGCCCGGGCGAAGCGCAGGGTGACCAGCTGGAAAGGCCGCAGGCGCAACCGGATTCCGCGACCCTCCGGAGTGGCGGCGTCGTCGCCGGGCAGCGCGCGTTCCAGCAGATCGCAGCGGGTGTGGCCGGTGGTGGGGAATTCGGGGGTCAGCAACGCCGAGGTGCGGGCGCCCGCGGCCTCGTAGACGCGGATGATCACATCGCCGGAGCCGTCGTCGGCGAGTTTGACGGCACTGGTCACCACGTCGTCATTGTCGAGGGTGAACAGGGGAGCGACCGGCTCGGCAACGCCGGGGGTGAAGGGTGGCAGGTTGATTCGATAGCCCTCACGCACGGCATCGGTGATCGAGGCTCCCGGGACCACGCTGTGGTGGAAGGTGTGCGTGCCGTGATCGGTTTGGGGATCGGGGAATTGGGGCGCGCGCAGCAGTGAGGCACGGACCGTGACGGTCGTGCCGCCGTCGGGGCGGACGGTGCGGGTGAGGTCGTGACCGTAGGTGGAATCATTGACCAGCGCCACACCCCAGCCCGGTTCGGCGAGGTGCAGGAAGCGGTGGTTGCAGGCCTCGAATTTCGCGTATTCCCAGCCGGTATTGGTGTGGGTGGGCCGGTAGAGGTGGCCGAACTGGGTTTCGGCGGCGTAGCGGTCGGCGTGAATGTCGAGGGGGAAGGCGAGTTTCAGGAATTTCTCCGTCTCGTGCCAGTCGACGGTGGTGGTGACGTCGAGGGCGCGGGCGCCGGGGCGCAGGGTGAGGGTCTGTTCGACGGTCGAGGATCCGAAGCTGCGGCCCAGGCGCACCGTGACCGACGGTGAATCCGGTTCCGCCGCAATAAAATCGATGTCGGTCAGGTCCGTGACGCGGTTGCGGTAGAACAGGTCGACGTCCCAGGCATCCCAGGAGTTCGGCAGATCCGGGTGCAGCTGCAGCAGATTCGCGGGGGAGCCGGGCGGCAGGGTCTCGCGGTCGTTTTCGAGGTCGTGCATGGAGACGATCAGGCCGCGGGCGTCGACTTCGACACGCAGGACGTCGTTTTCGAGGACGAACCCGCCGTCCGCGCGCTCGGTCACCGAGCAGGCCCGGCCCGTGTCCTCCGGCCCGGCGCCACCGGCGGGGATGCCGCGCCACGCATGCGGGGCCGGGTTGAAGACGTTGGGCCCGGAAGCCGAACCGCCGAGCGCCCATTGCGCTCGTTCGATGATCGAGGACAGCTCGGCGGCCACGGTGGCGTAGGTCTGCCGGGCCTCCCGATGCACCCATGCGATCGAGGATCCCGGCAGGATGTCGTGGAACTGGTGCAGCAGCACCGTCTTCCAGATCCGGTCCAGCTCCGCGTACGGATAGTCGAGGCCCGCCCGCACGGCCGCGGTGGCGGCCCACAGTTCGGCCTCGCGCAGCAGATGCTCGCTGCGCCGATTGCCCTGCTTGGTCTTGGCCTGACTGGTCAGGGTCGCGCGATGCAGTTCCAGGTACAGCTCGCCCACCCACACCGCCGGATTCGCGTACTCGGCCTCGGCGGCGCGGAAGAAGTCGGCGGGGGTCTCCCACACCACCGTCGGGGAGCCCTCGAGGTCGCGCATGCGGGCGGCCTTGGCGACCATCTCGCGGGTGGTTCCGCCGCCGCCGTCACCCCAGCCGGTCGGGGCGAGCGAGCGCGACGCGCGGCCCTTTTCCTTGAAATTGCGTGCCGCATGGGCGATCTCGCGCCCCTGCATCGAACAGTTGTAGGTGTCGACCGGCGGGAAGTGGGTGAAGATCCGGGTCCCGTCGATGCCCTCCCACAGGAACGTGTGATGCGGGAACGTATTGGTCTGACTCCACGAGATCTTCTGCGTCAAAAGCCATTTCGATCCGGCCGCCTTGATGATCTGCGGCAGCCCGGCCGCGAACCCGAAGGTGTCGGGCAGCCACGCCTCCTCGTTGTCGATCCCGAACTCCTCGAGGAAGAACCGCTTGCCGTGCACGAACTGCCGCGCCATGGCCTCGGAGCCGGGCATGTTCGTATCCGATTCCACCCACATGCCCCCGGCGGGCACGAACCGGCCCTCCGCGACCGCCTCCTTGACGCGCGCGTACACCTCGGGCCGGTGCTGTTTGAGGAAATCGAATTGCGCCGCTTGGGACATGGTGAAGATGAAGTCGGGCTCCTCGTCCAGCAGCGAGGTCATGTTCGCCGCGGTGCGCGCCACCTTGCGCACGGTTTCACGCAGCGGCCAGAGCCAGGCGGTGTCGATGTGCGCGTGGCCGACCGCGGAGATCCGGTGCGCGGACCTTATGGCGGGCCGGGCCAGCACCTCGGTCAGGCACTCCCGGGCCGCGGCGGCCGTGCCGTTGACGTCGCGCAGATCGACGGCGTCCAGTGCGCGCTCGATGGCCCGCACGATGTCGTAGCGTCGCGCGGGATCCTCGGGCATCTCGTGCATGAGCTCGCCGAGGACCTCGAGATCCTGGACCAGCTGCCAGACGGTCTCGTCGAAGACCACGAGATCCATTCGGCCCAAACGGTATTGCGGCTCGCTCCCGGCGGTCTCCTTGTCGCCGAGCGCGGTCGGCCCGAAGAACGGAATCACCGGATTCGCCGCCGCCTCGACATGGAACAGCACTTTCTCCCCGCCGACCGCCGGAGTCGCGATCCGCACCCACTTGTTCTGCGGATGCAGCCCCTTCACCGGCGACCCGTCCGCCCGGTACACCAGGCCCTCGCACTGGAATCCGGTCATCCCGCCGTCGAACCCGAGATCGATGATCGCCTCGACGATCTTGCCCGCCCACTCCGGCGGCACCGTCCCCTCGACCGTGAGCCAGCTGGTACTCCACGGCGCACCCCACCGGGCCCCCGGTTCGACCGGCGTGCGCGGCGCGGCCAATCCCTCGGCCACACTGACCGGTTCACCCGGCGCTGTCCACATCGACGCCCGCAGGGGCACCGACTCCCGATAGACCGCCGGCGCTATCCGCCCCCCGAGCACACGCCCGAGCCGATCCTCGATCAACCGGCGATCATCGTGCATGACGGTGGCTCCCCTCCGGACGTGGGCGAACTCGCGAACCGCTCGGCGTCCGACTCTAGCGCCCGGTTAGACGATCGGGGCGGAAGGAAAGCGCGCGGCGGCCGGGCCGCGATCCAGCTGGCGCAGCAGGCGCAGGGCCGGGACGGTGAGGATTCCGGCCAGGCGGGTGTAGGGCCAGATGGCGATGAGGAGCATGACGATCAGGCCGCGGGCCTGGTAGATCGCGGGGGCGTGCAGCATGGCGGAGGGGTCGGGGTGCAGGGTGAGCAGGGAGCGCGCCCAGGCGAAAAGCGTTTCGGCGGTGCGGTACTGGCCCGCCGTGGACTGGGCGCCGAAGGTGACCAGGACGGCCGATACCAGCGCCGCGACCAGCAGCGGCAGGGTGATGCGGTCCAAGGGGGTGACACGGTGGCGGACGTCGGCGGCGATCAGCGGCGGAATCAGCAGTAGTGCCGCACCGGCGATGGTGAGCGGGCACGCGAGCAGTTGCGCGGCCATGAGCACACCCGCGACCCCGGCGTTCGGGCGCGAATGAGGGCCGGAGACAAGCATTTCGGCGACCCGGATCAGGAACAGCGCCGGTATCCCGGCCCGCAGCGCCACGATGCCGAACCGCTGCAGCCGGTCCACGTGCGGGCCGTACAGATACCTGAGAAACCCGTCGCGCCGATAGCGCCAGATATGCCCGATGCCGCACGACGCGACACACGCATAGGGCAGCACCACCCACAATGCGACCATCTTCGCCCGCCATCCAGTCATCGGTATCAGGTGCGGACCACTGTCGCACGGCCGACCGATGCGCAGAAGTGCCGAATCGTGCCAATCTGCGGATTCGCCCCGCGCTGGTTACCGCCAGAGGTGGGACATCGTGTGCGAGTAGCAGACCGGACGGTACTCGGTGTCTCTGGTATCGCGGACCTGGCAACTGAGGGCGGTGTGCGGCAATTGGCGGGACAGGGGCGGGTGGGTGGGCCATGATGGCGGCATGGCTTCAGACGCGGCGGGGCGTGCCGCACTCGGGATGATTTGTGATGCTTTCACGCCGGGGGACGGGGGTGAGTTGCTGTCGGCCTCGGAGCTGGGGGTGGTCGACACCGTGACCGAACTGCTCGGGCGTAATCCGCGCGAGGCGGAGCGCAAGCAGTTCGAAATCCTGATGCGGGTGTGGGATTCGCGGCTGTTCGGGCTGATCAACGGTGCGGGCTTCAAGAAGTTCTCGCGGTTGAGCGCCGCGGAGCGGGAGCGGTGGCTGTTGGGGATGGCCAACTCGCGGATCGAGAAGAAGCGGGCGCTGTTTCAGGCGTTGAAGGGGGCGGCGGTCACCTCCTACTACCTGACGCCGGGACCGACCGGAGCCAATCCGGTGTGGGAGCGCATGGGGGTACCGCCCGCATTCGGACCGCTGGAAGGCGCGAAGCGTGGGTTGAGTCCGGAGCGGCCGACCGCGGACACCAGCGTGACGTGCGATGTGGTGGTCATCGGCTCGGGTGCGGGCGGCGGGACGGCCGCGGCGGTGCTGGCGAAGGCCGGACTGGATGTGGTTGTGCTGGAACGCGGGGAGTACCTCGACGATCCGGATTTCGGCATCGGGGAGAAGGAGGGCTTCCTGCGGCTGTACGCGCCGGGGCCCGCCGCCACCGCCGAAGGGCAGCTGGGTCTGGTGGCCGGGACCGCGCTGGGTGGCGGCACGGTGGTCAACTGGACCACCTCCTTCCGCACCCCCGACGATGTCCGCGAGGAATGGGCCGGAATCGGCGCGAAGCAGTTCGCCGAGCAGGAGTACACCGAGGCCCTCGATGCGGTGGTCGCCCGGCTCGGCGTGAACACCGACCACTCGCCGGCCTCGCATCGCGACCAGATCCTCGAACGTGGTCTGCGCAAACTGGATTGGCACGTCGAGCCGCTGCCGCGCAATGTCGGCGACGCCTGTGACGCCGGGATCGAGTGTGGCCGTTGTGGATTCGGCTGCCGGGTCGGGGCCAAGCAATCGGTGGTCAAGACCTGGCTGGCCGATGCCGCCGAACACGGCGCGCGGCTCTACGTCGGGACCGATGTGCGCCGCATCGTGGTCGAGAACGGCAACGCCACCGGCGTGGAAGCCGTGACAACCCAGGGGCATTCGATCTCCGTGCGGGCCCGCGCGGTGGTCGTCGCGGCCGGCGCGATCCAGACCCCCGCCCTGCTGCGCCGCTCGGGCCTGTCCAACGGCAATATCGGCGAGTACCTCCGATTGCACCCGGCCACTGCGGTTTTCGGCGTCTTCGACGAGGAGATCCGCCCGTGGGAGGGCGGCATGCAGACCCGCTACTCCAAGCAGGACCGCGACCTCGACGGCCACGGCTACGGCGTCATCTACGAGACCGGGCCCATGACTCCGGGCATGTCGGTCGGCTTCCAGGCCTGGACCGGTGCGGCCGCCCATCACGAGCGAATGCTGAAGCTGGCCGATACCGTCGCCGTCGGCATCATCACCCGCGACCGCGACCACGGTTCGGTGGAGACCGACCGCAAGGGCGAGGCGGTGGTGAACTACCGCATCTCGGCGCGCGACGCGGCGCACATGCACACCGGAATCGTCAATGCCGCAAGCATTCTGGAGGCGGCGGGCGCGCGGCGGATCTTCTCGGGCCATCAGGCGGGGGTCGGCTACGAGCCCGGCGTCAGCGGCTCGCACGAGGAGTTCGCGGCGCAGGCCGAGGCGGCCGGATACGCGCCGGGCCGGTGCTCGATGGGCGCGCTGCACATCATGGGCTCGGCTCGCATGGGCGGCTCACCCGTGGATTCGGCCACCAATCCCGATGGCGCGACCTGGGATGTGCCGAATATCGTTGTGGCCGACGGCTCATGCTTCCCGACCGCCTCGGGGGTGAACCCGATGGTCAGTATCGAGGCCATCGCCTATATGAACGCGACGCGCTTGGCCGCCTCGCTGAAGTAGCTAATCGCGTTGCGGCGCGGCGGATTCGGACACCGATTCCAACGCCGCGCCGAACGCGCTCACGATCACCAGCCGGATCTGCTCGACCGCGCGATCGATCGGGCCGGTCGGCTGGAACAGATGGCTCAACGCCAGCCGCACCAACACCTCGGTCATCGAACCCAGTTCGGCGTCGCTCATCTCCGCGAGCCCGTACTGCGCGCGGATGGCGGCCGTCAACGCGGTGATCGCGCGCCCGAGCACGGGCTCGGTCTCGGTCATCAGCACCGGCAGCAGGGCGGTGTCGGTCGCCGACCGTCCGGCCAGCACCGCCTTGAGCAAAGTGTTGTCGGCGCCCGTCCGCAGCGTGTACTCGACCGCCTCGGTAAAGCCCGCTGCCACATCCGTCGGATGCGCGGCCAGGCTCGCGGCGATGCCCACCAGGAAGGTGTCGACCTCCTGCCGGATGACCACCTCGGCCAGCTCGTGCTTGTTGGCGAATTCCTTGTAGAGCACCGGGCGGCTGACGCCCACCTCCTTGGCCAGCCGCGACATGTTCACCGCGCCCCAGCCCTCGGTGACGACTATGCGCCGGCCCGCGTCGATGATCCGCTCGCGCAGCAGCTGCCGCATCTCGGTCTGGAAGTTCGGCGTCTCGACCACGCCCCGATCGTACATGGGCTCGCCTTTCGTCCTGTCATTGACAGACTGCGTCACTCTGTATCTAATGAATACAGTTCTTCGGAAAGTGTAAACGCTAGGAGTACGGCAATGACGACGTCTCGCAGCCGAGAATCGGCGACGACGGAATCTGCTCCGCGCCCGCAGTGGCGCGACCGCAAGCGCTATCTCTGGTTGTTCGGCCTGGTCCCGCCGACCGCCCTCTTCCTCGCCGTCGCCCTGATCTGGGCATTCAATGAAATCGGGTGGTCGGCCGTGTCGCCGGTCTTCTGGTGGATCGGCCCGCTGCTGGTCTACGGACTGCTGCCGGTGCTGGACCGCTTCTTCGGCCCGGACGGCCAGAACCCGCCCGACGAGGTGATGGAGTACCTGGAGAACGACAAGTACTACCGCTACTGCACCTACGCCTACATCCCGTTCCAGCTGCTGAGCCTCGCCGCCGCCTGCTACCTGTGGACCGCCAGCGACCTGTCCTGGCTGGGCATCGACGGCGGCCTCGGCCTGATCTCCAAGCTCGGCCTGGCCCTGAGCATGGGCGTGATGGGCGGTGTCGGCATCAATACCGCGCACGAACTCGGCCACAAGAAGGACGAACTCGAGCGCTGGCTGTCGAAAATCACCCTGGCCCAGACGTTCTACGGGCACTTCTACATCGAGCACAACCGCGGGCACCACGTGCGGGTCGCCACCCCGGAGGATCCGGCCAGCGCCCGCTTCGCCGAGACCTTCTGGGCGTTCCTGCCCCGCAGCGTGTGGGGGAGCCTGCGCTCGTCGTGGGAGCTCGAGGCCAAGCGGCTGGAGCGACTGGGCAAGCGGCCGTGGACTATTCGCAATGACGTGCTCAACGCCTGGCTGATGTCGGTGGTGCTGTGGGGCGTGCTGGTCGCGGTGTTCGGCCCGGCGGTGCTGCCCTGGCTGGTGATCCAGGCGATCTACGGATTCACCCTGCTGGAGACGGTCAACTACCTCGAGCACTACGGGCTGATGCGGCAGAAGACGGCATCGGGGCGCTACGAGCGCTGCACCCCGGAGCACAGCTGGAATTCCGACCACATCGTCACGAACATCTTCCTCTACCACCTGCAGCGGCACAGCGATCATCACGCGAATCCCACTCGCCGCTACCAGATCCTGCGCAGCATGGACGGCGCGCCGAACCTGCCCAGCGGCTACGCGAGCATGATCTCGCTGGCATACTTCCCGCCACTGTGGCGGCGGGTGATGGATCACCGGGTGCTCGACCACTATTCGGGCGACATCACCCGCGTGAACATCCAGCCCCGCAAGCGCGCCCGCGTGCTGGCGAAGTACGGGGTGGCGTGATGTCGGCCTACCGCTGTCCCGTTTGCGATTACGTCTACGACGAGGCCAAAGGCGCACCGCGCGAAGGCTTCCGGCCGGGCACCCCGTGGTCCGCCATCCCCGACGACTGGTGCTGCCCCGACTGCGGGGTCCGCGAGAAGGTCGACTTCGAACCCACCTCCGTCCCGACAGGACACCGCCGTGAACACTGACTACAAACTCTTCCGCTGCCTGCAGTGCGGCTTCGAATACGACGAGGCCCTGGGCTGGCCCGAGGACGGCATCGAACCCGGCACCCGCTGGGACGACATTCCCGACGACTGGTCCTGCCCGGATTGCGGTGCGGCCAAATCCGATTTCGAAATGGTCGAGGTCAGCCGCGCGTGACGGGCCGCATCGTCATCGTGGGTGCGGGCGTCGCGGGAGCCACCGCCGCCCGCACCCTGCGCACCGAGGGCTACACCGGCGAGATCGTCCTGCTCGGCGCGGAACCCGAACCGCCCTACCGCCGGCCCATGGTCTCCAAGGAGATCCTGGCGGGCACGGTCGAGGATCGCCGAACTCTGCTGCAGCCCAATGACTTCTGGCATACCCATGACATCGACCTGCGCCTGGGTGCCAGGGTCGAGTCCATCGACCCCGGTCCGGCCCTGGTCTGGCTCGCCGACGGCACGGCCATCGGCTACGACAGCCTGCTGCTCGCGACCGGCGCCCGCCCGCGGGCATTGCGTGTCGCTCCCGACGGCACCGCCGCGCGCGGCGATCTCGGCCGCAGGGGTGCCGGGATCGCCGCGGACGAGGGCGGAGCTGACGAGCGGGCCGAAAGTGCCACGATCCGTGGCGGTTACGGCGGCGTAGGTGGGGGCGGGGAGATTCTGACGCTGCGTGGCCGGGCGGATGCGGAGGTCTTGCGGGAGGCGATCGGGCGGGGAGGGTCGCTGGTGATCGTCGGGGCCGGGCTCATCGGGTGCGAAGTCGCGGCAACCGCGCGGGGGCTCGGGGCCGAGGTCACCGTGTTGGACGCGGCGGGGTTGCCGTTGGAGCGGGTCGCGCCGCCGGTGGTCGGTGAGTTCGTGCGGAAGCTGCACGCGGACAACGGGGTCGCGATTCATACCGATGTCCTGCTGACCCACCTCGGGCACGGCGGGGCACAGGTGGTCGCGGCGGCGGCCGACGGCCGGGCCTGGAATGCGGCCGCCGCGCTGGTGGCGATCGGATCTGTCCCGGACACTTCGCTCGCGGAGACCGCCGGACTGGCTGTCGTCGACGGAATTCGGGTGGATGAGTGCTATCGGACCTCGGCCGCCGGGGTGTTCGCGGCGGGGGATGCCGCGAGTCGATTCGATCCGGCGGCGGGGGAGTATCGGCGCGAGGAGCATTGGAACAGCGCGCAATCCCAGGGTGCGGGGGCGGCTCGATCGATGCTCGGAAAGCTTCGGGCAGCCGAGGAGATCGCCTGGGGATGGTCCATGCAGTACGGGCGAAACATCCAGTTCGCGGGGCATATTCGGGCCGATGACGAGCAGATCGTCCGAGGCGCTGTCGAGTCCGGCGATGCCACTGTCATCGGTCTGCGCGAGGGGCGAGTGAGCGGTGTCGTGGCTATCGGCCGGGCAGCGGAGTTCCGTGCGGCTCGCGATCTGATGGCTCGGGGTGCCGTCCTCGACAGCGAGGCCTGCGCGGATGAATCACGCCCCCTGGCAGAGGTGCTCACACTGTCCGGACAGTCGTGAGGGCATCCGCCCGCAGATGAGCTAATAGCTCGCAAAATTTGAAATGCCACCGAACCGCCCGATTGGTTCGGTGGCATTTCGCATTTGCCGGGGCATTGCTGAAATCTGCTGGTAAACCATGCTATTCGCGCGGCGCGCGCATCTTTCCCCAGCTCGCCGACCCCTGTCAACCGCACGGATATTTCCGTGAAGACTGACACGTCAGTCCGAAATCTGTATTACTGTCTCGGTCAGTCGGAACCGGTCAGCAGAGGGGCCGGTCGGCATCGACCAAACAGTGGGGCTGTGGGGTGGTGAACATTGGTCGACAAGGCTGTTCGGGGGCCGGAGCCGGTGATACGGCAGGCAATCGAATTCGTACTTTCCGGGCTGCGGACATTCGGACGCACCATTCAACTGGCGATCGCGGCGTTCCGCTTCCTGGTCGTCGACATCGTCAAACTTCGGCATCCGTGGCGTGACACGCTACAGCAGGGCTGGTTCATCGTCAGCGTGACGGCGATTCCCGCTGTGCTGGTATCGGTTCCGTTCGGCGTCATCGTGGCGGTGCAGGTGGGGAGCCTGACCCAGCAGGTCGGCGCGAGTTCGGTCTCGGGCGCGGCGGGCGGTCTCGGCGTGATCCGGCAGGGCGCGCCCATGGTGACCGCGCTGCTGCTGGGCGGTGCGGCCGGTTCGGCCATCGCCTCGGATCTGGGCGCGCGCACCATTCGCGACGAGGTAGATGCCTTGCGCGTCATGGGAATCGACCCGGTGCGCCGGCTGGTCGCGCCGCGGCTGGCGGCCATGATCGCGCTCACCCCGCTGCTGTGCATGCTGATCATCTTCATGGGCGTGTTCACCGGGTATGTCATCGCGGTCGGCTTCCAGGGGGTGACGCCCGGCTCGTACCTGTCGGCGTTCGCGGCCTTCGCGAAGATGGCCGATCTGTGGGTGGCCATCGTGAAGGCGGTCATCTTCGGGGTGATCGTGCTCATCGTGTCGTGTCAGCGCGGGCTCGAGGCCACGGCCGGTCCGCGCGGGGTCGCCAATGCGGTGAACGCGGCGGTGGTGATCGGAGTGATCGCGGCCTTCGGCGTGAATCTGGTGATCACGCAGCTGGTTTCGATGTTCCTACCGACGCAGGTGGGCTGATGACCCAGGTACCTGCCAAGTACACACCGCTCGGCCACGCGGGCCGCGTCATAGGCTCGACCGCGCAAGCGCCGCTGGGCGTCTTCGAATCCCTGGGCCACCAGGCGACTTTCGTCTACGAGGTGCTCGCCGCCATCCCGCACACGCTGCGGTACTACCGGCGGCAGACCATGCTCATCCTCTCCGACATCACCTGGGGCTCCGGGGCGATCATCGTGGGCGGCGGCACCGTGGCGGTGCTGGCATTCCTCGGGATCGCGGTCGGCGGCTCCATCGGCGTGGAGGGTTTCACCGCGCTCAACATGGTCGGCATGGGCCCGCTCACCGGGTTCGTCTCCGCCTACGCCAATACCCGCGAGATGGCCCCGATGGTGGCCGCGATCGGCTTTGCGGCACAGGCGGGTTGCCGCATGACCGCCGAGATCGGGGCCATGCGCATTGCCGAGGAGATTGACGCGCTCGAGGCCATCGGCATCCGGCCCATGCCGTTCGTGGTGACCACCCGCGTGATCGCGGGCGTCATCACCATCGTGCCGCTGCACCTGCTCACCCTCATCCTGTCGTACTTGTCGTGCGCGACCGTGGTGAACGTGCTGCACGGGCAGTCTTCCGGCACCTACTACCACTATTTCGACGCCTTCCTGCAACCCAGCGATGTGCTGGCCTCCCTGCTCAAGGCGACGATCTTCGTGGTCGCAATCATTCTCATCCACGGCTACCAGGGCTTCTACGCCTCGGGCGGGCCGGAGGGCGTGGGCCGGGCCTCCGGTCGCGCCATTCGCGCCAGCCTGGTGCTGGTGGTCATCCTGGACATGATCCTGACGATCGTGATCTGGGGCCTGGATGTCGGCATCCGGATCTCGGGGTAGTCATGGCGGTGTTCAAGGATCATTCCGGGCGCAGCGCCGGACCGTGGATGTTGCGGCTGCGGGGGCTGGTGATCGCCGTCGTGCTCGTCACTGTGACGATTATCGTGAGTTCCTATGCGCGTGGCGCTTTCGCGGACAGGTTCGAGGTCACCGTGGACGCGGCGACCCTGGGCGAGGGGCTGGCGCCGGGCGCGGAGGTGAAGTTCCGCGGGTATGCCATCGGCACGGTCAAGCGGGTCGAGACCGTCGGCTACGGGCATCAGCGCATCGATCTGGAGATCGAGCGGCGCCAGGCCGACGCACTCACCGACGATGTGACCGCGCGGTTCACCTCGTCGAATGTGTTCGGTTCCAGCGCAATCGAATTGGTGCCGGGCACCGACGGCAGGAAGCTGCGGGAACACACCATCCTGCAGATCGGCGAGAACGCCACCAATGCGACCGTGGCCGGTGTGTTCCGGCGGGCGGCGCGGCTGACCCAGGTGCTGGATTCGGCGTCGGTGCACCGGCTCTTCGATCTGTTGCTCGACAACGCCTCCACCATGGGCCCGGTGCTGCAGTCGTTCTTCGAGACCGCGCGAACCCTGGCCGACGGGCAGCAGAACACTCTGGCGCACTACCTGCGCATCGGCGGGGACATGACCGGCGCGTTCCGGGATCTGACGCCCTCGGCCGGGCACGCCGTGCTCTCGGTGCTCGAACAGAGCGCCTACTTCGGTGAGCCGGAGAACCGGGCGCGCACCAACAAATCCACCAATGGCGTGAACGACGCTGTGCTGGTAGGGCTTTCGAACCTGCTGGCGCAGAACAATCCGGACCTGGAGAAGATCCTCGACTCCATTCTGGATCTGGCGGTGCCGATCAGCGTCTCGATCGGCTCGGTGGCCCCGGCCTACAACCGGGTCCCGAATCTGCTGCAGGCCATGAACGGGGCGCTGCCGGTGGTTGACGGCCACGTGCAGCTGCAGCTCGAGCTGATCGCCAAAACCATGCCGTACCTGGCGGATTCGCTGGCGGGAGGGGCGAAATGAGCGAGATCACCAAATCCGCCGTCAAACTCACCGTGTTCCTGGTGATCGTGGCCGCCTGCACGACCTTCATCGTGACGGCGCTGCGCACCCCGATTCCCGGTGACAAGGTCGCCTACGATGCGGTGTTCACCGATGTCTCAGGGCTTTTCGCCGGTGACTCGGTGCGCATGTCCGGCGTCGCGGTCGGCAAGGTCGAGACCGTATCGCTGGACGGCACGAAAGCACGCGTGCACTTCACCGTCGACGACACCCGGCCGGTGTTCGACAACACCAAGGCCGCGGTGCGCTATCAGAACCTCATCGGGCAGCGGTATGTCGAGCTGCTCACCGAGGGCAAGGGCGGGGCGAAACTGGCGGCCGGATCCACCATTCCGGTGGAGCGCACCATTCCCAGCTTCGATGTCTCCAAGCTGTTCAACGGCTTCAAGCCCATGTTCGACACCTTGGATCCGGCGCAGCTCAACCAGTTCGGCAACAACCTGCTGCGCGTCATCCAGGGCGACGGGTCCGGCATCGGGCCGGTGCTGGCCGATGTCGACACGCTCACCAAGCACGCCCGCAACAGCGAGGCGGTGATCGTGCTGCTCATCCGCAACCTGGGCATGGTGTCCGACGCCATCGGCGGCAAGTCGAAGGCGGTCGGTGATCTGGTGGAACAGCTCTCGGGCATCCTGCACCAGTTCACCGCCAAGACCCAGACCATGCTCAATGCGGTCGATACGGCGAAAGCGGTGCTCGCGCCGATGGTTCCGATCCTGGAGGAAGGCCGTGACGCCTACGACCAGGGGTACGGGCCGATCGACGGATTGCTGCGCCGGCTGGTGCCGCAGACCGATCAGCTCACCCAGATCCTGGCCATCACACCGCAGTTGGTGACCGGCCTGAATCAGAACGTCCCCGGGCAGGGCTACAAGCCGCGCATCACCTGCACCAATGGTGAGGCGGCACTGCCCGCGACGGTCGGCGTCATCCTGTCCACGCAGAACCTGGTGGTGTGCAACTGATGCGGGCACTGATCAACTACGTCGGCGAGCTGATTCGCGACGCCCTCACCGGGCGCGGTGACCAGAACACCCAATTGCGGTGGGGCATAGCGGGTGTCGTGGTGTGCGTGATCGCGCTGACCATCGCTGGGGCGCTGTATGTGATCCCGTTCGGGCAGCGCACCTATGTGGCCGACTTCAAGATCTCCGGTGGCGCGCGCTCGGGTGACGAGGTGCGGGTGGCGGGCATCAATGTCGGCAAGATCCGCAGCGTGGACCTGGTCGGGGATCATGTGGAGGTCGCCTTCACAGTGAATCACGATGTGCGCGTGGGGGATCGGTCGGCGGTCGAGGTCAAGATGCTGACCCCGATCGGCGGGCACTACCTCGCGCTGGCCCCGGCCGGAGACAAGACGCTGGGGTCGAAGCACATTCCGCCCGAGCGCACCGCGACGCCGTTCGAACTCAGCGACATTCTCGACAAGGGCACCCCGATCTTCGGCAAGGTGGACGCCACCACCATGCGCGACACCATCGGGCAGTTGAACACGGCCCTGGCCGGGCAGCCCGACGCGTTGCGCGGGGTGATCGGCAATGCCAACGAACTCACCGGGCTGCTCGCACAGCGCACCGATCAGCTGAACACGGCATTGAATGTGTCCGACGAATATGTCGCCGCCATTGCCGAGGACAAGGCGCTGCTGGCCGATTTCGTGAAACAGCTGGGTCAGGTCGCCGATCAGCTCGGCAATCGCAAGGACGACATCGTGAGCATGTTCAACCTGCTCAAACGGCTATTGGTCATCCTGCACCGGCCGATCATGGCCTACGGCGACAGCATCGAACCGTCGGTGGCGCAGTTCGAGCAGCTGTTCTCCAAGGTCGTCGCCAATCCGGATCAGGTGGACACCGTGATCACCGGGCTGCGCGACGTCATCGACAAACTCAACGGGCTGCTGGGCAATCAGGTGAAGGTGAATCAGCCGGTCGCCGGGGTCCAGTTGTGCATTCCCTACGAAGGCAAGGCGTGCTGAATGAGATGGGGTAGAACAGCACTCGCCGCCGGTGTCGCCGTCGCGGTGGTGGCCGCCGGGGTGGCCGGGGTGTCGTGGGCGAATACGGTGCGCGATCCGAAACAGAGCCTGTGCGCCGAATTCACCGATACCGTCGGCCTGTACGAGGGCAATAGCGTGACCATGCTCGGGGTCGAGGTCGGCACCGTGTCGAAGATCGAGGCGCTCGGGGACCGTATGCGGGTCACCATGAACGTCAAGGATTCGGTGAAACTGCCGGCCGATATCCAGGCCGTCACCATGTCGAGTTCCATTGTGACCGACCGGCATGTGGAGCTCACCAAGCCGTACACGGGCGGGGCGCGATACGACACGTCGAAATGCATTCCGCTGCAACGCACCAAGACGCCGATCGGCATCAGCGAGGCGCTCGACGCCATGGGCAAGCTGGCCGGTGACCTCACCGGCGGCGGGACCGGCGGCAAGCCGGACACCCTGCTCGACGACACGCTGACCGCGGCCAACAATGCGATCGATGGGACCGGGCAGCAGTGGAATCAATTGCTGCAGCGGCTGTCCGCGACCATCGGGGATCCGAATCAGAAGGACGCGGTGTTCCGGCGGCTGGTGGACAATCTCGACCAGCTGACCACCATGTTCGTGACCAACTGGCCGGATATGGCTCAGGTGCTGAACAATCTGCGGGCCGGGCTGCAATTGATCGGCGAGTTCTCGACGGAATTCTCCACGGCCGTGGATGTCGCGGTCGAATTCCTGCCGGTGATCGCCCGGAACGCGGGCAAATACGATCAGCAGATCTACGGCCTGCTGGATGTCGTGCTGCCGCAGGTGCATACGTTCGTGCAACAGCATCAGGGCGATATCAATTCGCTGCTCGCGGTGCTGCCGCCGCTGGCTGCCCAGCTACCGCAGGTGGGTGCGAAATGAGGCGCATGATCGTCAAACTGCTGCCGGTACTCACGGCGGCGACGTTGGTGCTGACCGGGTGTGGTGTGAAGGCGACCGATATCCCGATTCCGGGCACCTACCCCAGCGGTGACACCTACACCGTCCGTATCGAATTCGGCTCGGTGCTCAACCTGCCCGACCGCGCCAAGGTGATCGCCGATGGTGTCGAGATCGGCATGCTCGACCACATCGAGCTGATCGGGAACACCGCGGTGGCGACGGTGAAACTGCACACCGACGCGAAATTGCCCAAGGCCACCACGGCGGAACTGCGGCAGGACACCATCCTCGGCGACATCCATATCGCCCTGGAAGCACCCAAGAACGCGCCGTCGGTGTTCCTGGCCAATGGCGATGTGATTCCCGTATCGCAGACCATTCCCGCCACGAATGTCGAGGACATTCTGCGGGCGCTGTCGAACATCATGACCGGCGGCCGCTGGACCGATATCCAGAAGCTGGTCACCGATGTGAACGCGGCGTTCCCGTCCGATCCGGCGGAACTGGACCGGATCAATCTGGCGGGCCGCGCGGCACTGCACGATATGGCCACGCACACCGACGATTTGAACCGCATCCTCATCTCCGCGCAGCAGATCACGGCCAAGCTGGAGTCCGGGCGCGGAGCGGTGGACCAGATCCTCACCCTCGGGCCGGATCGGGCCGCCGGTCTGTCGGAAGTGCTGCTCGCCGTGGTCAATCTGATCATCAGCGGTGGGCCGCTGGCCAAGAACGCCGGTGACCTGCTGCTGCCGCATGTCGGCGACTTCCGGTCCATCGTGTCGATTCTCGCGCCGACCGCGGTCACGGCCGGATACGCCGACCTGACCCTCGCGGCGAATCTCGACACCTTCCATACCCTGCTGCGGGAGAAGATCATTCCCTTCCTGCAGTCGCCGGATGTGAAGGTGCGCAAGATATCCGCGGATGTGCAGGCCGATCAGCTCATCACCACACTGCGTTCGATCGGGATGGTGCCCTGATGAAACTCTCACTCTCCGGGCCGGTTTCGCTGATTCTGCTGATGGTGCTCACCCTCGTCTGCGGCAGCTACATGGCCGTGGGCGTGCTGAATCTCGACCCGCGCCGCCAGAACAACACCGTCACAGTGCTTTTGGACAGCTCGGGCGGACTGATGAAGACCTCCGAGGTGACGCTGCGGGGGCTGCCGATCGGGAAGGTGCGCGATATCGGCGCCACCGGACGCGGGCTGGCGGTCACCCTCGAATACGACGCCAAGTACAAGATTCCGGTCGACAGCGTCGTGCAGATCGCCAACCTCTCGGCGGCCGGTGAGCAGTTCCTCGACTTCCGTCCCGCCGGGACGGCCGGGCCGTTCCTTCACGACGGCAGCATCGTGCCCAACCGGCAGGTCAAGGTCGCGACCACGGTCGGTGACGCGCTGGCCAAGCTGGACGCGCTGACCGCGCAACTGGATCCGGCCAAACTGCAGAACCTGGCGACCACCGTGGCCGCCGGATTCGAGGGCCGCGACGCCGACGTCGCCAACCTGACCCACGCATTGATCGATACCGCGAACATGTTGCACGACAAGCGCGATGCCATCGCGCGGCTGTACTCCAACGTGCAGAACCTCGGCGACAAATTCGACGGGCGCGCACCCACCCTGTCCGCGGCCGCCGGGGATATGGACGCCGCCCTGCCGGAACTGCTGCACATCATCGCGGCATTCCAGAACTACTCCTACATCGGCGAGAACATCTACGACGATCCGATCGGGCCGCTGGTCAACAAGATCAACGAATACCTGCAGCTGATCGGGCCCGACCTGAGCCACATCGCCACCGTCCTCAAACCCGCCACCACCGCGATCAAACCCCTTCGCGTGGACGCCGGATCGATCGTGGACCTGCTGGCCACGGTGTTCCCCGGCGACGGCGCCGCCCACGTGGCCATCGAGACTCCGCGCTAGAGAGAAGGCATGCCATGAGTGAGACCGTGAAGATCGAGAAGACGCCCGAACCCGACGCGGAGCAGGTCGAGGAGACATCGGCCGAGGTCGTGACCCCAGCGCCGAATCCGTACACCGACCCGGCCGCGTTCTCGAATGCGGTGCCCGCCAAGAGCTTCGGTGACCGCGCCTATCCGTTCCTGGCCGCCGCCACCGCACTCTTCGCGATCGCGGCGGTGGTGCTCGGGGTGCTGTGGCACGGTTCTGCCAGCGACTACGACGCCCTGAAATCCGCTCAGTCCGACCGGGATCGGGCCGCCCAGGTGGCCAAGGACTACACCCTGCGCTCGCTCACCTACGACTACCGCAACCTGCCCGCCTTCTTCGACGGTGTGCAGCGCGGCACCTCGGATGCGTTGCGCGACAGATATTCCCAGGTCCACGACACCCTCGCCAAGATCATGACCGACGCCCAGGTGGTCGCCACCGGCGATGTGGTCGGCACCTCGGTGGAGGCCAAGGGCAACGACCAGTACACCGTCACCGTCTACGCCACCCAGAAGACCCAGAACGTGCAGCAGCCGGATCCGGCCACCGTGCCGAACCTGCTGGTGCTCACCGTCGCCAAGAGCGGCGGCGACTGGCTGGTCACCGACTACGGCCCCAAGGACGTCGGCGCGAAGGGCGGGGCCGCGAAATAGTCTCGAAGCGCATCGGCCGCCCGCCGCAGACCGAGCTCCCGTCGCGGCGGCGCCGGCAGATCATCGAAGCCGCCTTCGAGGTCTTCACCGCCAACGGCTACGAGGCCACCGCCATCTCCCAGGTCGCCGCCCACGCCGGAATCGGCCAGGGCACCGTCTACCGCTACTTCGGCAGCAAACGCGAAATCCTGGACCACGTCATCGATCTCGGCATCGAGAAGGTGACCGAGGCGATGGAACTGCACCTGGTGCTCGGCGCCGCGGGCGATGTCGGGGAACTCGTGGCGGTGGTGCGCGCGGCGGTGGAGCGGCTCTACGACCTGCTCGAGCGCGAACCGCAGGTGCTGCGGCTGCTGGTGGTGGAGGCGGGAGCCATCGATCCGGAACTGGCGCACCGGCTGCTCGGCCTGGAGTCGATGACGGCCTCACTGATCGCGGGGGAACTGACGCGTGGCATGGAGGAAGGTTGGATCCGTCCCGACATCGACCCGGAAGTGCTGGGCCACACCATTCTCACCATGGTCGGCCCGTGGATCATGCGGGAACTGGTGGGCGCGGGCAATCCGACTATCCGCGACCGCAGCATGACCGTCGTCTTCGACCTGGTCGACAGAACCCTGCGCCCCCGGAGTCCCCACCCGTGACCCCCCTGGCTGCCGATCCCGACCCCGCCCGCCGCACCCGTACCGAACGCCGCCGCGACGAATTGATCACCGCCACCTACGAATTGGTGACAACCCGCGGCTTCCGCGCCATCGGCGTGGACGACATCACCACCGCCGCCGGCGTCAGCCACGGCACCTTCTACAACTACTTCGCCAACAAACGCGACATCCTCGACGCCGTCATCGACCACTGCTTCACCCTCCTCAGCACCCGCCTCCTGGGCCCCGAAGGCGACGACACCCCCGACACCATGGACGCCTTCTGCGCCCGCTACGCCCGAGTCATCGACCGCTGCTACGACCTGGCCGCCACCGAACCCGGCCTGGTCAACTTCTTCCTCCTCGAAGCCTCCTCCATAGACGCCCGAGTCCTCGACCGTTGCATGCACAACGCCCGCACCTACGCCGCCCAATCCGTAGCCAAAATCCGCCACGGCATCGCCCAAGGCTTCCTCAACCCCGACCTCGACCCGGACATAGCCGGCGAAGTCTTGCTGTCGGTCCTGGTCTCGGCGTTGCTCTCCGCCCTCCGAGCCGGCTCCGACGGCCTCACCCAACCCCGCGTCCGCACCCAACTAACCACCTTCCTCCGCACCGCCCTCGCCCCGCCCTGATCGCCGAGCGGCACATCCTGGAGGCTGAATTAGGGAGAATTCGGGCAAATTGGCTCCGGGATGTGCCGCTCGGTGAAAGGGGAGGGGGAGACTGGCGGGATGGCGATGATGGGTGCTTGGCGGGTGGATGTGCCGGGGGCGGTCGACGAGGGGCCGGTGCGGTTCGAGCGGGTCGAGGTGCCCGTGCCGGGCCGCGGTGAGCTGCTCGTGCGGGTGCTGGCGTGCGGTGTCTGCCGGACCGATCTGCATGTGGTCGAGGGGGACCTGCCGGTGCATCGGGAGCATGTCGTGCCCGGGCACGAGGTGGTCGGGGAAGTCGTCGCGGTCGGGGGCGGGGGAGAGTTCCGGGTCGGGGATCGGGTGGGGATCGCGTGGTTGCGGCACACCTGCGGGGTGTGCCGGTACTGCCTGCGCGGGAACGAGAATCTGTGCCCGCAGTCGCGGTACACCGGGTGGGACGCGGATGGCGGGTATGCCGAATTCGCTACGGTGCCGGCGGATTACGCGCTGCCACTACCCGATGGCTACAGCGATGCCGAGCTCGCGCCACTGCTGTGCGCCGGGATCATCGGATACCGGGCGCTGAAGCGGGCGGCTCTGCCCGAGGGCGGGCGGCTGGGGATCTACGGGTTCGGTGGCAGTGCGCACCTCGCGGCGCAGGTGGCCCTGGCGCAGGGTGCGGAGGTGCATGTGATGACGCGGGACAAGGCGGCGCAAGATCTCGCGATGGAGCTCGGGGCGGCGTCGGCGCAGGGGGCCGCGGAGGCGCCGCCGGTGGCATTGGATTCGGCGATTCTCTTTGCGCCGGTGGGGGATTTGGTGTTGCCGGCGCTGGAGGCGCTGGATCGGGGTGGGGTGTTGTCGATCGCCGGGATTCATCTCAGCGATATTCCGGTGCTGAACTATCAGCGCCATCTGTTCCAGGAGCGGGAGATTCGGTCGGTGACCGCCAATACACGGGCGGATGCGCGGGAGTTTCTGGCGTTCGCGGGGCGGCATCGGCTCGAGGTGACCGCACAGCCCTATCCGCTGGCGGAAGCCGATCGCGCGCTGCGGGACCTGAAGCACGGGCGATTCGCGGGAGCCGCGGTGCTCATGCCTACTTCTGAAGCGTGAACTGCATGACGTCGAGGTGGCCCGCGCGGAAGTAGTGAGCGCACCCGGTGAGGTACTTGAGATAGCGCTGGTAGACCTCCTCGGAAGTGAGGTGAACCGCCTCGGTGTGGTGGGTTTCCAAAGCCTCGGCCCACAGGTCGAGGGTGCGGGCGTAGTGGGGACGCAGGGATTGGATGCGGGTGGTGCGGAAGCCTGCCGCCTCGGCCTCGTGCGGGACGGTATCGGGTTGGGGCAGTTGGCCGCCGGGGAAGATCTCGCGCTTCATGAAGATGTGGAACAGGGCGTCCTCGCGGGTCACGGGGATCTCGGCGGCGCGGAGTTCGGCGAGGGTCCGGCCGATGATGGTGTGCAGCAGCATGCGGCCGTCGGCCGGCAGCAGGCGGTGGCAGCGGGTGAAGAATTCGGCGTAGCGCTGCTTGCGGAAGTGCTCGAACGCGCCGATGCTGACGATGCGGTCGGCGGTGCCGTCGAATTCCTCCCAACCCTGTAGTCGCACTTCGGCTTCGGTGATGCCGAGCTCGCGCAGCCGGGCCTGGACATGATCGAACTGGTTGCGGCTCAGGGTGAGTCCGATGACGCGCACGCCGTAGGTCAGCACCGCGCGGATCATGGTGGAACCCCACCCGCAGCCGATATCGAGCAGCGTCATGCCGGGCTCGAGCTCCAGTTTGCCGAGCGCCAAATCGATCTTGGCCTGTTGCGCCTCCTCGAGGCTCAGGTTTGCGCGCTCGAAGAACGCGCAACTGTAGGTCATGGAGGGGTCGAGGAACAGCGAGTAGAAGTCGTCGGACAGGTCGTAGTGCGACTGCACCTGCCGGTAGAAGGGTGCGAGCTGGGCCATGGCGGAACTCTCCTGGGGCGGGCCGAGATCCGGGGCGGGACATCGGGCGGACACCAGGACATACGAGGCGGACCCGCCTCCGGTTCTACATCCATGACACACCGGCAACACGCCGGGTTTTTCACTCCGAGTTTCCGATTCGAGCCCGGCGTAACGGCGGCGGCTGCTTTCCTGATGTGGAGTGCAGCATCGCTTCAGCAAACACAATTCGGAGGGTTGGGGACCAGCCATGCACCGCACCGGACACGAAGAGGTCCAATCTGGCAGGCCGTGGCTGTGGACAATTCTGGCGGGAGCGGTGGTGGTCGGACTGGCCACGTGGTGGATCAAACCGCAGTCACTGAGCTGTCATGCCGCCACACCCACCACAACCGTCATCACGGTTCCCGCGGCGCTCCCGCCGAGCTCGGTTACCCCTCAGCAGATTCAGACCCCCGAGGCGCAGCCGGCGCGGGAACCGGGTGAGGCCCGCTTCTACGCCTTCAGTCAGGGCGTGGCCTGCTCGCTGCCGGATCTGCCGTTGGACGGCTACTACGTCGGAGTCCCGACCGGTAGGTACGACGGTTCCGCGCCCTGCGGCTCCTACGTCGACATCGACGGCCCGCTCGGCAGCGTCCGCGCCGAGGTGGTGGACCGCTGCCCCGCCTGCGCCCCCAACCAATACGATTTGAGCCGTTCGGCTTTCGAGGCCATCGCCAATACCACCGACGGCGTCGCGCAGATCCATATCAGCCAGGTTCGCGACCCCAACCCGGCCCCCGAACTCGTGTACCGCATCGAGCAGAGCTCCTCGCCGAGCTGGATCTCGATCCTGTTCTCCGGCAGCGGAAATCCGCTCGCGCAAGTCTCCTTGCGTCCCGAATCCGGCGGCGATTACCTGCCCCTGCGCCGCGGCAACGACAACTACTGGAGCATTTCCGGTGCGGGCGCGGGCCCCTTCACCGCCGAAATCACCGACATCTACGGCCACGCCGCCTTCGTCTCCGGCATCACCCTCGAACCGGGTCAGGTGCGGCACACCGGAATTCGCCTCTACGAGATCCCCGTCGACCAGCCCACCACCCCGCCCCCGCCCTCGGCCCCGGTGGTCGTCACCACGGTGGTCGCGCCCGCACCCGGCTGCAAGTCGTAACCGGCCGCCGTCGCTCCCTTATGGCATCATCAAATGGAACGTGTTCCATTTCGACCGCCGAGGCGGGGTGCCGGGAGGCCTTCGATGACGAACCCCAAACTGGAGCTGACCACACCGAACGCCGGATCTCGCGGCGGCCGCCGGCTGTCGCCGCGCATCTCCCGGCTGACCGAGGTGCCGCAGGGCTCGATGGTGGAACTACCCGGCCGCGGCACCACCTATGTGGTGGACCTGCCGGGTCCCGCCGCGGATTCGCCGACCGTCCTACTGCTGCACGGCATGGCCACCACCGCCATGCTCAACTGGTTCCCGAGCCTGCGTGAACTCAACGAGCGCTACCGCGTGGTCCTGTTCGACCAGCGCTGGCACGGCCACGGAATCCGTTCCGAGCGTTTCGATCTCGACGATCTGGCCGACGACGTCATCGCGGTCGCCGACGCGGTCGGCGTCGAACGGCCCATCCTCGCGGGCTATTCCATGGGCGGGGTCATCGCCCAGCTGACCGCGCACCGCCACCCGGACCGGGTGGGCGGGATGGTGCTGGCCGCCACCACGTACCGCTTCCAGGAGACGCGCCGCGAACGCGCCTTCCACCGCACCTGGGCGGCCACCGCGACCATGTTCTCGGAATGGTCGTTCCGCCGCGCCGAACTGCGCCGCGACAAACTTCCCACGCTGCCGGAATCCTCCTGGCCGGTGGGGCGCATGGATCGCTGGGCCATGGCGGAATTGCGGGCCACCAGCGGCTGGGCGCTGACGCAGGCGCTCGTGGTGCTTGGGCGATTCGATTCGTCGGAATGGATCTCGACGCTGAAGGTGCCGACGGCCGTGGTCATCACCACACGGGATCGGGCACTGCCCGTCTTCCGTCAGCTGGAAATGGCGAAAGCGATTCCGGGAGCGGAGATCTTCCTCGCCAAGGCCGGTCACGCGGCCTGCGCACTCGAGGCGGACGTCTTTGTCCCGGTGTTCCTCGAGGCCGTTCAGTCGGTGGCGGATCGTTTGTAGCTCAGGCCTTTTCGCGGGCGGCCTTGAGCAATTCGGTGATCACCTCGGGAATGGCGTCGGTGATCTTGTCGACGTCCGGCACCAATTCCTGACAGGCGATGAAACCGAAATCCAGGTGGCCGTTGTTGGAGATCACCGTTGCGGTGAGTCCAGCGCCGTGGAACACCGGCCCGAACGGGTACATCGAGGACACCCGCACGCCGAGGAAATACATCGGGAAATTGGGTCCGGGCACATTCGACACCACCAGGTTGTGCACCACCGGGTGATGCTCGGCCAGCTTGAACGAGGAATACGCCCGCGCGGCCAGCTGGAAGGTGTTGGGCGGCGCGTACTTCGCCCAGTCCTGGAGGAAGTCGGCGCCGATGAGGTTGTGCTCCTCCTTGGCTCCGCGATTGTCCTCGGCGATGGCCTGCATGCGTGCCACCGGGTTCTCGATATCGGTGTAGAGGCGCGCGAAAATGGTCGAGACCTTGTTGGTGCCCTCTTCGTGGCGCGAGGTCTCGTGCGTGGACACCGGAACCGAGGCCATGAGCGAGGTTTCGGGGAGCTCGTCGTGCAGTTCGAGGTAGCTGCGCAGCGCGCCGCCCACCACCGCCAGCACCACGTCGTTGACCTTCACGCCGAAGGCCGTCTTTATCTCCTTGATATCCGACAGCTCGGTCTGCACGAAGGCGATGGAGCGATGCGGGGTGATTGCCCGATTGAACGGCGTGCGCGGCGCGGTGAAAGGCAGTGGCATGCCGCGGGATCCGGTGCCGCGCCGGCGCTGAACCAGACCGCCCAGAATGCCAACGGTCTTGGGCACCATGCCGACCATGCCCAGCTTGCCCGGGAACTTCAGCAGCGCCTCGGCGGTCAGCTGCAGGTCGTTGGGTTCCGATTCGGCCGCAACGGTTTCCGGTGGGGGCGGGTTGTAGCTCACGCCCGGCTCCACGTCGCACAGGTGCATCATCATGTTGGTGCCGGTGATGCCATCGACGATGGCGTGGTGGTACTTCGAGATGACCGCCACCTTGCCGTGCGGCAGGCCCTCGACCACCCACATCTCCCACAGCGGGCGGGAGCGGTCCAGCGGGCGTCCGGCGATCTCGGCGGCTATGTCCGCGAGCGCTTTGTCGGGCGCTCCGCCCGGCAGCGTGAGGCGTCTGACGTGGTAGTCCAGGTCGAAATTCGAATCATGAACCCACACGGGATGATCGAGATTGAACGGCACCGCGTGCAGCCGTCGCGTCATGGCGGGGATGAGGTGCAGCCGCCGTCCGAGCTCGGCCTTGAAGGACTCGTGATCGAAGCTCGACCCGTCCGCGCCGGGATCGAGTATCAGCATTGCGCAGACGTGGAGCAGTTGAGTGTCTGTTTCGAGATAGAGGAAGCTCGCGTCGAGCCCGGTAAGTCGTTCCATACCAACACACTATGAGAACTCGTTGCATTTTGCGCGGCGTTCGCGGTGTGCTCCGGATCCCTTTCGATGCCGTTTCGTTGCCCCAAAATAGCACGTAGATAACAAGTTTCATGATGAAACGGTTGGGTACCAATCAGGTGACTCTCCAGTAGAATTCGTTGCCGCATCTTCCGTCCGTTCCTACCTTGGGTCACATAGCCCGGTGATCAGTCTCTAGTCAATGACAAGAGTCACCGGGCTTCTCACAACGACGTGAGAGGTGAGGACAATGGGCGACCGGAAGGTACTGCTGCCTGGAAAATGGCTGACGGCTTGGGGTTTGGCGGCGGCGACCATCGCCGCCGCGACCGTGTTCACGCCACCGACGACGGCTCACGCGGACGGCTGCGCCGCCGTGGATGTCGTGGTGGCAAGGGGCACAGGTGAACCCGGCTGGCTCGGTGACGAGATAGGCGATCCGCTCTACGGCATGCTGCAGGACCGGTTACCGCTGTCGACCACCTCGTACCGCGTGAACTATCCCGCCGACTACAGCTTCAATGTCGGCGCGGGCAGCGCGGATCTGGTGGGACACATGACCGCTCAGGCAGATGCCTGCCCCGGCCAGGTCTTCGTCCTCATCGGCTACTCGCAGGGCGCGGCGGTCGTGCACGCGGCGCTGGGCACCGGCGCGGTGTCCTGGTACCCGGGCAGCGTCCAGCTCCCCGGCTACCTCGGTGGTCGCGTCGCCGCCGTCCTGCTCTTCGGTGACCCGGTGCGCGGCCTGGGCTGGAACGTCCCCGGCTGGTTCCTGTCCCGCACCGGAGACTGGTGCACCGGAGGCGATCCCGTCTGCGGCTCCGGCACCGACGCCAACGCCCACGTGGCCTACGGCGGCGACCTGGTGGACGCGGTGAACTTCGCCGCCGCCCACCTCTGACCCCGGGGAGGGGCGGGCCCGGCCCTCGGGCGGTTTCGACGGACACATCCGAAACCCCAGGGCGGGTCCGGGTACTTGCGGCCGGTGGGGGCGTCAGATGCTAGGGCATTTGGGGTCCCTGTCCCACCGCCGGCCCGGCGGGTACCGAAGGGTTCGGCCCGGCGTGCTGTTCCACGCCGGGCCGAACTCTGTTGTGGGGGAGGGGGTTACCAGTGCAGGCCCGGAATGCGGTTGGTGAAGCGGGCCGCCGGGGCAGGCAGGCCCATGAGGGGCTGCACGATCGGGGCCAGAGCCAGCAGGGGGCTGCGGGAATCCGGCTTGTCCGTGTCGGTTTCGGCCGAATCGACGGCGGGGCGTTCGTTGCGGGCCGCCTTGGATTCGCCGAACATGCGGAAACCCTGGTGCAGGATGGCGCGTTTCACCGACGGCATGACCGTGTCGACGAACTGGGCGAAGGTGCCGATCGGGGTGTCGATGCGGCTCGGGCGGTGCTCGAGGGCGCGCACCACGATGTCGGCGGCCTGCTCGGTGCTGTGCACCGGGATCGACTTGTACAGGTCGGTCGGGGCGATCATGGCCGTGCGCACCAGCGGCATGCGGACCGAGGTGAAGGTGATTCCGGCGTCGGCGTTCTCGACCGCGGCGATCTCGCTGAAGTTGTCCAGCGCCGACTTGCTGGCCACATACGCCGCGAAGCGCGGCACCTTGGTCTGCACGGCGATGGAGGAGATATTCACGAAGTGGCCGAAGCGGCGCTCGCGCATGGACGGGAGCAGCGCCAGGATCAACCGGACCGCGCCGAAGTAGTTGACCGCCATGGTCCGCTCGAAATCGTGCATGCGGTCGGTGGAGTTGAGCACCGAGCGGCGGATCGAGCGGCCCGCGTTGTTCACTACGTAGTCGACGTGATCGTGGTCGGCCAGCACCTGCTTGACCAGCAGCTCCACCGACTTCTCGTCGGTGATGTCGCAGACGTAGGCCTGTGCCGCACCGCTTTCCGCGCGCACCTGGGCGGCGGCGGTCTCGAGATCCTGCTCGGTGCGGGCGACCATGAGCACCGTCGCGCCGCGCTTGGCGACGGCGTGCGCGGTGGCCAGGCCGATGCCGGTGGACGCGCCGGTGATCAGGACGATGCGGCCCTCGAGGCGATCACCCTCGACGCGGCGGGCGCGATCGGGATCGAGGTTGGCGCGCCAGTACTTCCAGAGCGTGTCGGCGTAGTCCTCGAAGCGGGGGACCTCGATGCCGGTGCCGCGCAGCTGCGCCCGCGTCGAGTCGGAGACGAAGGTCGACTCGAACGAGGTGTGCGGGGCAACCTCGGCGGGAATGCCGAAGCGCTCCAACAGGAAATCCCGCACCGCGGGCACACCCGGCAGGCCGCCGAGCGCGTGCAGCGCGGTGTGCGAACCCGGCACGGTGCCGATGGCGTGCGGCGCACCGGCCGAGCGGGCCAGGGCGTTGTAGATCTCGGTGAACGGCTGCGGTTCCGGGTTGGTCAGGTGGAAGGTCTTGCCGACCAGGCCCGGCTTGTTGATCAGCTCGACCATGGCGTCGACCACGTAGTCGACCGGAACGATATTGGTGGAACCCAGATCCGGGATCGGCATGGGCAGCTCCGACGGGAGCGCCGCCAGCCCGGCGATCGCCGGGAAGAAGTAGTACGGGCCGTCGATCTTGTCCATCTCGCCGGTGCGGGAATCGCCGACCACGATGGCCGGGCGGTACACCCGCCAGCGCAGGTCTGCGGCCTCGCGCACCATCTTCTCGGCCTCGAACTTGGTGCGGTGGTAGGGCGAGTGCAGGCCCTGGCCCAGGTCGAAGTCGTCCTCGAAGAACTTGCCCTTGTGATCGCCCGCGACCGCGACCGACGACACGTGGTGCAGCATGGCGCCGAGCTCGCGCGCCAGCTCGATGACCGAGCGGGTGCCCTGGACGTTGGCGGCGTAGGTGGCGTCGGCGTCGGCGGTCATGTCGTAGATCGCGCCGAGGTGGATGACGTGATCGGCGCGCGGCGCCTCCGCGTATGGGTTATCAGCACTGCCGGTGAGCCCGAGACCGGGTGCGGTCAGGTCTCCGACCAGCGGGAACACGCGGTCGCCGGCGCCCCAGCCGTCGGCCATCTCGCGCAGCTTGGCGACCGACGCCTCACGCGTCAGTGCGTGGACCACGGCCTCCGGGTCGCGCTCCAGCAGACCGGCGACAACGCGCCGTCCCAGGAATCCGGTTCCGCCCGTGACGATGTAGGAAACCATCGTCCCCTCCTTAAATTGCGAACCTGTTGGTATCCAACGGGGTTCGTCCGACATGCGTCGGTGGATGCGGACGGTGAGTGATTGGCCCCCTAGCAGAATGTCGGGCCGAGGTAGGAACACCTTCGTGCCTAACTAGTGAGTAACTTTACTGACCCCAAGTTGGTGGTTCAACCGGAATGGTCGGTTCGGGGCTGTGGGACTGGTCACCTCGGAGCTATTCGAGTTGGTATGTGTAACAACGGGTTTGGTGTAACCCATGGCAGCACTTGGCAATTCGCCAGCTACTGGTCAAATGTCCTGAGCGTGCGCTCACTTGTTTGATCTCCCGATGTTAGCTGGGTCATCGGCCATGTCCGTTCTGTCTGAATCGCCCGGCTGAGCGGCGCAAAGCTGCTGGTAAACGGCTTGCGAATCCGATGTGAGGTTAAGGTGTTCCAGTCTTGTCGGCCCGGCGCGCGAAGGGAGTCGGTCATTCACCAGCTCGAACTGCCCAGAACCGGCGTGCGCACGCGGGCCGAATTCGAGACCCTGCCGACTGTTCCGCGTGGCTGGGCCTGGGAATTGCGATCCGGGAGATTGGAGCTGAGCCTCATGCCCGTCACGTTCTGGTATTCCCGGATCGTCTTCCAGGTGCTCGATTTCTGGCGCGGCTACGGATATGAAGCCGCCGCTGATCAATACGTGGCCGACAGCGGATTCGCCCGCGGCGAAATCGGCCAGCACAATTTCGTGGCCGACGCCGTGGTGTTCCAGCCCGGCCATCGCCCCGACAAACACAGCACCACCCACGCCCCGGCGAACCTGTTCGCGGTCATCGAAGCGGTCTGGCAGCCGGCGCAGGTCCGCGAAGCCATCGACAAACTCCGCGTCTACTCCATGCTCGGCATCCCACACTTCTGGATAGTCCGCGGCGACCACGAGAGCGACGACCTCGACGGCTTCGTCAGCATGTACGAACTCGTCGGCGAAGACTACAAACTCACCGGCAGCCGCCCGGTCTCCGAACTAACCCCGGCCCGAGCCGAACTCAGCACCAACTGACCCGGGCGCCCGGCGCTGAGCCGTTACTGCGGAACGCACCGAACATCCCCGTCCGGGGCTTGAGCAACCACCGTCCACGGCGGACACTGCCGCAGATTCCCCCACCCGCCATCAATGCAAGAGTCATACGAACGCGGATCATCAGTAGGCGCCCGCTCCCCGGTCCGGCACCCCACCGGCTCAGCCGCCGAAACCCCGCCAGCCACCATCACCCCGGACCCGCTCGCGACCACTCCAGCGAGCACCCCGGCAACCGCCATACGAAGTCGCATCACAAGATCAATATACCAATTGGTCTACCATCCCCGCCCTAGGGTGACAACGTGCATCCCCAGCCCCGCCCCTTACTCTTCCTCGATGTCGACGGCCCCCCGATCCCCTTCGGCGCGCACCTGAACCCCGCACTCGGCCCCTGCTATTCATCTGGATCGACGACGAACTAACCGACCACGACCGCGAATGGGTATCGCAGAACCACAACGCCCCGGCACTCCTGTCCAGCGTGAATCCGCGAGTCGGATTGCGCGGCAACGACTTCACCGAAATCGGGCGGTGGCTGGGAGGTCAAGGGTGGTGAATTCGTGGGATTGCCAGATGCGTCTGGAGCGGTCCTCAGGGTAAGGCTCGGTTTGTGGGGTCGAGGAGAAGACACGGGTGAGGCGGTTCGTCGGGGTGTAAGGGGGCCAGCCGGGCGTGCCTTTGGCAGTGAAAGTCAGCCAGGCGGTGCGCATTTCGTGGGAAACGTGGGCGAGTTCTTCGAGTGCGTTCTGGCGGGCGGCGGGGTGATTGCGGATGGTCTCGGCGGTGAGGGTGCCGAAGACGAGGAGGAAGTCGAGGCTGTGGGAAGCAGCTTCGACGGTGTTGAAGGACCAGGTCAGTTCGTAGGTCCAGGTTCGGCCGCCGCCGGCGTGGTGGGCGTTGGCCAGGTGCAGGGTGGGCATCCGGAACAGCCAGTCTGCGTGGATGAGTTCGTGGAGCTCGGCGGGCGTGAGCGTCGGGTAGAGGGTGCGGTAGTCGGTGCTGCCGTTGGGAACGGGAGTGAGGTGGGTGAGCGCTCGGCTCAGGTGCTCCTCGGTGATGGGGTCGCCGAGATGGGTTGCGAACAGCCGGTATTCGTCGCGGGTGTGGCCGACGAGAACATCTATGCCGCGGGCGGATCCGTGCGCCAGGGCGTGCCACGGTGCGTGAGGGAAGAGTTCGCCGTCGACGACCGGGGAAAACGGCGTCGGGGTCAATGCCATCGGGCCACAGGCGTCCAGGAAGCTCGGCATCTTGCGGAGGACCGTGTGGGTCGCGTCGAGCAGCGCGCGACGGGAATGGCGGGACAGCCCCTCGATGGTGGGTTGTGTGCCGAGTTCGGCGGCGATCGTTGCCGAGATCGTGGCGGCCAGTCGCGGCGTGAAGTAAGTGCCCGGCAGGCTCTGGACGATCGCTCGGCGAAACAGTCCCGCGGCCGAGGGCATCGCGAGCAGTGCGGCAATGCATCCCGCACCGGCGGACTGGCCGAATACTGTCACATTGTCCGGATCGCCACCGAACGCGGCGATATTGTCTTGCACCCAGCGCAATGCGGTGGCCTGGTCGAGGATGCCTCGATTGTCGGGTGCCCCGGGGATATGTGCGAAACCCTCTACGCCGGTGCGGTAGTTCAGACTGACCATCACCACGCCGCCGCGGACGAGGGCCGCGCCATCGCAGTGCGGATCGGCGGAATCGCCTTCCAAATAGCGGCCGCCATGAATCCACACCATCACCGGCAGTCCGGCCGTGCCGGGATCCGGTGACCAGATGTCCAGCGTCAAACAGGAATCGCGCGGGTCTGTCCACGACCGCACGGGCTCGGGTGCGCGAAACCGCCCATGTCCCACCGGCAGCTCGGCGTAGGGGACACCCCCGGAAGATCGCAACATCGTCCCGCCAGTGGCCGCGCAGAACCCCACCGGCCGTTCGAATTTCAACATCCACACCCATGCCGACCATGGTTGCGGAAAATAAATGGGTGGGCGGGGTTGGGGGTGGGGTGTTAGCCTGCTGGCGACCGTGACTTAGGTGAGGAGGTGAGACCCATGTTCGTTGGACAGGTGTGGGGGCTCCCACTCGGTGTCACGGGTCGGTTGGCGATGTAAACGTCGTCGGGAGCGCCTGCCGTGGAAGGCAATTGCGAAAGGCGACGACGATGAGTACATCAGATATCAGATTCCGCGCGGGTGAACCCGTGGCTGGGATTAGTCGGGTCTCGTTGACCCGATGGGAAGCCCTGGATGACGACCGGGTGGTCGGGCACGGGGATGTTGTTACGCGGCCGGATGGGCGGCTGTTTGTCAGTGTTGATGCTTGGCATGACGCTGTTTTCGATCAGTTGGCGGGCGCGATGGTGGGGACGCTGCGCAGGCCGTTGCATACCGTGGTCGATGAGAACGACACCGAGTTGGTGTCCGGTTGGGAGCGGGCCGGGTTCGCGGTGCGGCGGCGGGAGTGGGAGTACTTGGTGCCCACTGATCCGGCAGTCACCGGGTTGGATGCGGTTCGGCCGCCGGAGGGCGTGACGATCGTGCCCGTGGGGCGGGCGGCGGAAGGGGCGCTGCGCGAGGTGGATCGGGTGATTCGCGATGAGGTGGGGGCGACGGTCGGGTGGCAGGAGATGCCGGTCGAGAACCTCGGTGTGCCGGGGGTCGACACCATTGTGGATCCGTCGAAGTACCTGGCCGCGGCCGAGGCTGACCGTTATGTGGGCCTGGCCCGTGTGGTGGAGATGGGCCGCCTGCCCCGGATCGGACTGATTGCCGTGCGTGCCGATCGACGTCGCCGTGGGATCGCCCGCGCCATGCTGGCCGGCGCGTTGGCTGCATTGCATGAACGCGGAATCGACACTGTCTCAACGGAAGTGAAGGAGTCGAACACGGCGGCCGCGGCGCTCTTCGAGGGCATCGGCGCCCGTCGTGTGAACAGCACCCTGGAAATGGTGCTGCGATGAATATGAAGAGCAAAGGAATCGAAATCGAGGGCACCGTCGTCGACTGTCTTCGCAATGCCACCTTCACCGTGGAGTTGGCGAACGGCCACCAGGTGCTCGCCCATATCAGCGGCAAGATCAGGAAGAATTACATCAAGATCGTGCCGCAGGATCGAGTCCTGGTGGAGTTGAGTCCGTACGACCTCACGCGGGGGCGAATTCTGTTCCGGTACAGGAACTGACGGCGTTCGCGGTAGGCGGCCGGCTGCCGGTCGCCTACCGCGGGCGGTAGGTGTCGAGGGCGTTGGTGCGGTAGAAGAAGTCGGCTTCCTGGTCGGTGGCGTCGGTGGTGACGATCTTGTCGATGGTGGAAACCAGCTCCGGGTAGGTGCCCGCCATCGAGTCGACCGGCATGTTGGAGGCGAACATCAACCGCCGCCAACCCCACAGGGAGACACTGGATTCCAGCCAGTACTCCAGGCTCGGCCAGGTCAGGTCCCGGCAGATCAGGCCGAAACCGGAGAGCTTGCACAGCCATTGGGTTTCCTTGGCCGCCAGGGAGATGGCGTTGTGCCAGGCGGTGCGGGCGTCGGAGGAGTGGCCCTGGGGGAAGCCGAGGTGTTCGAGGACCACGCGCAGGTTGGGGTAGCCGGCGAGGAAGTCGATCCAGTCGAGGATTTCGGCGGGCTTGGCGACGAGGTCGAAGACGGCGTCGTGGTCCTGGAGCCAGCCGGCGATCACGTCGGCGGCCGGGGTGTTGGGGGACAGGCCCGCGAAAACCCTTACGCCGCGGAAGCGTTCGGTGCGGGCCTGCTCGTCGAGATGATCGATCAGATCGGACTTGGGCAGGCTCGGATCGACCGCGCCGACAAGGGCGAACGGACGCGGGTCGGCCTCGGCAATGCCGTCCACCCAACGGGTTTCGGCCAGATAGGTGTGCGGCGCGGTGGTGGCGGACACGTGCACCAGCCCCGACACCTCGATCCCGTCGAGTCCTCGGTCGAAGTCGTTCAGCAGGAAGTTGTCCGCGATCTCGGGCTTACCGGCCTCGACGAATCTCGCCAGACCCGGGTACCAGTCGTGGGCGCTGGTGTCCCACAGATGCATGTGGGCGTCGACGATGGGCTTGGTGGGCATGTTGGCAAACTCCTACTGCATCGTTATGCCGCCGCTGACGCTGATCAGCTGGCCGGTGACGTAGCTGGCTTCCGGGCTCGCCAGCCATGCGATGAGGGAGGCTACTTCGTCCGGTCGACCCAAGCGTTTGAGGGGGATGGCTTTTTCGAGGGCGGCGAGGTTCTCACGGTGATCGGCCATGGTGTGTGCGACCATTCGGCCCTCGAGCGGGCCGGGACAGACCACGTTGACGGTGACACTGTGACGAGCCACTTCCCGCGCGAGGGATTTGGCGAACCCGAACAGCCCGGATTTCGATGCGGCGTAAACGGTTTCGCCGGAGGCCCCGGCCCGAGCACCGTCGGAGGCCACGAACACGACCCGCGCGGACTCGGCATCGAACATGCCCGGCAGTAGCAGCTGCGTGAGCCGCATGGGCCCGCGCAGATTCACCTGGAACATGAGATCCCAGGCCATCGTCCCGGTGTCCAGGAACGGCTCCACCATCGCCACCCCCGCGCAGTGCACGACCGTCGACACCCGCCCCGCAACCGTCCGAGCAGTCGCTTCGATGCTCTCCTCGGAGGTCAGATCCAGCTCCAGCGCAACGGCTCGAGCCCCCAACTCCGCCACGCACCCGCGAGCGGCCTCCGCATCGACGTCGGCGACCCACACCGCCCGCCCTGCCGCCAAGAGCCGCCGCACCACCGCCCGTCCAACGTCCCCCGCACCACCGGTCACCAGCACGCCGGACACGCCGCCACCACCCACTGCCTCACCTGATTCCGCTGTCCATGAAACCCATCGGATTCAATGAATAGTCGGTCCGAGAGCATTGCGCGACACATTGTCCGCGATCTGGCACAGAATCGTCCTGGCAAACCAGACGATCACGACACGCGAGGCCCGCTCACTCCTCGATGCGCCGCGGTGCGGCCGTGCGCCGCAAGGCCGGAGCGACTGGTCGGCCGCTAAGAAACCCGTCGGTGGTGCCCTGCTCCAGCGCCTTGCGATAGGTCTCGGCCGCCGCCTGACAGGCATTGATGGTGTGATCGATATCCGCATCGGTATGCGCGGCAGAGTTTACGAACGACTGACCCAGCACACCGTGATCCAGCAACTCCTGCAGGAACAGCGTCCGATAAGGCTGGGAGGGAACACCTTCGGGATCCCGGGTGAGGAACACCAGACACGAGGCACGCCCAGCTACCTCGAGCCGATCCCCGATCCCCAGATCCGCCGCAATGGCATTCACGCCCGCCGCCAGCCGCCGCCCAGACTCCTCCATGCGGGCAATCGGATCCGAGTCACGGTAGGCCTCGACCACCGCGCGGAACGCCGCCAGCGAGGCGGTCTCGGGCCCGTGGGTGGTGGACAGCAGAAACACCCGATCCGCATCGGTACGCAGCCCACCCAGTTCCATGAACTCCCGCTTCCCCGCCAGCGCCGAGAGCGGAAACCCGTTGGCCATGGCCTTACCCCAGCAGGAGAGATCCGGCACGACCCCGTAGATCCGCTGCGCACCACCGGCGGACCACCGGAATCCCGTGATCATCTCATCGAACACGAGCAGCGCACCGAACCGATCACACAGCGCCCGAACCCCTTCGAGAAATCCCGGCGCGGGTTCCGCCAGCGCCGTGGCCTGTTCGAGAAACACACACGCGATCTCGTTGTCGCGCAACACCGTTTCCAACGACTCCAGATCGTTGTACCGAAACCGAACCGTAGACACCGCCGGAATCCCCGCGCTCATCTCGGTCATCCCGATGAACCAGTCATCCACGGAGAAAAACGGCTGATCACACACGGCCACGGTCTCCCGCCCCGTAGCCGCCCGCGCCAAACGCACCGCCGCCGTAGTGGTATCCGACCCGTTCTTGGCGAACTTCACCATGTCCGCCCCCGGCACCAGACTCAAAAAGTCCTCGGCAGCAAGCAGTTCCAACTCGGTAGGCCGAGAGAAGTTCACCCCACCCGCGATGACCCGCGCCACTGCGTCCACCACCGGCCGATACCCATGGCCCAACGTCACCGACCGCAACCCCATGCCGTACTCGACATACTCGTTGCCGTCCACATCCCACACCCGAGCGCCGTCGCCGCGCGCCAGGATCGGAGCCATATCCTCCGGGTACTGATCCGCGCCCCGCGCGTAGGTATGCGCCCCACCCGGCACTACCTCGTGCAATCGGGCCTGAATCGCATTACTGCGCTGGTAATCACGCATGCCGCCCCACCTCCACGGCGCAAGTCTATAGGGCGGAAAAGATAAAAGCGGAAGAGAGAAAAGCGGAAGAGCCAAAAGACAAAAGAGGCCAGGAGGAGGGGTGGGGAGGGGGCTGGGTTGGGCACCCTGGTGGCGGGACCAGCCTCCTCGAGGCTCGGGCGCGCAGCGGCCCGGGGAAGAACACTCAAAGACGCCCGTCGCGTGTCCGATTCGCCCGGTTGCTGTCATCGAGCGGCACATTTTGGAGGCGGGATTAGGGAGGAACCGGACAAAGGCCCTCCAGGATGTGCCGCTCGGTGAAAGAGGAGGGTGGGAGGGGATGGCGGGCGGGGGTTTTGGGTGTTTTGGTCTTGTGAAGGTGATGCGTGCAGTCTGTGGGCTGGGATCGGTGGGTGGCGGCTCCCGGCCTGGCGTCAGCCCCGGTGCGGTAGGGCAGGCGGCGCAACCACGCTTCCCCGTGCTCTGCGCACGCCAGCCCCACACGAGCATTCGTGAGGGAAGCAACCCACGGGGCCCCACCTGTTGGTGAGGCTGCCACGTGAATTAGGGACGTAACCCGCACCGGACCGCCGGGCGCTTGCGCGTCCGTTGCCGAATCCCGGTGAGCGAGGCCGCTTTCAACTCCCCGGCATGGTGACGGTCATTCACCTGCGGAGTCTGGGTCGGGTCGATCGAGGCAGGCGCGATCCAGCCGATCCGCCCGGCGTGCTCAGATTCCGGTGGCATCACCACCGTTTTCCACTTGTCCGGACCCTCCCCGATCAGGGAGTGGCAGGAATCGCAAGCCAGAGTCAAGTTTTCGATGTCAGTAGGGCCGCCCTTGGCCCAGTCGGTGACGTGATGGACCGCGCAGAGGGTGGCGGGGGCGTCGCAGCCGGGGCGGGTGCAGCCACGCTCGGTCGCGATCAACGCCCGCCGCTGGTCGGCGTTGGCGAGACGGTGGGCCTTGGAGTGCCCGAAATGCAGTGGGCGACCGGCATGGTCGAAAATCGCCAGGAACGGGCGCGACTGCTGCGCGAGCAGCAAAGCCTCTTCCATCGGGACCGTCCCACCGGAGGCGGTGGTCGCCACACCCGCGGCGGCCTCCACTTCAGCGAGGGACATGGTGATGATCGTGGAGACCGGCAGCCCGCGGTGTTGGCCGAGGTTGGCCGGACCCATCTCCGGGCGCAGCAGCGCGATCAACGCGTCGTGCTGGCGCTGGGCGGTGGTGCGGGTGTCGCGGCGTGCGGCGGCGGCCAGGGTGTCGGGGTGGATTCCCTTGGCGCGCTGCGGGCTCTGCGGGTCGTCGGGGTTGCACATGCCGGGCTGGGCCAGGTCGGCGAAGATCGGATCCAACAGGGCACGCGCGGCCGGGGTGAGTTCGCCGGTGATGGTGCTCATGCCGTCCACGCCCTGTTTGCCCAGGATGATCCCGCGCCGGGCTTGGCGGTCGTCTTCACGAGTGAGCGAGCCGTCGGGGTCGAGGTAGCCCAGGATCCGGTCCCCGATCTTGGGCAAGTCGTCGGGGGTGGAGCGGGTGGCGAAGTGCGCCAACTCCATTTCCGCCTTGCCCACCAACTCCGGGTGGGTCTTGCCCGGGATGCGGCGCATGATCTTCACGATCCGACGCGCGTGATCCGGCGACAGCAGACCCTGTTCCTGCGCGGCCGCGACCCACGCCAGCATCGGTTCCAGCACCTGCCCGGTGACCTGGCGTTCGCCGAGGTATTCCGCGGCGTGCACGCGCGCACCGGCCTCGGCATGGCCGAGGCGCAGGGCTTGTTCGAGGTATTTGCCGGTGTGGTTCTTCCACCCGGCCTTCTCCGGCAGATTGCGGTTACGCACTTCGCCGACGATGCGGTGATCGATCGCGGCCATGGCACGCTTGCGGGTCTCGTATTCCTGCATGAATTCGACGAATTCGTCATCGGAGAATCCGCCGAAAGACTGGGTGAGCAGGGTGTCGGTGATCTGCGACAGCAGCGCGATCGCGTCGGCGATCGTGCCGTTGTCGAGAATCCCTTCACCGCTGGTCATGACACTATTTTACGCTTCTCGATCATGCTTTCGAACCGAATTATCAAGTGATATAAGGGTTTTCACTAATCTCTAACCTTCGATGAATTCTCCCCTCCCAGACCGTCCATACCTTCATGACGAAAGTTCTGTGGCACATCACCATGTCCTTGGACGGCTTCATCGCGCCGATGGACGACTCCACCGAGTGGATGTTCGGGTACGGCGCGGCCGGGCCGATCGGGTTGGAGACGATGAAGCGGACGGGGGCGGTACTGTCCGGCCGTCGCGGCTACGACCTGGGCAATCGGGCCGGGGAGGGTGAGCGGAAGCTGTACGGCGGCATGTGGTCCGGGCCGATGTTCGTGCTCACTCACCGGCCGCACGAGGTGCCGGAGGATCCTGAGGTTAGGTTTCTTTCCGGCGGCGTCGCGGACGCGGTGGCCACCGCTGTGGCTGCGGCGGGTGAGGGTGATGTCGGCGTCTTCGGGGCAGATCTGGCCCGGCAGTGTCTCGAGGCGGGGCTGGTGGACGAGATTGTGGTGCACATGGTCCCGGTGCTGCTCGGTAGCGGCGTCCGCCTTTTCGACAGTGCGGTAGCGGTTCGGCTGCGCAAGACCTACTGCGGGGATTCCGGTCAGATCACCGATTTCCGGTTCGAGGTGGTTCGCGATTAACGCCGGAGCCGCGTTGCTGGATTCTGGGATACGGTGATCGGCGAGCATGACGTGGTCGGAGGTAGGCAGGCTGTGGGGAGGACACTCGCGCAGGGGCAGGTATTCGCGGGGTATACCGTGGAGCGGCTGCTCGGCGTGGGCGGGATGGGGGAGGTGTATCTCGCCCGGGACAAGGATTTGCCGCGGCCTGTCGCGTTGAAGCTGCTGGCTGCCGGGAAGGCCGATGATCCGGAGGTCCGGGCGCGGTTTCTGCGGGAGGCGGATACGGCTGCGCGGCTTTCGCATCCGAATATCGTGGCCGTCTATGCGCGGGGGAATGACGAGCATCGGCTGTGGATGGCCATGCAGTATGTCGAGGGCACCGATGTTTCGGCGGTACTGCGGGATGGGCAGGTGCGGCCCGATCACGCGGTTCGGATTATCGGGGAGACCGCGCGGGCCTTGGATTTCGCGCATCGGGCCGGTGTGCTGCATCGGGACGTGAAACCGGCGAACATCCTCCTGGCGTGGGGTCCGGACCAGCGGGTTTATCTGGCCGACTTCGGAATCGCGAAGGCGGTGGACCACACCAGTGCGCTGACCCGCACCGGCGAGATGTACGCGAGTTTCCAGTACGCCGCACCCGAGCAGTTCGAACTGCGCACCGATACCGATCACCGCGCGGACGTCTACGCGCTGGGCTGCACCCTGTTCCACATGCTCACGGGCGAATTGCCGTACCCGGGGGAGTCGACCGCGCAATTGGTGGCCGCGCACCTCGGTGCCTCGATCCCACGGCCGAGTCAGGTGAATCCCGGCGTGCCCGCGGCTTTCGATCACGTCATCGAACGCGCCCTGGCCAAGAACCGGGACCAGCGCTACGGCAGCTGCGGTGAGCTGGCGGCCGCCGCCGCACAAGCGCTCGCGGCCGGGTCGGGATCGATCGGGCCGAGGTATCACCAGAGCGGCCCCGCCCAGCCGATCAGCGGACCGCTGAATGTCCCTGCGCCACACCCGTACGCGGCCCTCGATCCGAGTCGCTTCACCGGAGCCACCACCAAACCCAGCATGCCGACGCAATCCGGAATGCTGCCCACCCAGGTCAACCCGCAGCGGTATCCCGCCACGACCGGCCCCGGCCCGCGCCCGGTCGACGCCGCGCCCACCGAGCTCGCGAAACAGAAGTCTCCGCCGCCCCACCGCGGCCGCAAACGCCTGATCGCCGCCTTCGTCGTGGTGCTCGTCGTGGCCGGCGGTGTCGGCGCCGGATTCGGTACCGGCGCAATCCACTTCGGGGCCGGTAAGACGAGCAACTCGAGCGCCCAGCCGCCGGTCGCCACGGGCGAGATCTCCAAGGATGCCGCCACCAAGGCTGCCTGCGACTACGGGCAGCTGATGGAGACCTACGACTACAGCAACGGCGACGCCTGGCAGGCCAAGGTGGAGGCCGGGGCGACCGGAAGCTGGAAGAGCACCCTGCAAACCTTGCTGCCCATGCTGCGGTTGATGCTGGAATCCGGTACCCACACCCGATC
>NZ_BAFX01000204.1 GCF_000308815.1 Nocardia concava NBRC 100430
ACCGATGCGCCACTCCCCCGCGGCGTCGGCGCGCAGGCGGCCGCGGAGTTCGATGGCCTTGGCCCGCATGGCATTCGGATTGCCGAACAGCATAAGGCTGCCCGCGGTGCGATGCTCGGCCTCCAGCACCTCATCGCCGTCGAGGTAGCGCAGCGACAGCCCCTCGGCGCCGGTCTCCGGATCGGTGACCAGCTCCAGCGGCACCGGAATCATGTTCTCGCTCAGGTGAACACCGGGCGTGTGGACCACTGGCAACACCTCCGAGAGCCCCTGCAACGGCGAGGTGGTGTGCGCGGGAATCACGGTGGCACTGCCGCCACCCATGAAACGCGGTTCGGCGGCGGCGGATCCGAGCAGCGCGACCTGCGCGGGCTTGCCCAGCGGCAGGGTGCCGTCATTGGCGGCGAGCACCATGGCCTTGGCGGCGGCCTCGCGGACGACGCGCTGCGCGGCCTCGTCGGTGAACGGCCGCACCGGCTGCGGCGACCCGTTCAACGCACCCACCCGGACCGCGAATCGCAGGATGCGCCGGACCTTTTCGTCAATGGCGGACTCGGGCACCTCGCCGTTGCGCACCGCTTCCTCCAGCGGCGCGCCCCACAGCTCCCACGGACCCGGCATGGCCAGGTCATTGCCCTTGGCCGCACCGGCGGTCGAGCGCACGGCGGTCCAGTCCGAGACCACCACGCCGTCGAATCCCCACTCGCCCTTGAGCGGTTCGTCGAGCAGCTCGTTCTCGGTCATGGTGACGCCGTTGACCGAGTTGTAGGCGGCCATGATCATCCACGCGCCCGCCTCCACGGAGCGCTCGAACGGGTACAGGTACAGCTCGCGCAGCGTCCGCTCATCCGCGATCACGTCGGCGGTGAAGCGCTCGGTCTCGGAATCGTTGGCCACGTAGTGCTTCGGGCACGCGCTCACCCCGTGCGCCTGCACCGATCGCACGTACGCCTCGGCGATCTCGGCGGTGAGCATCGGATCCTCGGAGAAGCATTCGAAATGCCTCCCGCCGAGTGGGGATCGATGCAGGTTGATGGTGGGGCCGAGGACCGCGTACACGTCCTTGCGCCGCGCCTCGGCGGCGATCAGCGCGCCGATCTCGGTGAGCAGATCGCGATCCCAGGTGGCGGCCAGCGCGGTGCCCGAGGGCAGGCTCACCGAGGGGTCGCGCTCGTCCCACTGCTCGCCGCGCACGCCGGACGGGCCGTCGGAGACCGGCATCTCCGCCAGCCCGATGCTCGAATCACCGGCGAAGCGGAAGAAATTCGCGCCGGAGACCAGGCGGATCTTGGCGGGCAGGTCGAGCTTCGCGAGCAGATCGTCGATGACGTCGGTCATGCCTGTTCCTTCCAGAAGTTCACCAGGGCGGCGGATACCTGTTCGGGGACATCCTCGTTCGGAACATGGCCGGAACCGTGGAACACGACCGTCTGCGCACCGAGCTGCTTCGCGAACGCCTCGTGCACCTCCGGCGCCCACAGATCGTTGGTGTCGCCGTACGCGACCAGCAGCGGTACGCCCGAATCACGCAGCGCCGAGGGATCTTTCAGCGGCGGCTCGGTCATACAGCCGAGAATTCCCAGAATATTGGCCTTCTTGGTCTGCAGGATCCGCTGATGCAGGAACTCCATGCGCGCCGGCGACGGCTGCTGCCCGGCCTCGAACATCGCGGTGCTCATCTGCTGCCAGATGAGTTCCTGCCCACCGGCTTCCACCATCTGCGCGACCAGCTGCGGCGGCGGGAAGTTGATGTCCTCCACCGAGGACGGGCCGGAGGCGAGCAGGGTGAAGCTGCGGAAACGACCGGGCCGCTCGACCACCGCGACGCGGGAGACATACCCGCCGAAGGAATGCCCGACCAGGTGGATCGGCTCATCCGGGGAGATCTGATCCACCACGCCCTGCAGGTCGCCGACGAAATCGGCCATGGTGTAGCCCGACACCTCGTCGGGCCCCTCGGACTGCCACTGCCCGCGCTGGTCGTAGGCGAACGCCCGATACCCGGCCTCGGCCAGCAGCGGCAGCACGGCCTCGAAGTCTTCCTTGGATCCGGTGAAGCCCGGCACCAGCAGCACGGTGCCGCGGCGCTCGGCGGGCGGCTCGATCTGCCACCCGGCCAGCTTTCCGGCGGCTCCCCGCAGCGTGATCGGCGTGATCGGGGCCTGACTCATCGGCAATCCCTTCCCTCGTACTGCCCTGTACGGCTGGCACGAGTGTGCCAGTGGAAATCCAGTTTACCGAGTGGTCATTAGGTACTGTTATCGTTTCGTGACCATTGCAGGATTTTGCCTGCTCAACACCCTTGACTAGTGTCCCACCTCATGACGCCCCACCCCCGACGCCGCCGCCGGGGCGACGACCGCCGCGAGCAGATCATCGACGAGGCCCTGAAAGCCTTCGCCGACAACGGCTATCGCAGCACCTCCATCGCCGAGATCGCCGACCGCTGCGGCCTGTCCCAGCCCGGCCTGTTGCACTACTTCCCCAACAAGGCGGCCCTGCTGTCCGCGGTGCTCGATTACCGCGACCGCCTCGACTACGACCGATTGGGCTTCGACCAGCAGTTACATGGCAAGGACGCGCTGCTGCGCCTGGCCCAGCTGGTCGACCACAACATGCACGTGCCGGGACTGGTCCGTCTGTTCACGGTCCTCACCAGCGAGGCCGTCACCGCCGACCACCCCGCCCACGAGTGGGCCCTGAACCGCTACCGCCTGCTACAGGTGTACCTGTCCGCGGCGTTGCAGGCGGGCATCGATGACGGCAGCATCCGCGCGGGCATCGATCCGGCCGTCGTCGCCCGCCAGGTCTTCGCCATGATGGACGGCCTCCAACTCCAATGGCTCGTCGACCCGGACTCGGTCGACATGGCCAGCCTCTTCCGCTCCTACATCGACGAACTCATCGCCTACATCTCGTAGCGTTATCCCGTTGCGTCAGGACACTTTTCGCACGCTGGTCGTGGCCGCGGTGACCGGCTTGCCGGTCCGGTTCCGCGGGCGCAGTTCGGCGATCGGCTGATCGTCGAGATCCAGCAGCACCGATCGGGATTCATTGTCCTCGAAGGCATGTCGTTCACCCCACTGCCGCAGTGCCACGATAGCGGTGAAGAGATCCGCACCGGCCGAGGTCAATTCGTAGCTGTGCCGTTTACCGCCGGGCGCGGTGGTGGTCACCAGAATCCCGGACTCCACGAGTCTGCGCAGCCGGTCGGTGAGGATATTGCGGGCGATCCCGAGCCGCTGCTGGAACTCGGTGAAGGTGGCCGCGCCGTCCATGGCGTCGCGCACGATGAGCAGGCTCCAGCGGTCGCCCACCAAGTCGACCGCGCGAGCGACGGGGCAGATGGGATCGGTCCACGCACGGCCTTCGCCGAGTGTCGCGGTCATCGCAGCTCCTCCCGATCGGTTGCAATTCGAAACCAATAGTACCTACTCTTCGAATAGTTTCATTTTGCTACTGATTCGGGAGGCGTGGTGACGACGGGAATCACGGGAGTGCAGAGATTCGTGCTGGCACTGGTGTGCGCGGTGGCGGTGTCGACGATCTACGCGATCCAGCCGGTGCTCGAAAAAGCAGGCGGTGACCTGGGATTGGATGCCGGGTCGCTGGGCTGGCTGGTCGCCGCCGGGCAGATCGGCTACTTCGCGGGGCTGGTGGCGCTCGTCCCGCTGGGCGATGTCGTCAACCGCCGCAAGCTCATTGGCGCGCAGCTGTTGCTGACGGCGATCGGGGCCGGAATGGTGGCGGTCGCGCCGAACGGGGTGGTCGCGTTCGCGGGCCTGGTTTGCGCGGGCGTGTTCGCGGTGGTGGTCCAGGTGACGGTCGCCTACGCCGCCGCCGTGTCCGCGCCCGAGGAGCGGGGCCGGAACATCGGCGCGGTCACGTCGGGGGTGGTGCTCGGCATCCTGGGTGTGCGGATTCTCGCCGGGCTGCTGGGTGACACGATCGGCTGGCGGGCGGTGTACGCGCTGCTCTCGCTGCTGTGCGTGCTGCTCGCCCCGATGGTCCGCGCCGCGCTGCCCTCGGATCCGAGAACCGCTGGCGCGCATTACCTCCCCACCTTGGTATCGATGGCCGGTTTGGTGCGCACGGATCGCCTGTTCCTGGTCCGCGGTCTGATCGCGTTCTTCCTGTTCGCGTCCTTCGGAACCCTGTGGAGCGGACTCGCCCTGCCGCTCGGCTCGGCCCCGTGGAATTTCGGCAGCACCGTGATCGGCCTGTTCGGATTCGCGGGCCTGGCCGGAGCACTCGGTGCCGCCAGGGCGGGCCGATGGGCCGATTCCGGTCGTGCGCAAACGATTACGGGATGGTCGCTGGCCTTGCTCACGGCATCCTGGCTGCTCATCGCGCGAACCGAACCGACCCTCTGGTTCTTGATTGCGGGCATTGTCCTGCTCGACTTCGCCGTCCAGGCGGTCCATGTCAGCAGCCAGCACCTCCTGACCACGGCCCACCCGACCCGGGCCAGCACCGTCATCGGCGCGTACATGTCCTTCTACTCCCTGGGTTCCGCACTGGGCGCGCTCACCACAGCCTGGGCCTACAGCACCCGGGGCTGGCCGGCGTCCTGCCTGATCGGTGCCGTGTATTCGCTCTGCGCCCTGCTGCTCTGGGCAGCGACCCGCTCGCGACTCGCCGCGCGCGCCGAGGTCGTGATGGCGGCGCACTGATTCGCTCTCGATGGCGCACTGATTCGCTCTCGACCTTTCTCGCGATATTCATGCGACGGGGAGGTGGCAGTGGTTACCAGGCTAGAGCCGGGCGAGTATTTCGCCGGATACCAGATTCTGCGGAAGCTGGGTGCCGGCGGGATGGGCGCCGTGTATCAGGCGCGGGATCGGGATCTGCCGCGATTCGTGGCATTGAAGCTGTTGAGCATGCCCGACGGCGGGGAGTACGAGCACAAGGTGCGGTTCCGGCGCGAGGCAGATACCGTTGCGCGGCTGCAGCATCCGAACATCGTGACCGTGTATGCGCGCGGCGAGGACGACGACCGGCTGTGGATCTCCATGACCTTCGTCGACGGCAGCGATGTGGCGCGGGCGCTGCGGGAGGGGCCCATGCATCCGGCGCGGGCGGTGCGGATCGTCGCCGAGACCGCGGCGGCGCTGGACCACGCGCACGAGACCGGGATCCTGCACCGGGATGTGAAGCCCGCCAATATCCTGCTCGCCGACGGGCGGCCGGAACGGGTGCTGCTCACCGACTTCGGGATCGCCAAGGCGATCGACGAGAGCCGGCAGTTGACCCAGCACGGGGAGATCCTGGCGAGCTTCCAGTACGCGGCGCCGGAGCGGCTGACTCGGCCGGGCGAGGTCGATCCGCGGGCGGACGTTTATTCGCTGGGGTGCACGCTGTTTCACATGCTGACCGGGGAGGCGCCGTATCCCGGGCAGAACGTGGGCCGGATCATCCACGGGCACGCCTACGAGCCGATCCCGCTGCCATCACAGCGAAACCCGATGCTGCCCAGGGGTTTCGACGATGTGATCACGCGGGCCCTGGCCAAGGAACCGGAGCGCCGGTACGACAGCTGCTCGCATCTGGCATGGAGCGCGGCGCAGGTCCTCAAGCAGACTCCCCCGATGAACACCGGCCCGGCACGCACCACCGATCAGCTCAGCGGGCCACGATTCGCCACCACCCGCACCGCGCCGAGGCCCGGAAGTTCGGATACGGGAACCAGACCCGGCCCTACGGCTCAGCGCCCGGCGCATCCGGATACCGGCCCGAGGCCCGCCACCACGGCACCTCGTCCCGGCAATCCGGATACCGGGCCGAGGCCCAACACCACGCGCACCGCACTGCGGCCCGTTACGACACGGGTCGCGCCGGGCTCTGCCATGCCGCCCAGGCCGATGTCGGCCCAGTCAGGGCCTCCACCTGCCGTTTCCGCCACGCCATCCACTCAGCCCGGCACGACCCCCAACCGGGCGGGGCTGCCACCCACGCAGCTCGTGACGTCACCGCCACCCGAACCGACCGGTCCGCGCGATGCGGGAATCGGCACCGGCCCAGCCCCTTCCGGCCGGGGCGGCCGCACGGCGCGGATCGTGATCGGGTTGGCGCTGGTGACGGTGCTGGCGCTGGTGGCCTACTTCCTGGCGCGCGCCGACAACGGACATCCGACGGCCTCGACCTCCGCGGCGCCGGTGACCACCACGACGCAACCGGCGATCACCACCACCGAACCGACCACGGCCCAGCCCACCACGACCGAGGCGAAGCCCACCACCGAGCCGCCGTACACGCCGCCCCGAACGACACAGCCGGTGACCACCCAGCCGCAGCCGAAGACCATCGCGATCCCCGACGTCGTCGGCAGCGCGATCGCCGAGGCGAAGGCGCAGCTGGAGAAGGCCGGATTCGTAGTGAAGGAGGTGCAACGCGACGACAAACGCACGAAAGGCACAGTGGTAGAACTGGATCCGGCCGCCGGAACCACCCGCGCCGCCGGTACGACGGTCACGGTCTACATCTCGACCGGACCGACCATGACCACCATCACCGTGCCCAACCTGGTGGGCCTCAGCTTCGACACCGCGAAGGCGAAGCTGCAGGCCCTCGGATGGAAGGGAACCTTGCAGCAGACCACCACGAAGGTCACCGATTCCACCAAGGCAGGCAAGATCCTCGATCAAACTCCGGCAGCGGGCGCTTCGATCGCCCTCGATGCGGCAGTCACCGTCGCCGTCGGCATGCTCACCTCCTCGACCCCCGTCAGCTCGACGACTCCGGCCAATTCGACTCCACCCACCTACTGACGCCCCCGGCGTTTCGCGTGCCGCCCGGCCCCGAGCCGACCCGGTGCACGAGGCTCGGCGCGGCTCCATGCCCCGTTCGTCATCGACGTGGCCAGCGCCTTCGCCGCTCAGCTCGCGGTGGGCACTATCGGGCGCGGCGCGGTGCTCCGGCGTGGATCGGCTCACCGAGGACCACGCTAGGCGCCGCCGAGCACCGCGTCTCGGAAGTGGTCGGCGAGGTCGAGTGCGTGGGCCTGGTCAGGGGTGACCCAGGCGTGGTGGTCGTGCTCGGCGGGATTGAGTGTGACGCTGCGGGATTCGTTTTCGGCCGCGTCATAAACTCGGGCGTGGATCCGCAAGGGACGCCCGGCCACATCCATCCACGAGTGCGTCGATCGCTCCTCGACGATCTCGACTGCGAGGCCGGTTTCCTCGCCGACCTCGCGGATTGCAGCCGCCTCCGGGTGCTCACCCGATTCCACGCCGCCGCCGGGCAATTCCCACCGGCCCGCCAGGAACACCCCGGGCGCGCGCCGAATCACCAGCACCGCGCCCTCGCGCTCGATCCGGCAGTAGACCAAATGCTTGTCCTCCACCCTCAGCACTCTAACCACCCGCCGAGTGGCACATCATCGTGGCGATTTTGGACAAATCCCCTCAGTGTTGTGCCACTCGGCGGCTCGGCGGGACAACCCGGCCGCCGGATCAGCCGAATATCAGCTGCCGGAATCAATCCGTGCGCGCCGCGATTCGGGTCGCGGAGTGGGATCGATGCTGGAGGTACCAGGCCAGTAAGGACGGATCGTCGATCGCGGTGGGGTCGACGACGCGGGCCGGATCCGCGCCCTGGAACAGGCGTTTCAACGGCACTTCGAGTTTCTTGCCGGTGCGGGTGTGGGGGATGCCCGGGGCCTCGATGATTTCGTCGGGGACGTGGCGGGGTGAGAGGTCGGTGCGGATGGCGGCGGCGATGCGCTGGCGTAGTTCGGCGGTCAGGGTCTGGCCGGGGGCGAGGACTACGAACAGGGGCATCCAGTAGCCGGCGTCGGGTTGTTCGATGCCGAGGACCAGGGATTCGGCGATTTCGGGGAGTGATTCGACGGTTTGGTAGATGTCGGCGCTGCCCATGCGGATGCCGTTGCGATTCAGGGTGGAATCTGAGCGGCCGTGAATTGTGATGCCGCCGTGCGGGGTTCGGGTGATCCAGTCGCCGTGCCGCCAGACGCCGGGGTACATGTCGAAGTAGGCGTCGCGGTAGCGGGTGCCGTCGGGGTCGTTCCAGAACGACACCGGCATCGAGGGCATCGGCTTGGTGATGACCAGTTCGCCGACGGCGTGCTGGACGGGTTCGCCGGAGGAATCCCAAGCCTCCAGTGCCACACCGAGATACGGGGCGGAGAGCTCGCCGGGGCGGACCGGGAGGGTGCGGACGCCACCCATGAAGGCCGAGACCACATCGGTGCCGCCACTGATGGAGGAGACCGGGATGTCGCCGACGTTGTCGCGCAACCAGATCGACGACGATGCCGGGAAGGCCGAACCGGTGATCCCGATCTGACGCAGGGCGGTCAGGCCGTGGGCGATCGCTGGATGCGAGCCCGCCTTCTCGCAGGAGAGGACATAGCCCGGGCTCGTGCCGAGCACCGTCGTTCCGGTGCGGGAAGCCAACGCCCACAACGCATCCGGCGCGGGATGCGAGGGGCTGCCGTCGTAGCAGACGATGGTCGCACCCGTGAGCAACCCGGAGACCTGGAAGTTCCACATCATCCAGCTGGGGCTGGTGTACCAGAAGAACGTGTCGTCACGTCCGATATCGGATTGCAGGGCCAGCGCTTTCAGATGCTCGAGCACGACGCCGCCGTGTCCGTGGACGATGCCCTTGGGCTTGCCGGTGGTGCCGGACGAGTACAGCACCCACAGCGGATGCTCGAAATCGACCGGCTCCGAGGTGAGCGCGGGCGGTTCCGCCGCGAACAGCTCCTCGGTGGCGTCATTCCAGTCCAGGACATCGGGCAGGGTGCGCCCGAGCCGGGATACCAGCACGGTCCCCCGCAGCGACGGCAAACCCTCACGTAGCGCCGCGATTTCGTCGATCTTGTCGTGCGCTTTGCCGCCGTAGCGGTAGCCGTCCGCGGTGACCAGCACGGTCGGCTCGAGCTGCCCGAGCCGATCGAGCGCGGCCGAGGCGGTGTAGTCCTGGCCGCACGCACTCCAGATCGCGCCGATGCTCGCGGTGGCGAGGAAGGCGATCACGGCCTCGGGAATATTGGGCAGATAACCCGCCACCCGGTCACCGGGACCGACCCCGAGCTCCCGCAGGGAACGTGCGAGAATGGCTGTGCGGGAGAGCATTTCCGCCCAGGACAGATCCCGGCGCGGGGTGTCCTCGCTCATGGCGATGATGGCGGGCCGGTCGGTGCGGGCCCGCCTGGCCACCTGGTCCACGTAGTTGAGACGTGCACCGGGGAACCATCGCGCACCGGGCATCTCGGTGGAGGCGAGCACCTCGACGGGTGCCGCACCCAGCTCGAAGTACTCCCAGACCATCCACCAGAAGCCCTCGATGTCCTCGACCGACCACTGCCACAGCGCCGCGTAGTCGTCGGCCTGAATCCCGTAGCGCTGCTGCACGAATCGGGTGAAGTCGGTGATCCGGGCTGTCGCGATGTCGTCTTCGCTCGGCATCCATTGCGGTGCGCCCGCCACCTGCGCCAGGTCGATCATCGGGCGCTCCATCCGCCGTCCATGGTGTACGAGGCCCCGGTGACCATGCGGGCCGAGTCGGAGGCCAGCCAGCCGACCAGCGAAGCCACCTCCTCCGGCTCCACCAGACGCTTGATCGCGTTGTCGGTCAGCATGATTCGCTCCACCACCTCCTGCTCGGGAATGCCGTGCGCGAAGGCCTGATCGGCGATCTGCTTGTCCACCAGCGGGGTTCGCACATATCCGGGGTTGACGCAGTTGCTGGTCACCCCGTACGGCCCGCCCTCGAGCGCGGTCACCTTGGACAGCCCCTCCAGCGCGTGCTTGGCGGTCACGTACGCCGCCTTGAAGGCCGAGGCCCGAAGGCCGTGTACCGACGAGAGATTGATGATCCGGCCGTACCCCTGCTTGTACATGTGCGGCAGCGCCGCGCGGGTGAGCAGGAACGGCGCCTCCACCATCAGGGCGAGCATGAAGCGGAAGCGTTCGGGGGCGAATTCGGTGATCGGGCTGACCGTCTGCACCCCGGCGTTGTTCACCAGGATGTCGGTCGCCAGGGTCAGTTCCTCCAACGCGGTGACATCGGACAGATCCACCTGCCAGGTGTGGCCACCGATATCGGCGGCCACCTTCTCCGCTCCGTCGCCGTCGATATCGGCGACGGTCACCTCCGCCCCGCGGGCGGCGAGCTCGCGGGCGCAGGCCGCCCCGATACCGCTCGCGCCGCCCGTCACCAATGCCGTCCGTCCGGCCAGCTCACCGAGCAGGGGTCCGGTCGTCTCCGTCATGCCACCGTCACCTTAGGGTCGTTCTGCTTCGAATCATGTTGTACCGCAGTTCCGTTCGCGTCCGCCGCATCGATTGCCTCCAGGTCGATGCCCTTGGTCTCGCGGGCGAAGAGCACCGCCACCACGGTCACCGCCGCGGCGGCGGCCAGGTACCAGGCGATCGGCACCGAGGACTTGTAGTCCTTCAGCAGTCGCACCGCGATGATCGGCGCGAGCGAACCCGCCACCAGCGAGGTCACCTGATAACCAAGGGACACACCGGAATACCGCATGCGGGTGGGGAACATCTCGGCCATGATCGCGGGCTGCGCGGAGTACATCATGCCGTGGAAGATCAGGCCGATCACGATGGCGGACAGGATGACCATGTTGTTCTTGGAGTCCATCATCGGGAAGGCGAAGAAGCCCCAGGTGCCGGCCAGCAGCGCGCCCGCCAGGTAGACCGGCTTGCGGCCGTAGCGATCCGAGAGCCGTCCGACCTGCGGAATCACCAGGAAGTGCACCGCGTGCGCGACCAGCAGCCACCACAGGATCACCTTGGTGTTCGCGCCGACATGCACCTTGAGATAGGTGATCGAGAAGGTGACCACCAGGTAGTACATGATGTTCTCGCCGAAGCGCAGCCCCATCGCGACGAACACGCCGCGCGGGTAGCGCTTGAACACCTCGAGCGCGCTGAACGACTTCGACTTCTCCTGCTCGGCAAGCTGTTGCGCGGCAACGAAAATGGGCGCGTCGGTGATCTTGGTGCGCACGTAGTAGCCGATCAGCACGACCACCGCCGAGAGCCAGAAGGCCACGCGCCAGCCCCACGACAGGAAGGCCGCGTCCGACAGCGTCGAGGTCAGCGCCAGCAGCACGACCGTCGCCAGCATATTGCCCAGCGGCACCGCCGCCTGCGGCCACGACGCCCAGAACGCGCGACTGCGGCTCGGACTGTGTTCGGCCACAAGCAGAACCGCGCCGCCCCACTCGCCGCCGATGGCGAAGCCCTGCACGAAGCGCAGCACCACCAGCAGCACCGGGGCGAGATAGCCGACCTGGTGGAAGGTCGGCAGACAGCCCATCAGGAAGGTGGCCGCGCCGACCAGCACCAGGCTCAGCTGCAGCAGCTTCTTGCGGCCGTGCTTGTCGCCGTAGTGGCCGAAGACGATGCCGCCCAACGGCCTTGCCGCGAAGCCGACCGCGTAGGTGATGAACGCGGCCAGGATGGCGTCGAGATCATTGCCGCCGCTCTTGAAGAACACCTTGCTGAACACCAGGGTGGCCGCAGTGCCGTAGAGGAAGAACTCGTACCACTCGACCACCGTCCCCGCCATGGACGCGGCGACCACGCGCCGTAATCCGGCCAGGGCGCCGCCCGCTTCCGGTCGAGTATCCGGGACGCTCATCGCGCAACTCCTTCACGCTCGGGCCGCCTCACCCTCATCTGTGATGCGGCCCACAAACTTCGATGCCAAGGAGTATTCGTGCACATCGCCGCTGGCTGCAATGACCAGTTCCGCAGCCACAATCTGCAAGAATGCAGAAATGAGCGTGACCCCCGCCACAAGCCGCCCGAGCCCGGATGATTTGCTGGTCCTGCTGTCCGTCGGCCGGACGGGCCGCTACGTCTCGGCGGCCGAGGAACTGGGGATCAACCACACCACCATCTCCCGGCGGATCGCCGCGCTGGAACAGGCGCTGGGCGGCCGGGTGCTGATCCGCGGCGCGGGCGGCTGGGAGCTCACCGATCTCGGCCGCGAGGCGCTGACCGCCGCCGAGGCCATCGAATCCGCCGTTCGCTCACTGACTTCCGATACGCCGACACTCGAAGGCGTGGTCCGCATGTCGGCCACCGACGGGTTCAGCGCGTACCTCGCGGCCCCCGCCATCGCCTCGGTGCAGCGCCGGCACCCCAAGCTCTCCGTCGAGATCGTCACCGCGACCCGCCTGGCCTCGCTGCAACGCTCCGGCTTCGATATCGAAGTGGTGGTCGGCAAACCCCAGCTACGCCGAGCCCGCGCGATCCCGCTCGGGGATTACACCCTCGCGCTCTACGCCTCGCACGGCTACCTGGCCGACCACCCCGCGCCGCGTTCGGTCGAGGACCTGGCCCAGCATCCGCTGGTCTACTTCATCGACTCGATGCTGCAGGTCGACGATCTGGACCTGGCCCCAACCTTCGCGCCGATGATGCGGGAGTCGATCTCCTCCACCAATGTCTTCGTGCACGTGGAGGCAACCCGCGCCGCGGCCGGGCTGGGTCTGCTCCCCTGCTTCATGGCCGACCTACATGCGGACCTGGTCCGCGTCCTCCCGGAAATCTCGGTCCGCCTGACCTATTGGCTCGTGGCCCGCGCCGAAACGCTGCGGCGTCCGGAAGTGGCCGCGATCGTCGAGGCCTTGCGCGAGCAGGTCAGCACCCACCAGGACATGCTCATGGGCGCACCCGCGACCAACCCCGAGTCCGCGATCGAGTTCATCCAGCCTTGATCTTGGTCAGGGGTTGGGGTGGCGGCGAGGCGGGCCAGGTACAGGCGGGTGGCTACGGCCTCGAAGGACTCCGTGAGCGGGTCGGTGTAGGTCTGAGCGCCCGGGAGTGTCGCAGCTTCGGCACGGGCCGCGGCCGACAGTGCGCCCATGATGCCCGCCGAGTGCTGAATCGCCGACTTCTTCGACCAGGCCAGCTTCCGCACCGATTCGGGCAGCAGTTGTTCGCAGGCGATCCGGACACACAGCTTGTCGATCAGCTCGTCGCCCTGTTTCTCGAACAAAGCCGGGGGCGCGAAAGTTTCGGCCAACTCCCAGAAGCGGACGGTCTGAAATACATGGACAAGGCGGTCCGCGTGCCCACCCAAGATTCGCGCATAGAAATCGGGGACCAGGCGACGGGCGTAAGTGAAGTTATGGGCAGACTCTTTGCGGATGATCCGGTCGAGTTCCGCGACAGCCTCGGAATCGGTCTGGCTCACAAGGGTTTTACCGCCCGCGAAGATCGCGTCCGCGCCGCTGCCGGTCAGGATCGGCCCGACGGTATCGAGGCGGTCCAGGAGCGGCCGGATCGCGAGCATCGGAACGGCATACGAAACCTCCCACAACTCAGCCAGTTTCAACCGCTCGATGGCCTCCCGAGCCAATGCCACGACGGCCGGCCCGTCGAGTTCGACAATGTCGTGATCGAGACCCAGCGCCGCAGCCACCGCGGTCGCGTTCACACGATCGGTGCCGTCCCCGGTCGACACGGTGACCGCACGCGGGCGGTAGCCGAGATCGACGGCAGTCGCCGCCAGCAGGATCGAGTCGACGCCGCCGGACAGCATGAGTATCGGGTCACCTTCGATGGCCTCGAGCACCGCATCGAGCCGATCCCGGGTCTCGGCCGCGACGAGTTCGGCGGCGCGCTCGGGGTCGGTCACAGTGCGTAAGCCGGGGTCGGGCACGGCGATGTCGCGGAGGTCGGCGACGAATTGCATGGGTGCGCCACTCTGGGCTGCACCATTCCGGACTGCTCGGTTGTCGGCCTGTCGTCCCACGACGGCCAGCCTAGTGGGGTGAATCGGTGTTCCAGGATTCCCAGCGGGGTCACAGGTGGGACCAAGAGCAAACCTTGGCGCGGACTCTTTGATGGGTGACCAGGGCAGCCGACCGGCTGTTCCCTCCCCGAGAAAGGTATTGCACGTTGAACACCTCGTCGAAGAACCCGTCGCGACTGCGCCGACTGTCCGCCCGCGTCGCCATCGCCAGCGCCCTGGTCACCGTGCCACTCGCCGCGCTCGCCATCCCCGCCTCCGCCGCGACCGCCGACAGCGGCGTCCCGGTCGTGAGCCAGATCGCCGACCCGGACTGGAACCAGAACCACGGCGACGACCAGGGCCGTCCCGGCGACCGCGATCACCGCGACCAGCCCGGCGACCGCGACCATCGCGACCAGCCCGGGGACCGCGACCACGACCACGGGCCGGACCAGCCGCAGCCCCAGCCGTTCCCGCCGACCGGCTCGGCCTAGTCGCGTCAATTGGCGGTGGGCAGGTGCACGGTGAATTCCGTCCGGCCGGGGGCGCTTTCGACGCTGATCTCACCGCCGTGCGCCTTCACCACCGCCGCCACGATGGCCAATCCGAGTCCGGTGCTGCCGGCGCGGCGCGAGCGCGACGAATCACCGCGCGCGAAGCGCTCGAAGACCTCCGGCTGCAATTCGGCGGGAATGCCCGGACCGTCGTCGGTGACCCGCCACCGTGCCCCGCCTCGACCGTCGTCGGTCAGGGCGATGGTGACGGTGGCGCCCGGGCCGGTGTGCACGCGGGCGTTGGCAAGAAGATTGGCCAGTACCTGGTGCAATCGTGCGGCGTCGCCGGTGATTTCGATCGGCTCGGGCGGTAACTCCAACTGCCACTTCAGATCCGGACCGGCGATATGAGCATCGGCGACCGCGTCTACGGTGAGCTGGGTCAGATCCACCGGAGTCTGTTCCAACCCACGCCCGGCATCCAGCCGGGCCAGCAACAGCATGTCCTCGACCAGCGTGGTCATACGCCGCGACTCCGAATCGACCCGGCTCATGGCGTGCGCCACCACTTCCGGCACCGCCTCGCGTTCCCGCTGCGCCAATTCCGCGTACCCGCGGATGGCGGCCAGCGGGGTACGCAGCTCGTGGCTGGCATCGGCCAGGAACCGCCGCACCCGGGTCTCACTGTCGTGGCGAGCCGACAGCGCGCCGGCGATGTGGTCGAGCATACGGTTGACGGCGGCGCCGAGCTGACCGACCTCGGTGCGCGAATCGGCGTCAACGGACGAAACCCGCACGGGCAGCGTCACTTCACCGCGATCGAGTCTGAGGTCGGCGACTCGAGCGGCGGTCGCGGCAACCCGGTCCAGCGGTGCGAGCGCGCGCCGGATCAACCAGATGCCCACTGAGATCGCGATCCCCAGCACGGCGGCGGTGACGATCACGAGAATCAGGAACACACGCATCAGGATGGCGTCGACGGAAGCGAGCGGGAGCCCGGCAATCACGGTCTGACCCGACCAGGTCGTCGCGGCGGCCACGCGATAGTGACCCTCCCCTGGAATATCCAGGGTCACAGGCTTTCCGGTCGCGACGTCGGCGAGCTGCTTTTGGGCCGCCTCCGACAACAGCGACTGTGTGCCGTCGGACCGTGCCCTGGCCGCGCTAACCGTTTTGTCGGCCTCGACCACCGCGCCGATCGTGTCCGGTTGAATATTGCGCCGATTCAGAAAGTCCGGCCCGGGCCCATAATCTTCGCCGATCGGCGGCAGTGGCGGCCCCGGCGCACCGTGCTGATCCTGCGCCCCGTGCTGATCCGGCGGCCGCGGCCCCAGACTGGGCCCACCACCCGAATCCGCCAACGCCCGCTTCACCGTCTCCCCCAACGTCACGTCGACCTGATGCACCAGAAACTGCTGCAACGCAAGCTCGGTCGTGATCCCCGCTCCCGCCACCACAACCACCAGCAACACCACCTGCCCCGCCAGCAGCCGAGCCCGCAGCGACCAGCGGCGGCGGCTCGACGAATCAGTGGGCGGGTTTGAGGACATAGCCCGCACCTCGCAGAGTGTGAATCATCGGTGCGCGCCCGCTGTCGATCTTCTTGCGCAGGTAGGAGACATACAGCTCCACGATGTTGGAGCGCCCTCCGAAGTCATAACTCCAGACCTGATCGAGAATTTGACCCTTACTCAACACCCGCCGCGGGTTGCGCATGAACAGCCGCAACAATTCGAATTCCGTTGAGGTCAGCACAATATCGACCCCACCCCGACTGACCTCATGACTGTCCTCATCGAGCACGAGCTCCCCCACCACCAGCCGCGACCCGGCATCCTCGGTCGCAACACCGGCGCGCCGCAGCAACGCCCGCAGCCGCAACACCACCTCTTCGATACTGAACGGCTTGGTCACGTAGTCGTCCCCACCCGCCGTCAGCCCCGCAATCCGATCCTCCACCGAATCCTTCGCGGTCAGCATCAGCACCGGCAGCTCCGGCAACACCGACCGAAGCCGATCCAGCACCTCGAGCCCAGTCATATCGGGCAACATCAGATCAAGAACCACCACATCAGGCCGCATTTCCCGAGCCTTGCCCACCGCAGTCCGCCCATCCCCCGCGGTCTCCACCGCCCACCCCTCATACCGCAACGCCAACGCCACCAACTCGGCCAACGCCGGCTCATCGTCCACCACCAGCACCCTGACCGCCCCACCATCGGCCCGACGCATACCGGCCCGATCGATGGGCGCATTCCCCGAGGTCAACACAGACATCGCTACAGCCTCAGCCACCTCCCTCCAACCACCCTGTACCGAACCTATGCGTCAGCTGTGAGCCCTGTACCCCCGCTGCGCTCCCGGCACTCTCCACCGTCCAGCCCCGACCCCTCCCAGCCTCACGGATTCCCCTGCGCCAGACCAACCTTGACGCCCACCCGCAAACCGTCTTCCACCCCGCCACACGCCGATAACCAGCCGATTTGGAACTTGAGGGGGGTCCTGGGGTAATCTTCTCGAGCACGAGCGAGAGCGAATGCCACGGGCTGTGGCGCAGCTTGGTAGCGCACCTGACTGGGGGTCAGGTGGTCGCAGGTTCAAATCCTGTCAGCCCGACCAGGTGGGGGGCGGTTTTCCGCCCCTCCTGGTTCTCTTTTGTGGACCAATTGTGGACCACAACACCATCCGCAGGACCTACGGGACTGTCGGGCACAGGTGTATTCAACAGGTTCATCGCACGCTTCGGCGGCGAGATCCGACTCACTGGAACTGGCCTCTTCAGGCCAGCTTTTTCACATCCCACATGGGGTTTGCCGGGCGATCGCTCGCTGCTTCCAGCGGGTCCTATCCTTCTGATATCTCCCGCCCGAGGGAGTTACCGGAAGGGGGTTCGCCATGGACGATGCCGCCCACGAACGTTCACTGCTGAGCCAGCACATGTACACGACCGGCGAAGTCGCCCGGATTCTCGGGGTGGACGCCTCGACAGTCCGTCGGTGGCGGCGCAGTGTGCCCGCCGAGGGGCCTGGCTTCATTCAGATCTCCGAACGCGTCGCAAAGTATCCCGAGAGCGATCTCGAGGCATACCTCGCCGCACGCCATATCGTTCCCGCAGCGTGATCGCCTGCCTCTCAACGGAGGTGGCGCGTCATGGCTGATTCGGTATCGACACCCATCGGAATCAAACTCTCCACTGATATCGAGGTACTCCACCGCGCCAAGTCGGGCAAGCCATTCCGCGCCCGCGTCCGATGGACCGATCCACACACTGGTGACCGCCCTTCGAAGTCGGAGACCTTCGCGACCGAAGAACAGGCGCAAGTCTGGATCGATCGCCTCGTCCGGGCCTCCGCGCGTGGCCTCGATCCATTCCAGGCCACCGCCAGCCTTCTTCAATACGGGACCGAAAACATGGATCTCGCATTGAGGGGACTCGAAGGCAAGACCAAGGATCCGTATCTCTGCGGCTGGCGCAAACGGGTAGTCCCGACACTGGGGCACTTGTCGATTCCAGCCATCACCAACGGCATTGTCGACCGCGCTGTCGTCGAGTGGATAGAAGAACAGGGCTGCGGCAAGTCGACCATCAAGAACACCCTCGCCGTCCTCGTACGGGTCATGGAACAGGCCCGCCGTGACGGCCTGGTGGATCTGAACCCCGCACGAGTCCGCGGCTGGCAGTCGCTCTACAAGCAGATCGAAGACGAGCTCGAAGATCCACGCGCACTCGCGATTCCGAACTGGCAAGCACTGGTCGAACTGTGCGACGCCCTGGTCGGCGCCTCGTTCGAGCATTACTACGGATGGGGCGAGGTCGTCATGTTCACCGCCTGTACCGCAGCCCGTATCGGCGAGGTCTCCGGCTGCCTGGTCGGCGACATCGATACCGCGAATTGGATCTGGACCGTGCGGCGTCAGACCACATCCGGCCCAGGCGGATTGATCGACAAAGGCACGAAGGGAAACCGTGCCCGCTATGTCCCCATCATCGAGCAGATCCGTCCGATGGTGGCGAAACGCATTGCAGCACGCGGACAAAAGCCGGACGCCCGCCTGTTCATAGGCCCGCAAGGTGGGCGGATCACCACCGGAGGACTCCGGACACGTACGCACTGGGACAAGGTCGTCACAGAGCTGGGATACGACCACTTGGTCCGACACACCCTGCGCCACACGGGATTGACCTGGATGGCCGACGCCGGCGTGCCCTTACACCGGCTGCAACAGATCGCAGGACATGCCGACTCACGCGTAACTGAGCGCTACATCCGCCCGGACCACTCACGTCTGAACAAGGCAGCAAAGAAATTGGCCAAGCACCTGCGCTCGGTCGCGTAGTGAACGACCTGATGCCCCAGACCCTCGTGCGGGGGATCTGGGGCATCCGGGTAATCGCCAAATCGGTCGCATGTACTGATTGACACCCGGACCTTACTCGAAGCCATCTCGACCGACGTCACCGGCAGGCCGTGCCGACCTACGGCCACAGTCTTGCCGACGAGCAAGAGCCGCAGTGTCCCGTCTGGTACTTAGCATTTCTACGCCCTGGGCCCCGTCCGATCCTCGGCCAGCCATTGCTGGAACATCAGATGGCGGAATTCGTACGCGATTCCGTTGGCCCGCAGTATCCCTGCTCGTCGCGCCCAGTCCAGAAATTCAGACGGCCGGCTGGAAAACTCACCGCTCATCTTGAAGATCATCGACGCAGCGAGATGTCGTTGGCCCGCGAATCCGATTGAGTACCAGGCAAAGAACCCGGCCCAGATTCCACAGCTCAGGGCCACCCGCACCACATCCGCAGAGCCGTACCGGCTGCCTGGGATGAGGAGTGCTGCGGCCAACCCAAACCCACCGAAGAGAGTAAAGGCCGCAAGACCCGACCATAGGGCCGACATTTGGCCGTCGCGAATCGTTCGCTGCTCACTTTGGCCGAGTATCATTCGCTCTTCGAAGGTCGTCGAAAATCCGACGATGATGCCCGTGATCGCTGCGAAGGCGCCAGCGATTCCAGCCAGAACGGCGTACACGGCGAGGTAAACGCTTACCGATGCGGACGGTCCGAATATGCCCGCCAACGCCGTCATCAGAGCGAAGACCACCAGGGCGCTCCCACCGATGAGGGCACTGCCCCGCAACGCGCGGGGCCACCGGGAGCGGTCCGGAACACGCCAAGCGAATCGTTCCGAAATCCCTCGAAAGCCAGGTAAAGGGGATTGCTTCCCGGAATCAACCCCATACCCGGTAAGGAGGACAGGGGCGATAACGAGGGCAAAAATGAGGACTGTGAGCGCGTTTGCACGACCCAACATCATGAGAAGCCCAAGTACCGCACCGGCGGCCAGAACCGAAAATCCCGCGTGGACGGCCAGGCAGGCCCGGATTCCCGCCAAGCGCCATACCTGATCCAGCGTGAAACCAGTTGCCTCGCGGCCTCGGACACGTTGTTGCTCGATGTGACGCGCAAGTGCGCTCAGCCAAAGGCCTGCCGCGGCCTCGGAAGGTGGTGCGGCGCGGTCGTTCTCATCGGATCCTGTGACTGCAAGCGGTATGAGCGACCTGAGAAGCAGGTCCTGGCCGTCCTCCGTCTCGCTGGTCTTCGCAAGGTCGATGGCGGCCTGTTCCCCGTCACGGTGAAGCAACACAGCAGCCATACCCAGCATCAAGGGCGTCTTGAGCAATTCCGTGATCGGGCCATCCGGTTGTTCGATCACCTCCTCCACCAGCGGCGAAAAGACCTCTGGCGCAATATGACACCGCTCGCGGTACCGGTCCAGGTAGGACCAAATGCCGTCGGCGGTCAAGGCCTGCACTACCAAAATATCCGCACCGGACAATACCGGCCCTGAGCTCCGCACGATCTGCTCGTAGACGTTCGTCCGACATGCGATAACCACCGGTCGGTTGCTCCAAGGAGCCTTCGTACGCAATCGGCGGAAAGCCTCGCGCGCACGGTCAGGCTCATCGTCCGCCGAATCCATGTCATCCATACCATCCAGCACCGGAAGAATGTGACCATTCCTGACCAGGCCGTATGCGAGCTTCCAAGGGACCTGATACTCGAAGGTCAGTTGACCAGCAAGCCATTTCGAAAACGGTTGGCTACCGTCCCAACCCGAAGGGCTCACACGTACCGGAACCGGAACCATGGCCCGTGATGAATCAGGGTTTCCTGCCCGCCACTCGAGCAGAGAAAGAACGAGTTGGTTCAGTGTACATGTCTTGCCGCCACCGGCCTCACCCAAAACAACCAATCGCCGCGCATGTTCCATGCTTTCGAATCTCGCTGCGAGCGTCTCGAACCTGATCGCCGAGCCATCGGAAGCACATAGTTCCAGCGGGATCTCCGGCCCCTCACCAGCCCGAAGCTGGTTTCTCAGTCGGCTCTCGCTGAGCTTGACCTTGTAGGCCAGAAGCTCGGCAGCCTTGATCATCTCGCCCGGCGAGAGCCCCGGTGAGAACTTCAACCTCAGCCATTTACTAACTGGGCCAACCAGACTCAAGCCCAGCTTCAGTGCCACAGCCTCCCCACTGCCTGTCACAACACACAAGTCTGCCACCAAACCTCAGCTCGATCACTATCGCCGAGGCACAGCGGTTCTCAGACGGGCTACTGAATTTGCTGTGTAGGTGGCCCGCGTTCCGAATGACGCGCCTACGCCTTCGGGGCGGTGGGCGGGCGCACGCTACACCGGCGGCGCGGGCGGTCAAGCCGCGTCGAGTACGGAACGACGGGGCCGACCGGCGCATGGCTGCCGCTGATGTCGGTGGCGCGGCTTGACCGCCCTTGTCCGCCGCCGGTGTTTACGCGTTGCGCCCACCGCCCCGAAGGGCGCGGCGCGATCGAGTTGATTCGGTGGTGCGTTGCGTCTGTGGGGTTTTCTTCGTAACGAAGGAGCCTTCTGTGCTGTCGGAAATCACTATCGATGGCCCTGGCGATTTGATTGCCGGGATTCCCGCGATGCTCGGTTTTGTCCCGGAACGCTCGCTGGTCATGGTGACTCTCAAGCGTGCCCCGGAAAGAGGCAGGAACTACGTTCACGCGGCGATCCGTGTCAACCTGCCGCAGCGCGAACGCGGCCCGGATATTCCGCTGGTGTCGCAGGTCGCGCGAGCTTGTCGCGGGCGTGAGATCGTTTCCGCGGTCGCGGTTGTGGTTGATGACCGGGTCGCGGCCGCGGCGTGTCCCGGTGCGCGTGCTCATCGCCCGCATCGGGATCTGATCGTCTTACTGGAACGGGAGTTGGCCGAGTTCGGTATTCGGCTCGCCACCGCGTGGGGTGTGACCACGATCAAGAGCGGTGCGCCCTGGTGGAATCTGGATCATCCCTACGTGCAGGGCCGACTTCCTGATCCGAGCGCGTCGCTGGTGGCGGTGCGGCGGGTGGTCGAGGAAGCCTGCACGCTCTACCGGTCGCGGTCTGAACTGGTGGATCTCGTTGCCACCGACGAGATCCTGCGGGAATCGGTGGCGCAGGTCCTGCCGGAGGCGGCCGCGGACGCCCACCGGCGCTTCGTGCGCGCACTGCAGATCGACAACCCGGATGCCTACACGCGCGCCGTGTTGTGGCGGGCGATCGACGTGATCAAGAAGATGGCTGTGGGTCAGTATCCGGCACCTCGGGCGCTGGCCGCGCTCGCGGTGGGATTGCGCGATAAGACTGTGCGCGACACGATGTTCGGCGTCACCGCCGGTGTGTATTCGGTTGCGGCCGAACAGGTGTGGCTGACGTTGGCGAGGTCGTTGACCGGACCGGACCGCGCTGAGGCCGCGATGTTGTTGGCATTCAGTGCCTATCGTCGCGGCTACGGCACTCTGGCGGGAGTTGCGGTGGAAGCCGCGTTGGATGCTGATCCTGAGCATCGGATGGCGCACCTGCTCGATATGGCGTTGCGGGCGGCGGTTCCTCCTGACAAGCTCGAGCGGCTCGTGCGGTGCGGGATCGATTCTGCGGCCGTGCTGCGCGTCGATATCGGTGTTTCGCTGCCGGATTCGCCGGTGGAGGTGGCGAAATGACCGTCTCGAGGATCGAGCGCCTCTCGTGGGCATTGCTGGCGCGGACGGCATGCGGTCCGTCGATCACGTTGTTCGAGCTGGTTGGTCGTCTGGGCGCGGTCGAGGCGGCCGCTGCGCTGCGGTCGGGTGCTGTACCGGATCCGGTGCTGCGGGCGCGGGTGGAGTTGAGTGGCGGTTTCGAGGCTGCGGCACGGGATCTCGACCGGATCGAGCGGCGTGGTGGCCGGTTGGTGACTCCCGACGATGATGAGTGGCCGCGGGAGTTGTTGTCGTGTCTGCCGTCTGGTTCGTCGAATCCCGGCGATGTGCCGCCGTTGGCGCTATGGGTGCGTGGGGCGGGCTCGTTACGGGAGATCGCGACGCGGGCGATCACCCTCACCGGGACGCGAGCCAGTACCAGCTACGGCGATCACGTTGCCGCGCAGTTGGCCGGTGATCTGTGCAGCCGCCGATGGGCGATCGTGGCGGGTGCCGGGTACGGCATCGAGGCACGGGCGCATACGAGTGCGCTGGCCGCAGGCGGGGTGACGGTGGCGGTCCTTCCATGCGGGCTGGACTTGGCCTATCCGAGTGCACACAAGCAGCTGCTGGACAATATCGCCGCGCAGGGTGTGGTGGTCAGCGAGCACCCGCCTGGCTCGCGGCCGGTTCGCTTCGCCTACCTCGATCGGAATCGGCTGCTCGCGGCGCTGTCGAGCGCGGTCGTGGCCGTGGAGGCCGGGGTGCGATCGGGAACGGCGTCGACGCTGCGGTGGGCCCAACGCTTCGACCGACCGGGATTCGCGGTCCCGGGCCCGATCACCTCCGCCGCGTCGGCCGGATGCCACCGCTTCATAGCCGACGGATTGGCGCAATTGGCGACCAGCGCCGACGAAATCGTCCACGGCCTGTCCCGACCACCGTCCGAGAAGGGCGAGACGCCTGCGTCGCGGTCCGGGCTGACTCCGGACAGCGCCTCGCAATGACCGACCGTTCCACGTTCAGTCGTGACGTGGCGACATCGGCACCGAGTCGTTCGCCGACACCGATGCCGCCGTGGTGCCTGCTTCGGTCTGAACCTGCGGACTCCGACTCCGCCGAGCTGGTGCGCCAGCAGTTGCTGCATTTGTTGGTGCTGGTGGTCGAGGTGTTCAACCACCGCCGGTCCGCGACTCAGCTGCGCGGCATGGTGACTGCGCGGCTGCTGTCGGCGCTGGTGACACGGACGCACTGCGCACTCGGGCGGTACCGCCTGCATTCGGTGCACGGCTGCCAGTGCGCCGAGGGTGCAGTCGAGTTCTGTGCGACGGTCTGGGTTACGTCCCATGGCGAAACAGCTCGGGCGATGGCGATGGCGGGCCGGTTGGAACGTCACCGAAAAGGCTGGATCGCCACCGAGCTCAGCCCTCTCGATCACCGCTGCTGGTGATCGTCGGCCCACGCATTCAATCGGTCACCTCCTTGCTACGAGGCGGCCTCCAGTTGTCGGCTGGCATCGGCATGTCGTCGGGCCGATGCCAGCCGATCTCCACGAGCACCTGGAGCCGATGCCGCCCACAAGGTCCCGTCCGACATTCATCCAATCACCCTGTCCTACAGGAGTTCACGCATGGAAATTCGCTCCCCGACTCCCACCGGAGCCGAGTCTCCGGTGCAGGTTCGCTACACCGGAGACGAAGTCTGGATAACGACCGCCAAGCGACTAACCAAGCGCGAAGCCGCTGAGCTCAGCAGGCTTCTGCCACAAGCCTTTTCGGTAGTACGTCGCGATCGCAGCTGGTGGATTGGACATCGCTTGACCAGCCACGGCGCTTGTCCGTGGGCGATACGACGCGGATCCCGCTGCCCGCTTGGTGCGAGCTTGGCGAGCATCACGGCCAAGGCGTTATCGCTGATGTCCGTATCACCGTGTGCGGGTCGATGTTTCCGCATAAGACCACGGCGCACGCGTGCCGGAAACACACGCCGACGCCGGCCGGCATCGTCGCCCACAACGCGGCGCACGACGAATCCGTCGATTCGATCGAGATTACGGATCTGCTCTCCGGCCAACTCCTCGCGGTGTGGCCGGAGCGGTCGGCCGGACGCGACTGACCCGAGCAAGAGCCTTGCCCCGCCTTGCCGGCGGTGCCCGATTGCAGCTTTCAAGTCTGTCTGCTGTTCATATCTGTTGTCCAGGAAAGGATTACATTGCGATGCCGATTCCCGATTTCATTCAGCGCGCCAGCGATGGCCCGCTCGATCTTCGCGGCGAGTACACCCTCCGAGCCACCGAGGACGTCCCGGCCGAGGGAACCGTGTTGGTCGAAATCGCCGAGCACACCGCCTCAGTCGGCGAGCACCTCGAGCCGCGACCGATGGTCGCATTCCAGTTCTGCGGGCTCACCGTGGGCGGACGGTGGATGGCTGCCCCTGTGGCCTCGGTGTCCTTCCACCCGAATTGGTCGGGCCATGACCAGGGCAGCCCTGCACTGATATTGGGTGAGCCTGGTCGTCTGGTCACCGATCTGGGTCACCTGCTCGGCAGTCAGCCCCAGCACATTCAGATCGCCATGGACCGTGTGCTGCAGGCGATTGCGATGCATTTCCTCACCGATGTCCGGGTGGCACACCACCGGCACGACCTGGCGCTGCACCGTCTGCAGCGCGCGGTCCACGCCCACGACCTGGCGTCCATGCGCCTGCACATCGCAACTCGGCGGCTCGACCAGGCACGCACCGAGGTCACGACGGCGTCAACACTGGCAGCGGCCGTGCGAGAGCACATCCAGTTCTGAAACCACATGTCCGCGACGCCTTCTCAGGCTCGCTTGTCCAACCACTCTTCGAAATGCCTTCGGAGACAGGAGCATTCCATGTCCGCTTCTTTCACTTCCCGTCATTTGTCCCTGCAGGAGTTGGTGCCGTTGCTCGAGCGGCAGCAGGCCGCCAAGGTCGATGTGGTGGCATCGGCGCAATCGCTGCGCTCGAATACCGGGATGATCGAGTTGTTCGGCGTCTCCCCCGTGGTCGACGAACGTGGTGTCACCTGTGTCGACGGCCTGTATCAGCCGACGGCCGCGGCCGATGGACAGGTCGCCGACAAGCTCGGGATCCCGGTCCGCTACCTGCGTCGCCTGCGGGAACGTGACCGCCTGGATCTGTACGACAGCAACGTCAACGGCTGGCTGCACGGCCCGCTCGGTAACGAGCCCGTGCTGGGTGGCGGGTGGCGCGCCCGAAGACACACGCCGCGCAGGTGCAGGGATTCTCGGTCGCGGGGGTGCCAACGATGAGGGTTGGAGAGTAGAACGACATGGCGGGATCTCGTGGGGTGCAACGGTTGTGGTGATTGTTGGTGCTACCACCAGGTCCCGCCCCACTGCGAGTGGCCAGTGCCGGGTCGGCGGTGAAACCGCTGCTCGATCCCGACACGGACTGTCAATCACCCACTACGCCAGCATCATTGGCGATCGTGAACACTCCGGCAGGCTCCTGATCCAGCCAGCCCCGCGCGACCAGACGTTTCAGTTTCGACCGCAACCCTTCCACCTTCGATCGGTCGATCGTCGGTATTCCCAGCTCGGCGGCGACCTGCCCGGCCCGCAAACCGTGTTCGGCTTCGGCCAGCACCGCCATGATCTCGCCGTAGTCCTCCGGCAGCGCCGTCGCCGCGTCCATCCCGGGCATTCGTTGCGGAACCAGCGTCGCCCCGATCGGCGAGCGGGAATTCGGAACCGGGGCCGGCTCGTCGGCGTCGGCGAGGATCTCGGCCATCGTTTCCCGAGTGATCGCCAGCCGCGACAACAACTGTTCGGCCACCTCCAACTGCTCGGTCAGCTCCGCGATCTGCTGGCGCAGGCCCTCGACCTGCTCCGCCGCCGCGGTCTCGCGCCGGGCCAGCTCCTCACGCCAGGACACCATCGCCGCCTCCACGTCGACTCCGCCCCGATCCGACCATAAGCCGCAAGCCACCACAACAACAGTGCCCCAACAGATTCCCCAGATCAGGGCGCTACAGCGGCAAGATGAGCAGTTTGTTCACAGGCACTTAGCTTGTTCTTTAACCCGACCTGACAGGTCGAACAACCAGGCTCGGTTGAGCTGACCGGACACCGAATCGCGTTGCGGTGGCTGGTTGCCCGAGCGGGAGTTCGACCTGCCTGTGGCTGACCAGCTATCCGCGCTGGGCCTGTTCAGCGATTTTCCGCAGTGCCGCCAGGTGCCCGTTCAGTGCGGCGCGTCCAGTCTTCGTCAGCCCGATCCAGGTCTGGGGCCGGGCATCGCGCGTTTTCTTGGCGACCCGCACGTATCCGGCGTCCCTCAAGATCTTGACCTGTTTGCTGAGTACCGAGTCGCTGATGTCGAGAACCTCTCGCGCGACGGCGAATTCGACGAGATCTGCCGTGGCCAGCATGGCACACAATTTCAAGCGATTGGGTGGATGGACGATCTCGTCGAATGCGGGCTCAGCAGGTGCCATCAGCGGCTGGTCCTCCCCGCGCGAAGATCCTCTAGCATCGCCGCCATGATGCGTGGCGAGTAGATCAATGTAAGCCCGAAAACCGCCAACCCGGCCGTCGCCATGGCCCATCGCAGGTCGAATCCCCACTGCAGCACCGCGCCGACAAGCACGAACAGCACGACACAACCGATCCACTTCCATGAGGGTGCGAGCACGCTCGGGGTGGTGCGGTGGAAGTCGAGTCCGACACCGGTCTTCTTGCTCACCAGCCAACCCAGCGCGAAGGGCACCAGGATGAAACCTGCTGGCACCAGCGAGGATGGGAGATCGTGTCCCATGCTGAAGGAGGAGATCGCGATGCCGATCCCCGCCGCGATACCCAGGTGGTACCACCACGGGATCGCTGCTCGCTCGACCAGTCGATCCCGGGCCGCTGATACCTCTTCCAGAGCCCGTCGCGCCTGTTCAGGCGTGTACGCCGCCCCCTGCTCATTACTTTCCATGATGGAAAGCGTAGCGGATACTTTCCATCATGGAAAGTAGTTATCGGCCCACCGTGATGACTTCCTATCGACTTGTTTTGCCTGTTTCGGTTCCAGACCGCTTGGCTTAGTTGAGGTTTCGGCGGACAAGAGGGCGGCCTTCGTCTGATCATGTGCTCCGACCAAGGATGCAGTGATCGAGACGAAGGCCTGAGATGAGTCTGCCGGTCGGCAGTGACGCAGGGGAAGCGTTGAGGGAACTGGAGCGGATGCGCGGCGAGTTCTACGCGTGTCTGACCGCGCGGGGCGATGAGTTGTTCGAGCTCGCCGACGCGGTGCTCTGCGCCCAAGGCGCGGTGCGGTCGGTAGTGGAGCTGACGTTGACTCCGGAGCACCGCCGCGGGCACGGGGCGCTCTACGACGGTCTCAACGACGGCCGGATAGATATGCGGCGGTTGCGGAATGTGTTGTCCAGCATCGAGTTACCTAGATTCGGTGACGGTCGCCTCGTGCTGGCGGTGGACGTATCGGCATGGTTGCGGTCGGACGCGGCGTGTTCACCGGAACGGTTGTTCTGCCACGTGTACGGGCGCGCGAAATCGGCGTCGCAGTTCATTCCGGGCTGGCCGTATTCGTTCGTGGCCGCGCTCGAACCCGGCGGAAGTTCGTGGACACAGATCCTGGACGCGGTGCGCCTGGGTCCGGCAGATGATGCGGCTGCGGTCACGGCGACCCAGTTGCGTGAGGTCGTTGATCGGCTGATCTCCGCAGGTCAGTGGCGGCCTGGTGACCCGGACATCGTGATCGTCGCAGACGCCGGCTACGACGTCTGCCGACTGGGGTGGATGCTGCGCGACCTACCGGTCGAAATGGTCGGCAGGCTGCGTTCGGATCGAGTGATGCGACTGCCGAAACCGGTCCGACTGCCCGGCACCAACGGCCGTCCGCCTATGCACGGGCCGGAGTTCCGTTTCGCCGACCCGCAGTCCTGGCCGCGACCGGCGGTCGCCACGATCACCGCGACCGCCAACTACGGCAAGGCCAGCGCGCAGGCCTGGGATCGGGTCCACCCGCGGTTGACCCGCCGGGCAGCCTGGATCGAGCACGACGACCCGCTACCGGTATTCGAGGGCACTCTGATCCGTCTCGAGGTCGAGCATCTGTCCAAGAACCGTGCTGCGCCACCGATTTGGTTGTGGTCATCCAAGACAGACGCGACCGCCGAGGACGTCGATCGGACCTGGCAGGCGTTCCTGCGCCGTTTCGACCTGGAACACACCTTCCGCCTGTTCAAACAGACCCTGGGCTGGACTCGCCCCAAACTCCGGACTCCCGAAGCCGCCGACCGCTGGACCTGGCTCATCATTGCCGCCCACACCCAGCTGCGGCTCGCGCGCCCGCTCGCTGCCGACTTGCGCCACCGCTGGGAGAAACCCGTTGCGCCACATCGACTCACCCCGGCCCGGGTCCGCCGGGGCTTTCGGAACCTGCGCGCCACCATCGGCTGTCCCGCCAGCGCACCGAAACCTACCCGAGCCGGTCCCGGGCGCCCACGCGGACAACGAAATCGCCGCCGCGCCACCCGCTACGACGTCGGCAAAACCGTCAAGCGACTCACAGCCCTCTACCAACGCGACCGATCTGGAGGTTAAAGAACAAGCTTAGGGCAAGTCCATACCGGACGATTGTCGAGTACGAGAAACCGATTCGTGCCGGAGACGCGGTGACGGTCAGCAGTCGCCATGCCAATAACGTTGTCCACATCGGAGTCTCGGTGATGGGCGACGCCCGCGCCGCGATGCGGATCGAGCGGGCGCCCACCATCGGGTGATCACAGCGGCCCACCGCCGGGTAATAGTACATCGACGAATTCGGCTGCGCCGGTGTGATTTTCGCACTAGGGCGAAAAGCCTTCCTTACGGCCGCAATCGCGGTGATCCCACCAGTCAGCACCAGACCACAGTGGCGCCCAGCGGAATGCCGGTCGCGGCACCCGCGTATGCCGTGCCACCGCAGCCGAATTCGACGGCCGTAGGTCCACGCGGCTCACACAATCGATGTTGTCGCTGGTGATGATGTCGGGTGAAGTCGGTTGTCGGTAGCGCTTCGGGTCGCCGAGGGGACGAGTTGCGCCCGCCGCAGCTCGGTCCCCATGCGACCGTCGATGTAATGCAGGATCAGGTGACACCTCACCGTGAGCTGCTGCGAGTCGGCGACATCGGAGATCGTAACGGAAGGGACTGTGCCCCAGTAGCTTCGGTTAGAAATGACTTTCCATCCCCCATAAGCTGCTACCAGCGGCCGTGCACCTGAGCGCGCAGCCGCCGATCGTACAGGTCTTGGACCGCCGCCAGGGTCTGCTCCGGCAGCGGCGCCACGTCGGCCGCCGCCGCGTTGGCCCGTGCCTGCTCGGGAGACCGGGCGCCGGGGATCACCGTGGTGACGCCGGGCTGCTGGAGGATCCAGCGCAGCGCGGTCTGGGCCGGGGTCGCACCGTCCGGGGCCAGGGCCGCGAACTCGACGGCCGCCTCGACACCCTTGGCGAAATCGACGCCGGAGAAGGTCTCGCCCTGGTCGAACGCCGAACCGTCGCGGTTGTATGTCCGGTGGTCCGCCGCCGGGAAGCGGGTCTCCTTGGTGTAGCGCCCGGAGAGAAGGCCGGAGGCGAGCGGCACCCGGGCGATGATGCCCACGCCGGCGGCGCGCGCAGCGGGGAGCACCTCGTCCAGGGGCTTCAGGCGGAACGGGTTGAGGATGATCTGGACGCTGGCGACACCCGGCCTGGCGATCGCCGTCAGCGCCTCGGCGCACGTCTCCACGCTGACCCCGTAAGCGGCGATCCGATCCTCGGAGACCAGGGTGTCGAGCGCGTCGAAGACCTCGTCCGACGAGTAGACCGGGGTCGGTGGACAGTGCAGCTGGACCAGGTCCAGCCGGTCTACCCCGAGATTGTGCCGGGACCGGTCACTCCAGGAACGGAAGTTCGCGAGGTTGTAGTGCTCGGGCAACTGCTCCAGGCGGCGGCCGAACTTGGTGGCCACCAACAGGTCCGCGGCCGGGCGCCGGCGCAGGAAGCCGCCGATCAGCTGCTCGCTGCGGCCGTCGCCGTAGACGTCCGCGGTGTCCAGGAAGGTGACCCCGGCGTCCACCGCCGCGTCCAGGACGCCCAGGGCGTCCTCCTCCTGGACCTCGCCCCAGTCGGCGCCCAGTTGCCAGGTGCCCAGTCCGATCTCCGAAACCTTCCGGCCGGTGCGGCCGAGTACACGCTGTTCCATCGGCCGAGCCTTTCACATCTGTCGGATTTTGTTCACCCCCCGATCGGGGTTCCGTTGGTTCCGGTCAAGCGGTAGCGGAGACTGGAATATGCAGGGCTGCTTGGTCTTCAGCATGGCGTAGAAGACGTCGCAGCGCCGTCAGGCCAGGCAGATGAAGGCGGCGTTGTGCTTCTTTCCTCAGGCGCGTTTGCGCTCGTAGTAGGCGCCTGGCGTGGGTTCCCGTTCCATTGCGGGATGAATGCTGGTGACCGGCCCGCGAATCCGGTAAGTGGTGCGGGTGGCCTCGCAGGGCGATTCTGCACATCGACAGGGCGGGCAGATAGGCCACCTCGTGCCCGCAGGCACGGGCCACGATGACCGGCAACGCGCCGATCGTGTTCGGCTGATCGACCACGATCAACAACGGACCGTGGGCGGCCAACTTGTCGAACACCTCTCGCAGTGTGGCTTCATCGCTGAGTAATACCTTGTCGTACAGGCACTTTCCGTCCACCTTCAGCCCGACGGCGTCGTGCTCGCCCCTTGCCAACATCGATGCCGCACAACACGGCATACGCCTGTGCCACTCGCAGTCCCTCATCATGCGAGAGACAAAGGCAAGTAGTCATACCGGGTCTCGCGACCATAACCCCGTCCAGGAGCTACGAAGACGGTAATGGACACCGCGGCCTGCCAGGTTTCGTAGGGCTGTGCGGTGGGGTCGCATCCATCCCGGATCGCTCGGTGGACAGACCTGTGCCGACCCCACACGGTCGCAGCGGAACTCGACGACTGCAGATTCACGCGGCTGGCCGAATCCGCGCCCCGGCCTTCGCGCGGCGCCGGCCGCCACTACATAGTGCGCGGGGTTCCTTGGTGACGTGAGCGGACAACGGCACCGGCAACCCTTCGGTGGTGCCCTGCTCAATTACTGGCTGAACCGCGATCTCGGCATCGCGGGACGAATCTCGGTCCGTGAGGGGAATACGGTTCGGAATTTTTCGATTCGCATCGGTCAACCTCTCTTCCGAGTTCCGCAACTGGCGATCCATCTGTCCGAGGACCGCGGTAGCGTCACCCTCGATCCAGGCAGCAACAAGGGCAGATCGCGATTGGGTGTCGCGCGGTGGTGACGATGACGGCGTCCGGCCTGTCCTCGGCGATCGCGTCGGCGGTGGCCACCGGAACCTTTGTCTCCCCGGGGATCTCACGCAACTGGCGCAGTGCGCCACACCACATCGCCGGCGCGCACCGGCGAGCCGTCGTGGAAGGCCGCGCCGGACGCGATGGTGAACCGCCACCGGTGCCGGCCATCGAGCTGCCGCCACGCCGATGCCAGCCGCGGAGCCACATTCGGCTTGGTCGCACGCGTCGAAAACCAGTGCGGCGATGAGAAAGTCGCTGTCATCATCGGGTCTCGCCGGCTGAAGCGGGTGCGGCAGCCGCACCTGCGCCGGAACCGGTCGCTGCGCGGGAGTGGCGCGGGCCCATCACAATTGCTTTCACCGAGTTCTTCGCTACCCGCCCATTCTCGATCGACGCATTGTGGCCTAGGTCACCAGATGCTAGCTTCTGTCGAAGCGCTTCGATAGCAGCTACTCGCAATGGTGCAAAGGATTCACAAATGAGCAAGGTCATGGCGGCGCTGGCTGGACTTCTGGCCGGCGCACTGGCGCTCACCGCATGCAGCGGAAAAGCGTCGGACGACAAGGTTTTCAAGATCTGGCACTACGAGGCCGCCAACAGCGCGATGGGGGTCGCGTGGGATCAGGCGATCAAGGACTTCCAGGCCGCCCACCCGGACCTCACGGTCAAGTTCGAGCGCAAGGGCTTCGAACAGATCCAGAAGACCGGCCCGATGATCCTGAACTCTTCGGACGCGCCCGATGTGATGGAGAACCCGAAGGGCAATGGCACCGCGGGGCTGCTCGCGCGCAAGGGACTGCTCACCGATCTCACCCCGGCGGCGCAGAAGTACGGCTGGGACAAGCTGTTGCCGGCGTCCCTGGGCGTCCCCGGTCGCTACGACGACAAGGGCGTGATGGGTAGCGGCAACTGGTACGGCATTCCGAGCTACGGCGAATTCGGGCTGATCTACTACAACAAGAGCCTCTTCGCCAAGCACGGCATCCCGATTCCGGCCACCTTCGACGACCTGATGCGCGCGATGGACGCCTTCCTGGCCAAGGGCGTCACGCCACTGGCCAACGCGGGATCGGAATACATTGGGCACCAGTACATTTACCAGCTGGCGCTGACCAAGGCCGACCGCGCCTGGGTGGACTCCTACCAGCGCTACACCACCAAGGCCGACTTCCACGACGCGGCGTGGTCCTACGCCTTCAACACCTTCTCCGACTGGGTGAAGAAGGGCTACATCGCCAAGGATTCGGCGGGGCTCAAGGCCGAGGACGCCGGAAACGCCTTCGAACAGCAGAAGTATCCGATGATCATGTCCGGCACCTGGTGGTTCGGACGTTTCCAGAAGGAGATCACCTTCGACTGGGACACCTTCGCCTTCCCGGGCAGCAAGCTCTACCCCGGCTCCGGCGGCAACCTGTGGATCGTCCCGAAGAAGTCCAAGAAGACCGATCTGGCCACGGAATTCATCGACTTGACCATGCGCAAGCAGATCCAGAACCTGTTGGGCAACAACGGCGGCGTGCCGATCGCGGCCGACCCGGCGGCCATCACCGACCCGAAATCGCAGCAGCTGGCCAAGACCTTCGCCCAGATGAGCGCAAACGACGGGCTCGCCTACTACCCGGACTGGCCCGCCGCCGGCTTCTACGACGTGTTCTCCTCGCAGGTCCAGAAACTCATCAGCGGAACCGCCTCGCCCGATCAGGTCCAATCGGACCTGCAGAAGGCCTACGACGCCAATCTCCCCAACCGCTGATCCCAGCGCCGGCGTCGAAAGGCATTGCACTGCATGACAGGTTTACGTATCCGTTCCTATGCCCCGTTCATGGTCCCCGGCGCACTGTTGTCGGCGGCGGTGATCGGTGTCCCGTTCCTGGCCAACCTGGCGATCTCGTTCACCGCCTGGGACGGGGTGACCACACCGCGTTTCATCGGACTGGACAACTACTCGAAGCTGTTGGGCGACAGCGAATTCTGGTCCTCGTTCCAGCACAATGTGGGCCTGCTGGTCGCGATGGCGATCATTCCCACCGGTCTGGGCCTGATGCTGGCTTTCGGGCTCGGCGAGGTGATCGCCGCCAAGTTCGGTCCACGGACCGCGAGCGTGCTGCGCGCGTGCATCTACCTCCCTCAGGTTCTGCCGATGGCCGTGGTGGGCATCGTGTGGAGCTGGATCCTGATGCCGCAGACCACCGGCGGCGCGCTCGACGCCGCGCTGACGGCGGTGGGACTGGAAGGGCTGGCCCAAGATTGGCTCGGTGACCCGAAGTGGGCGCTGTGGGCGGTCATGGGTGTGCTCGTCTGGTTCCAGCTGGGATATCCGGTGGTGATCTTCCTGTCCGGTATGCAGCGGGTCGATCCGTCACTCTACGAGGCCGCCGATCTCGACGGTGCGGGCTGGGGACGCAAGCTCTGGCACATCACGATCCCGCAGATCCGGCCCGAAATCGCCGTGGTGCTGCTGACTTCCAGCATCGCCTCGCTGAAGGTCTTCGCGCCGATTTTCGTGCTGACCCGGGGTGGGCCGGGCGGGTCGACCAATGTGCCGTCCTACTACGCCTATGTCGAATACTTCGAGAAGCTCGATGTCGGCTATGGCTCGACCATTTCGACCATCCTGGTCCTGCTGATCCTGGCACTGACCGTGGTTTTCATGCGTGTGCAGCAGCGAGGTGAGGACCTGTGAGCTTGCTCGACATGCGAGAACCGGACACCGAGAAGACCGGGTCCGCGCCGCGCGCGCGGCGCGAGTTCTCCGGCTGGGCGCTGCTCACCATGCTGGCCGCGCTCGCGGTGGTCATGCTGCTGCCGTTCGCGATCGTGGTGATCAACGCCTTCAAGACACCGGAGGAGTACGCGAGCGGGGGCCCGCTCTCCCTGCCGCACGGGCTCAATACCGATGGCCTGACCACCTTCTGGAACCGCGTGGACTTCGGGCAGGTGCTGTGGAACAGCGTGCTGATCGCCACGCTGGTGTCGGTGGGTGCGGTGGTGCTGACCATCCTCAACGCCTACGCACTCGGCATCGGGCGGGTGCGCGGCCGCACCTGGATCGTCGCGGCCTTCCTGATCGTCAACACGCTGCCGCAGGAGGGGCTGATCTACCCGATCTACTACGCGGCCAAGGAGCTGGGTCTCTACGATTCCGAGTGGGCGGTGATCATCATCTTCACCGTCGTCCAAAGCGCCTTCGGCACTTACCTTTTCACCTCCGTGCTGGGCACCTTCCCGCGCGAGCTGGTGGAGGCCGCGCAGATCGACGGCGCGGGCAAGTGGGCGGTGCTGTGGCGGGTTGTTGTGCCGGTCAGCCGCCCGACGCTGCTGGTGTTGTTCGTGTTCTTCTTCATCTGGACCTGGAACGAACTGTTCATGCCCATGGTCCTGCTGGTCTCGAGCGAGAACCTGACCGTCCCGGTGGCGCTGGCGGTGGTGCAGGGCGAGAAGACCATGGACGCCACCATGACCAGTGCCTCGGCGCTGCTGGGCCTGCTGCCCGCCGTCGTGTTCTTCCTTCTCTTCCAGCGCACGCTGTCGCGCGGAATCACCGTAGGAGCTCTGAAGTAACCCATGAAATTCACCGATGGCTACTGGCTGATGCGGCCCGGTGTCCAGGCGTCTTACCCGGCCGAGGTCTACGACACCGCCTGTGCGGACGGCGAACTCACGGTATACGCGCCGGTCCGGCCGATCCGCGAGCGCGGCGACACGTTGAAGGGACCGCTGCTCACGCTCACCTGTTCGGCGCCGCTCGCCGACGTGATCAGCGTGCGGGTCACCCATTTCAGCGGCGGTATCGACCGCGGGCCACACTTCGAGGTGCACGCCGAGCCGGACGGGGTGGCACACATCGATCCGGAGGCCCCGACGCTGACCTCCGGCGCGCTGACCGTGCGCTTCGACCGCGCCGCTTGGCGCATGGACTTCGAGGCCGACGGCCGGGTTTTGACCGGCAGCGGCGTGAAAGCCCTTGCGCTGCTGGATACTCCGGACGGCCGATTCCTGCGCGAACAGCTCGATCTCGGGGTCGGCACGCACGTCTACGGGTTGGGTGAACGCTTCGGACCGCTGGTGAAAAACGGCCAGGAGGTGGACATCTGGAACGCCGACGGTGGCACCGCCAGCGAACAGGCGTACAAGAATGTGCCGTTCCTGCTCACCGACGCTGGATACGGCATCTTCGTGAACCATCCGGGCAAGGTCTCCTTCGAGCTCGGCTCGGAATCGGTCGAGCGGCTCCAATTCAGTGTTGCCGGAGAAGAATTGGAGTACCTGCTGATCTACGGGCCCACGCCCAAGGAGATCCTGAGCAAGTACACCGCGCTCACCGGCCGGCCGCCACGCCTGCCCGCCTGGTCCTACGGGCTGTGGCTGTCCACCTCGTTCACCACCTCCTATGACGAGCAGACCGTCAACGGCTTCCTCGACGGCATGGCCGAACGCGACCTGCCGCTGAGCGTGTTCCACTTCGACTGCTTCTGGATGCGCGAATTCAATTGGTGCGACTTGACCTGGGACAGCCGGGTTTTCCCGGATCCGGCGGCCATGCTGAAGCGACTCGCGGCCCGGGGCGTGCGGGTCAGCCTGTGGATCAATCCGTATATCGGGCAGCGCTCCCCCATGTTCGAGGAGGGCCGCGAGCGCGGCTATCTGCTGCGGCGGCCCGACGGCTCGGTGTGGCAGTGGGATCTTTGGCAGCCCGGCCTGGCCATCGTCGACTTCACCAATCCTGAAGCGCGGCAATGGTATACGGACAAGCTGTCGGCGCTGCTGGATATGGGCGTGGACTGCTTCAAAACCGATTTCGGCGAGCGGATCCCCACCGATGTCGTCTACCACGACGGCTCCGATCCCGAGCGCATGCACAACTACTACACCCAGCTCTACAACCAGACCGTGTTCGAGCTGCTGCGCAAGCGGCGCGGCGAGGGGCAGGCGGTCGTGTTCGCGCGCAGCGCCACCGTGGGCGGGCAACAATATCCGGTGCACTGGGGCGGTGACTGCGAATCGAGCTTCCCCGCCATGGCCGAGAGCCTGCGCGGCGGACTGTCGCTGGGCATGTCCGGGTTCGGCTACTGGAGCCACGATATCGGCGGCTTCGAGGGCCTGCCCGATCCGGAACTGTTCAAGCGGTGGATCGCCTTCGGGCTGCTGTCGAGCCACAGCCGCCTGCACGGCAGCGACTCGTTCCGGGTGCCGTGGGCCTTCGACGACGAATCGGTGGAGGTGCTGCGGTTCTTCACCAAGTTGAAGCTGCGCCTGATGCCCTATCTGGCGGGGGTGGCCGAACAGGCACACGCGCACGGCTGGCCGATGATGCGCGCCATGGTGCTCGAGTTCCTGGACGATCCGGCCTGCACCTACCTCGACCGGCAGTACATGCTGGGCCCGGACCTGCTGGTCGCCCCCGTGCTGAGCACCGACGGGACGGTGACCTACTACCTGCCCGAAGGCCTCTGGACCCGATTCCTGACCGGGGAAAAGGTGGTCGGCGGTCGCTGGATCCGGGAAACCCATTCCGCGATGAGCATTCCGCTGCTGGTGCGGCAGGGCGCGGTCATCCCGGTCGGCGCCGTCGATGATCGGCCCGACTACGACCACGCCGCGGATGTCACCTTGCACGCCTACCAGCTCGCCGCGGGCGCGGACATCCGCACCTCGATTCCGTCGGGCACCGACGCGGTGGAATTCCACACCACGCACTCCGGTACCGAGGTGCGGGTCAGCGGCCCGGACGGCGGCTGGCGGGTGCTGCTGATCGGCGCCCACTCGGCGGCCGAGATAGCGGGTGGCACAGCCGAACCCGATGAACAAGGGCTGCTCGTGCGGGCGACCGGGCCGTCAGTGTCGGTACGGGCGCCGCGATGACGAGCGGCACGCGCGGGATAAACTTCGGCGTCAGCACCGAGAACGGGGTGTCGTTTGGTCAAGATCGCCGAGGTGGCGCAGCGTGCGGGTGTCTCACCGAGCACGGTGTCCTATGTGCTCAGCGGCAAGCGGGCCATCTCCGCGGCCACCCGGCAGCGCGTGCAGGAGGCCATCGCGGAACTCGGGTACCGGCCACACGCCGGTGCCCGGGCGCTGGCGGGCAAGCGGTCCAACATTCTGGCCCTGATGATTCCGCTGCGCGCCAATGTCGGTGTGCCCGTGGTCATGCAGTTCGCGGTCGCGGCCGCCACCGCGGCACGCCACCACGATTACGACCTGCTGCTGCTCACCCAGGAGGAGGGCGAACAGGGGTTGCGCCGGGTGATGAACGGCTCGATCGCCGACGGGCTGATCGTGATGGACGTGGAGTTGCGCGACGCCCGGCTGCCGCTGCTGCGCACCATCGGCCTGCCCAGCGTGCTGATCGGCTTTCCGGCCGATCCGGAGGGGCTGACCTGCATCGACCTGGATTTCCGGGCCGCGGGCGCGGCGTGCGCCGAGCACCTGGCGAGCCTCGGGCATCGCAACATCGCCATGGTCGGCTCGCCGCCGGAGGTGTACGCCCGCGAAACCGCGTTCGCGCCCCGGGTTTCCGAGGGCTTCCAGGCCGCCGCCCGCGCGCACGGCATGACCGCGACGGTCTCGGCGTGCGCGCCGACGGTGGAGGCGGCCCGGCGGCTGGTCGATCAGCTCCTGGCCGAACAGCCCGGCCTGACCGGGCTCGTGGTGCACAACGAGCCGATCCTGGAGCCGCTGATGGTGGCCTTCGCCGCCCGCGGGCGACAGGTCCCCGGCGATCTGTCCGTGGTCGCCCTCTGCCCTGACGACATCGCCGAACACCCGGTCGTCCCGGTCACCAATATCACCATCCCCGCCGCCGAGGTCGGTGAGCGCGCTGTCGATCTGCTCGTCGGCCTGCTGGTCGGCGAACCGGTCGCTCCCTCTACTCTGCTTCCGCCCACCCTGACCGTCCGCGCCAGTACCGCACGCGCCCCGGGGTGAAACGGAGCTCCTTCCCGACAGGAGAATCATGCACACCAGCGGCTTCCGGCCGAATTTCCGTTGGGGCGTAGCCACTTCCGCTTACCAGATCGAAGGCGCCACCCGCGCCGACGGTCGCGGCGAGTCGATCTGGGACCACTTCGCCGCACAACCGGGCCGCGTCGCGGGCGGCGACACCGGGGAACCTGCCGCCGACCACTATCGCCGCTGGGCCCAGGACATCGACCTGCTGAGCGGGCTCGGCGTGGACGCCTACCGGTTCTCGGTGGCCTGGCCCCGCATCCAGCCCGACGGCCGCGGCCCGGCGCGGGTGCGCGGACTCGATTTCTACCGGCGCCTGATAGACCGGCTGCGCGAGCGCGGGATCGAACCGTTCCTCACCCTCTACCACTGGGATCTACCCCAGACCCTGGAGGACGCGGGCGGCTGGCGGGTGCGCGACACCGCGCACCGGTTCGCCGACTACGCCGCGCTGGTGCACCGGGAACTCGGTGCGGGCGTGGACTTCTGGACGACGATGAACGAACCCTACCCGTGCGCGATCGCCGGATACGGAGAAGGCCGGCACGCACCCGGCGCCCGGGAGGGCCACGGCGCGCTGGCCGCGGCGCATCATCTGCTGTTGGCGCACGGCCTGGCCGTGCGCCGGATGCGCGAATCCGCCCGTCCGGAACAGCAATTCGGGATCGTGCTGAATCAGTCGCCGACGGTGCCGGTGTCCAGCTCGGGCGCCGACCGGGCCGCGGCCGAGCGGATGGACACCCTGCTGCGGCGGCAGTTCACCGATCCGCTGTTCGCCCGGTCCTATCCGGCCGAACTGGAGCGCATGTTCGAGGGTGTCTCGGATTTCGGCTTCCGCCACGACGGCGATCTCGCGGTGATCGGGCAGCCGCTGGACTATCTGGGCGTCAACTACTACTACCGCCTGCACACCGCCGCCGCGCCCCACACCGAAGCCGATTCCGCACGGCGGACCATCGCCGATATCGGAGTGGATACCACCCGCCTGCCGGATGTCGGGCGTACCGCCATGGGCTGGCCGGTCGAACCCGAGGGGCTGACCGAGGCGCTGCTGACGCTGCACGAGCAGTATCCGGACCTGCCGCCGATGTATGTGACCGAGAACGGCTGCGTGTATCTCGACGCCCCGGATCCGGCGGGCGGATTCGACGATCAGGACCGTATCGCGTTCCTGCGCAACCACATCGAGGCCGCCGAGCGGGCGGTGCAGGCCGGTGTCGACCTGCACGGCTACTTCTGCTGGTCGCTGCTGGACAACTTCGAATGGGCGCACGGGTACCGGCCGCGCTTCGGATTGGTTCATGTGGACTACACCGACCAGCGGCGCACGCCCCGTGCCAGCTACCACTGGTACCGAGATCATATTGCGCGCGCTACAGCCCCGTGATCCGGTCAGACATCGGCCATCTGGAAATCACCGCTTGTCAGGCCCTCGGTCAGACTGCGAGTCCAGCCCGCGTTCCGAACCGAAGTTGCCCCCAGTGTGCGTTGTTACCGACCGGAGGCCGCGTAGGCGCTGCCGATCCGCATCGTCGCTGGCCGTCACGTCTTTCCCAGCGCGCGCATCGAATCCAGGACTGCGTCGTCGTCGAGCAGTGCGGCGCCATACGGCCGGCGGCGGCGAAGCTTCGCGCCGGCCGAGAGTTCATGTGGGAGTGCGCCATTCGCAGTTTTGCGAAAGAAACTGGCGCCCAGCGATATTCAGCTCTGCGGGGGCGTCTCGGTTGCTCCGGGCCGATGGTGGAGGTCGGTCCGTTCGGCGGCGTGTTCGGCGAGGCCGGTTGCCATGGTCTGCATGAAGCGGCGCAAGTACCACTGATGGAACCAGCCTGTACCCCGGCGCGCCGAAAATGTTCCATGCCAACGGATTCGGGCGCCGCCGCCGGGCAACTCCTGAAGTTCGATCGCGGCCTTGTAGTCGCGTAGGTAGGGGTTCTCGACGCCTTCATAGGCGAACCGGCGTTCCGGTTCCAGGGTGGTGATCCGCTCCTTGGTGACCACTCTTCCGGTGCGGAACGCGCGGACCGCGCCGACGCTGTCCCGGCCGTCGACGGAGAGGCCCGTCGACTGCCCGGCTTCCAGGGCGTCGATCGGGGTCCAGATAGGCCAGCTGCGCGGGTCGAGCAGCAAGACCCACACGGCTGCGGGCCCGGCGGCGGTTTCGGCGGTGACGTCATAGGACTGCATTCAACGAACGCTAGCGTGTGGATGCTTGCCCGTCCCATGCGCGGAATTGCGGTGTGCCGGTCAGGAATTGCGGTAAGCCGAGGGCCGGACCCCGGTGTGGCGCAGGAACGCGGTGGAGAGCGCGCCGGGCGTGGCGAAGCCGCACCACTGGGCGATCCGGTCCAGTGGCAGGTCGGTGCCGCGCAGCAGGCGTTTCGCCTCCTCGATCCGCAGCCTGGTGAGGAATCGGTGCGGCGTCTGGCCGGTCGAGTCCCGGAGCACCCGGACCAGGTGGTAGACCGACAGATGTACCTCGGCGGCGAGTTCGGCCAAAGCTGGTAATAGCCTGAGTGGAGGGTGTCATGGCCAGGCCCATGCCGATCCCCATGGCGACGATGCCGGCAGGATAGACCGAAGTCAGCGTTTCGGAAGATTCGTCGCGACGGCCGGGTGCACACGGCTCGGCGGTGCACCCTGTCATCCAGATGTCATACTCGCGAAACATCACCGACGGCCAACAGGTACTGGCCCGATTCAGCGGTGCGCGTTCCTATCTCGACGTCTACGACCGCCTGGGTATGTTCGGCCCGCGCTCGACCTACCGGCACTGTGTGCACATCGACGACACTGACCGGGAGCGGATGGCCGGCACCGGCGCGGCCATCGCGTTCTGTCTCACCTCGAACCTGTTCCTCGGGTCGGGCACCTTCGATCTCGACGCCGCTCGCAAGGCCGGCGCCAGGGTAGGCCTGGGCAACGATTGCGGTGCGGGAACCAGCTATTCGCAGTTGCAGACGCTGAATGAGGCATACAAGGTCGTCATGCTCAACGAGAGCCGAAAGCCCGAGGATCAGCGACGAAACTGTCGGCGCTGCGCGGGTTCTACCTGGCCACCCTCGGCCGCGCTGAATCGCTCTACCTCGACGACCGCATCGGCAACTTCCAACCAGGCAAGGAAGCCGACTTCGTGGTCCTGGACTGGGCCGCCACCCCGGTGCTACGCCGCCGCACCGAAGTGTCGGCCAACTTCGCCGACCGACTCTTCTCGCTCATGATGCTCGGCGACGAGCGCGCGGTAGCAGCCACCTACATCATGGGCCGCAACGTCTTCGACCGCGCCGCGCAGCCGTTCGCGAGCGCATGACCGGTGCTTCCCCGCCACTCGATCAGCCACTCGAAGGGCAACGGCGCCGAGCGTCGAGCAGGTCGTGGCGGTCGGGCAGGTTATCACTTCTTTACGGGATCGTCCGAGTCGGTGCGAGTTTCGCACCGACTCGAACAAGTGGCCCGCTACTTCGCCGGGGTGGAGTCCGGCGCGGTCAGGCGCTGGGCCAGGCCGAGACCGACCGCGATGGCGGCGGGCGCACCCACCAGCACCAGACCACCGGCGGCACCGAGCGGAATGCCGATGGCCGCGCCCGCGACACAGCCCGCGATACCGGTCGGCACCGACATGATCACGACACCGGCGATCGCACCGCCGACCGCACCGATGGCACAGCCCGCCACACCACCGATCAGGGTGCCGAGCATCGTGCCCATGGAGGTGACGATGCCGAACTGGTTGACCGCGGCGGAGAACGCGGCATCCTGATCGGCCTGGCTCGCGATGTCCTTCGCGACCGGGACCGGGAGGGCCGGAGCCGGCGTGACGGCGGCCGGGTCCATATTCGGGGTGAAAGTGGCTGTGTTGCCGTCGATTCGGGCCGCGATCGGGTGCGCGCCGGCGTTGTCGATCCAGCTCAGCGGGAACTGGGTGACTACACCGCCGCTGGTGTCACGGACCTGAAACTGGCCGTCCTGAGTGGCCAGCGATCCCGCATCGGTCTTCAGCATGACAGAGGCACCGTCGATCTTCGTGTCCCAGTGGATGCCCGGGTTCTGTTGCGTCGGAGCGGCATTGGCACCCTGTGCGGTGCAGGCGACTGCACCGAGGGTGGCGGCGGTGGCGAGAGTGAGAGTGGTGATTTTCCTCATCGGAGCTACCTTCGAATTCAGGGGAGGGTGGTGTTGCACGCGCCATCGAGTGCGGGAAACAAATGACTCAGATGCGGACTATCACTGGGGGCCGCCATGTTCTGTCGTCTGTCGCAGTGATGGTAGGAATCCCTTGTCACGCCGCCCATCCGCCGATCGGTGGGACGCACCCGTCGTTCGGCGGATTCTCCAGCCATTTGACGGATAGCAGCACCGAAGTCTTCGACTACTACACCGATACCGATGCGCGGGATGGCATTTCACACCGGATTCATCCCATAGGTCGATGATTTCCCCCGATCGGCGGATTGTTCCGGCCGGTCGGCGGGTATCCGGGCCTTCGAGCACGGTCCTAGGCTCGCTGCGAATCGCGGTCCGCACGCCATCTTCGACGGGCCGCGATTCGTCCCAGCGGTGCACAATCCCCGCACCGCTCTCGGTATCTGATGAGGGTAGAAATGAATAGTTTTCGCACGGACAAGTGCGGTCTACGAGCTGCCGGGCTCGGTGCCGCCGCAGCCGTGGCCATGGGTCTGTCGTCCACGGGCGCGGCACACGCCGACACCTTCGTGCCGCTGCCGGACGGGCAGCGGGTCGGTCCGGGGGTGACGATCACCCGCACGGGCGAGCACGCGGTGATCTCGCCGTCGCTCTCGGCCAACGGCGCCGGGCGCGTGGCCTGGCTTTCGGGCATTGTGGCCGCCGAGGTCACCGCGACCCCGGAGGGCACGGCCGGACCGAACAACGGCGCCACCAACGCGCCGGGCACCAATAACTCCTCCACGCACGGTATTTCGCGTATCAGCGCCGGCTACATCGTGGGCTGCCAGGTCAGCATCGGTGAGGATGCCATCTCGGCCGGGGTTTCGGGCAGTGTCAGCCTCAACTCCGTGGGTGCGGGCGGGTCGCTCGGGCTCAAGCTCGGGCCGGGTCAGGTGGCCTTCGTCGGGGTCGAGGGCAAGGACATCCCCAAGGCGGGTACCTACTCCCTCGAATACCGTGACGTCGAACTGCAGATTCAGGGCTGCGCGGGCTATGCGCAGGCACGTTCCTATGCCGTGGTGGAGATCATCGGCGACAACTACTCCAAGACCAGCCTCTACGGGCAGCCGTTCAGTATCGGCTGACTTTCGGCCAGAGAAGCCAATTCATCTCTCGCGTAAGCGAATTCGAAACCACCCTTGAGGAAAGTCATGAGTATCCGTAAGACCATGGTGCGGGTCGCCGGCGCGGGCGCCGCGGCTACCGCTGCCCTGGGCCTGTTCTCCACCGGCGCCGCCAACGCCGACACCTTCGTCCCGCTGCCCGGCGGCGAGCTCACCCAGACCCTGTCCGACGGCACCGTGGTGACGGTCCGCCTGGTCGGCGAGTCCGCCACCATCAGCCCGTCCATGGGCGCCACCCCGGTGCACCGCAACGCCTGGGTGTCGGCGTCGGCGCAGGTCGAGCTGTCGGGGCCGAATGCCAACGGCGGCAAGATCTATCCCGGTTACGTCGTCGCCTGCCAGGTCACCATCAACGGCGGCGGCGTGAACGGCGGCGTCGACGCCAAGTCCGACTGGGAGGGCAAGAAACCGGAGATCGGCGGCAAGGCCGGCGGCAACCTGTCCCTCGGCCCCGGCCAAGCCAGGGCCGTGTACCTGCTCGACGAGGAAGAAGCCGACGACTTCGGCAAGGAATCGCACAACACTCGCAACAAGTTCAAAGGCACCAGCGGCAGCGTCACCTGGGCCGATTCGACGATCGGCGTCAACGGCTGCGGCGGGTACGCCCAGGCCCGCGCCTTCGTGCGGGTGAAAGTCTCGACCACCAACGTCAATTCCGTGGTGACCCTGTGGGGTCAGCCCTTCAGCCTCGGCTGAGCGGAATCCGACGTTGACCGACCCGGTGGCATCCGCAGCCACCGGAACCCGGTGGCCTCCCCAGTCCACCGGCGGCGGCGAGCACCCGGCATCCCATTCCCTCGCCCGGGTACTCGCCGCCATCTTTTTCCGTCCCATCGCGCTCCGGGCCGACGCGAAACCCGCTGAAAGACGGGTGGTTCCGGCCGGTCGGCGGATGGTCGACCGACACCGCACCTGCCTACGATCGTTGTGATCGCGGCGTCGCCACCCGCAAGCCGTGATCGGCTCACCGCCCGCAGGGTATGACCACCGCCATCAGTCGCATGGCGACCCCGCGGGGCAATCGCTCAGGATCGAGTGAAGCGAATCCAACGGTGACCACGCGGTGGCCCCGGCAGGCCACCCGGATGCGGCGAGTACCCGGCACCCCTCACCCGAGTACTCGCCGCCTCACCACCGGTCAGTCCAACCGTTCGAAGTGAGATCCATTCGGCCGATGACGGCGGCTTCGCCGTTCGGCGAGGCCGGTCCCGGAATGACATAGTCGATGCCACTCCGTCGATTCCGTTGCGAGACAATGTAAATACGCGAATTGGTCCTGTCCGGATATCCGGACAGGACCAATTCGGTGGTCGAGCGTTGAATCAGCCGTGCACCCAGAACAGGTCGGCGCTCTGGTCATTCGGATCCGGGTCGACGCACACGATCGGAGTGCCCCAGGGGTCCTCTGCGCGCGCACCGGATTCATGACACGCATCACCGATGTGGATCTCGTCCGGCCAGGCCGAGGCCGGCGCGGCGAGGCCGACCGTGACCGCGGTGAGGCCGGCACCGACCACCAGCGCACCGAGCAAGCGTTTCTTCATCGTTGGGGTCTCCTTCAGGAATCCGTTCGTGAACTGGATCAACCGTATGGACCCGTCCCCATGGTCGCTACGCTCGCACGACCGAAGTCGTCCAGCCGATCGGTTGGATCCGATCTGTCCGACATCCAGCCGACCGGCGGACAAATCCCCCCGTTCGGGGGCGATAAACCGCCATGAGGCGTTCTTGTCGCGTCCCATCGAACTGCCATAGCGTCAGTTCTCCGTGAATAGCAGCGCCGAGGTCGAATCCCGAAGTGACAGCAGCGATATCCGCATGTGGGGAATGCTCACCGCACTCGGGGTCGTCGCCGGATATCTCGTGGTGCTGCTCGCGAATGCCCGGCATTACTTCACCGACGACACCGAAACGCAATACGCGCCGATGTGGGTGCTGCTCGGGACGCAACTGCGCGAGGGACGGTTCCCGGCTCTGGTGCCGTGGGAGTGGATGGCGGGGAACTACACGCTGGAGGAAGCCGCGCTGCTGAATCCGCCACAACTGCTGATCTATCTCCTGGCGCCGTCGGTGGACAATCTCGCGGTCTACGCCACCATCGTGAAGCTGGTCTTCTCGGTCATCGCGGGGCTCGGGGTCTATCGGATCTGCCTGGCGTACGGTGCGAGACCGGCGTGGGGAGCCGTTGCGGGCGTGGCGTTTCCGCTGAGCGGATGGTTCCTGTTCTTCGACCAGGCGAGCTGGTTCACCTCACAGACCGGGACCGCCTGGCTGCTGCACGCGTGGGCGTCGGCGGCACGCTACGCGCGCGGGCGGAGCGGGCCGATTCCAGTGTTCACCTTCCTCTGGCTGGCATTGACGATTCAGTACGTATTTCCCGGAGTGGAAGCCGCGCTGATGATTCTGGCGGTGATAGCCGGGGAGGTCATCCATCAGAAGAGCTGGGCGGGGCCGCTGCGACTGGCACTGGCTTCCGGGTGCGCGGGACTCGCGGGGCTGATCGCGAACCTGCCGCTGCTGCTGTCCTCACAGGTGACCTGGCGTGGGAATGCGCGTATCCGCAACGAGTCCTTCCTGACCGTGCCGTGGTCGGAGTCGCTGAACGCCAGCCTGCCCAGCACCACACCGGCTTTCGAGGGCTGGTGGGGTTTCGTCCAACCGTTGCCCATGGTGTACATCGCCTGGTTCCTGGTTCCCGCGCTCGCCTTCATCGATTGGCCCGCGGTGTGCCGAAATGCCCGCGAATACAGCGGGATCGCTCTCTTCGCCGGCGGCATGCTGATGTGGACGGCCGGACCGGGCGCGGTGGGCCCGCTGCGTTGGCCGGCCCGAGTGCTGCCGATGGTGGCGGTCGGCCTGCTCGTGCTGGTGTGCGTATTACTCAGCCGCCATGGCGATTTCAGCGCCGCGCGACGTCGGCGGATCGCGGCCGCGGTCCTGATCGGGGTGCTGTTGGTGCGCTCGTTCTCGGCCGCGCCGGATCTGTGGCCGCGGCACCTGATCGCGGCGGCCGCGGTGGCCGCCCTCGGTGCGGGCGTGCTGTGGGCCGCCCGCTCGAGGGGCATCGCGCTCGCCTGCACGCTGACCGTCCTGGCTATGTTCCCCATCGCCTTCGCCCAGGTGAAAGCCGCGCCCGAGACACCGATGTCCTACCACTTCCCCGAGAAGCGCTCGGACATGTCCGCCGCCTTCCCCGAATTCCCCGGTCTCACACTGCAACTCGCGGACCGCGCCCTCATCGCCCCCGCCGACAAGAGCCTCGACCGCGCCTACGGCTCGCTCGCCATCGGCAGCTACGCCAAGGCCGTCGGCCGCCGCTATGTCAACGCCTACACCCCCGTCGGCCACGCCGCCTTCAGCGCCCTGCTGTGCATGTCCTGGGACGGCAGTACCTGCCCCGACGCCCTCCGCCGCATTTTCGACACCGAACCCTCCACCGGCGCAAGGGTTGTCGACCTGATGAAGGTCGATCGCGTAGTCCTGCACCGCGCCCAGTACCCCAACGCCGGCGCCGAACCCGCGCCCTCCGGCTGGAAGTGGGTGCCCTGCCCGGGCCACGAACGCTTCATCGCCGTCCTGGAACGCGAAACCGGTCCGATCTCCGAGACGAACGGCGCCATCGCCCACACGAAGAATGTCACCGTCGCCGAGGCATCCGCCGATGGCTCCACCGCCACGGCCCGCGTCACCTCCAAATCCGGCGGCCGCATCGTCTTCTCTCGCCTCGCCTGGCCCGGCTACCGAATCACCCTGAACGGCACGGAAATCCCGCACACCACCGTCTCCGGAGCCTTCCTCACCGTGGACATCCCCGCCAGGACCGACCACGCCGCCCTGTCCCTCACCTGGATACCTCCCGGCTGGGAGTTCGGCCTCGCCACCGCCACCGCCGGACTGATCGGGCTCGGCTTCCTGCACCGGGCTCACCTCCGCACCCGCCGACGCGCCCGAATCTCCCCATCCCGCACGATAAGCCGCCCCGCACCGGTCACCTGCCCGCCCGCGCATGTGAATGCTGGATGAACGCTTGTTTCGTAACACGCCAAACCATGGACGAAACGACCATGGGGTGGCTAGATTTCTGGTGTGCTCCCGCCGCGAACCCTGGTTATCGATTTCGACGGCACGATCTGCCTCGGTGACGATCCCGTGTGGAGCTATGCCCGGTACATCGCCGCACGCGCCAGCGAAACCCTGTCCGCGCGTATCGAATCCGAGCTGCGTGATTTCCTGGCGGGCCGGATCGACGGCTATCCGGACGGCTACTACTTCGTGCAGGCCCTCGGGGCGGCGGAACTCGATCCCGCCGCGCTGAACGAGTGCTACCACGCCAGCCGCGCCGACCTGGCCGCCGGAATCCTGTCGGTGCACGCCCCCGCCGGGCTCCGCGAGTTCCTCACCGGTCTGCCCACACGCGCGGTACTGGTCACCAACGCGCCGAAACCGGGCGTGCTGGAGACCCTCGACGTCCTCGGCCTCACCGGCGTCTTCGACGAGATCGTCACCGACGCGGGCAAACCCGACGGCCTACGCGGCATCGTCGCAGACCTGCTCGGCGACGGTGACCCGGCCAGCCTGATGTCGATCGGCGATATCTGGGCCAACGACCTGCACATCCCGCACGAGATGGGTTGCGCCACCGCCCATATCGACCGCTTCGGCCGCGGCGGCGGCAGTCCCGACCTGTCGGGGCCCGGCTTCGAGGCGCTGTACTCCCGAATTTCCCGCTGGACCACCGGGTCCGATGCCCAGCGGTCGGCAATGAAGAAGGAACCATGAACGTTCGGCACCGAATCCCCTGTCTCGTCGCAGCACTCGCCACCGCGTCGGCACTGCTGTCCGGTTGTGGCGCACACGAATCCACGACGGCCACCACCGGTTCCGGTACGGCCCCGAACGCCTGCACAGGAACTGCCGAGGCGAACGCGGCCGCACCCACCAAGCTCACCCTCGCGCTGGTGCCCTCCGGCGACGCCAACAAGCTGGTGCAGAGCGTGAAACCGTTGGAAGAGGCGCTCACCGCGCGCCTGGGCATTCCGGTGAAGGGCGTGATCACCCAGGACTATCAGGCCGCCGTCGAGGCGATCGGCGCCGGGCAAGCCCAGATCGCCATGCTGCCGCCCCTGCAGATGGTGCAGGCCTGCCTGCGGTATCAGGCGGTACCGTCACTGCAGAGCGTGCGGGCGGGCAAGATCACCTACGCGGCCCAGTTCTACACCAACAATCCGTCGAAGTATTGCGCCGACGCCCCCGCGCCCGACAGCAAGGGCCTGCTGTACTGCAACGGCACCGCGCCCGGCAACGGACCCAAGGGCCTCGACACGATCGCCAAGATCAAGGGCACGAAAATGGTTGCGCTGGAATCTGGTTCGTCGGCGGGATACATCTATCCGGCGGCGGCGCTGAAGGCCGCGGGGCTGGATATCCGCAATGACACCGAGCTCACCCGGGTCGGCAGCCACCCGGCCGCCGTGCAGGCGGTGCTCAAGGGCGACGACGAGGTCGGCGTCTCCTACTGGGATGCCCGCACCACGCTGCTGAAGGACACCCCGGATGTGAAGACCAAGCTCGTCGTCTTCGCGCTCACCGACGAGGTGCCCAATGACGGCGTATCGATCACGAGCAAACTGAACTCCGAGTGGCAGAACAAGATTCGCCAAGCGATGCTGGACTACGCGGGCACACCCGAAGGCGTGCAGGCGCTCACCGATATCTATCAGATCACCGGACTGAAGCCCGCCGACCCGGCCGCGCTGATGCAGGCCAAGACGACGGCGGACTCGATCGGCAAGTAGGCCCGATCCTTCGGTAAGGGAGTCACCGGCGCATGAACACCTCCGATGCCGCGGGCATCGTCCTCGACGATATCTGCGTGCGCTACCCCAACGGCTATACCGGCCTGGACGGCGTGAGCCTGTCGATCGCACCGGGCGAGATGGTCGCCGTGGTCGGCTTGTCCGGCGCGGGCAAATCCACGCTCATCCGGGCGGTCAACGGGCTCGTTCCGGCCACCTCCGGCCGGATCACCGTGGGCCAGCGGACTTTGCGATCCTCGGACGGAAAGATGCTGCACGGCAGGGAGCTTCGCGACCTGCGCGCCGACGTGGGGATGATCTTCCAGAGCTTCAACCTGGCCCAGCGCACCACCGTGCTCAACAATGTGCTGATGGGGCGCCTACACGACACCCCGACCTGGCGCAGCCTGCTCGGCGCGTGGCGGGCCGAAGATGTCGAGCTGGCGATGCGGGCGCTGGTACGCGTCGAGATCGTCGCCAAGGCCTACCAGCGGGCCGCGAACCTCTCCGGCGGCCAGCAGCAGCGGGTCGCCATCGCCCGTACCCTGGCCCAGCAGCCGAAGGTGATCCTCGCCGACGAGCCGGTCGCCTCGCTCGACCCGCCCACCTCACACGTCGTCATGCGGGACCTGCAACGGATCAACGCCGACCTCGGCATCACCGTCGTCGTGAACCTGCACTTCCTGGACCTGGCCCGCCGCTACAGCGACCGGCTGATCGGACTGCGGGAGGGCCGGGTGGTCTTCGACGGTCCCGCCGCGGCCGCCGACGAGACCGTGTTCGAACGCATCTACGGCCGCTCGCTCACCGGCGAGGACGTGATGGACGCGAAAGCGGAACTATGACAGTCGATTCCGTACGTCCGCACAAGCCCCGCACCGCCTGGCGGGGCTGGGCGGTGTTCGCCGTCGTCCTGGCGGCCACGGCGGCCTCCTGGATCGGGGTGCAGGGCAATCTGTCCGACATCATCGCCAACTGGCGCAACGGATCCGCGAAGATCGGGGAACTGCTGCAGCCGGACTACTGGTTCTTCCCCGAGACCGTGGCACCGTTGCTCGAGACACTGCAGATGGCGATCATCGCGACCGCGGTCAGCGCGCTGATCTCGTTTCCGCTGAGCTTTCTCGCCTCCCGTATCACCAATCCGAACGCCGGGCGGCTCGGCGCGGTTCGCCTGGTGATGAACGTGATTCGCGCGATCCCGGACCTGATGTCGGCAGCGGTACTGGTGTCGATGGTCGGCATCGGGGCGCTGCCGGGCATTCTCGCGCTCGTGCTGTTCAATCTGGGCATCCTGGTGAAACTGGTGTCGGAGGCCCTCGATGCCGTCGAGCGCGGCGGGCAGGAGGCGGCCCTCGCCGCGGGCGCCACCTACACCCAGGCCAACCGGGCCGCGATCATGCCGGACATCCTGCCCGCCTTCGCTTCTCACACGCTGTACGTGCTGGAGACGAACGTGCGCTCCTCGGCGGTGCTGGGGCTCGTCGGCGCGGGCGGGCTCGGGATGCTGATCGACGAGGTGCGCAGCTTCTACCGGTATCACGAGCTGTCACTGATCATTCTGGAGATCCTGGTCGTCGTGGTGGCCATCGAGGCCGTGTCGGTGCAGGTTCGGAAGAGGCTGCTGGCATGAGCGACCCGAACGGCCACGAAGAACCGACGGCAGGTGTCACGACCGCGACCCCCGTGACCACCAAACCCGTTGCGGTGCGGCCCGATCCGCCCCGGCGCTGGGCGTCACACGCGGCGTGGGTGGCGCTGACGCTGATCGTCCTGGCCGCCGTCGCGCATACGAAGATCAAATGGGATCGGCTGGCGGATTTCCCGTCGAGTCTCGTGCACTATCTGCGGCTGATGCTGCTGCCGCCGGACTGGGCCGCGTTCGGCGACGCCTTCGCCGCCACCGCGAAGTCCGTCGAAATGGCTTGGCTGGGCACGATTCTGGGGATCGTCGTCTCCTTCCCGCTCTCGTTCGCGGCCACATCGATCCTCGCGCCGCTCTGGCTGCGGCTTCCGCTGCGCGGGGTGTTCGGCCTGCTGCGCGCGGTACCGGAGATCGTGATCGCAGTGGTCATCCTGTCCGTCACCGGACTCACCCCCTTCACCGGCGCGCTCGCCATCGGCGTGCGCACGATCGGCAGCCTGGGCAAATGGGGCTACGAGGCGATGGAGGCCGCCGACCTCGGCGCCATGGAGGCGGCCCGCACCTGCGGTGCCTCGCAGGCGCAGGTGATCCGGTGGGGACTGTGGCCCGCGGTCGCGCCGGCGGTGTTCGCGTTCTGGCTGTACCGCTTCGAGATCAACGTCCGCGCGTCGGCGATTCTCGGGCTGATCGGTGCCGGCGGCATCGGGTCCATGCTGGTGCAGAATGTGCAGTATCGGAACTGGTCCACGGTGGGCACGCTGTTCCTGGTGGTGGTGGGAGTGACGATGGTGATAGACCAGATCTCGGGACGCATCCGCACCAAGCTCGTGACCGGCCGGTGGCGGGCGTGAACCCGGCGGCGCTGCGGCCGGGAGAGGTACTGGCGCACATCCGTTCGCTCGCCCCGTCGATGCTGCCCGCGGAACGCAATGTGGCGCAGGTGTTCAGCGAGCGGCCCGCCGCCGTGGTGGAGATGTCCTCCCAGCAGGTCGCCGACGCCGCCGGAGCCTCGCGGGCGACGGTGGTGCGGGCCTGTCAGAGCCTGGGATTCACCGGATATCAGCAACTGCGCATGGTCCTGGCCCGGGAAGCGGCGCTCACCGCCGACGCAGCCCCCGAACTGGAGGGCGCGGCGGGCACCGTGCGGGCTACGTTCGCCCATACGGCGGCGGCCATTCCGGCGATGACCGCATTGCTCGACGACACCGCGGTGACGGCCGCTGTCGCGAAGATCCACACCGCCGCAACGGTTCTCGTGGTCGGCAACGGATTGTCGCTGCCGGTCGCGCAAACCATCGCCACCCGGTTGATGTCGCTGGGCCTGCGCGCCTCGGCCCCGGCCGACGTGATGAGCCAGCACATCGCCGCCCGCATGCTGGGCCCCACCGACGTAGCGCTGATCGTCACCGGAAGCGGATCCAGCACACCCAGCCTCCGGGCCGCCGAACTGGCCCGCGCGGGCGGCGCGACGGTGATCGGAATGACGTCCTTCGCACGATCACCGGTGACCGCGCTCGCGGGCTTGATCCTGGTAACCGGCATGCCGGACATGACCTTCCAGGACGAGGTCACGGTAACCAGCCGAATCCCCCAGGTCATCCTGGCCGAGGGACTGGTGGCCGCGGTCGCGGCGGCACTCGGCGACACCGCCCACCGCCACCGCGCCGCAAACCTCGCCGTCATCGGCGAATACCTCTCGGAAGACTAGTGATTCAGCCGACCAGCCATATCGCGGGAGCTGCCGCCTACCCGGTTGCGCCGGCGGCGATGACGTTCATGTAGCCCATCATTCCGTTCTGCTCGTGTCCGGTGACGTGGCAGTGGAAGTTCCATTTGCCGGGGTAATCCGCGAAACGAATCCGGATCACCACTTTCCCGGGTACGCCATCGACTGCGGCAGGCACGTTCACGACGTCCTTGTAGTCGATGGATGGCGGGGCGACGCCGTTCATGCTGAGAACCTGGAACGGTGCGGTATGGAGATGGAATGGATGATTCTGGTGGGTACTGATGTTCGTGAGCGTCCATTCCTCGACTGTCCCGAGCGTGGCCGGTGTCGTGAAGGTCGGCGAATGGTGGTCGAACATCTTGCCGTTGATGTAGAAGTCGGATTCGCCGTTGTCGTTCAGTTCGAGGTTTCGGGATTGGGCGACGGGTTCTTTGGACATGTCGGGCAGTGAGCCGGGTATCGGCCCGTCGATCCGGGGCGAGGCGGCCATGCCCGCCGGACCGGTGGCGGCCGGTCCCGTGTCGCTTTGCGCGACATCGACTTTCATGAGGGGGGTGTCGGGGTATTCGTCGCCGCTGCCGCCGGGCGGTCCGGTCACGTAGGGGAGGGTTCTGAGCCAGGTCGATCCGGCGGCTCCAGCGGTGACGAGGACGTCGCGGCGTGAGCCGGGCGGCATCAACAGGTGGGTGGCCTGAGTCGGTGCCGCGACCGGGGTCCCGTCTTCGCTGACGACGGTGAAGGTAGCGCCGTCGAGTTGGAGGTCGTAGACGATGGCGTAGCCCTCGTTGGCGATTCGCCACAGCTGGGTTTCCCCGGCTTTCAGGGTAATCGTGGGCTGGTATTGCCCGTTGACCAAGCGAACCGTCGGGTTTCGGGGCTCGAGGACGCCTTCGGGGTAGACGATCGAGTTGTCTTTACTGATCTGGGTGTCCTTGAGCGCCAAGGTATGTGCGGTGACCCCGCGGTAGGCCGCCGGCAACGATTCGCGCACGTCCCCGACAATGATGGTTCCCGACAGACCCGCCCCGACCTGGCTCTCGGTCCCGTCGCAGCGAGCCGTCGCCGGAGTATCGGTCATCGACATCGTGTGCGTCGACTGGCCCTTCCCCGCGCACATTTCGTGCGCGTGATACCAATACGTCCCCTGTGCGTGGTCCGCAGGGATGTCGAGTTGGTAGGTCAGGGTCTGACCAGGCTGGTTGGACAGATAGACGTTGTCGGAGTTCCCCTCCGGGGACACGTGCAGCCCGTGGAAGTGCAAGTTGGTCGGTGTGCCGAGTTCGTTGATCAGTTGCAAGGTGACACGCTGACCGGGAGCCGCGTGCAGGGTTGGTCCGACGAGGCTGCCGTTGTAGGTTTCCGCGCGCACTTTTTTGCCCGAGATCATCACGTCCTGCTCGGTCACTCTGAGCTGGACGGTGAGGTCGCCGGGGGTCGCCGGGTTGAGATCGGGCGGATCCACCAGTGGGGCACCAGGAACCATGCCGACCGCCTGCTCTTCGGCAGGACGCCCATCACCCTGTCGTGGTGTGCTGCCGCCGCCACAACCCGCAAGACACGCAGACAGCAGAACGGACCCGACAAGGAGGGCCCCGAGGCGGGCGATGCCCGATCGAGGCGTAGTCGAGCGTTTGGTCACAGTAGATATTCCTCTCTGGGGCGTCGGAATTTACCGCCGCCTACTTCACAACGAGCGTTATCAGCGCGGCCGCTACCCCCAGCGCGACCGCACCGGCGCCCCAAACCAGACCCTGACACTGCCACGGACGACCGTGATCCAACGAGAGGCGCCCCGGACCGGCGAAGGCCAGCGCCACCGCGGCGAGAAGGTAGAGCAAGGGCGCCTCCCACGTATCGAGACCACCACCCCGGTTGACGTACACGGCGTTCACCATGGTGCCCAGCGCGATGGCGGCGCCCAGCGGAGTCAGCAACCCCAGCGCCAACAGCAGTCCGCCGGTGATCTCGCTCAGCCCGGCCAAGGTCGCGAAGAATTTGCCTGGGTTATAGCCCCACTCATCGAAGGCCTGCGCCGCCTCATCCAGGCCCGCGCCACCGAACCAGCCGAACAGCTTCTGGCTGCCATGCACGAACAGCAGGGCGCCGAAGCCGACGCGGGTGACGAGCATGCTGATATCGATGCCGCCCACAACGTTCGAGGCAGTGTCACGGGTGGATGCGTTGGCCTTCGCGGTATTGATCATGCTCGAGGTCCTTGTCCCTGGTCCTAATTGTGGGTTGCGCTCCTCGCGTCGATACTCGCCGGACTTCCTTCTCGACGTCTATCCGCCGAACGGGGGGAGGCATCGGCCGAACGGCTGGTTTCCACCCCCTCCGCGAGAAGGATCGAGGCTAATGTTTCATGACTTTCTCGAACCGGAAGAATCCGTCGTCCTCTTCCGGGAGATGCCCAGCCATCTGGTCATCCCCGTCCCGGTCATGCGGATCAGGGTGGTTCCGGTTGAAGAATTCAACGATATGGAATCCGCATTTGTTGACATAGAAATGGATGTTGCGTTTCTCGAAGTAGGGTGTACCGAGTTCCCATACCTCGGTTTCGGGGTACTGGGCTTCGATGGCCTTCCAGGCCGCGTGGCCGACGCCGCGGCCATGAAGTCCCGGTGATACGTAGAAGAAGTCGAGGGAGTTGCGGTTCGTTTCGCCATCGATGGTCACCACCGCGCCGCCGACTCGCTTCTCGTTCAGCAGGATGTGATAGATCGCCGCACCCGGCGACGAAAAGACCTTCAGCACATCATCATCCGATGGAATGGGCTCGTCCACGGGGTGGCCCGACTGTTCGACGAACGCTTGCGTGAAGGCTTCCTGCAACTCCTTTCGGAACAGTTCCAAGTGCTCGCCTTCCGCGACCGCGAGGGAAACCCTGGACTCCGATTCCGTGGACATTCCTATTCCTTTCCGCGCTTTCCTTTCCGCGCTCGGGTCCGACCATCGTGCGGTACCCGCGTTGTGGAGGGAACCCGCCACGCGGCTGCGACGCCCGACCGGGCGCCAGCCACCCGGCGGGCCGGTTCCGGACTCTCGGCGGATGGTTGCCGGGGCGCGGGGTTCATACGTTGGTTTCCAGACCTTCCACGGATTGGAGATCGCATGGACCACACCGAACAGCAGCTCATCGGCAATCTGGCCGAGCGCATTCGCGCCGCGCAGCCGGTGACCAAGGACCCGCAGGCCGCCGAGGCCGTGCAGCGGCTCATCGCCTCCCAGCCCGACGCGCTGTACGTGCTGGCGCAGGCCGTGATCCTGCAGGAGCAGGCCCTGCAGCAGGCGCAGGCACAGCTCGCGGAGTTGAACGGTCGGCTCGCGCAGCAGCAGGCGCCCGCGGACCGGCCTGGCGGCGGGTTCCTGGCGAACCTGTTCGGAAAGCCCTCGCAGCAGGGACCCGGCAATGCCGCGGTTCCGGCGGGCGCAGCCGGCGGGTTCGGCGGCGCACCCGGTCAGGCCGGTGGATTCGGGGGTGCCGCGCCCGAGCAGTCCGGTCGCCGAGGGCCCGGCGGATTTCTGGCCACCGCAGGCTCGGCCGCAGTGGGCGTCGCGGGCGGAGCGCTGCTTTTCCAGGGAATCAGCAATGCCTTCAGCGGACACAACACCCACACCGCCTCCGCCGACGCCCATGGGACCAACGACACCCACGAGCAGAGCGGATTCGGCGGATTCGACGACGACAGCTGGTGACCCGGCGCACGCCCGGCCCGGACGCTTCACGAGGAATGACGATGATGACCAAGAAGATTCTGCTGCTCGCCACCGGATTCGCCACGGCCGCAACCGCCGTGGCGATCGCCGCCGCCCCGGCCTCGGCCGCACCGGCCGTGACCATCAAGGGCGCCAAGGACAACACGATCACCGCACGCGCGGCCGGCGCGCACCCCAACTCGGCCTGCACGCTGCACGATGTCTCGACCGGGAAATCGGTATCCGGCAAGGCCGCCGCGGACGGCACGGTCACGCTGGTGCTGACGAAGATGCGCCTTGGGCCCCACGCGGTCAATCTCACCTGCACCGCGCCCGATGGCAGCAAGCAGGTGCTGGCCGACCACCGCGCCGCGCCGATCACTCGGTGAGCCGGTCCGGGAATCGATCAACAGGAGCCGAGAACCCATGGCGGACGCGATGAATACGCCGGTCGCCGCGCCCGGCGGCGGACGCATCGGCGAGCTTGACATCCTGCGCGGGTTCGCCCTCTACGGGATCGTCGTGGTCAATACCGTCATCGCAGCGACGGTATTGTTCGCGCCCGGCTGGGGCGCCGGCGATCAGAGCTTCACGGGCGGCGGCGATTTGGATCGCATTTGCCAAGGCTTGGTGGACGCGTTGTTCACCGGCAAGTTCTATCTGCTGTTCGCGTTCCTGTTCGGCTACTCGTTCACCCTGCAGATGGCCGCGGCCGAGCGCGCCGGAGTCCCCGCGGTGCCACGACTGCTGCGCCGCAGTCTGGCGCTGTTCCTGCTCGGCCTGGCCCACGTGATGGCGCTGTGGGTCGGCGAGATTCTCACCCTGTACGCGGTGCTGTGCGTGATCCTGGTGGTGCTGCGCAAGATTCGGCCGCTGACCGCCCTCGTCACGGGGCTGCTGCTGTATCTCGGTTATCTACTGCTGATGTTCGTCCTCGGCGGCGACGCCATGTTCCGAAAGGACTCCGGCCTCGCCGGAAACAACGGCTTCACCGGCAGTTTCACCGAAACCCTGCACGCGCAGCTGACCAGCGCCCCGCACTTCATGCTGCTCACCTGGCTCACCCAGGGTGTGCCCGCGCTGGGCATGTTCCTGCTCGGCCTGGCGGCCGGCAAGCGCCGCCTGTTCGAGGATCCGGAGCTGCTGCGGCGCTGGACATCCCGCGCCATGGCGCTGGGCTTCGGTGTGGGCGCACCGGTTTCGCTGCTCACCTTCGCGTACTCGGTGGAACGCGATGGCACACCCGCCTATTGGCCCCTCGTGCAGGAACTCGCCAACCCCTTCATGACTCTGGGCTACATCGCGGGACTGGTCGCGCTGACCCGCTCCCCGTGGGCCGCAGCTGTGGCCCGTTTGGCCCCGGCCGGTCGGATGGCGGCGTCCAACTACATCGGGCAATCGATCGTGATGATGCTCCTCTACACCGGCTACGGTCTGGCCCTGGCCGGAAAGGTTCCCGTCGCGGGAGTCGTCGCGATCGCCACGGCGACCTTCGCCGCCCAGGTATGGCTCAGCGCGTGGTGGCTGCACCGCCACACCTACGGCCCGGTCGAGTGGCTGCTGCGGGCGGCGACGTATCTGTCGATTCCGGCATGGCGCAAGCCATCGACGTCGGCCACCAGCTCCCCGGCACAGTAGGCAGTACACTCCGCAACCGTGCAGCTACAGGCAAACGACATCTACGGCGGCGTCGTCGGGACGGTGCTGGCCAGCGTCATCGTCGCGGCGATGCCGCTGGGCCAGAGCCCCCTCCACTCCGCGCTGTGGGTGGGCGTCAGCGTTGCCATCGCCGCGATCACCCGCAGCTACGGCCAGCACGTGTCCACCCACAGCATCGACTCACAGTCGGGCTTCTGGCTGGACCTGGGCCGCACCCTCCTCACCGGCATCCCCCTCATGATCGCCTGTGTCCCCACGATTCTCCTGCTGATCCTGGCTCACCTGCGGCAGTGGCCCGACGACATCGTCCGCTCCGACGGCTCGGTGACCTCCGGCTTCACCACCTGGACCATGGTGCTGAACATGATCCTGCTCTTCGTTTGGGGCGTGCTGGCCGCCCGCAGCGGTGGCTACACCCGCTGGCGAGCAGCCGCGATCGGCGTGGGCAACACCGCGCTCGGCCTGGCCGTATTCATGGTCAACATCCTCATCCGATAGCACCGCCCCGTCCACGCGGACAGCAGCGGGCCCGGCTCACAGCCAGGGCACTCCCGCTCGCAGCAGCACGTTCGCGTAGGGCCGTGCCTCGCCGGTACGGACTACGAAGCGGCAGTCGGCGATTCGCGCCTTGAAGCCGGTGTGATCGAGCAATTCCGGGGAGAGACGGCCAGCGAGGAATGTGGCGGCTTCCGGGTTGTGGTCGGTCACGTCGCGGCTGGCCCAGGCCGCTTCCACGGTGACCTCGGTGAGGATGAGGTCGAGTATCGGCTCGAAACGCGGGAAGCCGTAGCTGATTCCGAGGTCGATGACCGGCACGCCGACCGGCACCGGGAGCCCGGAGTCGCTGACGGCGAAGAGGTCGGTGTGGCGGAGATTGGTGAGGGCCGACTGCAGGTCGGCATGGATGATCCCGGAGGTACGCATCGGTCGAATTCCTTTGGTGGACAGCGCGGATCAGGCGAACTCACGGGCCGGTGGGACGGCGGAGAGCGCGGCGGTGATCCGGTCGCGGGTCGGGTAGGCGGTATGGGTGCCGGCGGCCTGGACGGCGAGCGCGGCGGCCGCGGTCGCGAAGGCGACCCCGGAGGGCAGATCGCCGCCCTCGGCGAGCGCAGTGGCGAGCGCACCGACGAAGGCGTCTCCGGCCCCGGTGGAATCGGTCGAATGAATCCGGGGCGCGGGCTGATGACCGCCCGCCACCGTCGACGGACCGTCGCGCCGAACCCAGACGGCTCCGGCCGCGCCCAGCGTGGCGACCACCGCGGGGACACCGTCCAGGCACAGGGCACGCGCCTGATCGAAGGCCTGCCGCGGCGTCGTGGCCACCTCGCCGGTCAGACCGGCCAGCTCGGATTCGTTGACTATCAAGGGATCACATCGGCGCAGCAACTCCGCGGGCAGGCTGGAGGCCGGTGCGGCATTGAGTATGAACCGCCGCGCATGCCGGGCGGTCCACCGCACCACCCGGACCGGCACCTCCAATTGCGCCACCACCACCTCGGCGGCCGCGATCAACTCCGCCGCCACCGAAGAGTCGAGCTCCGCGTCGGACTCCCATCGGAAGTTCGCGGCGGGATCGACGACGATCTGATTCTCACCCGCGGCGACGCTGATGTAGGCCGTGCCCGTGCGAGCACCGGGTACCTCCACGACCGCCTCGAGCCCGACGCCGTACTCGCACAGCGATTTCCGCAAGGAGGGATCCGGGTCCTCACCGACCCTGGCCACGAATTCGACCTGCCCGCCGGCCTTGGCCGCGGCAACCGCCTGATTGGATCCCTTGCCGCCCAGGTTGGTTCGCGTCTCGGCGGCGAGGATCGTCTCCCCGGGGCCGGGCAACCGCGACACTTCGCACACCACGTCGTGATTGACCGACCCGAGCACCACCACCGTCACGAGGCCGCCTCCGCGACGGTATCGAGATTGCCGGGCGCCGCGCCGGTGATGAGCGCGACCAGCCGGTCGCCATCCACCTCGTCGATGCGGTGGGCGGCAACAGATCTGCCGCGCCGCAGCACCACCACATTGTCACAGATGCGCATGACCTGATCGAGGTCGTGACTGATGATCAGCACGGTGATGCCCCGCTCGCGCAGGCCGCGCACCAGCTGTTCCACAGCGGCGGTCTCGCGCACGCCGAGGGCGGCGGTCGGCTCGTCCATGATCACCATGGACTTGCCCCACGCCACCGCGCGCGCGATGGCGATGCTCTGGCGCTGGCCACCGCTCATCCGGCGCACGGTGGAACGCACCGACGGCACGTCCACATCCAGCTCGCGCAGGATCTCGCCGCTGCGGGCGATCATGGCCCTGCGATTGACAATGCCCAGCGGATGGACAAGCTCCCGATTGAGAAACAGGTTCTGCCACACGGTCAGATCGTCGATGAGCGCGAGATCCTGATAGACGGTCTCGATGCCCATGCGCCGGGCGTCCTCGGGCGAGCGTAGCCGGACCGGCTCGCCGCGGAACAGGATCTGCCCGGTATCGGGTGACTGCACACCGGTGAGGCAGCGCACCAGGGTAGATTTGCCCGCGCCGTTGTCACCGACCAACGCGGTGACCTCACCCTCCGGAATCGTCATGGTCACCCCGGCGAGCGCCCGCACCGAATCGAACGATTTGGTGAGATCCCGGGCCTCCAACAGCGGAATCGTCATGTCCTGCCCTACTTTCGGAAGCGGGAGATGCCCGCGGCGAGCAGCAGCACCGCGCCGACCGCGACCGGCTGGAAGTACTGCGAGATACCGAGAATGGTGAACCCGTTGATCAGCGAGGTGAAAAGCACTGCACCGCAGACCGTTCCGAGCACCGACGCCTTGCCGCCGGACAGCGAGGAACCGCCGAGCACCACGGCGGCGATCGAGCTCAGCAGATAGGTGGTCTGCAGCGAGGGATCCGCGCCGCCATTGCGCGCGACCAGCATGACACCGGCTATGCCGCAGAGCAATCCGGACATGGCGTAGGCGAACAGCCGAATCCGGTTCACCGCGATACCGGTATCGCGGGCGGCCTCCAGGCGGCCGCCGGTCGCCAGCAGGTGGGTGCCGATCCGGGTGCGGAAGATGATCCCCGCCACGACCAGCGCCGCCAGCAGTGCCAGCAGCCAGAACCAGCGCACGGGACCGACACCGTCGAGCGCGAGTGTCTGCAGGAACCGCGAACTCACCGCTTCGGTATTGCCGTGGGTCAACAACAGCGTGATGCCGTTGAGCACACTCAACATGCCGAGGGTGACCACGAAGTCGGTCATCCCCAATCGCCCCACCAGCAGACCGTTGATCACGCCGACCGCCAGCCCGCCGAGAACCGCGGCGGCGACACCGACCGGCAGCGCATAGCCGTGGGCGGTGAGATACCCGAGAATCGCTGCGGCCCAAGGTAGATTGGCCCCGACCGACAGATCGATTCCACCGGCGGTGATGGCGAACTGCTGACCCAGCGCCAGCACGGTCAGAATGGTCGAGGCGACCAGCAGATCGCCGATATTGTCCAGAGTCAGGAAGTACGGGGTGGCGATGAAGAACGCCACCCACAGCACCACCAGCGCCAGCGGAGCCGCGAATTCCGCTATCCGGGAGAGGATCTCCGCACGCCCGGCCCGCTCACGGGGGCCGGACGGCGCGACTGCGGTTGCCGTCACTTGCTCAGTAGCCCTTCGATCGGGTTGTCGAAGGCGACGATCGGGCGCGGGAACGCCGAGATCTGCTGTTCGACATTGTCTTTGCCGATGAACGCGATGGGGGCTACCACCCGCTCGGGTACCTTCTTGCCCTGGTGCTGCGCCAGGCAGCCCTGCACCGCGAGTTGGCCCTCGGCGTAGGGGTACTGGGTCACCGTGCCGAACAGCGCGCCGGTTTTGACCGCCTCGAGCGCGGCCTGAATGCCATCGACGGAGATCACCTTGATCTGCCCCGACTTACCGGCGTTCTTGATCGCCTGTGCCGCACCGAGTCCCATGGTGTCATTGGCGGAGAAGATGCCGGTGATATCGGGATGCGCGCGCAGGATCGCCTCGGTGACCTGAAGGCCCTTGTCCTGCTCGTAGTCGGCGGGGGCCTTCTGTACGATCTCGAGCTTGCCCGCCACGGCCTCGCTGAAACCCTTGTCGCGGTTGATACCGTTCTGTTCGCCCGCGATACCTTGCAGGATGACGACTTTCCCGCTGCCGCCCAGGGCCTCGAGCATCTTCTGCCCAGCGGTCCGACCGGCATCGAGATTGTCGGAGCCGATGAAGCTGGCGTAGGAGACGCCCGCAGCCTCGGAGGCCTTCGCATCGATCTGGGTGTCGAGGTTGAGAATCGGAATCTTCTTACGCGCCACCGCCGTCAGCGGTGTGATGACGTTCGTGCCGTTGACCGGGACCACGCCGAAGCAGTCGTAACCCTGTGCGGCCATGGTGGAGATCTGAGCGTTCTCGCCGTCGGCGTCGGTTTCGGACTGCCCCGCCTGCACGGTGACCTTCACCCCGAGCTTCGCTCCCTCGGCCATCGCACCGTCGCGCAGGGCCGCCCAGTACGGGTTGGTGAAATTCCTGGTGACTATTGCGATCTTGAACTCCTGGGGGCCGGAATCCCCGCCTCGGCCGCAGCCGGTCACCAGTGTGGCGACCGTGCCGATCAGGGCGAAAGGTATCAGCGCTCGGCGAAATCGTGCGTGCATCGTTGAACGACCTCATGTGGTTCGTAGTATCAACTCGTGTTGATCAACACGAGTTGATGAGTAGTGTGTGACGTGGGTCATGTGCTGTCAAGCCCAGTTCGGTGGATGACCGGTTCGATGCTTAGATGTTGCGCGACAAGGAGATAACTCGATGGCAGTCACCCGGGCCGATGTGGCTCGACTGGCGGGTACATCGCCCGCGCTGGTCAGCTACGTGCTCAACGGCGGGCCACGTCAGGTCGCCCCCGCGACCCGGGCGCGCATCGAAGCCGCCATCGCCGAACTGGGCTACCGGCCCAATATGTCCGCGCGGAGCCTGCGCACCAACCGTGGTCACGCGCTCGGCATGGTGATACCCGACGGCGCCAACCCGTTCTTCGCCGAACTCGCCGCCATCATCGAGGCAGCCGCCTTCGCGCGCGGCTATCCCTTGTTCGTCGGCAACGCCGCCGGAGATCCGGCCCGTGAGCAAGCCTATGTCCGCTCGTTCATCGACCGGCGCGTCGAAGGGCTGCTGGCGATCTCCTCGGCATGGGAGACCGGGATCGCCGATGCCTGCGATCAAGCGGGGATGGCTCTGGTCGCCCTGGACCGCATTATCGACCCGAACCGTTGCACCCACGTGCTCTGCGATTCGGTCGTGGGGGCGGAGCAAGCCGTGGCACACCTCATCGGCCACGGCCACCGCCACATCGCGTGTCTGAGCGGACCGCATGTCTCCACCGCCGAGGAACGAGTGCAGGGGTATCGAAATGCCTTGGCGGCAGCCGGATTACCCGAGGGCGCGATCGTGCGCACCGATTTCGGCGGCGCTGCCGGCTATCGGTCTCTCGCCGAATTGACCGGCGGCCCGCTAGCGCCGACGGCCATCTTCGTCACCAGCGATCTACAAGCCATGGGTTTGCAGCGCGCCGCCTACGATGCGGGGCTACGGGTCCCCGACGATCTCGCGGTGGTCGCCTTCGACGGCATCGAATACTCCCGATACACCCGCCCCGGTTTGACCACCATGGTCCAACCCACCCGCCAGATGGGCGAACTGGCGGTGGATCTGCTGCTCGAGCAGATCGAAGGCCGCGCGCCCGAACCGGGGGTCATCCGGCTGCCCGCCGTACTGCGCACCGGCGGTTCCTGCGGCTGCGCCGACGATTTCTGACACTCCGATACCGAAAACTCATCGGCAGCACGGAGATCGACGAGTTTCCAGCCACCGGGCAGTCGATGGTGCAGCTCGTTGTCGGCTTGGGCGATGGCGAGGTCGAGAATATGTGGGGTCCGCTCGGCGGCACCGGATGGCGCGAACATGACCCCTACCCCGAATGCGGCTCGCCTACCAGATCTCCCCATGTATATCTCCAGCGGAACCGGTCTGCCGGGCATTCACGACGCCTTGGCCGACCCGAGCGTCGATAACAACGACAAGCTTCTCGAAGATCAGCTGGTGCTCGGTGGCGGTATCGAAGCGGCCGCGAACTATTGCACGAGAAAGCTCTCCGAACGCACCACGCAACTCGGCCGCACGAACATCACCTACAACTTCCGCCCGACGGGCACGCATTCGTGGGGCTACTGGGAAGACGATCTCCATCAATCCTGGCCCATGCTGGCCGAGACGATGGGGCTTTGAAGCTCCGAGTCGGCGGTCGACACTCTCAGTCGGCAGCGCCGCCACGCGTGTTCTCCGAGGACAGCGCGACAGCGAAGGCCATCATCCACAGCGAGATCGAGCCAACCTGCACGCGCTGGGCAATACCGAGCGCGAAATGCCCGGACAGATTGTCGCCCACCAGCATCCACAGCGTCGCCAGTATGCCGACCACCAGGGCGGCGAGCCCTGCCGTCCGGACCACGGGCCAGCATCCGGATCGACGAGCGAAGCCGGTGAGGACGAAAGCGGCGACCGCGATCGAGGTGACGGCGAGGGTGCTGGTGAACGCGTGCGGCTGATGCAGCTGCGGAAACAACTCGCGACCCGCGCCGCAGATCCGTCCCGGCGGGCAGGCGCGCAGCGGCAACAGCGTATCGGCGATCGTGGCGGCGCCGAAGCACAGCAGCGCCAGCCAGCCGATCGTGGTCCACGACCGCCACGGCCCGCGCACCAGCCCGCACACCGCGGCGAACGCGGCCATCGCCCCGGCGATCTGTTCTGCCGTCGCGAAGGCGCGGCGGTGCGGCTTGCCCTCGGCGTAGAGCTCGCTCAGGAACGAATTCGCCGGATCCACACCGGTATTTAGGACGCTCTCGAGTACCCAGGAGCTGTAGCAGGTTCCGGCGACGAGCAATGCCACGGCCGCCAGCCGCATGGCGATCGAGGAGTGGCGGCCGGTCTCGACACCGGTGGCGTCCTGGTCAGCGGACATACCGCACGAGTCCGATCACCTTGCGCATCAACCACTCCCGTAGCTCAAGGCCATCCGCCGAGTCGGCGGTCTTCGCCCCAGCGTGGACCGAGATCTGTCGCCTCCGGTATCCGCCACGCGGCTGGCCCTGGCCCGTCACCCGGCGGGAATTTCAGTTCCGCGAAGGACTCGGGCATCACCGGTGGCCGAGCCGGTCAAGAGCGCGGCAACCGCAATTCGACACGGAATCCGCCGTCGGCGGTTGGGCCGCTGAGGAATTGGCCGTTCAGCAGTTCCGCTCGTTCGGCCAATCCGACCAGACCGTGGCCCGAGCCGGGCAGCGGCAGCGCGCTGTGCGTGGGCGGCGTATTGGTGATGACCACACCCAGCATGTCCGCGTCCGACCACAAGCTGACCTCGGCGGTGGCGCCCGGGGCGTGCTTGCGGACGTTGGTCAGGGCTTCCTGGACGGTGCGGTAGAGGGCACGTTGGGCCGCGCCGGTGACGTCGGTGGGCAGAGTACCGTCGAATTCGACTGCGATGCCACTGGATTCGACCAACTTCCGCAGATCCGCCAGCGTCGGTTGGGGTGTCAGTTCGGTGGTGCGGCCGCCGGAGGCGCGCAGCAGAGTCACCAGATGCCGCAGCTCCTCGAGGGTGGTCACACTCAGGCCGCGGATGGTGCGGGCCGCCTCCCGGGTGTCGGTGTCGGGGGCCGAGACCATCAGGGCCCCGGCGCGCACCGCGATCAGGCTGACCTGATGGGACACGACGTCGTGCATCTCGCGCCCGATCTGGGCGCGTTCGCGGGCCAGCACCGCTTGGGCGTGCAACCGGCGTTCGTGGTCACGCGCCTCCTCGATCTCGACCAGCCGCCGCGCGAGTTCGTCACGGGTGCGGACCAATTGGCCGAACAGCACCGGCGCGGCCGCCCACGCGATCAGGTAGGCCGCGGATACCACGGTGTCGGTGCTGGATACGTACTCCATGAACGGAAACGCGAACGCGGCGGCAGTTGCGGTCACTCCCGCGCACACGATGGGCACCAGGCGATTGCCGGACTGCTTCGCCACCGTGTACAGCGCGACGGCCGGGGCCACGACCAGGTCGGTCAGCGCCGCCGCAGGCAGCGTCAGCACGAACACCGCCAGCGGCCAGCGCCGCCGGAACAGCAGTGCGGCACAGGCGATCACCGCCATAACCAGGTCCTCGGGCTCGAGGTGCCCGCTGCCCAGCCAGGCGTCCAACGCCGCGAGCACGACCAGTGCGATATCGATCGCCCGCTGCGGCGGCCGCCACGTGCGCGGCATTACCGCTCCGGTTCGCGTTCGGTGAGCAGGCCGGCGCGCTGCGCCACGAGCGCCGCCTGCACCCGGCTGCCGACGCGCAGCTTAGTCAGGATGGCGCTGACATGGTCCTTGATCGTGCCCACGCTGAGGAAGATGCGCTGCCCGATCTCCGCGTTGGACAGCCCCTCGGCCAGCAGCACGAGCACGTCGCGTTCCCGCTCGGTGAGCGCGTCGACGCGCGCGACCTCGGCGTCGGTGGCGGCCATCGCCCCCAGCGCGTTGTCCGCGTGCAGCAGCGTCGCGGCCGCTTTCGGCGACATGACCACTCCCCCGGCGGCCAGCGTGCGCACCAGTTGTGGCAACTGTTCGGGTTCGGTGTCCTTGAGCAGGAATCCCGCTGCGCCGGAGCGCAATGCGGTGACGATGTACTCGTCGGTGTCGAAGGTGGTGAGCATGGCCACCACCGGCGGCTCGGGCATGGCCCGCACCTGACCCAGTACCGTCAGCCCGTCCACCTCGGGCATGCGGATGTCCAGCAGCACCACATCCGGGCGCTGCTCGGCGATCAGCTCGACAGCCCCGCCACCGGAGCTCGTCCCGACCACCTCGACATCGGGGGACGCACCCAGGATGAGCTCGAACCCCGAGCGCACCAACGCCTCGTCATCGACGATCACCACTCGAATCACAGAAGACCCGCTTCACTGTCTCGGTCGGAATTGCTCACCACGTGCCGGAACAGGCATGACGGTACCGGGATCGGGATCATCACAGCTGCAGGGCGTCACCGTAAACGGTGATGTTGTTGTCGGCGGTCGGCGTGGAGATCGCCGCGGTGGCGAACGAGCGCAGGCTGACCGGGCCCGCGCAGGCGTCGACCTTGACCTGGACCTGCTCGGCGGTGATCGATGCCCGTGCCTCGGTCAGGGGTTTGGTGCCGAGTGTGACGGTTTCGATGGTTCCGGGCTTGATCGTGGTCGAGACATTCGGTGTCACCGAGGCCGAGACGCCGGGCGGCTTGGTGAACGAGATGCCGACGCTCGCGCCGAGCGTGGCGCCGACACCAAGCACGACACCGCTGGAAACGTCCACCGCGCAGCCGATCTGGTAGCCCAGGGTGACGGTGCCGGAGGTGGGGCGCTGCGCGCCGTGGCCGGTGAGTTCCGCGGTGGCTTTCACCGAGACGAAACCCTCACGGCTGACCGGAGAATTGGCCAGGCTCGGCCAGCGATCGAGATTCTCACCGGATTTGGTGATCGTCAGGGTCCAGCCGTCGTCGGTCACCGTCTGACGGGACTTGTCGGTCACCGCCTGGGCACCGGCGGCGCCGGCGCCCATCACCAGTGCGACCAGCAGGGTGCCGGCACAGACGTGCGCTGTTCGTGCGATTGTCGCCACTTCGATCCATTCACTTTCACCAGGGTTCCGCCTCGGGGTATGCACCGGGCGTGGTCAATTCTGTTGTGCCCGGGCTCGTTCGGGAATCCATCGGCTGGCTGTTCACGGCCCGCCCGGTGGCGGGACGAAGACCCGCCGAACGACCGGCACTCAGGTGCGGGGCAGCCGCAGTTCGACACGGAAGCCGCCCGCTTCGGTGCTGCCGCTGCGCAACTGCCCCTTCAGCAGCTCGGCGCGCTCGGCCAATCCGAGCAGACCGTGCCCTGACCCCGGCAATGACAATGCGTCACGAGTCGGCGGCGCATTGCTGACGATCACACCGAACCACTCCGCGTCCGACCACAGCCGGACATCGGCGCTCGCGCCCGGGGCGTGCTTGCGGACATTGGTCAACGCTTCCTGCACCGTCCGATAGATCGCACGCTGCGCCGCGCCGGAAACGTCGTCGGGCAGCGTCCCCGCGAACACCACGGCAATACCGCTGGCGTCGATCAGCGCCCGCAGATCCGCCAGGGTCGGCTGGGGCGTCAGCTCCGTGGCCCGTCCACCCGAGGCGCGCAACAGCGTCACCAGATTTCGCAATTCGTCGAGCGTCGAGACACTCAATCCCCGAATCTGTCGCGCGGCCTCGCGGGTCTGCGCATCGGTCGTCGCGACGGCCAACGCCCCGGCACGCACCGCGATCAGGCTGACCTGATGCGACACCACATCGTGCATCTCCCGGCCGATCTGCGCCCGTTCCCGCGCCAGCACCGCCTGCGCATGCAGATCGCGCTCGTGATCGCGCGCCTCCTCGATTTCGACCAATCGCTGTGCGAGCTCGTCGCGGGTGCGCATCAGCAGGCCGAACAGGACCGGCGCGGCGGCCCACGCGGCGGTGAACGCGAGATACACCACGGCATCGGCGTGCGAACCGAACCCGTCGAGCGGCCACGATGACGCCACCGTCGACGCCAGTGCGACCGCGGCCGCGCACCCGAAGACCACTCGCCGATCGGGCGACTGCCTGCCGACGGTGTACAGGGCGATGGCGGGGGCCACGATGAGCCCGGTCAGCGCCGCCGGCAACGTGAACAGAAACACCGCCACCGGCCACTGTCGCCGCAATAGCAGTGCGGCACAGGCGATCACCGCGAACGCCAACACGCCACGGTCCAGATACGCCTTCCCGAACACCGCGTCCGCGACCGCGACCGCCACCGCGGCCAAATCGACAGCCCAGCGTCGCAGCTCCTCCCGCGACATCAGCCGCGTTCCGCCGCCATAGCTCGCCGCGGGGTTCACCGCGGCCGCCGTCGGGTGCCCGCGGGCACGGAATTCTTGTCGTCCACCTTGGCGACGGTAGGTGCCGGCCGTGGAGGCGACCATCCGCCGATCGGCGGAAACCAACCCGTCCAGGGGCTGGCAGTGCACCGTTTCGCCGCGAGCCAACGCATCCGCGCCAGCCACTCGGCGGGCCGGTTCCAGCCCCTCGGCGGGTGGTTGGGATGCCGGGCCGCCCATAGGTTGACTCGGAAGTTTGTCCATCCGGGACCCCGACCGATCACTGGACCATGTCGACCACCACCCGCCGCGGATCACGAATTCGATTCCGCGCGGCAGCGAATTCGATTCGAAGGAACGAGATCTCCATGCCGGACGAGGCGGATACGCCGATTTCCGCGCCCACCGCCGCCCGCCGCATCGGTGAGCTCGACATCCTGCGCGGGTTCGCGCTTTTTGGGATCGTTGTGGTCAATACGCTCGTCGTGTCGGCGATGTTCGCTCCCGGGGGCGGAATCGGCCAGCGGCCGACGGGGTCGGGTGACGTCGTGGACCGCATCTGCGGCGGCCTGGAACAGGCGCTGTTCGAGGGCAAGTTCTATCTGCTGTTCGCGTTCCTGTTCGGCTACTCGTTCACCCTGCAGATGGCCGCCGCCGATCGCGCCGGAGTGCGGCCGGTGCCTCGACTGCTGCGCCGCAGTGCCGCGCTGTTCCTGGTCGGCGCCGCGCACGTGACGCTGCTGTGGCTAGGCGACATCCTCACCCTGTACGCCGTGTTGTGCGTAATCCTGCTGGCAGTCAGCAATATTCGTGCCCGCACCGCGTTCCTCACCGGCCTGCTGCTGTATGCCGCGTTCGCTCTGCTGCCTCCCGAACTGGTCGTCAAGAGCGGCGCGGCGAACGCGCCTCGCACCGATGTCGGCTTCACCGGCGGTTTCGCCGAAACCCTCGTCTCGCAGGTGTCCGCGGCCCCGCACTTCATGCTGCAGATCTGGCAGTACCAGGGCGTGCCCGCGCTGGGCATGTTCCTCATCGGACTCGCGGCGGGCAAGCGGCGGGTCTTCGAGAATCCGGAATTGCTGCGCCACTGGACACCTCGCGCGCTGACGCTGGGATTCGGTGTGGGCGGATCGGTGTCGCTGGTGTCGTTCGTCTCCTCGCTGGCCGATGTCCGGCTGCCCGCGTTCTGGCCGACTCTGCAGTCGCTGTCCAGCCCCTTGCTGACCCTCGGTTATATCGGGGTCCTGGTGTGGCTGACCCGCTCCGCGTACGCCGACACGGTGGCCCGCTTGGCCCCGGCCGGCCGGATGGCGGCCTCCAACTACATCGGGCAGTCGGTGGTGTGCATGCTCATCTACTCCGGATACGGTCTGGCGCTGGCGGGCCAGGTGCCGACCGCGGGCATCATGGCGATCGCCACGGCGACCTTCGCCGCGCAGGTCTGGTTCAGCGCGTGGTGGTTGCGCCGCCACCCCTACGGCCCGGTCGAATGGCTCCTTCGCGCCGCGACCAATCTCGCGGTCCCGCCGTGGCGCACGCCCGCCGATCGGCGGGGCGGAAACCGAAACCTGCCGGATGGTCCTCGCCCGCCACGGCCGTGACGCTGGATCCATGACCTCGACACAGCCGCCACAGGAGACATCGCCTCCATCGACTCCGCCCGGACCCACCGAATCGGCTCCGCCCGGTCCCTCGACGGGGCGGCTGGTCGGTATCGATCTGGCTCGGGCGCTGGCCGTGTTCGGTATGTACACCGTGCACGTCGGCCCCGAATTGTCGGCCACCCACGGCGTCGGCAGCTGGATCCGCTACCTGGTCGACGGCCGCTCCTCGATCCTGTTCGCCACGCTGGCCGGGTTCTCGCTGGTGCTGATCGCCGGACGCCGACAGCCGAAGACCGGCCGGACGGGCCGACAAGCCAAGGCCCGCATCGCGATCCGCGCCCTGGTCCTCATCGCCCTGGGCACCGTGATGACGATGTTCTACGGCGACGTGGTGATCCTCGCCTTCTACGGCGTGTACTTCCTGGCGGCCCTGCCGCTGGCCAAGTACAGCGCCAAGACGCTCGCGATCATCGCGTCCGCGCTCGCGCTGATCACCCCGCAGCTGGCGTTCGTCCTGCGATCGCTGCTCAGCGAGCCGGTCCGGCACGCCATCGACGCCTACGATCCGCTCGAAAAGCTCAGCAGCGTAGGCGTTCTCGACCTGCTGCTCACCGGCATGTACCCGACGATCACCTGGCTGCCGTTCATCATCGCCGGCATGGCACTGGCCCGCCTCGACCTGTCCGTCCCCGCGGTGCAGGCGCGCGTCGCCGTACTCGGCGCCACCCTCACCCTGCTCGGATATGGCCTGTCCCGACTGTTCGGCGGCCCGGACGCGCTGGCCAGCACCGCCGAATCCGGACCACCGCCCGGGGCCGGCGGGAAGATGCCGCCCGGCGCGGGCAGCGAGGCGTTGTTCCCCCAGGGCTCGGCCTCGTCGCTGTTGCTGGCCGGACCGCACAGCGGCACCACCTTCGACATCGTCGGCAGCGGCGGCTTCGCGATCTTGGTGATCGTGGCCGCGACGGCCGCGATGGCCCGCCTCCCACGACTGCGCCGACTCGCCACACCGATCATCGCCGTGGGCACCATGTCCCTGACCGCCTACGTCGGCCACTTCGTCGCGATGTCCGTCTTCGCCCTGGCTCCCAACGGATCCGGCGGCCCGCCTCAACCTTCCTGGACGCCGCTGCTCCTGCTGATCCTCGGGGTCACGGTATTCGCCACGATCTGGTCCCGCTTCTTTCGTCGCGGACCACTCGAATACCTACTGAACGCCGCCACCAAGCCCGCCAAGTACATCCGCTGAGGTCCCCGGCCGGGCGAGACTCGTGTCTCGCCCGGCCGCTATCGCAGTCGCCGATACAGCCCCGCCGCTGCCAAGGATCCGACCCCATGGAATACCACACTGCCCAAAACCACGAGCACCATGACCGACAGCGTCGTGTAGGACGCTTCATCGTTCAACACGTTGAAGGCCAACAGCCCGAACACGATCGACGTGGTCCCCCGCGGACCCAGCCAACCGATCGTGAGCCGATCTCGCCAGGAGAAGTCGGAGCCGAGCATCGCCAGCAGCACGGGCCCGATCCGCACGACCGTCAACACTGCGATTCCGTACACGACCAGCTGCCAATTCAGATCGGTGGTGACCGCGAGGACGGCGGCGCTGCCGAACACGAACCACATGACCACGGTGAGCAAGAACCCCAGATCGTCCAGCAGCTCCACTTCCTTTCGCAGCGCAGCGGAATCACGCATCGACCGGTAGACGATGCCGCAGACGAACGCGGCGACGAAACCGTTCCCGTGCACGCCCACCGACACCGAGAAGGACAGGATCGGCGCGGCGACCACCGCGACCCGTTTCGACTGCTCGGTCATCAGGTTCCGCCGCTCACCGACATTGGTGAGCACGGCGAGCACCGCACCCACCAGCAGGCCGACGGCGATGGCCTTGGCCGCCGCCGGAAGCGCGGTCTGCAACGCCTCCACCACCGTATTCGCCTGCGACTTGACGCCCGCCAGCACAAGGGCGCTCAGGAAGATCGGCGAGACGATGCCGTCGTTGTAGCCGCTCTCCACGTTCAGCAGATTGCGGACCCGCTCCGGCAGCCGGCGGTCGCGCACGATCGAGGTCGCGGGCGCGAAATCCGACGGGACCACCGCACAAGCGATCACCAGCAGCACCGACCACGCCAGTCCCGGAAACAACCAGCTGCCGAGCAGAACGGCCAGTCCCAGGCTGAGCGGCAATGCGAGGAACAACAGCCGAAACGCCGACCACCGCTCCCGGCCCAGCAACCCACCCCGCACCTATGCCGCGTCCACGAAAAGCAGCACGGCCAGAATGAGTTCCGCCACCTTCAACGCGACCTCGGTGTTCAAGGTCTCGCCGAGCGTGCTCCGGGTCGTGATACCCACTGCCACACCGGCGAAGACCATGATGATCGGCGCGGTGATCCGCCAGCGCTCCAACCGCCCCGCCACCACCGCCCACAGCGCCACCACCGACGCCACCACGATCAACGACTGATTCACCCGCTACCTCTCCGTGCCCAGTGACTTCCAGCCACCATTCCCGGTCATCATCGAGGCCGTCTCGACCGGTTGGGGTGTGACACGCACACCACACCCCGGACATCCCGCTCCCGGCCCGAAGCCCAACTGCGAACACCCGCCGACAGGCCGGCCGCTCCAGTCACTCGGCGGGTGCCGAACCGAATGAATGACTGCCTACGATCGCAGTGATCGCGGCCGCGTCGTTCCTCCCCTGGCCGGCCCCGGTCCTGCCCCGTCCCACGGTGCTCCGCGCACATCGCGATTCGGACGGTGACAGACCGGTGACCTCGCCGCCGGATGTGGTGGGCACCCGTGCGATTTCAGTCCGGCACGGGTGCCCACCGCTATTTCACCGCGCTGCGGCCTGTTCCTCGATTCGGAGCGCGCTCACCAGTTCGCGGTACAGCTCATCGGTGTCCACCAGCTCGGAGTGCGAGCCCTGGGCGCGAATGCGGCCGTCTTGCAACACCACGATGTGGTCGGCGTCGACAACTGTCGAAAGCCGGTGCGCCACAGTGATAACCGTGCTCACACGTGCCCGTTCACGGATGCACTCGTGAATTGCGGCTTCGGTGAGACCGTCGGCATGGGCGGTCGCTTCGTCGAGCAGCAGCACATCGGGTGCGCCGAGCAGTGCCCGGGCGACGGCGATGCGCTGGCGTTGACCGCTCGAGACCGACGAGGAGCTCAGCGGCGTGTCCAGACCGTGTTCCTGCGCGGCGATCACGTCCTCCAACCGAGTGGCCCGAACGACCGCGAGGAGGTCCTGCTCGGAGGCTTCGGGGCACGAGTACAGCAGGTTCTCCCTGATGGTTCCGGGAACCACCGGTGTGTCCTGTTCCACGTAGGCCAGGCGCGCCCGCACTCCGGCATGCCCGTATTCGGAGTAGGGCCGACCGTGCAGCAACAGTTTCCCCTGTCGCGGTTCTACGAAACGCAGGATCAGCGACAGCAGCGTGGTCTTGCCCGAACCGGAGGGCCCCACGATCGCGATGTGCCCGCGACTCGGGACGACCAGATCGATATCACGCAGAGCGGGAGCATCCCGTCCCTCGTAACCTGCTGTGACACCGCGCAATTCGAGCGCCGCACCCGTACCGGAACCGGCCGACCGGGTGATTGCGGCTGCGGTGGAGTCGGTTTCGACCTTCAGCTGTTCCATCTCCCGGATCCGCCCGGCCGCCGCGATGCCGCTCTGCAACTCCATCACATGCTGTCCCAGCCCGGTCACCGGCTCGATCAGCGCGAACGCGTACAGCAGGAACGCGATCAGGCTCGACAACGCGAGCGCGCCGTGCCCGACCCGCCACGCGCCGAAGGCCAGGATCACGATGATCGCGACCTCCACACCCGTCCAGGTGAACCCCGAGGCGACCGCCTCGCGGCGCACCGCCCGCAGGGCGTGCCCGGTCGACGCCTCGGCATCGGCGATGATGCGCTCGGACTGGCGCTGCTCGGCACGGCTGGACTTCACCGTCCGAATCGCGTGCAACGCCCCCTCCAAGGCCCCGCCGACCAGGCCCAGGCGCTGCTGTGCCCGCTGGCGCTCGGCGGCCACACCCGGCATCAATTCCAGGAACAGCACGCCCACGACGGCCACCGCCGCGATCGTCGCGGCGAACAGCGCCAGATCCAGCACCGCCATCATCACCAGCGTGCCGACCAGCATCACGGTGCCGTTGACCAAACCGATCAGACTCGACGACGTCGCCTCGTGCAGCAGCACCGTGTCGGAGGTGACGCGGGTGACCAGCTCGCCCACCGGTCGTCGCTGCAGCGAGGGCACGGTTGCCCGGAAGTATCGGCGCACCAAGGACTTCCGGGCGTCGAGCACGACTCGTTCTCCGACCGTGCCCAGCAGAATCCATTCCAGGCACCGCACCAGTGCGGCGAACACCGACAGCGCCAGCAGCGTCGCCACGGGCGTCACCAACGAAGCGCGCGCCCCCACCGCGTCGAGCACCCACTTCGTGATCATGGGCGTCGCCAGGCCCGCGGCCGCACTCAGCACCGCGAGCACACACCCGATGACGAGCACGCCACGATGCGGGGCGATGAACGACCACAGCAGACGAAGCCGCGCGAAACGCGGCGGCGATTTCTCCATACTCTCGACCGTAGGTTTCCGCTGGCCGCACACCTATGCCGCCAGCGAATTCCCAGCCACTCGACCGGGGTGATCCGGCCACCCGGCGGTGCGGCCCCCGACCACCCGATCGCGTCTGTTCCGACCACCGCCGAGATCGCTTCCGGTGTCGACGGGCGTCCGCAGGGGGAGGATCCACGGACGCCCGTCTACTCCGGCGCTCTGCCGAGCGCGGCCGGGTCACCGCTGTCCGGATTGCGGCGCCCCACACTGTGCCTGACTCACAGCGCACTCCTGATACTGCCGACGTGGGGTTCCCGGAGGAACCCGCCGAGCGGCGGTTTCGTCCCCGCCCTCTGACGGGTATGACCGCGGCCCACGAAGGGCCGTTGCCCTCGAACGACCGGTCGCTACATGAGCATGTGCCAGCCGACGCGCCGAAATGATCCTCATGGCCCTCGGCACAAATGCTGGAGGTCGTGGTGTTTAGGACTGGTCCGGCCGGAAACCCTTCTGGGCGTAGATGCCATCGCGAGCCGATGCTTTCCCGCTGCCGGTCCCAATGTGACGTGACCCGGTTCTCTACTCGGGTGAACCCCGGTCATCTGCCGCACGCGCACTGCCCCGTCCTTGGGCAGCTGCACAGTGTGCGCCATGCCGAACGATCGCACCAAGGATAGATCGTTGATGACCGAGCAATCCCCCACGCCCAGAGCCGAACCCGTCGTTCGGGTTGACGCCGAGGCCTTCGTCGACCACCTCGACCAGTTGGTGCAACAAGTGTTTCAGCTGGGCCTGCATTTGTATCGCCTGCGCTACAACGACGGTGACAGCGAGGCGGTGAAATTGGCTGCCGTTGCCGTCGAGGTCACCGCTCTCGTGGACCGCCTCGAGCGCCTCAGTAACGAGATCGGGATGCCCCGACGCGGAGTCAGTCTTCACGACCTGCGTACCTGCGTCAGACATGAATGGACAGATCGGCCGCGGCCCTGGAACTACCCCGGCTGATGCGCTACATCATGGGGCTCGGGCGGGCACCCTCCTGCGGAATCCACTGGAACAGTCAGGATTTGGTGTACTCGATGTGCGGCTCGGACTCGACATACTGGGCCCAGGTCTGAACGCCGTCGCGGTGACTGGGGCAGGTGTTGTCGCCTGCTCGGAATCCGCGACCGATCTTTCCCGGAACTGGCAGCACCTGCCCGGCCGCGTTCGGCGCGGCGTTCTCGGTCGAACCCACCACGGGGCGCCCCTATGTCGATCTGATGAAGGTCGATCGCGTTGTGCTGCAACGCGCCCAATACCCGGAGGCGGGCAATCAGCCCGCACCGCATGGCTGGAGATGGGTGGAATACCCCGGCCACGAGCGATACATCTGGGTGCTCGAACGCGAGGGCGGGCCGATCTCGACCCACGACGGATTCATCGCGGACCCCCGGGGCGTCACCAGCAGTCCCATCGGCCACGACAGTGCGACAAGCCATCTTCGCGTCACTTCGGCCGGTGGCGGGCAGATCGTCTTCGCCCGCCTGGCCTGGCCCGGCTACCGCGTCACCCTCGACGGCCACGACCTCGGCTTCCACACCATTTCCGGAACCTTTCTCGCCGTGGACATTCCACCCGGCACCGAGAACGGTGAACTGATCGTGTCCTGGCGGCCACCGGGCTGGAAAATCGGAATCGCCACCGCTCTGCTCGGGCTGATCGGCCTCGGATGGCTGCAATGGACACACCGCCGCAGATCCGCCGACGAAGACGACGATTCGAGTTCGGATTCGTTGGATCCCATCGCCGAAGAGCCGGCACCGGTGCCCGTCTGACCGACCGACCCTGTGGTTCCTGCTGCTGGCACCGATTGTGGCCGGTGCGATCCACGGCCCGATCGTCCAGATCGGGTCGGCCACGGGATCGATGATCGCGCAACTGATCGGCTCGACAGCCCGCGGGCGCGGCTGCTGGTCGTCAGCGGCTCCGCTAGTGTCTTTCTTGCACAAGAACATCAGTTCCACGGGAGGCAGTTTTCATGGCACGCAAGGTCATCGTCGAGCTGGTGGACGACTACGACGGTGAATCCACCGCCGAGGAGACAGTGCTGTTCGCGATCGATGGCGTGAATTATGAGATCGATCTGTCCGGATTGAATGCGGCGGCATTGCGAGGGCTGTTCGAACAGTGGACTCCCCACGCTCGCAAGGTCGGTCGAGCCGCGAAAACCAAGGCCGCCCCAGGGAAGGCTCGCGCGGTCGACCGTGAGCAGAGTATGGCCATCCGGGAGTGGGCGCGAGCCAACGGATTCGACGTATCCACCCGGGGACGTGTACCAGTCGAGGTCATGGAGGCGTACGACAAGGCCAACGCCGCATAGGTGACCTGTGTCGTGAGTGCGATGGCCCAGCTCAGGTACCACGTGTTTCCGCGTCCGCTGACTGCTGATCCTCGATCACACACGGCTTGTGAGCTCGATCGTGGCCAGGTACATCAAGAATCTCAAAGGAGCGGTGCCCTCGCGCACGGACAACCACGATCCAAATATTCGAGAGTCATATCCTTGTAGAGTGCCCAGGCAGCCCGCCGCGCCTGGGCGACATTATCGAGAATTGCTACACCACATTAAATTACGCGAGGCTATTCGTTCGGAGCGTGGTTCAACTTCCGGATGCGCTGCTGCAATGACGCACGCAACTCCTGCCATTCGCTGCGCAGGATGGAGTAGGTGGCAGAGTCCCTGACCCCTCCATCGAAGGCGGGCATATGGCCACGCAGCACACCATCGAAGGTGGCCCCGATTCGCTCGATTGCCTTGCGGCTCCGATCATTTCGGGAATCGGTCATGAGCGAGACCCGAAACGCGTCCATCGGGCCGAAGGCGTAGTCGAGTAGCAGTAGCTTGGCTTCGGCGTTCACGCCGGTCCGCTGAGCCTCGACCGACAGCCAGGTACCTCCGATTTCAGCGACCGTGACCGGAGGTCGCACCGAAGTCGCGGGCCAGTGCTCGATATTCCGGAATCGGGTCGATCCCACGACCACGCCGGTGCGGTCCACCAGCACAAAGGGGATTCCCAATCCCGCGTCACGCTCTTGCAACGCATTATCGACGTACGCAGTCATTCCTTCCAGATCCGTAGGGACAAGCGTGAATCGATACGACTCTTCGCCGCCCTTGGCCGCGTCCACCAGGGCATGGATGTGTTCGGATTCCATCGGAACCAGGCTCACCAGATTGCCGTGTAAGGGAAATATTCCCCGCTCGCTGTACATCAACTGCCCTCCCCCCGCCCCTCCGAAGAGGGGTCGAGCACATCCCCGGGGCCACAAGTCCACCCGGCCGTCCAATAATCTACCCGTTTGCCAGGGCAACGACCAAAACGCTCACCGGGCGAAGCTATCCCACGAGATTGTCCCCGCCTTGGTTGATTCTTGATCTGATGTTCAAAGCCGAGGAGCCATCTCGACGATGAACTCCATCGTCTCCGCAGTGAACTCACATGCCCACACACGCATACCCAACTCCACCATGCCCGCCACCATGACGTGCAATAACAGCAGGCGATCGACTGTGGTCACGCAAGAAGGCCATCCGCCGTATTCGCCAGATGTGCTGTAGCGATCGACGGCGGCCACCGCAGCCAGCTCCCCGGCCCGCGGCAGTACTGCTGCCAAGCGCGCCCGAATTCCCGCCCCGATGAACTCCGGCGATACCGGGTCATCGGAAATATCCACAAAGCCGGACAGATACTCACCCCAGCGGTTGGCCTCCACGAGAATCGCTGCCACGCAACCAGTTCGATCAGCCTCATCCGAGACGACCTTCACCCAGTCAGCATCACCGAGCAGATAAGCGTCGACGAACTCGCACAGCACCTGGTGAATGGGCAAGGTTTCGGCATCGGGCACCGCCGCATTCCAGCACACGAACGCCCCATCACCTGCGACCCAACACGGAAGTCCCATCGGCGCGTCGCTCAACAGGCGGCGTCTCCTCCAAACACAGCGACATCATCGTCAGGGGTAGCCAAGCGCATGCGGTGTCCGCGATGTCGGCACCCGCTCGTCGCCACTTCCGCCCATCCGAGACCAGCTGCTGTCGACCGATACGCCTGCCGAGCGCACCCGAACAGCGAGAGATACACCGCCCCGCAACGCTTCAAATCCATAGCCTGTACGCCTCCCCAGCCGTGGACCAATCGTGGACCAAAAGGGCTGATCCCACCCGCGCTGTGGACCGGTTGTGGACTACCTGATCCGCCCGCAACGCCCTTGAACAGCAGGTATACTCGTTATGCGCGCAGACGCAACGCGCATAACGTGCGCAAAATGTCCGTATCGGGTACCTACTTATGACTGGGGGTCAGGTGGTCGCAGGTTCAAATCCTGTCAGCCCGACGTAGAAAAACCCTCTCCGACCTGGTCGGGGAGGGTTTTCTGCTATTCGACTACACAAAGTCTTGGGGCCGATTCGGGTCCATCCGGGCCGCAGCGATGCATGACGGAACGCGGCTGCCGACCACCGATCGGATGGGGCCGACGCGGATTCAAGACGAGGCCGGATTTCGGTCGGCTTCAGCCGGAAAGCGACGAGATCGACCGCGATTCAGTGGGATTGGCTCGCACGATCCGCGCCGAATCGGTCGCGAGCGCTGGCCCGTCGATCGAATCCGGCGCCGCGGAAACGGTTCAGTGGGCGGTCTCGATACCAAATTGCAGCAGATGGCAACTATTGCACAGTAGCTGTTTTTGCTAACTTGGAGATACGTCTCGAGGCGGGACGGACGGGCACGCCGACCACGCCAAGGGCTCGGGCGGATACGGAATCACGCTTCGAGGAGCAGAGCCCATGACATTCGACATCGTTGCCTTCACCTTGGCGGGGCTCTACCTGGCCGCCACCTTCGCCATGCTGACGATCGGGTTGATCGGCGTCCTCGGATCGCCGGTCTCCATCCGTTGCCGAGAGTGCTCGCGCTGGATCATCGATATCCGCGGCGAAGAAACTTCGACGTGCCGACGTTGCCGCCTGCACCCCACATCCCCCACGGTTCGACGTCGGGCACACGGGGCCGGATGAGATCTCACCCCGAAGGCCGTCAGAGTTGATAGCTGTCGACGTCCAGATCGCGGTGGGGTTCGCCGCCCGCGGCGGTGAACGCGGTCAGTGCTCGCACGAGACCGGAGCGATCCTTCTCGGGCATCTGCTCGACCACCGCGGCGATCTCGCGTCGACGGTGGGCGGTCACCTGGTCGACGACCCGATGCCCGAGGGTGGTCAGTTCGATGATCAGCTCGCGACGCGAGTCCGGGTTCGGCTTGCGGTTCACCAGACCGGCGGCGACGAGGCGGTCGACCATGCGTGCCGCCGTGGACGGTTGGACATTGAGCGCGTTCGAGAGCGTGACGACTTTCGAGGGTCCGCGCGTGGACAAGATCACCAGGGTGCGGAACTGCGGGATGGTGATGGAATCGTCGACGAGCGCGATCGATCGGGCAGAGAGGGCGACGAGCAGGCGGGAAGCGGCCAGCAGCGCGTCGGTGATCTCATCGGCCGACTCGCCGATCATTACGTCCTTCGCCATCGCGACCGCCTCCGCACACTCGGCATTCACCTATCCCCTCTATCCTGCCGTGTCCGTCCTGTTTACGTGTAACCGCATCGCGGATCGACCGCCGAATTCAATTCGGGCATAGCGAAACTGTTGCATAATGCTTACATCGGGTAGGGTCTCCGACTCGTGGGAGTGCGTGCAGCGTTCGAGGCTCGAATGGACGTGTGCCGGTGGGGATTTGCCACCGTCATGGGCGTGGTCGCGGGGTACGCGTCAGTGTTGTTGGCGAATCCGCGCCACTTCTATACCGATGACACCGAATCCCAGTACGGCCCGATGTGGGTCATGCTGGGGCGGCACCTGCACGAGGGTCGGTTTCCGGGGCTGGTGCCGTGGGAGTGGATGTCGGGCAACTACGCCTTGGAGGAGGCGGGGCTCTACAACCCGCCGCAGATGCTTGTCGACTGGTTCGCACCGGAATTCGACAACCTGGCACTGTACGCGACGATCGTCAAGCTGATCTTCTCGATCATCGCCGCGCTCGGCGTGTTCCGCGTCTGCCTCGCCTACGGGGCGCGCCCGCCGTGGGCGGCGGTGGCGGGCATCGCGTTCCCACTGTCGGGCTGGTTCCTGTTCTTCGACGAGGCGAGCTGGGCGACCTCGCTCACCGGCACCGCATGGATGCTGCACGCGTGGGCCTCGGCCATCCGTTACACCCGAACGCCACATGAGGGGCGGCGTTGGTACAACGGGCCGGTCCCGGTGTTCGTATTCCTGTATCTGGCGATTTCGGTCCAGTACGTCTTCCCCGCGGTCGAAGCAGCGCTGATGATCCTCGCAGTTGCCGTCGGCGAGGTGGTCTACCAGCGGGCTTGGCGACCGTCGCTGCGGCTGCTGGCCGTCGCCGCGTGCGCCGGGCTGGCCGGGCTGGAGACCTACCTACCCGGAATGTTGTCTTCACCGGTGACCTGGCGCGGCAACGAGCGAATCCTGAACGAGGACTTCCTCAATGTCGGCTGGTCGGAATCGCTGAATGCCAGTCTGCCCAGCACGGTTCCGGCCTTCACCGGCTGGTGGGGTTACGTGCAACCGCTGCCCATGGTCTACATCGCCTGGTTCCTGATTCCCCTGCTGGCCTTCATCGATTGGGACGCGGTCCGGCAAGCCTGGCGCGAGCACACCGGGATGGCACTGTTCGCGCTGGGGTTCCTGATGTGGACGGCCGGACCGGGCCGTATCGGGCCACTGCGCTGGCCCGCGCGCGTGCTGCCGATGCTGGCGGTGGGACTGCTGGTGCTGGTGTGCGTATGGCTTTCTCGCTACGGCAGTTTCGCGGACTGGCGGCGACGAGGTGTCGCCGCGGCGGTGCTGATCAGCCTGCTGTTCGTCCGGTCCTTCTGCGCCGCACCACATCTGGTGATCCGGCACCTGATTGCCGCCGTGGTCGTCGCGGCCTTGACCGCCGCACTGGTGTGGCTGGGCCGAACCCGCGGTGTCGCGGCGGCCTGCGCGGTGGCGATCGTGGCGATGTTCCCCATCGCCTACGACCAGGTTCGGGTTCAATCCCCCACACCGATGTCGTATCACTTCCCGGAGAGGCGTTCGGAGATGACCGCCGCCTTCCCGCATTTCGACGGCGTCACACTGCAACTGGCCGACCGCGCCCTGGTACCGCCCGCCGACCAGCGCCTCACCGGCGCGTGGGGTTCGCTGGCCTTCGGCAATTACGCCAAGAACATGCACCTCAACTACGTCAACGCCTACACCCCGATCGGGTACCGGAAATTCAGCAAACTGCTGTGCATGGGCTGGGACGGCAGCACCTGCCCGGCAGCGTTCGGCGCCGCCTTCTCGACCGAACCCACTACGGGCCGAACCTATGTCGACCTGATGAAGGTGGACCGCGTCGTGCTGCAACGCGCCCAATACCCCGACGCGGGCGATCACCTGGCCCCGCCGGGCTGGAAATGGGTCGACTATCCCGGCCACGAGCGCTACATCTGGGTTCTCGAGCGGGAGAACGGGCCGATCTCCACCCATGACGGGTACATTGCCGACGTCCGCGGCGTCACGATCAGCCCGATCGGCCGCGACAGCATGAACAGCCACCTGAGCGTCTCCTCGACACAGGGCGGGCAGATCGTGTTCGCCCGCCTGGCCTGGCCCGGCTATCGAGTGTCGCTCGGCGGCCGCGACATCGGCTTCCACACGATCGCCGGAACGTTCGTCGCCGTGGACATCCCGGCGGGAACCCACGACGGTGAACTCGTCGTGTCCTGGCGGCCGCCCGGGTGGAAGATCGGAATCGCGACCGCCATTCTAGGGCTGATCGGCCTGGGATGGCTGCAATGGGCGTACCGCCGCAGGCCCGGCGACACCAACCCGGATCCGGACCCGGACCGGTTCGAGCCGGTCACCGAGCCTTTGGCTCCGGCGCGCCTGTTCACCGGGTAGAACGACTACTCGGGGCTCGGATGGCATCGCGGCCACCTTCAACGCCCCGCTGGCCGGGCCCTTCTTCGCCATGGAACTCATCCTGCGCAACTTCGCCGCCGAATCCTTCGGCGCGGTAGTACTTTCCAGCGTCACCGCCAGCGTGGTCGGTCGAGCCGTCCTGGGCGACACCGCGTTTCTGAGCCTGCCCGTCTTCGCGGTCCGCAACCCGGTCGAATACTCGCTGTATCTGTTGCTCGGCCTGGTGACCGCATCCCGCGCCTGCTGCGCGGAGCGGGCTTCGAACCGTCGGTGACCACCTCGACCGCCAGCCGCACGCTGGGCCGGATCACCTACCACACCGGCACGCTGCCGAGCTGAGCCAGCGGCACGCCGACCGCCGCGTTCGGGCAAAACACCCTGGACCACAACACCTTCAGTGGGTGGTGCATGCATCCATGGCTCGGCAACCCGGCCCGGCGAGGGTTCCACCGGGCTGCCCCACCGACAGGGCAGTGGGGGCGGCAGACTTTCGCGGCGGACTGAGATGGCCGTTCAGCCAGCCGAACGCCTTCGGGTACATCGCGCGCCAGGTGCCCCAGTTGTGCCCACCGTCATCGGCGACCAGGGCCGGCGCGACCCGGGTGGGCGCCTTCGCGGCGGCGGCCAGGGCCTGCGCGTTGGCGACGGTGCTGGAGGGGTCACGACGGCTCGTCGCGACCAGCAGCGCGACGCGAACTCCGGTGCCCGCCAGGCGAATAGGGTCGTTCAGGCGGCGCAGCGTGCGGCTGGGCACCACGTCCGGATCGCCGTGAAAATCGTCGGGGCTGAAGCCGAGCCCGGTCGCGAATCCGGCCGGGTACTGCAGCGGCAGCGAGATCGCACAGTAGCCGCCGGTCGAATCCCCGGCCATCGCCCACGCGGAGGGCTCGGTGAGCGCCCGGAAGCGGCTGGTCACGAGATTTCGCACATCCCGTGCCAACCAGGTCGCGGTTTGCGGACCGTGGGGGATGTTGGCGCATTCGGTATCGCCCGCGGGATCGACACGCGGCATGACCAGAATCGCCGGTGCCAGTTCACCTTTGACCATCAGGTCCGCGAGTTCGGAGGTCACGTGACCACCCTTGATCCAGGCCCGCGGCGTGCCCGGCACTCCGTGCAGCAGCATGATCACCGGGAAGCGATAGTCGCGATACGCGGGCTGGTCGTATTGCGGCGGGGTCCAGACCAGTATTCGGCCGCGCAAATGCGACTGCGGGCCACGATAATCGGCCCCGACCAACCGGTCACCGAGGTCATGGAAATCAGCCCGGTCGTCGCCCGAACCCGCCGGGACGTCGGCGGCGGACGGCTCACCGAGCAGATCGTCCCAGGAGCTGTAGAGGGCCAAATCGTCGTTGACCCACAGACCGAGCACCGCGATGGCAGTGGCCTGGCACAGGCCGATCATGAGCAGCCTGGTCAACCAGCGGACGAATCGCGGTCCCCGCACCGCATTCCAGGCCACCAAGGTCGTAAGGACCGCAGCGACCGCTGCCGCGATCATCACATAGAGCAGCCAGTCGCTGGTCAGGCTCATCGGATCAACATGCGACGGGCCGCGCCGCCGGTCCAATTCGATTGAGATACCGCAGATATCGGAACCGATGTCGTTGTCGAGCGCACTGGCCGTCGTCCAGGGAAATCACGCGTCACGGCTCCGGAGGTTACCCGAATAGAATCTGAGTGCAATAGTTGCCATAGGCACTACTCTGAGCCGACGCTCAGGCCGCGCGGCCTGCGATCATCTCGGCGATTCGACCATTTCTGATACCAGTCACCCATGGCCGAAACCGGAACGAACACCAGCCGGAACAGACGAGCCCTACCCGCCCAGAAACAGGGAAGCCGATCACTTAGGCAATGAGCAACTATTGCAGTATGCATCATTCCCTGCTACCTTGGGCATACGCCCAAGGCGATCGCCCAGGATGGGAGGTGCGGCGTGGCTACCGCAGCCGAGCAAGGTCGCGAGACACGCGCGCGCCTGATGGCGGCGGCGGTGGAACTCCTGGCTGCACACGGCTGGGGCCAGGTGACCACCCGGCTGGTGGCCGAACGGGCGGGAGTGCGGCCGGGGCTGGTGCACTATCACTTTCCCTCGGTGACAGACCTTTTGATCGACGCCTCGGTACAGGCTGCGCGACACGAGTACGAATCGGTGATGGCTGGGGTCCTCGCTCTGCCCGGACCGGACGCGATGCGCGGAATGCTGGCCGCGATCGCCTCCTACACCGCCACCGATCCGATGACCGTCGCGATCACGGAGATGATGCTCGCCGCGACCCGCCATGAGCGGCTGCGGGTCGAGTTGGGGCGGTTGATCGCCGAGGCGCGGGCCACGTTGGCCGGTTGGTTTCGGGCCAATGGTTCGGTGCCGGACCCCGAGGCGACGGCCACGGTGGTGGCGGCGTTGCTGGACGGGTTGATCCTGCATCGGCTCATCGACCCTGGCCTGGGTGAGGTGGATGTGACGGGGCCGCTGCTGCGCGCGGCGGGGCTGAACGAAACTCCAACGAGCGAGGGGACATCCGATGAGCAAACAGGTGGAGACGGGTCCGGCGACTGAGGCGCGGCGGCGCGGCGGGATCACGCTGCACGGGGTGAGCAAGACCTATGGCACCGGTGAGGCGGCGGTGCACGCGCTGACCGACGTCGACCTCGACGTCCGGCCGGGAGAACTCATGGCGATCCTCGGTGCCAGCGGTTCGGGGAAGACCACCCTGCTCAACCTGATCGGCGGCATCGAAGCCGCCGAGACCGGATCGATTGTTGTTGCAGGGCAGGATATTTCCGGGCGCGACCCCGCCGGCCTCGGCGAGTTCCGCCGTGACCACGTGGGTTTCGTGTTCCAGTTCTTCAACCTGATCCCGACCCTGACCGCACGCGAGAACGTGGAGGTCATCGTCGAGCTGACCGGACGTGGTGAGCGTCGCCGGGTACCGGAGCTGCTCGCCGCCGTCGGGCTGGCCGATCGTGCCGATCACTTCCCGTCGCAGCTGTCGGGCGGTCAGCAGCAGCGGGTTTCCATCGCGCGAGCGCTGGCCACCGACCCGGACCTGCTGCTGGCCGACGAACCGACCGGAGCGCTCGACGTGGCCACCGGGCAGAGCGTGCTGGAGCTGCTGCAGCAGACCAGTCGCGCCGGGCGCGGGGTCGTGATGGTCACCCACAACGAGGTCGCCGCGGCCATCGCCGATCGGGTGATCCGCATGCGCGACGGCCGAATCGTCGCCGACGAGGTGAACGCGAATCCGGCCGCCGCACAGAGCATCCGGTGGTGAGGGCGATGTTCATGGCCTCACATCGGGTGCTCACCCGCAAGATCGTGCGCGATCTGCGACGCCGGTCGGCGCAGGTTGCCGCCATCGCGGTGACGGTGCTGCTGGGCGTGCTGCTGTTCGTCGCCAGCTACGACTCCTTCCGCAATCTCGAAAGCTCTTACCAGAGCACCTATTCGCGCCTGCACTTCGCCGACTTCACCACCACGGGAGGCGATCCCGCGCGGATCGCGGCCGCGGTACGCGATGCGCCCGGGGTGGCCCGGGTCTCGGTGCGCACACAAGCAGACGTGCCCATGACGATCGGCGGCACCAAACTGCTCGGCCGGGTGATCGGGACCACCGGGCCCGACGCGGTGAACCAGATCAGTGTGGCCACCGGCCGATTGCCGGATCCCGACCAGCCCGACCAGGTCATCGTCGAGCATCACGCGGCCCAGACCTTCGACCTGCACGAGGGCAGTGAAATCCGCGTCTTCGACGGCGCGACCTGGCATACGGTCTCCGACACGGGCCTCGCGTGGTCTCCGGAGTACCTGTGGCCGGCCCGCAGTCGGCAGGAAGTCCTCGGCGACCCCCACGGTTTCGCGGTCGTCTTCGCACCGCAGAATCAACTGGCACGGCTGACCGGGACCGCCGGCGCCAACCAGACGCTCGTCGAAATGCGCGCGACGGCAACCCGATCCAACCGAGAGCGGGTCGAGCAGCTGTTGCGGGACGCAGGGGCGGTCGATGTGCAGACCCAGGCCGAGCAGCCGTCCAACGCCGCACTGCACGAGGATCTCAACGGCTTCTCCGAACTCGCCGTCGCCTTCCCCGCCCTGTTCCTGATCGCGGCGGCCGTCGCGACCTATGTCCTGATCACCAGACTCGTGTTGGCCGAACGCCCGATCATCGGCACCATGCTCGCCATGGGCGCCCGCCGTCGCACCGTCATCGGCCACTACGTGGGCTACGCGGCGGGAATGGTGCTGGCGGGCACGGCGATCGGGGTGATCGGCGGATTCTTGGCGACCTCGGCGGTCACCGCCGCCTACACCAAGGCGATCAGCATTCCCGACACCGTGGTCGACCATCGATGGTCGACCGCCCTGATCGCCGTCGGCCTCGGACTGCTCACCGGCGTGATCGCGGGGGTCGTGCCCGCGGTGGCCGCCGCCCGGATCGCGCCCGCCGCCGCCATGCGAGGCGATGGATTGCGACCGGCTCGCGCCGGGGTGTTGTCCCGGCTCACCGCGCACTGGCACCGCCTCCCGGTGGTCGCGCGAATGACATTGCGCTCGTTGGCCCGTGGCCGTCGCCGCACCATCGCCACCATGACCGGCACCGTCCTGGCCCTGGTCTTGATCCTCGCCTCGGTCGGCATGCTGACCAGCATGCGTTCGGCATTGCACATCCAGTTCCGCGACATCGAACGCGAAGACGCCACCGTCATCACATCGGATCTGTCGAACGATATTGCGGCCCAATTGCGTTCGATAGCGGGAGTCACCGACGTCGAGCCCGCGGCCCTGACCCCGGTGACACTGTCCGCCGGCGGGCACTCGTACTCCACCACGCTGACCGGTCTGATACCCGACACCAAAATGCACGGATTCCGTGGCACCGGCGGGACTGTCACGCGGCTACCGGACACCGGCATCCTCGTCGGCAGCGCTGCGGCGAAGAAACTCGGCGTCTCGGCGGGCGATACCCTCACGGTCACACCGGCGCTCGGCGTCCTGAAAACCGAGCGGGTCGCGGGCTTGCTCGACGAGCCGCTGGGCACTTACGCCTATGCCACGCAGGCGATCTCGACCGATATCGGTGGCGCAGGGCTGCACGGCTATCTGATGGGCTTCACCGATGCCACCGATCGAGATGCCGTGCGCGCCGAGGCGACCGGCATCCCAGGCGTCCTCGCCTACAGCGATACCCAGGCCGTCCAGAACCAGGTCGACAAGTTCCTCGGCCTGTTCTGGGCATTTATTGCCGCCATGCTGATCTTCGGCACCCTGCTCGCCTTCACCGTCATCTACGTGACCATGACGGTCAACCTCGCCGAACGCACCACCGAGCTCGCCACCCTGCGTGCCGCGGGCGTACCGGTCCGCAGGCTCACCGCCTCCGTCGCCGCCGAAAACCTCACCGCGACACTATTGGCGGTCCCCGTCGGCCTGGCCGCCGGATACCTCGCCGCCTGGGCTTTGCTGCGATCGTTCACCAGCGACATGTTCAGCTTCGGACTGTCCCTCGGCATCGCCGCCCCCGCACTCGCGGCACTGGCGGTCCTCGCAGCCGCCGCCCTCTCTCAACTCCCAGCGGCGCGCCTCGTGAGACGCATCGATATCGCCCACGTCGTCCGCGAACGCGCCCAATGACCACCAGAAGCACCGCCGAGGAGAACACCGCATGGCCACACCAAGTCTCGCTTCCAGAGTCGGCGCGCGAGCACTACGGACCCGATGGGTCGTTCGAGCACCGATCACCCTCTACCGCTGCGGATTCGGCTTCCTGTTCGGCACCCGGCTGCTGATGCTCGAACACACCGGCCGCCGCAGCGGGCAACGCCGATACGTCGTCCTCGAGGTGGTCGATCACCCCGCACCCGACCAGTACATCGTGGTGTCCGGCTTCGGGACCCAGGCCCAGTGGTATCGAAACGTCACCGCGACGCCCCTCGTTCGGATCTCGGTGGGCATCCGACGGGCCGTCCCCGCGATCGCGACACCGATGACCGAAGCGGAATCCGCGCTGGTGCTCGACCGATACATCGACCACCACCCCAAGGCATGGGTCAAACTGCGCGGAACGATCGAGGCCGCCACCGGCAGGCCCGTCGACCTACTCCCCATGGTCCGTTTGAGCGTGGTCCGGTCGAACAGCGAATAGTCCGCTTCGGTACGACTTCAATCAATCAAAGCAGGGAGCAATCTTTGCGTAGTGCTTGTATTTGATACCGTGACAGACGCACCCCGGGACCATCGGGCACACTCGCCTCCGGATCCCGGAGGCTGCCATCCGCTGCCGGATGGCAGGTCCCGGGGTGACCAGCCGCCACTTACCGCACCCCCGCTCGCCGGACATGGTCCACGGCATCCCGCTGGCGGGGATCGACTACTACCGACAAGGGATGCGCATGGATAGGACGACTAATGCGTCGAGTTACGCGACGCCGTTCCGCGATGGCAGCCGCGGCCCCGGGCGCAGCCACTGGGGGGATTTTCAGAGGCACCAGTAGAGGTCGGCGGAGCCGGGCATGGGGATGGTGAAACAGATGCCGACTGAGCCGTCGATGGGTTCGGCTTGGGGGTCGGCGGCGGAGGCGGTGGCGGCGCCGATTACGCCGAGCGACAGCGCTATTGCGGTTACGGCTGCTGATGCGGCGATTCTTGCGGTCATTTCATCAACTCCCTGTTCGTGAAAGTCTTTGTCCGGAAAGGCGCCTGGTTACACGGTAGACATCGGGAGGGATTGGAGGTAAGCACCGCCGCTGGCCCGGTCAAGTGGTGGGCACCGGCCAGTGCACACACCGGGAATGGGAGGGGAGGCGAGCCGGAATAGACTGAATGGCCTGTACCTTGTCGAGTGGATCGGAGTGAGACATGAAGCTGGTCAGGGTTGTGTTTGCGGTCACGGGGATGGTCATGGGCGGCCTGGGGGCCGCGGCGGGTCCTGCGGCGGCGCTGCCGCCGGGAGTCAGTTGCGCGGGGCCGACGTGTTTCAACGACACCGACGATCCGCAGACCGTTTTCGCCACCGAAATCTGTCCGGTGGGACCGCAGTTTTCGGTGTCCACCACCGTGCCGCCGCATGGGAGCGGGCTGTTGCCCGCGTTCGCGTGCCCGAACGGGGAACAGCCGCAGGGATATCTGTACAACTGATTGGGCTGCGCATTTACGAAATGCATACGGACTATTCGCGATAACCGTGTGATGGACCGTACACGGTTAAATGCGAAAGAGCTGTCGATGTTTTGGGGATTGTGTTCTAGATTCTGGTCTGCACCGGGTTCAACGGCGAGCGGTCGCAAATCATGGAAACCATCCCGAAAGCGCCCGGAGGGCTCGGTATGTCCAGTAGCTCGAATTCGGTTATGTCCACTGCGATTTCGCCCAGGTTAGGGGTGAATGCGTTGCGCGGGTTGCCGGGGGATGTGACCCGGCCGCCGTTCACGCCGGGGATTTTGGGGACAGGGATCGTGCATTTGGGGTGTGGGGCGTTTCATCGGGCGCATCAGGCGTTGATTACGCAGCATGCGATGAGCGTCAGCGGGGATCGGCGGTGGGGTATCGCCTCGGTCGCGATGTCGCGACCGGAGGTGGTGGGAGCGCTGAAGGCGCAAGACAACCTGTACACCACGTTGCTGCGCGATGAGGGCGCAGTACGGGCCGAGGTGGTCGGGGCGCTGACGGCGGCGGTGCATGCGCCGTCGGATCGGATCGGGGTGGTGCGGCGGCTGGCCGATCCCCGGGTTCGGATCGTGACACTCACCGTCACCACCGGCGGTTATTGCCTCTCCCCCGCCACCGGGCGGCTCGATTCGGGCAGTGAGCCGGTGCGGCACGATCTGCGGTGTGCGGCCAAGCCGTGCACGGCAATCGGGATGTTGGTGGGCGGGCTGGCGGCGGTCAAGCGGCGGGGCGGGACGCCGCCGGTGGTGATCAGTTGCGACAATCTCTCGGCCAATGGACGCCAATTGCGCAGTGCGGTCATCGATTTCGCGGCCATGCGGGATGATCGGCTGGCGAACTGGATCGCACGCCATGTGCAATTCCCGTGCAGCGTCGTCGATCGCATCGTGTCCTCGACGGAGAGCGACGACGCGGCGCGCACACGGCTCGGTGGGGTCGACGACCGCGCACCGGTGTCGGCCGAGCCGTTCATGACCTGGACCATCGAGAACTTCGAGGGTGAGCGCCCGCGCTGGGACCTGGCCGGAGCAGACTTCGTAGCGGACGTCACCGCGCACGAACTCGCGAAACTGCGACTGCTCAACGGAACTCACCTGCTACTGGCCTATGTGGGCGCGCTCGCCGGATATCCGGCCATCGCCGAGGCGGGCGCGGATCCGGTCCTCAGCGAGCTGGCGCGCCAGTTCATGCTGTACGAGCAGGGCCCCACCCTGACCCTGCCGCAAGCCGAATTGCACCGCACCGTCAATGATCTGCTGCGCCGGTTCCGCAATCCCGCCCTCCGGCACGAGGTGACCCGGGTGGGCCGCAATGGATCGGACAAGATGCTCCCGCGCGTCACCGCCGCCATGCTCGAGAACCACGCGCACGGTCGGCCCACCCCCGGTGCCGCCCTGCTGATCGCGGCCTGGATCCGCTGGTTCGATCTGTGCGGGACGCCCGGCACGGCCATGGAAGTCATCGACGCCCGGGCAGCCGAACTCGCCCAGCTGGCGGCCATCCCCGACCCGCACCGGCGCGCCCGCGCCTTCCTGTCCCGCACCGACATCTTCGGAGAACTGCCGGAGCCCATTCACCAGGAGGTGGGCGACGCCTTGGCCGAGCTCATTCGAGACAATGCCAGGAAAGTAGCCGAACGTCGGCTGCGACCGGAATTCATCGGGAGGGTCGCATGACAACGATTGCCGCCGAATCGACGGTCGAAAAGCCCGTCCGAGCTGTGGTTTTCGATATGGACGGGCTACTGCTCGACTCCGAGCGCCTGGCGGTGGAGTCGCTGGGCCTGTCCGGTCGCGAACTCGGCTACGAGCTGTCGGAGGAGTTCTGCCACAGCCTGGTCGGCATGCCCGCCGATACCTGCCGCGAAATGGCCGTCGCCGCCTTCGGCCCGGACTTCCCGCTCGACGAGGTCTACACCAAACACGAGTCCGTCCTCGCCGGGCTGGTCGACGACGGCCGCCTCACCACCAAGCCGGGCGTGCACGAGTTGCTCGATGACCTGGACCGTCGCGGCATACCCCGCGCGATAGCGACCTCCTCGGGCCGCGAACGCGCTCACCACCATCTGCGGGCCGCCGGGCTGGCCGACGGTTTCGGCGCGATCATCACCCGCCACGACGTCCGCCGCGGCAAGCCCGATCCCGAGCCGTATCTGACGGCGACCGCGGCCCTCGACGCCGACCCGGAATTCACCCTCGCCTGCGAGGATTCACCCAATGGTCTCCGCGCCGCCCACGCCGCCGGCCTGCGCTGTCTACTGATCCCCGACCTGATCCCGGCCACCGCCGAGACGACCCGCATCGCCCACCGGGTCTATCCCGATCTGCTGCACGTCATCGATTACCTCGCCGCGTCCGCCTGAACCCGCGGTTCGGGCCAGGCGGGCGAAGGCGAGTTCGGCCAACAGTTCCGACTGGAGGTGGAGTACCGAATCGTCGAATCGGGCGCGGGGTGCGTGGTTCATGGGCGCCTCGGCGGGGTCGAGGCCGTCGGGGGTCGCGCCGATCAGCAGCATCGTGCCCGGGACCTGCCGCAGGACGAGGGAGAAGTCTTCGGATCCGGCCAGGGGTTGCGGCATGAGGACGGCGTGGCCGAAGAGTTCGGTGGCGGTATCGAGGGCGAATCGGGTCTCGCCCGGATCGTTGACGGTGACCGGGTACATCGGACGGTAGTCGGCGCGGAGGTCGAGGCCGTGCGCATGCGCGATATTCGTTGCGAGCCTGGGCAATTCGGCCGCCAGGCGGGCCTGGTTTCCGGGACTGTAGCTGCGCACGGTCGCCCGGAACTCCGCGCTGTCGGGAATCACGTTCTCCATCGTGCCCGCGTGCAGGCTGCCGACGGTGACCACCACCGGGTCGAAGATATCGAACATGCGAGTGACGTAAGTCTGTAGCGCGAGGACGATTTCGCAGATCGCGGGCACCGGATCCCGGGCGGTGTGCGGGGTGGAGCCGTGGCCGCCGCGCCCGATGACCGTGACGTGGAAGGAGTCCGACGCCGCGAGCACGGGCCCCGGCCGGGTCGCGATGCTCCGCCGCGGCAGCAGATTCGACAGGACGTGCAGGGAGTACGCGGCGTTCAACGGTTTCCCGGCCGCGTCGAGCACGCCTTCCTCGATCATCAGCGCGGCCCCGTTGCAGCCCTCCTCCCCCGGCTGGAACATGAAAACGACATCGCCACACAGTGATTCGCGCCTGTCCGCGAGCAGTATCGCCGCACCCACCAGTCCGGCCGTGTGCAGGTCGTGGCCGCAGGCGTGCATCAGGCCGTCGAATCGGGAGGTGAATTCCTCGCCGCTGCATTCCTGGATCGGCAAGGCGTCCATGTCCGCACGTAACAGCACCGCCCCGCCGGGCCGACCGCCGCGCAGCACCGCGGTCACCGAGCTCAGGTCCTTGCCGAGGGTCATCTCGAGTGGGAGCCCGCCGAGCGCCTCGAGCACTTTCTCCTGGGTGCGAGGCAGTTCCAGTCCGAGTTCGGGCTCCCGGTGTAAGCGTCGGCGCAGGTCGGCCAGGTCGCCTTGCAGGGCACGGGCGGCATCGACTCCGGTGCGCACCGATACCTCCTCACCTGATGGCGTCGATCCGAATCAGCGGCCCGGCACGGTGACGGGCGAGACGCAACTGGAGGGCAGGTCCTGCAGCGAGCACAGCGCCGGAGCGCGGGTCGGAATGTAGCCCGGGAAGACGCCGCC
>NZ_BAFX01000203.1 GCF_000308815.1 Nocardia concava NBRC 100430
CAGGCCGGAGGCGAGGTAGATGATGGCGGCCAGCACCAGCGCGTGGGTCAGCGCGGCCAGCCGGGTGCGCGCCCCGGAGCGCACATTCACCGCGGTGCGCGCGATGGCCCCGGTGGCGGGCACGCCGCCGAACAGGGGCGCGGCGATATTGGCCAGCCCCTGGCCGAACAGTTCCCGGTCCGGATTGTGCCGGGTGCCCACGGCCATGGAATCGGCGGCCGTGGCCGACAGCAGTGATTCCAGCGCCGCCAGCGCGGCCACCGCCAGCGCGGGCGCGAGCAGCGACCCCAGCTGGTCGAGGTGCACGAATCCCAGTGTGGGAGCCTGCAATCCGGACGGAATCGTCCCGATCAGCGCCACGTCGAGATGGAACAGCTTGGCCGCCACCGTCGCCAGCACCACCGCGAGCAGCGCGAACGGCAGCTTCGGCAGGTACCGGCCGCCGATCAGCAGCACGGCCGCGACCAGCAGCGCGATCGCGAGCGACATCCAGTGCGGCCCGGAAGCGAACTGTCGCACCGCATCCCACGCCGACTGCCACACCTTCTCCCCGTGCGCGTGCGCGATCCCCAGCGCCGACGGGAACTGCTGCAACGCGATGACCACCGCGATGCCCGCGGTGAAACCCTCGATCACCGGGGCGGGCATATAGCGCACCGCGCGCCCGACCCCGGCGATCGCGAGCACCACCAGCACGAGCCCGGCCAGCAGCCCCACGGCCAGCACCCCACTCGCTCCGTGCTGATGGAAGATCGGCACCAGTACCACCGTCATCGCCCCGGTCGGCCCGGTGACCTGGAATCGGGAGCCGCCGAAGACCGCCGCGATCGCGCCCGCCACCACGGCGGTGGCGAGCCCGGCGGCCGCGCCCAGGCCCGAGCTGATGCCGAAGCCCAGCGCGAGCGGCAGCGCGACCAGCGCGACGATCAGTCCGGCCAGCAGATCCACACCCGGGGCTCGCACGGCCGGACGCCAGTCCGACCGGGACGGTAGAAGCGAGGCCACGGTCAGAGCGCCTGCGCCAGACGCAGTTTCAGGGCGGCGAGCTCGGCGCGCAGCGCGTCGGGCAGGCGGTTGCCGCCGATGGTGGCGTACCACTCGTCAATCGACTCGAGCTCGCGCACCCATTCGTCGACATCGACGGCGAGCGCGGCGTCGATCAGGCCGCGGTAGCCCTCGCCGAGACCATCGAGGTCGAGGGACTCCGCGGTCGGAACGAAACCGATCGGCGTCTCGATCGCTTCCGCGGTGCCCTCGAGACGCTCGAGGGCCCACTTCAGCACGCGGACGTTGTCGCCGAAGCCCGGCCACAGGAACTTGCCGTCGGCGCTGCGCCGGAACCAGTTGACCTGGAAGATCTTCGGCAACTGCGCGCCCTCGCGCTCGGCCAGCGACAACCAGTGCGCGAAGTAGTCACCCACGTGATAGCCCAGGAACGGCAGCATCGCCATCGGATCGCGACGCACCACCCCGACCTTGCCCGCCGCGGCCGCAGTGGTCTCCGAAGACAGCACCGACGCGGTGAACACCCCGTGCGCCCAATCGAAGGACTCGGCGACCAGAGGAATGGTGGTGGCGCGGCGGCCACCGAAGAAGATCGCCGAGATCGGCACCCCGCGCGGGTCGTTCCACTCCGGCGCCACCGACGGGCACTGCTCGATCGGCGTGCAATACCGCGAATTCGGATGCGCGGCAGGGGTTCCCGACTCCGGCGTCCAGTCCCGGCCGTGCCAGTCGACGAGGTGGGCGGGAGCTTCCTCGGTGAGGCCCTCCCACCAGACATCACCGTCGTCGGTGCGGGCGGTGTTGGTGAAGATCGAGTTACCCGCCTCGATGGTGGCGATCGCGTTCGGGTTGGTCTTGGCGCCGGTTCCCGGTGCGACACCGAAGAACCCGGCCTCCGGATTCACCGCATACAGTCGCCCGTCGGCGCCGAAGCGCATCCACGCGATGTCATCGCCCACGGTCTCGGCCTTCCAGCCGGGCAGGGTGGGCTCGAGCATGGCGAGGTTGGTCTTGCCGCACGAGGACGGGAACGCCGCGGCGATGTAGTGCGTCTTATCCTGCGGCGAGGTCAGTTTCAGGATCAGCATGTGCTCGGCCAGCCAGCCCTCGTCGCGACCCAGCACCGAGGCGATCCGCAACGCGAAGCACTTCTTGCCCAGCAGCGCGTTGCCGCCGTAACCGGACCCGTAACTCCAGATCGTGCGCGACTCCGGGAAATGCGCGATGTACTTCGTCTTGTCGCACGGCCACGCCACATCGTCGTGTCCATCGCTCAACGGCATCCCCACCGAATGCAGACACTTCACGAACTCCGTTCCCTCGGCCAGCTTCTCCCAGACCGGCGTACCCGAGCGGGTCATGATCTGCATCGACACGGCGACGTACTCCGAATCGGTGATCTGCACACCGTATTTGGGTTCGGCGGCGTCCAACGGTCCCATGCAGTAGGCGATCACGTACATCGTCCGCCCGGCCATCGCGCCCCGGTAGTGCTCGGTCATGACCGTGCGCATATCGACCGGATCCACCCAGTTGTTGGTCGGCCCAGCATCGCTCTCGTTCTCCGAGCAGATGAACGTCCGATCCTCCACCCGCGCAACGTCATCGGGATCGGAGACGCACCAGAACGAGTTCGGCTTCCTCTCCAGCGGCACGAAGGTGCCCTTGGCCACCAGGTCGGCGGTGAGCCGGTCCCATTCGTCGCGGGACCCGTCGCAGTAGACGATGCGCTCGGGTGCGGTCAGCTCGGCGACCTCCGCGACCCAGGACGCAATACCCGGGTGAGCGGTCGGGGCGGACTCGGTGACGACGGCGGCGGTGGGACTGTGGGGCACGGCGAACCCTCTCTTCACGAAACAACTAGGTTTTCATTTTAGAAAACATGCAATCAGTAAAGTCAACGGACCCCCATGGAACGGGGGTGAGACTTTCGCTACGCCGTGTTACCGAGGGCGTTCTCGAGGGCCTCGGCCTGGCCGCTGACGACGCCGGTGAGGATGGCGCGGGCCGCGGCGAGCAGCTCGGCGACCTGCGGGGAGGTGAGTTCGTAGGTGACCGAGAGCCCTTCGCGGCGGGCGGTGACCAGGCCGGCGCGGCGCAGGATGGACAGCTGCTGCGACAGGTTGGCGGCCTCGACGCCGATCTCCACGAGCATCTCCGAGACCGCGTATTCACGCTGACTGAGCAGTTCGAGGACCCGGATGCGCACGGGGTGACCGAGGGTTTTGAAGAAGTCCGCCTTCATCTGATAGAGCGGCCGTTGCATTCCTGGCATGTGCGAGCCACTCCTTCCGGGGACGATGGATCATCCCGCGAACGAACCACCTTGGTGATTGCAGAGTTTAGCAAACAGGACAAAAATTGCCCGGCCGGGTCGGAGGTGCGCACCCGATCGGGTCAGAGGTCATTGCCCGCGTAAGAGAGATTGAAACTCTTGTTGACCAGCGGGAAGTCCGGAACGATCGTCTCACTCATGGCCACCGGCAGCGCGGGCCAGTTGAACCACGACGGATCGACGATCTTGGCCCGGGTGAGCCGATCGGCGTCGTCGACCTCCACCCGGTGCACGAGGGTGCCGCGCCAGCCCTCGACAATGCCCACACCGCTGCCCAGCCGGGCACCGGTGACCACGGGATCGGCGAATTCCGTTCGGCCCCGGTGGTTCACGAGGATCTCGATGATCAGCGCGACCGAGGCCGCGAACTCGTCGCGGCGCACGGTGTAGCGGGCGAGCACGTCACCGGTGTCGGCGCGGATCTCCTCGATCGGCAGCTCGACCATCGGGTGGTCGAGGCGAGCGTCGGTGGTCAGGCCGCTCGCCCGGGCCGGATATCCCAGGCAACCCAGGGCCCGGGCGTCGTCGGCCGCCAGGACGCCGGTGCCGTCGAATCGGTCGTAGATCACCCTGTTGCCGAGCGTCGAAGCGGTGAGCCCGGCCAGCTCGGCCGCGATCGACGCGAGCAGCCCCGGATCGGGGAGTTCGCGCAGCACCACGCCGCCGGGCCGGATCGCACCGCGCAGCAGGCGATTTCCGGTGACGGTCGCGTTGAGCCGCAGCAGTTGCTCGCGCAGGCGCAGGGCGTGCGCATTGGCCAGCCCGAAGCCCACGTCATTGGCCAGCGCGCCCAGGTCGGCGGCGTGGTTGTAGAGCCGCTCGAGCTCGATCACCAGCGCGCGCAGCCGCCGCGCGGGTTCGGGAACTCTGATGCCGCAGGCTTCCTCGACCGCCAGGCAGTGGGCCAGCGCGTGCGCGGCGGAGCTGTCGCCGCTCACCCGTTCGGCCAGTTCCGTTGCGCCGGTGGCGGATCGGCCGTGGAAGAGCCGTTCGAGGCCGCGGTGTACGTACCACAGCCGCGCCTTGAGCCGCACCACCGTCTCCCCCACCACCGAGAAGCGGAAGTGGCCGGGTTCGATGAGTCCGGCGTGCACCGGGCCCACCGGGATCTCGTAGACGCCCTCGCCGCCGACGGTGAGGAAGCGCAGCTCACCGGAGCCGTCGAACGCGGGCGGGGTCTCCGGCGCGTCGGCGCGCATGGGATGCCAGTCCTCGGGCCAGTGCGCGTGCCGGACCAGCCGCCGCGGGCGGGGATGCCCGCGCAGCCCGATTCCGTAGAGGTCGCGCATCTCGCGTTCGAACCGTCCGGCCGGGAAGGATATGTAGGCCAGCGACGGGAGCACCGGATCGTGCACGGGCAGCAGGCATTCCAGTTCGACGCGGCGGTCGGGCCGTCCGGCCAGGAACAGGTAGACCACGCGCAGCGGCGGACGGCCGTCGTCGTGCGCGGCGACCAGGGCGAGGCGGTAGCCCTCCCCCAGCAGTTCCTCGGCGACGTCGGTGAGGTCGTCGACGGCGACCAGGCGGCGGGTGCGGTTCATCGGGCGCTCACCTGCTCGGCGGCGGTGGTGAACAGCTCGGCGAGCGGTCCGGCGGTCACGCCGAGCACCAGGGCGGCGGCGACCCCGATCGCGAGGGCGGTGGTCACGGTGGCGGGAACCGCAATGGCGGGCGCTCCGGTGGGAATGGGCCCCAACAGGATTCGACTGCTGTTGCGGACCAGGGCGGCGAAGGCGATGGCGATCAGCAGCAGCGCCACGCCGAGCGCCCAGGCCAGCCGGGCGTCGGCGAGCGAGCGGGCGATGGCCAGTTCACTAGCGAACAGGGCGAAGGGCGGCAGGCCCAGCAGCGCCACCATGCCGAGCGCGAAAGCCGTTCCCAGCACCCGCGATCGGGCCGCCACCGCGGTGATGGAGGCGATGGCGGTGGAATCGTGGGCGGCCTGCAACGGCCCGGTGGACAGGAACAGCACGGTCTTGCCGACACCGTGCGCGAGCACGTGCAACAGCAGCGCCGCGATGGCCAGCCGGGTGCCCGCCGCCGCGGCGATCGCGACCAGGCCCATGTTCTCCATCGACGAATAGGCGAGCATGCGTTTGACGTCTCGGGTGACGGTGAGCAGCAGCGCCGCGATGGCCAGCGTCAGCAGGCCCAGGATCAGCAGTCCGGTACGCAGATACGCGGTGCCGATCGCCGGATCGGCGACGGCCTTGACCCGCAGCACCACCGAGAACGCCACCGCCAGCAGCACCCCGCTCATGAGCGCCGACACCGGCGCGGGAGCCTGGCTGTGGGCGTCGGCGAGCCAGGTGTGGAAGGGCGCGAGCCCGACCTTGGCGCAGTACCCGATCAGCAGCAGCCCCGCGGCCAGGCGGGTGACGCCGGGATCGAGTCCCGGTGCGCGCGTGAGCAATACGTCCAGATCGAGGGCGTGCTCGGTGGGCGCGCCCGCGTGCTTCGCGGCGAAGTACAGCAGCACGGTGCCCAGGAAGGCGACCACGATGCCGACCGAGCAGATCACCACGTACTTCCAGGTCGCCTCGAGCGCGGCCTTGGTGCGGCGGTGCCCGACCAGGAACGCGGTGGCGACGGTGGTGGCCTCGACGGCGGTCCAGATGATGCCGATGTTGTTGGCGCACACCGCGACCACCATGGCCGCCAGGAAGGCGGGCACCAGACCGGCGTAGGCGCGGGCCCCGCGGGCGTCGGTGTGGCCGTGGGCGAGTTCGGCGTCGATGTAACCGATTCCGGCCCAGGTGGCGAGGGTGCCGACGACGCCGATGACGGTCAGCATGGTCACCGACAGCGCGTCCACGCGCAGCAGGCCGTCGACCAGCACCAGTTCGCGGCCGTGCAGCCGGACGCCCAGGGCGATCGCGCAGCCCAGCACCGCGAGCGCGGCGGCGACGGTGAGAAGCGCTGTGGCGCGCCGCCATCCGCCCAGCGCCCCGGCGATGGCGGCGGCGATGGGCGCGAGCATGGCGGACACGACGATCGAGGTCATCACTCGTGCAGCTCCCGCAACTGGTCGAGGTCGGCCTCGCCGAAGGTGCGGCGCAACCGGCCGGTGAGGATCCCGATCACCATGACCGCGAAGAACACGTCCAGCGAGACGCCGAGTTCGACGATGAGCGGGACGCCGGCGGTGAGCAGGAAGGCGGTGGCCGCGATCCCGTTGTCCAGCATGAGGAATCCGGCCGCCTGGGAGACGGCGTGGCGGCGGGTGGCCATGACGAACAGGGCGATCAGGATGACGGCGAAGGCGGCGGGCACGGCCGCGGTCTCGGGGCCCGGTTCCAGGTTGACCAGCGGCCGGGTCACCGCGAAGGCCACCACGGTCAGCCCCGCCGCGATCAGCAGCGACGCCGAGGTGTTCACCAGCGGTGTGGCCTCGCGGTACTCGCCGCGTTCCGCGCCGACCGCCCGGGCCAGCAGCCAGGGCAGCACCCCGGCCCGCAGGCCGAGCACGACGACGCCGACCACCAGCAGCGGCGGATCACCGTGCTGAATGCCCTGCACGACGGGGATCATCGCGAGCGCGACACCCTGCGCGCCCAGCAACCAGGTGATGGCGCGCAGATCGCGCCGCCACACCACGAACACCGCGGCCAACACCATGGCGCCGGCGGCGAAATCCAGCAGGCTCGCATAGCCGTTGGCGGTCACGCTCCTCCTCGCGCGGTGAAGAAGTTGGCGGCGGTCACCGCGAGCAGGGCCAGCAGGAACGAGCCGGCCAGCAGTTCGGGGACCCGGAACAGCCGCAGTTTGGCGATGAACACCTCGGCGAAGGCCAGCGCCGCCGCCAGGACGACCACCTTGATGGCAATGGCCAGCAGACCGACCACGACCGCCGCCGCACCTGGCGCGCTGCCCGCGATACCCCACGGCAGGAACAGATTCGCCAGCAGCGCCAGCAGCACGGTCAGCCGCATCGCCGAGGCCCACTCGATCAGAGCCAGTCGGGGACCGGCGTATTCGAGGATCATGGCCTCGTGCACCATGGTCAGCTCCAGGTGCGTGGACGGATTGTCCACCGGCAGGCGGCCGGTCTCGGCGATGATCACGATGACCAGCGCGGCCGCGGCGAGCACCGCGCTCAGCGTGGCCACCCGTCCGGGATGGTCGATGGTATTGCGCACCAGCGCACCGAGATTCGAGGAGCCGCCAGGAATCGACAGGGCGAACACCGACAGCAGGATGGTCGGTTCGACCAGGGCGGCGATGACGGTCTCCCGACTGGCCCCCATGCCGCCGAAGGCCGTGCCGGTGTCGAGTCCGGCCAGGGTCAGCGCGACCGTGCCGAGGAACAGCAGGCCCACCACGGCGAACAGATCCGCCGCCCCGTCGAGCGGGGATCCGGTGGCGACCAGCGGCGCGACGGCGGCGATCACCAGCGTGGTGCCCGCGAGAACCAATGGGGCGCAAGCGAAGACGGCGGTGGTACCGGTCGGGATGATGGACTGCTTGCCGAACTGCTTGCGCAGATCCCGCCACGGCTGCCCGACGCCCGCGCCAGCCCGGCCCTCGGCTCGCGCCCGCACCTGCCGCATGACGCCCGCCACCAGCGGGGCCCCGGCCATGACGCCGCCGATCTGGGCCGCGCCCGCGACATAGGACAGCACGGTCATCGCGACACCACCAGCACGATCAGCACGCCCACCGCGCCGTAGGCCAGATACAGATGGACGCTGCCGTTGTGGGCGCGCGCCACCGCGATCGCCGCGAGCCGCACCGCCCGCACCACCGGCCGGTACAACCGCTGTTCGACGGTGTCGGCGATGCGGGCACGGTAGGCGACCTTCTCGACCAGGTACCGGGATTCGGCCAGCGGGGTGATCTCGATATCGGTGTCGGGACGCAGCACATCGTCGAAGACGCGTTGCAGCGGCTCGGCGAACGAGGTCGCGGTGTATTGCATTCGGGGCGTGGGCTGGTCCGCGCCGCAGGCCCACAGGGGCAGGGTCGCGGCGGCCGGATTGCGCCGGGCCCGCAGGGTGGTCAGCGCGGCGACGGCGGCCACGGCGATGGTCACCGCGACGGCGATGAATCCGGGTGAGATGGATCCCGGCATCCCCGGCAGCCGAACGGTCCAGCCGAGCCCGGTGAAGTCCCGCCCGGCGGTGACCGGCAGCTCGGCGAGGGTCCGCTCGAGCACCGGCCCGACCACCACGGGAACCACCGCCAGCACCGCACAGACGCTCGCGCACAATGCCATTCCGGCGATCATCGACGGCAATGCTTCGCGCGCGTTCGCGGCCTCCTCCGAGCGCGGCCGGGCCAGGAACCCGACGCCGAACGCCTTCACCATGGCCGCGACGCCGAGCCCGGCGGTCAGCGCGACCGCGCCCACCGCCAGCGGCGCGGCCAACGTGACCACCGGATCGCGTTGCGCGCCGGTGTGAATGAGCGACTGCACCAGCAGCCATTCGCTGACGAAGCCCGCGCCCAGCGGCAGCCCCGACGCACCCAGGGCCGCGATGCCGAACAGGGTCGTGGTCGCGGGCATGCGGCGCGCCAGACCACCGAGCCGATCCAGATCGCGCAGGCCCGTCGCCGCCAATACCGAACCGGCGCAGAGGAATCCGAGGCTCTTGAAGGCCGCGTGCGCCATCAGATGCAGTAATGCGGCCGCCATGGCGACGGTGGCCGCGGCCGTGGATCCCGCCGCGCCGAGCAGGGTCGCCGCGCCCAGCGCGAGGGTGACCAGTCCCATGTTCTCGGTGGTCGAGAACGCCAGCAGCCGTTTGAGATCCGCCGCCACCGACGCCTGCAGCACGCCGTAGACGGCGGTGATCCCGCCGACGATCAGCAGGGTCAGCCCCCACCAGCGCGGACCCGGCCCGAGCAGTTGCAGGTCGAACCGCACGATTCCGTAGATGCCGAGATTCACCATGGCAGCGCTCATCAGTGCCGACACCGGGCTGGGCGCTTCCGGATGGGCGCGCGGCAGCCAGGCGTGCAGCGGCACCAGACCGGCCTTGGAGCCGAATCCGGCCACGGTGAGCACGAATACGGCGGCCCGGGTCCCCTCGGGCACCGTGGACAGACCCGCGAACCGGTCCGCACCGTGCGCGGCGGCCGAGGCGATCAGCAGCCCGGCCAGGATTGCGGCGAAACCCAGTTGCGTCATGACCGCGTAGAACACCCCGGCGGTGCGGGCCGAGCGGCGATGGTGCTCGGCGAAGACCAGCACCAGCGAGGCGATCGCCATGGATTCCCAGGCCAGCAGGAAGGTGGTCACCGATCCGGCCGCGGGCACCAGCAGCATGGCGGCGACGAAGATCGGCAGCACGGTCAGCGGCAGCGATCCCAGGTGCTCGCGGCGCGCGTAGCCGATCACGTACGCGCCGACGGGAATCGCCACCGCGCCGGTCAGGGCGAGGAAGAAGCCGCCGAGGCGGTCCAGGTGCAGGTACACCCCCGACAGCGGCAGCAGCCAGCCCAGGGACAGGGTGCGCGGTGTGCCGAAGACGCCGATCAGTCCGGCCGTCACCCCGACCAGGCCCGCGAGCGTGGTCGCCGCACCCGCCAGCACCGCGCCGATGGTGTTGTCCCGCAACGGCGTCTCCGCCGCCCGCGCAGGCCCGGCCACGGTCGCGGTCATCGGCCGGTCACCGAGCGCAGCGCGGCGACGATCGCCTCGGGCGGGGGCGGGCAGCCCGGGATCTCCACATCCACCTCGACCAGGTCGCGCACGGCCCCGACCACGCCGTACGCCCCGGCGAGCAGGCCCTGGTTGAGCGCGCAGTCCCCGCAGGCGACCACGACGTTCGGCGCCGGGGTGGCGTCGTGGGTGCGGCGCAGCGCCTCGGCCATGTTCCGGGTCACCACACCGGTGACCAGCAGCCCGTCGGCGTGCCGCGGCGAGGCGACCAGCCGCGCGCCGTAGCGTTCGGCGTCGTACACCGGCCCGAACGCGCCGGAGATCTCGATCTCACAGCCATTGCACGAGCCCACGTCCACATGCCGCAGCTGCAGTGAACCCCGCAGTGCCGCAGGGCCGTTCGCGACCGCCGGCGGTTCGGGAGCGGGCTCGGCCACTCGGCCGATCCGCAGCATCGTGCGCAGCCAGCCCATGGCTGTCACCGCCCGTTCGGGACGGTGGGAGGAACAACGCCTACGAGTACGTCACCCACGGCAAGAACAGTTACCAGATGCGAGCGCCCGGTTCTACTGTTTGCGAAACAAAGAAATAAGGCAATTTCGCACACATGGTACGTTCGGGCGTTCCTCGGACCGCGCTACAGAGAGATCGAACGTGCCCATAGCCACGCTGAACGGCATCCGCCTCAACTACGACGTCACCGGCGCCGGACCTCTGGTCGTGCTGGTCATGGGCACCGGCAGCCCGGGCCGGGTGTGGAAGACCTATCAGGTTCCGGCACTGGTGAAGGCGGGTTTCCGGGTCGCCACCTTCGACAATCGCGGGATCGCGCCGTCGGAGGAGAGCGCGCACGGGATGCGGATCGAGGATCTGGTCGCCGATACCGCGGCGCTCATCGAATTGCTCGGCGCGCCCGCGTATGTGGTCGGCACGTCGCTGGGTGCGCGGGTCACCCAGGAGCTCGCGCTGGCCCGGCCGGAGCTGGTGCGCAAGGCGGTCATGCTGGCCACCACCGGGCGGCCGCATCCGCTGGCGAGCACGCTGAGCAAGGGTGAGCGGGCGCTGGCCGAACAGAGTGTGAAGCTGCCGCCGGAGTACGCGGCCGCGATCAAGGCGATGCTCAACCTGTCCCCGCACACCCTCGAGGCCGACGACTCGGCGCAGCAGTGGCTCGACATCTTCGAGTACTCCGCGAGCGCCGCGCCCGCGCCGGGCGTGCTGGCCCAGATGCGCATGGACCGCTCCAAGAATCGGCTCGCCGACTATGCCCGCATCACCGTCCCGAGCCTGGTCGTCGGATTCGCCGACGATCGCATGCTGCCACCGGTTTTCGGCCGCGAGGTGGCCGACGCGATTCCGGGGGCACGTTTCGTCGAGATCGAGAAGTGCGGGCACTACGGCTATCTCGAACAGCCCGACGAGGTCAACCGGACCATCATCGACTTCTTGAATCAGTGACCGACTCAACCAGTAAGGAGCAGATCGTGACCGACACACTGCCGCCCTGTCCTGCCTGCTCCAGCGAATACACCTATGAGGTCGGCGGATTGCTGACCTGCCCGGAGTGCGCGCACGAGTGGACTCTCGAGGCCGAATCCGGTGCCGCCGACGACGGCGTGATCCGCGATGCCGTCGGCAATGTGCTCGCCGACGGCGACACCGTCACCGTCATCAAGTCCCTGAAGGTGAAGGGCAGCCCGACCGGCATCAAGGCGGGCACCAAGGTGCGCAATATCCGCCTGGTCCAGGGTGTGGGCGATCACGATATCGACTGCAAGGTCGACGGAATCGGCGCGATGCAGCTGAAATCGAGTGTGGTCAAGAAGGTTTGAGCGCTAGCGCGCACCCAGCTCGGCGGCGATCGCGCCGCTGAGCAGCGCGCGGGCCCGGTCGAGGCTGAGCGAGCCGCTGTGCCAGCGTTCGCTCAGCCCCTCGACCAGCGCGGTGAGCCGTTCCGCCACCGCCGCGGCGTCGAGTCCCAGTGCGATGGAACCGGTTTCCTGACCGCGCAGGATGAGGGTCTCGACATCGGAGTTCCAGGACCCGGTGCTGGCCGCGAGCGCTTCGCGCAGCGCCGGATCGAAGACCGCGCTGGCACGCAGCTCCCCCCACGCGACGCTGTTCTCGCGCACCTCGTCGGCGTCCTGCAATTCCAGCAGCAGCATGTGCTCGACCTGCGCGCGCGGCTCGTCGAGATCGGCGAAGGCGCGCTCGGTGTAGGCCTCGGCGCGGTGGTTGATGTGCTCGAGCGCGGCGCGCAGGATGCCGGCGCGATCCTTGAAGTGGTAGTAGATGAGTGCGGTGGACACCCCCGCGGCGGCGGCCAGCTTCTCGACTCGCAATCCGCGCACCCCGTCCTGCGCGATGACTCGGACGGCGGCTTCCAGGATCTGGGTCTGACGGTCTGACACGATTCCTCACTCTAGAGCGACTGCGCGGTCGCCTCAGTCGACGGGTTCCTGCTGTGTGGTGCAGTGGATGCCACCGCCGCCGGCCGCGATGGCGTCGATATTGATCTGCACCACCTGGCGTTCCGGGAACAGGCGCTGCAGCGTGTTCTTCGCCGCGGCATCGGTGTAGGCGTCGCCGAACTCCGGGGCGATCACGCCGCCATTGCAGACGTAGAAGTTGATGTACCCGGCCGCGAAGTCGTCGCCCGCGCCCTTGTAGCGCAATTCCGAAGGCGCTTCGAGGGTTTCGATCTCGAGCGGGCGGCCCTGCGCGTCGACGGCATTGTGCAGCAGCTCGAGGTGGCGGCGGGTGACGTCGTAGTCGAAGGATTCCTCGTTGTCGTCGAGTGCCGCGACCACCACGCCCGGGCGGGCGAAGCGGGCGTAGAAGTCGGTGTGACCGTCGGTGATGTCGTGCCCGGCGATCCCGGGCAGCCAGATCACCTTCTTGATACCGAGCAGATGCTCGAGCTCGGCCTCCACATCGGACTTCTTCCAGCCCCGGTTCCGATTGTTGTTCAGCACACAGGATTCGGTGATGATCGCGGTGCCCTCACCGTCGACCTCGATGCCGCCGCCCTCGAGCACCAGATCGGTGTGCACGGTCTCGACACCGGCGCGGCCGTCGACGAAGGTGGCGACCTTGCTGTCGCGGCGGTGCTGCTGCTTGCCGCCCCAGCCGTTGAAGTTGAAGTCGACACCGGCCTTGGTGCCGTTGCCCTTCACGAATACCGGCCCGGTGTCGCGGATCCACAGATCGTCGATCTCGGTGACGATGAGCTCGACGTTGGCCCCGCCGAGCAGGTTGCGCGCCATGTCCAGTTCGTCCTGGCGCACCAGCATGGACACCGGCTCGAAGCGGGCGATGGTGGCGGCGATGGTGGCCAGGTTCTGGCGCACCTGCGGCAGCAGCTGCTTGCCCCAGATCGCCTCGCTAGCGCCGAAGGCCATCCAGGTGCGCTTGTGCGGCGCGCCCTCGTCGGGCATCACCCAGGAGCGGCCGTCGTCGGACTTGGTGCTGGTATCGCCGCTGAACCACGAGGAGACGGGTCCCTCGCAGCCCGCGAGCAGCAGCCCGCTCATCGTCAGTAGGCCGGATCGCATGAATCCGCGTCGTTGCATCTCGCTCGTCTCCTCGGTGGTCGGACAGGAGGAAACATAATCCTGACTGAATTTTCAGTCAAGGATCGTGGCGGGTGTCACCCCGGCGGTTTCGTGCGGTCGGATGACCCGGGTCGGACTTCCGGGAGTCGTATATCTTTGCGCGCCAGCGTCATTCGCCGCCCGAGAGCCCTAGGCTGAGGCCGAATCAAGATCATCCATTGGAAGGGACTCGGCGCGTGACGGGCTTGGGTGTGGGCTGGCTGGAACCTATCGAGGCGTCCACGCAGCGGTTTCTCGCGACCGTCGAGGCGATGACCGATGAGCAGCTCGGCGGCGACTCACTGGTTCCGCCGTGGACGCGGGGGCACGTCCTCGCCCATGTCTGCCGGGCGGGCGACAGCCTGGTGCGATTGCTGACCTGGGCGCGGACCGGGGTGGAGACACCGCAGTACGCGAGCATGGAGGCGCGGGCGGCGGAGATCGAGGCGGGTGCGCGGCGGCCGGTGGCCGAGCAGCTGGCCGATGTGGCGGCCAGTGCCGAGCGGTTCGCGGAGGCGGTGCGACTGCTGACCCCCGACGCGTGGCAGCGCGAGGTGCGGCCGCGCACCGGGGAACTCCGGACGCCGGAGACGCTGGTGCCGATGCGGCTGCGCGAATTGGAGATCCATCACGCGGATTTGAATGCCGGGTATTGCTTCGCCGATATCCCCGAGCCCGCGGCCCGCTGGATTCTCGACGATATCGCCGACGCGATGATCCGGTCCGAGTCCGGCACTCCGAGTCTTGTCCTGCGGGCCACCGATTCCGATTTCCACCGCGACCTCACCGGGGACCGGCACGCCGCCGCCGTCGAAATCGCCGGCCCGCAGGCCGATCTGCTCGGCTGGCTCAGCGGCCGGATTCCGGCCGAGGAAACCGCGCTGACCGCCGGACGGGCAACTCCGGTCCCGCCCGCGCCGACCTGGATCTGACTAGAATTCAGAGATGACGACCAGTAAGAACACGGTTGTCGGAATACGCGATCAACTCGTGAACGCCGCGTACGAACTCTATACCCGCACCGGGGTGCGCGCGGTGACCTCCGACATGATCGCCGCGCGGGCGGGCGTCTCCAAAGCCACGCTGTACGAACACTTTCCGACACTGGAAGAGCTGGTCACGGTGGTGCTGCAGCGCCGCGAGCAGCTGTGGACCTTCGGACTGATCGAGGAGCAATCGCGGCTGCGCGGCAGTACACCCGAGGAACAGCTGCTGGCCATCTTCGATGTCTTCGACGAATGGATCGCCACCGCCGATTTCGATGCCTGCCTGTTCATCAATGTGCTGCTGGAAATGGGCGCGGATCATCCGTTGGGGCGCGCGGGAATCGAACACCTGCAGACCATTCGCGATATCGTGGCCGCCCGCGCCGAACGCGCGGGACTATCGGACGTCGACAATTTCGCGCGCTGCTGGCACATCCTCATGAAGGGTGCGATCGTGGCCGCCGCGGAGGGCGATCGGCAGGCGGCGCGGCGGGCCAAAGCCATGGCCTTGCAATTGATCCGGCTGCACCGACCCAACTGACGTCACGCCGGATCGAAGCAGCTCAGCTCCGCGAGCGCCGCCAGCTGATCGAGGTACTGCGGGAGCGATTCGTGGCGTACGCGCGGCTGCACGATGGTGGCACCCGCTTCGGCGAGCTCGCCCAGCGCCTGTTCGGCGTGACCGGGTTCGGCCATCGGATCGATGCGTCCCGCAGTACCCACGACCACCTCGAATCCCGTTGTCCCGCAGTCGACTCCATCGAGGCGCTGCCGCAGCGTCGCCGCGTCCAGTCCGGCCGGAATCCAGCCGTCGCCGAGCGCGGTGGCCCGCCGCAAGGCCGCATCGCTGACCCCGCCGACCCACAGCGGCATGCGTGGCTGCACGGCATGTGGTTCAACCACCAGGCCGTCGAAGCTGTAGTACGTGCCCGAATACTTCGGTTCGCGCCGGCCGAGCGCCGCGCGCAGGGCCGCCATGGCATCGTCGGCGCGGCGGCCGCGATCGGCGAAAGACGCGCCCAGCAGCTCGAATTCCTCCCGGGCGGTGCCGACCCCCACGCCCAGCACCACGCGTCCCCCGCTGATCGCGTCCAAGGTCCCGTACCGCTTGGCAATGGCCAGCGGATGGTGATAGCCGAGCACGATCACACTGGTGCACAACCGGATTCGCGTCGTGCGCGCCGCCACGTACGAGAGCGTCGCCAGCGGATCCCAGTACCGCGTCCCCCGCGACCCGCCCAGCATGGCCGACCCCGAATGCTCGGCCACCGCAACATGTTCGCTACAGGTCAGATGATCGAACCCCAGCCGGTCCGCCGCCTCGGCGATCCGCGCGATCTCGGCGATTCCGGCCTCCCGCTCCCAGGCGGCCGAGCGCCCCGGAATGTCCAGCACCACCGGGGTGGAGATCCCCATCCGCATTCTCGTCAATCCTTTCGCGGCAGCCGTGACCTGCACCGATGCCGTCCGGCATGGTCCTGTTGCGAGACCAGTATTCTCGGGGAATGAAGCGTACGTCCTTCGCGCGATGGCCCTGCTCGGTGGCCCGGACCATGGATCTGCTCGGCGACTGGTGGACACCGCTGGTGCTGCGCGAGGCCTTCTACGGCGTGCGGCGATTCGACGAATTCCAGCAGGAACTGGGGATCGCCCGCAATACGCTCAGCGATCGCCTCAAACGGCTCGTCGAGGAGGGACTGCTCGAAAAGCGGCCGTATCACAGCGAACCCGTCTGGTACGAGTACGTGCTCACCGAGAAGGGGCGCGACTTCTGGGACGTGCTGATGGTGATGTCGCGCTGGGGTGACCGCTGGCTCGCCGACGATGACGGTCCGCCGGTCGTGCTGAACCACACCGCCTGCGGTCACGACACCCAGCTCAAGGTGGTGTGCGAGCACTGCGAGCAGCCGGTGCCCATCGAGGAGTCGCGGCTGCGCATGGGCCCCGGCTATCCCGAGCGGTTGCGGGAGCGACCCGACATCGTGGCGCGCTTCGCCCGGCAGGAAACCAAATAACCATCGTTGACCTGCTTAGTCTATTTATGTGACTATCCAGTGCATGGAGTGGACGGGCGCGAAGTACGCCGACGGACCGACAGCACAGGCGGAGATCTGGATCGACGCACCCCCTGAGAGGGTGTGGGCGCTCGTCTCCGATATCACGCTGATGCCGGAATTGAGCGAGGAACTGCAAGCGGCGCAGTGGGTTTCACCGGAGACCCCGCCGGGCGTGGGCGCCACTTTCGTGGGCACCAGTTCGCACGCGGCCCTCGGGGAATGGTCGACGACCTCCCATGTCGTGGAGTGGGATCCGCCGCACGTTTTCGCCTGGGCGGTCGCCGATCCCGAGAACCCGTCCGCCACTTGGCGTTTCACCCTCGAGGATGCGAACGGCGGCACCACGCTGCGGCAGTGGGTGCGTATGGGCCCGGGCCGCTCGGGCCTGAGCGTCGCCATCGACGCCATGCCGGAGAAGGAGGAGAAGATCGTCTTCGTCCGCATGCGCGAATTCGAATCCGCCATGACCACCGTGGTCACCGAGATCAAGCGCCGCGTCGAGGAGGCCACCCGCTGATGCGCACCGCCACCACCGTCGAACTCTCTCGCGATTCCCGGCAGGTCATCGATTTCGTCCGCGAGGCCGACACCATGGGCCTGGATATCTGCTGGGTGGCCGAGGCCTGGGGCTCCGACGCGCCCTCCGCGCTCGGCTATCTCGCCGCCCGCACCGAGCGAATCCTGTTGGGTTCCGGCATCATCCAGCTCGGCACCCGCTCCCCCGTCGCCATCGCCCAGGCCGCGCTGACCCTGGCCGAACTCTCCGGCGGCCGTTTCCTGCTGGGCCTGGGCGCATCCGGCCCGCAGGTCATGGAGGGCCTGCACGGCGTCCCCTTCGCCCGGGCCCTGACCCGCATGCGCGAGACGATCACGGTCATCCGCCAGGCCTGGTCCGGCGAGAAGATCTCCTTCCAGGGCCGAACCATCCGAATCCCCTTGGACGGCAACAGCAAACCGATGCGCCTGTCCATGCCCGCCAACACCGACATCCCCATCTACATCGCCAGCATGTCCCCGAGAATGCTGGAACTCACCGGCGAACTGGCCGACGGCTGGCTGGGCACCAGCTTCGTCCCCGAGGGCTCGAACGCCTACTTCGACCACCTCGACGCGGGTCTGAAGGCCGCCGGTCGAACCCGCGCCGACATCGACGTCTGCCAGGGCGCGGAGGTGGCCCTCTTCGACGACGAGGAAGCCGTCTCCCGCCACATAGCGGGCCGAAAACTGGAGCTGGCCTTCAGCATCGGCGGCATGGGCAGCGCGAAGACCAACTTCTACAACGCCGCCTACGCCCGCCAGGGCTGGTCGGAGGTCACCGAGGCGATCCGCGACCGCTGGCAATCCGGCGACCGTACCGGCGCAACCGAACTCGTCACCGACGAGATGATCCTCGCCACCACCTTGATCGGCACCCCCGACATGGTGAAGCGCCGCCTCCAAACCTGGAGCGACGTCGGCGTCGACACCGTCCGCCTCTACCCCGCGGGCGAAACCGTCGACGCCAAACTGACCAACCTGGCCCAAGCCCTCGACCTCGTCGCCGAGCTCGACCAGACACCCGCATAATCGTCAGCCCTTCCGCCGCAGCAAGTCTCGGACCAGGCACGACAGGCCGTGACGAACCGGTCAGCATAATCTCGTGACATGGTGTCGCGGATGAATGGGGCGGTTTTGCCGCCGAGCCTGGTGGAGATGGCGACGCGGCAGGTGCGTGCCGAGGTGCTCAGCGGGGAGCGCGAGCCCGGAGAGCGGATCGGTGAGGAGGCGCTGTGCGCGCGGTTGGGGACCAGTCGCGCGCCGGTGCGGGAGGCCTTGCGGCTGCTGGCGCAGGAGGGGCTGATCGAGCATCTGCCGCGGCGCGGGTTCCGGGTGGCGGTCTGGTCGGAAACCGACATTCTGCAGCTGTTCGAACTGCGGCGGGTGCTCGAACGGCACGCCATCGAATCCGCGTTTCCGCTTGCGGCCGAGGGGGATCCGCTACACGCGGTGCGGGCCGCGCTCGAGGATATGCGCGCCGCGGATGCCGCGGAGGATCTGTTCGAGCGTGACAATGCCCATCGACGCTTCCACGCCGCCATCGTGGCGCTGGCGGGCAACCGGCAGCTGGATCTGGCCTATGAACCCATTCTGTTGAAGCTGCAGTTGCCGATGGCCCGCAACCTGCGTACCGAGGCGCGGATCGCGCAGCGCCGCAACGGTGTTCGCCGTCATGCCGAGTTGCTGGCGGCGCTGGAGACCGGAGACGCCGCCGTCGCGCGCGCCGCCCTGCTGCGGCACGGGGAACTCGCGTATCTGGATCTCGATATCCGCTAACACAGCGGATACATTGCGACACCTCCGATTTCACACATTCTGTCGACAATCGACAGATGCTGAACCCCGGTCCCACGGTCGCGGAGATTCTGGCCTCGCACGAAAGCGGTAGCGGCTCACCGACGCATACCGCCGCGAGGGTCGCGGACGCCATCGAGGCGCGCGGCGCGGACGGCACCTGGATCACGCCGGTCCCGCGCGAGCGGCTGCTGGCCGACGCGACCGAGATCGAGCGCCGCCCCGGGGCGCGCACGCTGCCGCTGTACGGCGTGCCGTTCGGGGTGAAGGATTCCATCGATGTGGCGGGCTGGCCTACCACGCTGGCGTGTCCCGATTTCGCCTATACCGCCACCGAGACCGCGCCCGCCGTGCAGCGCCTGCTGGACGCGGGCGCGCTGTTCGTCGGCAAGACGAATCTGGACCAGTTCGCGACCGGGCTCAACGGCACCCGCACCCCGTATCCGATTCCGCGCAGCGTCTTCGGCGGCGAATTGATTTGCGGCGGTTCGAGTTCCGGTTCGGCGCGCGCGGTGGCGCTGGGCCAGGTGCCGTTCTGCGTGGCGACCGATACGGCCGGGTCGGGCCGGGTGCCCGCCGCGCTCAACGGGATCCTCGGCTGGAAGCCCTCGCGCGGGCTGATCAGCACGGTCGGCCTGGTCCCGGCGTGCAAGTCGCTGGACTGCCTGACGCTGATGGCGACCACGGTGGCGGATCTGGACCGGGTGTTCGACGTCATTGCCGGCGTCGATCCCGATGATCCGTGGAGCCGGGAGCGCGGACTGCGCTTCGGCGGCGGACCCGTGCGGATAGGGCTGCCCGACGTGACCGAGCTCGAGTTCTTCGGCGACGAACTGTTCCGCGCCGCGCATATGGGTGTGCGGGATCGGCTGGGGCGGCTCGGATTCGACTGCGTGCCGACCACGCTGGAACCCTTCCTGGCGGCGGGCGAGCTGCTCTATCAGGGCCCGTGGGTGGCCGAGCGCCTCGTCGAGTTCGAGGCGTTCCTGGCCGCACAACCGGAGTCGATCCTGCCGGTGATCCGCGAAATCCTCACCGGCGGTTTCCGATTCACCGCCGTCGACGTCTTCCGCGCCCAGCAGCGGCTGCAGGAATTGCGCGCCACGGTGGCGCGGATGTGGAGCGACTTCGACGTGATGGTGGTCCCCACCCTCGGCACCACCTTCACCGTGGACCAGGTGCTGGCCGATCCCATCGCCACCAACACCACCCTCGGCCACTACACCCATTTCGGCAATCTGCTGGATCTCACGGCGATCTCGGTGCCGGTGGGCATGACCGCCGACGGCCGCCCGCTCGCGGCCATGGTCTTCGGACCGGCCCGCACCGACGACACCGTGCTCGCGGCGGCCGCCCGGCTGCTCGACGAGCCGCGCCGCGCCGCGCTCGACGAGCCGCGCCACCCGAACCTCCGTCTCGTACAGAAGGAACGACCATGACGGCAGCGCACCGCATTCCGGCCCAGCCCACCGACTTCCCCTTCGACCCGAGCACCCTCGCACTGCTCGTCATCGACATGCAGCGCGACTTCCTGCTCCCCGGCGGTTTCGGCGAGAGCCTCGGCAATGACGTGGCGCTGCTGCGCACCGTCATCGAACCGCTGGCCGCGCTCATGACCGCCGCGCGGGCCGCGGGCATCCCCGTCATCCACACTCGCGAGGGCCATCTGCCCGACCTGTCGGACTGCCCGCCCGCGAAACTGTCGCGCGGCAACCCCTCCCAGCGCATCGGCGACCCGGGCCGGTTCGGGCGAATCCTGATCCGCGGCGAATACGGCCACGACATCGTCGACGAACTCGCGCCCCTGGCGGGCGAGGTGGTGATCGACAAGCCCGGCAAGGGCGCGTTCTACGCCACCGAACTCTCGGATGTGCTGGAGAGCAAGGGAATCCGCTCCCTGCTGGTCACCGGTGTCACCACCGAGGTCTGCGTGCACACCACGGTGCGCGAGGCCAATGACCGCGGCTACGAATGCCTGGTCGTCTCCGATTGCGTCGGTTCGTATTTCCCGGAGTTCCAGCGCGTGGGCCTGGCCATGATCGCCGCCCAGGGCGGCATCTTCGGGTGGGTCGCCGATTCCGCCGCCGTCCGCGGCGCGCTCACCTTCTCCCCCAGCCCGGCCCAGTGAACAGGAAGTCCCATGTCCGTCGAAACCAAGCTGCCCGGTGAAACCGGCAGTGCCGCACCGCTGTCGCTGCCGTGGTGGACCCGCGGCGACACCAATGCCTTCTTCGGGTTGTCGTTCAACATCCTCGTCAATGTCCTGACCCTGACCACGCTGACCATCGCGGTGGTAAAGATCCCCAGCCACGACGTGCTCGGCACCGTCCTGCCCGCGCTCGGGGTCGCGCTGGTGCTGGGCAACCTCTACTACATGATGCTGGCGCGGCGACTGGCCCGCCGCGAAGGCCGCACGACGGTCACCGCCCTGCCGTACGGGCCGAGCGTGCCGCACATGTTCATCGTCGTGTTCGTGGTCATGCTGCCGATCTACCTGAAGACCAATGATCCGATGCGGGCCTGGTCGGCCGGTCTGGCCTGGGCGTTCATGATCGGCGTGATCGTCATGATCGGCGCGTTCGTCGGCCCCTACATTCGCCGGATCACCCCGCGCGCGGCCATGCTCGGCACTCTGGCGGGCATCTCCATCACGTTCATCTCCATGCGTCCGGCCGCGCAGATGTGGGAGGCGGCCTGGATCGGGCTGCCGGTGCTGGCCATCATCCTCATCGGCTTCTTCACCGATGTGCGCCTGCCGGGCAATGTTCCGATCGGGTTGGTCGCACTGCTGGTGGGCACCGCCATCGGCTGGATCGGCGGCTACATGTCGGTGCCCGATGTCTCCAAGGCCGCGCACGACATCGCGCTCGGACTGCCGGATCTGCGGCTGCACCTGCTCTTCGACGGACTCTCACATCTGGGTCCGCTGCTCGCGACCGCGATTCCGTTGGGCGTCTACAACTTCACCGAGGCCATGAGCAATGTGGAGAGCGCCGCCGCGGCGGGCGACAACTACAACCTGCGCAGCGTCCTGCTGGCCGACGGCTTCGGCGCCATCATCGGCTCCGGCTTCGGCTCCCCCTTCCCGCCCGCCGTCTACATCGGCCACCCCGGCTGGAAGGACGCCGGCGGCCGCACCGGCTACTCCCTGGCCTCCGGCGCGATCATCGGATTGATGTGCCTGCTGGGCCTTTTCGGCATCCTCGCCACCCTGCTCCCCATCCCGGCGATCGTGCCCATCCTGCTCTACATCGGCCTGCTGATCGGCGCCCAGGCCTTCCAAGCCGTCCCCCGCCTGCACGCGGTAGCGGTGGTGGCCGCCCTGCTGCCCAACCTCGCGCAATGGGGTGTCGGCCAGATCGACAACGCCCTGTCCGCGGCGGGCACCACCGCCGACAAGGTCGGCATGAGCGCGCTCGGCCAGGCCGGAGTCGTCTACGACGGCCTGAGAACCCTCGGCGAGGGCGCGGTCCTGGCGGGCCTGGTCCTGGGCACCATGGTCACCTTCATCCTCGAAAAGCGCTTCCGCGCAGCCGCTCTCGCCTCCGCGGTCGGCGCCCTCCTCAGCTTCATCGGCCTCATCCACGCCCCCGAGGTGGCCTGGGCCGCCGCCCCGAAGGTCGCCCTCGGCTACGTCTTCTTCGGCCTCGTCTGCCTGGCCTGCTCGTTCCTCCGCGGAACCCGTTCCGTCACTTCACCTTCGGAAGCCGAGCAACCTCAGCCTTCATAACCGCTTTGGCGGTCGCACAGACGCTCGAACTCCCCACCGGCTTGCCGCTGATCATTACCTCGAGCATCTCGCGGTCGGCTCCGACGGTCCGATAGGGGTAATCGAGCGCGCACGAGGTGGCGGCGTCGGATTCGTCGGCATTGTTTGCCAGCCCTTGGAGGCCGTCGCCGAGGTCGACGGTAGAGGAGTACTTGCCGTAGGTCTTGTCCCACTTCAGGAGTCTGGTCGTCACGGTCGCCGCGCCCTTCCACTCGCACGAATGCGCGGTGACCGTGGCCGGCCGCTCGGGAAGCTGCCCTATCAAGGCACTGAGCTGTTCGCGGGTGATCAGCTCACAGGCATCGAGCGTAGCCGCCGACGCCGGGTCGGACTGCGTGGGGATCGCATGGCGGGACATGACCATCCGGGACAGAATCTCCTGTGCGAAACCGCAATCAGCGGAATCCTCGACCTGGAACAGAATCCCCCAGTGCTGCCCGGACCCCGACAGGTCCACACCGCGATAGCATCCGACACCGATCATCGAACCGCTGTCGGCCAGGAGAGGGAAGCCATCGACCATCGCGCCGGTGGCGGTGGTGGCCAGGGTGGTCGACTCCCCCGCGTGGATCGAGAGAAATTCATTGCCCGAGCCCACAGAACAGCCGAAATTCTCCGAGGTCTGCCAGACCCAGGTCGTCGGGTCGGGCGACATGGTGGAATCGGAAGGCACCTCGGCGGGCAACGACCGACGCGCCCACTCACAGACATCGGCATTGCGAAGCTGGGCCAATGTCGGCGCCGGAGCCGTATGGTGACCGGCGCCTTCGGGATACACCAGCAAGGCTGAACCCGCCGCCACGGCCGCCACTATCGAGACCACCGCCGCGCCGACCCCGATCCGGCGCTTCCGGCGCGTGCGCTCCTCGGCCACCGTGCCCGGCCGCGCCGCAAAGCCTGTACCGGTGCCCGATCGTGAAACCACCAGCGTGGCATCGGGACTGGCGGTGATCCCGGCGAGTTCGGTCGCCTGACGCTGGATCGCGTCCCGCACGGGTGGCGGCCACGGCGCGACACCGTCGGCCAACCGGCCCAGGTAATCGAGCAACTGGCCCGGTGTCGGCCGCCGGTGGGGATCTTTGTGCAGGCAGGCCGCTATCCAGGGCCGCAACTGTGGCGGCACACCCGACAGGTCCGGCTCGGTGTGCACGATATTGAACAGGGTGTAGGCCATCGACGCCGCGGTGAACGGCGCCCTTCCGGTCACGGCCATGACCAGCAGTGATCCCAGCGAGAAGATATCGCTGGCCGGGGTGATCGGTTGCGACAGTGCCTGTTCCGGCGACATGTACGCCGGAGAGCCCAGGGCCGAGCCGGTCTCGGTCAATCCGCTGCGCGCCTCGGTCAGCTGCGCGATCCCGAAATCGATCACCCGGGGTCCGTCGGGGGCGAGGATGACATTGGCGGGCTTGAGATCCCGGTGTACCAGGCCCGCGTGATGGATGTCCCCGAGAGCGACCGCGAGGCCGACCGCGAGCGCACGCACCGCCGGTACGGGCAGCGGACCGTAGTCGTGCACCGCCTGGTCGAGGGGTATTCCGGCCACGAAGGCCGAAGCCAGCCAGGGCGGATCTCCGTCGACGTCGAAGTCGATGACGGCCGCGGTGAAGGCCCCCGAGACCCGGGTGCTGGCGATGACCTCGCGGCGGAAGCGGGCGCGGTATTCGCGCTCGTCCATCAGATGCGCGTGAATCTGCTTGATCGCAACCAGCCGCCCGTCGGGGCCCGCGCCGAGCAGGACGCGGCCCATACCGCCCGCGCCCAGTTTCGCCAGGGTGCGGTAGCGGCCGATCGCGACCGGATCACCCGCGGCCAGTGGCTGCCTCATGATTTCGGCAGCCGGGACAGGACGTCGGCGAGCAACTGCGCCGCCTTGTCGCACGAATCGCTCGTGCCCGTCCACCGGTTGAGGTTGAGCTCCACGACCTCCGCCTGGTTCCCGGTGGTCAGTCGCGCGATGTATTTCAGGTTGCAGTATTCGGTGTGCGTTTCGCTCTGATTGACGTACGCGGTCGCCGAGCCGATCGACCTCGTCTTGATCTCCTCGCCGCTGACGCTGATATCCGGCCGCAACTCCTCACTGAACCGGACGAGGAACGAGAAATCCGATCCTTCGACGAGGCACTGATCGACGGTGTCGGTGCGCCGGGCCGGATCACCCGCGAGGGTCCGGCTGAGGGTGGGATCGAGGAGCAAGCAGGGGTCCACGCGCAGGATCGAATTCTGGGGCAAGTGTTTTCGAGGCGCGTACCGAGCCAGCTGCTCGACGACCGCGGTCAGGGAGGCTTCGGCTGCCGCGCACAGCTCGTCGTCGCTTCCGGTGCCCTGGACCCACATTTCCAATCCGTCCTGCTCGCTGTTCGGGAGGATCATGCCGCGCTCGCAGAGGTGGTCGGGCGGACGGTTGCTTTCGAGGATCGGCGCCCAGGCCACGGTCCGGCCCGTGGGAATCATGTGAGCGAGCACTTCTTTCGACGGCAGAGCTGCGAACAGCGTGAAGTTCTTCTTACCCTTGTCTTTGTCGGTGTAGTCGGTCTCGCAACCGTTGGTACCGAACGTCTCCAGATCACTGCTGCGGGTGCCGAAGGTGTCGCGCAGCGCTCGGTCCATCAGGGCGCAGCCATCCAGCTCGCGTAGTTCCGCGGGAGTGACCGTGAGCGAGGGGTCCGCCATGGGCACCGCGTGCCCCGGGGACCGCGCCCAATGCCCCACTCCGACAGCGAATGTGGACAGGGCCAGCACGGCGACCGTCGCGACGGCCAACCACCTGATGCGGTCGCGGCGGCGAATGCGCAGGCGCTCCAGTTCATCTCGGTAGCTCGCCTCGCGCTCGGCGGTCTGGGCCCACCAGTCCGAGTCGGCGCGGTGCGCCGCGATAGTGGCCCGCACCGGTTCGGGCCACACCGGCTCGGCGGGCAGGTGCGCGGCCGCATCGAGCAGCTGCTGCGCGGTCGGTCGCCGCGCGGGATCCCGTGCCAGACAGGCGTTCACGAGCTCGCGCAGCGACGGCGGGACCCCTTGCGTATCCGGGGGCGAGTGCATGACGTGGTAGAGCACCTGCGGCGTCGAGTTCCCCGGGAACGGGCTCGTGCCGGAGGCCGCCAGGGTCAGGATCGCGCCGGCGGAGAACAGGTCGGCAGCGGGGGTGGCCGCCGCGCCCTCGGCCTGCTCGGGTGCCATGTACGCGGGTGAACCGATGGCCCCACCGGTGGCGGTGAGCTGCGGATCATCACTCTCGAGAGCGCGGACGATACCGAAGTCGATGACGCGCGGGCCATCCTCGGTCAGCAGCACATTGCCCGGATTCAGATCCCGGTGTACCAGCCCCGCCCGGTGGATCTCCACCAGCGCTGCGGCGAGCCCGGTGGCCAGCAGCCGCAGCCCGCCCAGATGCATTGGCCCGCACCGCTCGACCACCGCGCGCAGATCCGGCGCGGCCACGTACTCGGTGGCCAACCACGGGCTTTCCGATCCGGTATCGCTGTCGACGACGGCGGCGGTGTACGCGCCGGTGAGCTGCCTCCCGGCCTCGACCTCGCGGCGGAAACGCAGCCGGAACCCCGGGTCATCGGCCAGATGCTGGTGAATGTGCTTGACGGCCACCAGCTTTCCGGTCGGCGCCCGGCCGAGCAGGACCCGACCCATGCCGCCCCGGCCGATGACGGCGATCATGCGGTTGCGTCCGAGCCAGCGGGGATCGCGCGGCGTCAGGGGTTTCATGCCGTCCTCATTTCGGATCAGCCATGACCGCGTACTGCGCGGCTGCCAACTGCCGCACCTCGGTGCCGGTATTGCCGTACACCACGGCCACGAGGGCGTCGCGGACGACGAGGCAGCGGTAGCGGCGCGGTTCGGTGACGAGCGGGTCCGGCGCGGTCGCCTGCGAGCACGTGATGCCGGACCGTCCGGTCACACCCGGAAGGGACCGATAACGCGAGGCGCTGTCCCGATCGGTGAGCCAGCGGGCCAGTTCCGTCGCGGACGCTGGGTCGCGCGCCCGGAACAGGTGCTTGTTGTAGGACACCGCGATCGCGGTGACCCCGCGCTCGTCGTATTCGGCCGTGTCGGCGGCGGGGCTGGTCGACAGCACAGCGTAGGCGCGGGGGCCGTAGACGGCGAATTTCGTGGCGTCGGGCTGATATTCGCCGGTCTTGACCAGTCGCGGCAACAGGTTGTCCGGGTCCAGCGAGAGTCTCGCCAGGTCCGGCAGCCGCGTCGCGGTGAACGAGGCGAGCGCGATCTGCTGCTGCCCGAACGCGCGTGCCACTCGGTCGGTGAGCTCGCCCAGATCCGGGTCGGGCCGTTCGGCCACCACCCGGATGACGAGCGTCTTCCAAGCCAGCCAACTGCTCAGCATGGGCACGCCGGGCCGCCAGTGGCTCAGCGACCCGGGCACGGAATCGATTGCCACCGGGGCATTGTCGGTCTTGTCGGCGAAGTCGGCGTGCTCCAGGTCGGCAGCGGCGACGATCGCGGTCTGCTCATCGGGAAAGGCGAACACCTCCACAGACAGCGACTTCCCCGGGGTGTTCTTGTCCAGATACGCCCTGTTCGCCGCGCGGGTCTCGAAGCCGCCGAGCAGGGTGTAATGCCCGAGCACCGTCTTCTGCGGGCTGATCTGCGAATCCGCCAGGCCTTGAAAATCGAGGAGCACACCGCCGCCGCGACCGGCCGACAGCTCCGGGTCGACACTCGTAGGCGAGACCATGTGCTCGCCCAGCCGCAGCGATTCCACCAGAATCCCGCGCGCCGCACTCGGTGCCCGGTCGTAGTCACCGTCCACCCGCCGCGCGGGATAGGGACCGTAATCCTGTGTCTCACCAGGGCTTTCGCCGCATCCAGCCGAGACCGCGACCAGTATTACCAAACCCATTGCGGCCATGGACGATCGACGGCACCGTGCACGCATGCGTCACTCCCCCAACCCGAAACTCCCCTTCGGGCCACGAGATTACTGAACACCCGCCCACCGCGCCACGGATATCGGCGCGGACTTCGAGCGCCACCCGCTACTCGAGGCTGTCGGTTTCCTCGAGGAAGATGCGCAGGCCCTCGCCGATCTTGCCCGCCGCGTTCTCGAGCTGTTCGGGCGAGAGGACCTTGCCGAAGGAGGCGGCCTTCAGGAGTTGGCGCTGGACCTCTTTGAGGTTCATCGTCGCCCAGTCGCGGCGGGAGAGTTCCGGCATGGGGCGGTACGATACCTCGAGTAGAACGTTTGTTCGAGTGTCACAGGATGGGTGGTTGTGGTGTCTAGTGGTGACATGCCCGAGAAGGAGATGGGAGCACCCATGACCACGGCCGCTACCGAAGCGTTCGTCACGCACCGGAATCTGCTGTTCACCGTTGCCTACGAGATGCTGGGGTCGGCGGCGGACGCCGAGGACGTGCTGCAGGAGACGTGGCTGAAGTGGACGGGGGTCGATCTGGACACGGTGATCGATCAGCGGGCGTATCTGGTGCGGATCACCACGCGGCAGGCGCTGGGGCGGTTGCGGACGCTGGGGCGGCGCAAGGAGTCGTATGTGGGGCCGTGGCTGCCCGAGCCGTTGCTGACCGCGCCGGATGTGGCCGAGGATGTCGAACTGGCCGAGAGCGTTTCGATGGCCATGCTGCTGGTGATGGAGACGCTGACGCCGACCGAGCGGGCGGTGTTCGTGCTGCGCGAGGTCTTCGATCTGCCCTATGACGAGATCGCCGAGGCGGTGGACAAGACCCTGGCGGCGGTGCGGCAGATCGCGCACCGGGCGCGCTCGCATGTGGCGGCGCGGCGGCCGCGGGGTGCGGTGTCGGCGGCCGAATCGCGCGAGGTGCTCGACGCGTTCCAGCGCGCGGTCGAGACCGGGGACCTGCAGACGCTGCTGGATCTGCTCGCACCCGATGTGGTGGCGCTCGGCGACGGCGGCGGGATCCGGTCGGCGCTGCCGCAGCCGATCATCGGCGCGAACAAGGTGGCGCGGCTGTTCACCAAGGGCTGGTCGACGCTCGGCCCGGACGTGTCGTTCGAGACCTCGATGGTCAACGGGCATCCGGCGCTGCTCATCCGGCGGCTCGGCGAGATCGACACCGTGCTGGCGCTGCGCATCGACGACGGGCTCATCACCGGGCTGTACTCGGTGCGCAATCCGGAGAAGCACACGCACATGGAGCAGGTGACCGCGCTCAGCCGGTGAGCGCGGTCGGCCTGAACCAGGCGCTCAGCCGCGTCCGATGTAGGGCATGCCGTTGGCCATCACGGTCTGGAACGGGACATTGACGTCCAACGGCAGCTCGACCTGCTGGGCCACCACCCGCGCCACGGTCGCGGCGTCGATGGTGGGTTCGGGCCGGATGCTGCCGTCGGCCTGCAGCGAGCCCGACGCGATGCCCGCGGTGAGTTCGGTTGCGGCATTGCCGATATCGATCTGCCCCGCCGCGATATTGTGCGCGCGACCCTCCAGGGCGAGGGCCTTGGTGAGCCCGGTGATGCCGTGCTTGCTCGCCGTATAGCCGACCGCGTGCGGGCGCGGGGTGTGCGCGGAGATGGATCCGTTGTTGATGATCCGCCCGCCCTTCGGGTCCTGATTCTTCATCAACCGGAACGCCGCCTGCGCGCACAGGAACGAACCGGTCAGATTGACGTCGACGACCTGCTTCCACTCGTCCACCGACACCTCGTCGATGGGCTTGGTGGGCCCGAACATTCCGGCATTGTTCACCAGCACATCCAGCCGCCCCCACCGCTCCACGATGTGCGCGAATAGATCGACCACGGCTGCGGGATCGGTGACATCGGCCGGGAACGCCTCCGCCGCACCGGGTCCGGGCGCACTCGCCACCGACTCCTCCAGCGTCGCGGCGGTCCGCCCGACCGCGACGACCTGATGCCCGGCCGCGGTCAGCGCATGGGTGAAGGCCCGGCCCAGCCCGGATCCGGCTCCGGTCACGAGAACGATCTTGGAAGTGGTCACGGCTCCGAGCGTAGGCACCATAATGGAGTCACCGACGACCGCACCGGGGTTTCGCATGGACATCGCAGTGCTGGAGCAGGTTTGGCAGGCATGGGCCCGACGGGTGCCCGCATTGACCGAGGACGAGTGGGCGGCGCCGACCCGGCTCCCCGGATGGTCGGTGCGGGACCTGCTCGCGCACGTGGCGCCGGGTCCGTCGGTGCTGGACCACCTGCGCGGCCCACACGTGGCCGAACCCCTGGTAGTCGACGGTCCGGACATGCTGCGGCGGTTCAATCTTCCCGGCGGCGCGGCGCACACCATGGCCGCCGATGTCGCCGAGCGGGCGCGGCAGGAGGCGGTGGCCGGGCCCGCGACCGTGATCGACTACTTCCTGACCAACGGTCCGGTCATGCTCGCCCTGCTGTCGGAGGCCGAGCCCGCGGCCGGTATCGCGCATCCGGTGCTGGGCAGCGTCAGCTTCCGGGCGCTGGCCGAGGTCGGCGTCGTCGAGGCGACCGTGCATCTGCTGGACCTGATCGCGGCGATCGGCGGGCCGCCCCCACCCGAGGCCGCCCTGCGCCGCAGCGTGGAAATCCTTGCCGCCGTGCCGCCGTCGACGGCATTCATCGAGGCGGTCACGGGCCGCGGGCCCGCCGAGGCGGTGGTGCCGATCCTGCGATAGGCGGGTCGGCGCAGGTCGGGTGAAACAGAATGGGTGCCGGCAGCGAATATCCGGGCACGTGGGGCGGCAGTGCGGCCGAGCACGGGAGAGTAGCCGTTCGATAGCCGGAATGCGTTGCGGCCCAATTGGATCGAACCGCGTGATGGTGCCGGCTCTGCTAATCTCTGGCAGAGGCGTTCGGCGTTGAACGAAAGTTCGTGTGGGGCCCGCTTCAGCAGGGGGGGATACGTTGCTGTCCGTGGTTTTTTCGGGTGTCTACGGTCCGCGTCGGACCGAATCGAACGATACCGAAAGTTCGTACAGTGCACAGGATTTGGAAGCGTCGCGCAGGGTCAAGGCGACCGTCACCGGGGAGGTGCTCGACGGGGTCGGCGATGTGGTGTCGTTCCGTCATCTGGAGGGCAGACGCCGGCGGCTGCTGACGGTCGCGCTCTCGCTGGTCTCGACCGGACTGGGCGGTGGGTATGTGCTGTGGCTGGTCGACAACGGCCTCGGCGCGACCGACAAGTACGAGCAGTTCGGGGCCATCGCCATCATCATGGTGACGCTGGTGGTCACCGTGGAGGTGATCAGATTCGCGCTGGTGCTGGCGATGTCGCTGACGACGGCGCTGGCGCGCAAACCGGTGCCCATCCGGGCCCGCCCGGGCTTGAACGTGGCGCTGCTCATCACCTTCGTGCCGCGCAGCGAGGACATCGCGGTGCTGGAGCGAACCCTGCTGGCGGCCAAGGATATTCGCCATCGCCATCCGGGAGTTTTCGATGTGTTCGTGCTGGACGAGGGGGATCCCGACCACCCCGGCAAGGTGCGCGAGCTGGTGGCCGCGGTCGATCGCCGCCTCGGCAATCGGGTGCGGTATCTGACCCGCGGCGGCCGCGCCGAATACCATCAGCGCAAGGGCCCGTTCGAAACTCGCACCAAATTCGGCAATATCAATGCCGGGCTGGACATGATCCGCACCGATCCGGATCTGCCCCGCTATGACGTGGTCATGGGCATCGATCCCGATCACAAGCCGATGGCCGAATTCGGGGAGCGGATGCTCGGCTATTTCAACGATCCCGATGTCGCGTATGTCGCGGGGCCGCAGGCGTATGCGAATGCCGAGGAGAATGTGGTGGCGAAACTGGCCGAGAGCCAGCAGTTCGTCTTCCACAGCCTGATCCAGACCGCCGCCAATGCCCACGGCGCGCCCATGCTGGTGGGTACCAGTTATGCGGTGCGGATGAGCGTGCTGAGCGAGATCGGCGGTATCCAGCCGTCCATTACCGAGGATATGGCGACCAGTTTCGCCATTCTGCCGCAGCGCAATCCGGAGACCGGGCGGCATTGGAAGGGCGTGTACACCCCGGATCTGCTGGCTCACGGTGAAGGGCCCGCTTCGTGGGGTGATTTCTACAAGCAGCAGAATCGCTGGGCGCGCGGCGCGATCGAGCATATGCTGTTCGGTCCGTTCGTCATTCAGATGCTGCGCATGTGGCGGACCCCCGCGCGGATCGCGCATTACCTGCTGCTGATGGCGTTCTATCCGGTGATGGGGGCGGTGTGGCTGCTGGGTGCGGCGAATGTGGCCATCTTCAGCTGGTTCGGTGTCAGTGGCGCGGTGGTGTCGCCGGACAGCTGGTTCCTGTTCTACGGCTGGGCGTCGGTCAGCCAGATGATGTTGTACACGTGGGTGCGCCGCCACAATGTGAGTCCCTACGAGACGAGTAATTCGTGGGGCGTCTACGGCATGTTCATGAGCGTCATCACCGCGCCGGTGTATGCGAATTCACTGATCAAATGCCTGCTGCGGCGGCCGGTCGGATTCGATGTGACGCCCAAGGGGTCCAAGAGCACCGGTGACGGCTGGTTCACCTTCCGGCTCAATCTGATGTGGCTGGTGTTCTACATCGCCGTCGCCGTGCTCACCACCATGCGCGGCTGGGCGGCCGCGGCCACCCTCATGTGGCCGGTGTTCGGGGCACTGATCTCGGCCGCGCCGATTCTGGTGTGGCGGCTCAACCCGTTGTTCGTGGCCTGGAGTGCGCGCCGGAAGACCAAGCCCGCCACCGAATTCGAGCTCGTCGAAGTCCGGGAGGAGGAGCGGGCGTGCTGAAGAAGACGCCGACCCGATTCGTCCGCTGGGTGGTGACCGTGGTCGTGGTCGGCACGCTGGCGATCGCGACCACCGCGACGGTGGCGGCGCTCTATCACCGATTCCAGCACAATCGGCTCATCAATTCCGATTCCTACAAGGCGCGCTACGGCTATTGGGAGGTCGTCTCGCTGCCAAAGGATGTCGACGCCAATATCATTCACTCGATCGTGCTGCCGACCGGCAAGGTGCTGCTCATCGCGGGCAGCGGCAACGATCATCACAATTCCGATAAGTCCGTCTACAATTCGCTGATCTTCGATCCGGAGACGCGGACCGCCAAGCGCATCGATACGCCGGTGGACCTGTTCTGTTCCGATCACGCCTATCTGGCCGACGGCACCATTCTCATCGCGGGCGGGACGGGCAGTTACGAGGTGCTGCCGGAGAATCTCACCCATGCCGGCGGGTATATGACGATCCGCAACGAGGATCCCGATCACCCCGGAATCCTACCCAAGGGAACGACATTCACGGGTAAGGAGAGCGGGAAGGTGTATCGCTCCGATCGCGATATCACCGTGCCGCCCGCCGTCAAGGATCCGGTCACCTACAAAGTCTCCGCGACCGACCGCAATGTGTACGTCTCGGCCGAGGCCACCGGCACCGACGGCACCTGGGATCGCAACGACCACTACATGATCGGCGGGCTGACCTTCGCCCAGCAGCAGAATCTGTACGGCTTCGCGCCGGAAATGGCGTTGAAGAAGAAGGAATACCAGGGCATCGACGCCTCGTATCTGTTCAATCCGTGGACGGAGACCTACGAGGCGGTGGGCAGCATGAATTACGCCCGCTGGTATCCGACGCTCACCCGGCTGGCCGACGGCAGGGTGATGGTCACCTCCGGGCTGGACGGGGCCGGGCGAATTCTGGACGGGCAGACCGAGATCTACGATCCTGCGACGAAGAAATGGGTCGAGCGTGACGATCTGCGCCGCATTCTGCCCACCTATCCCGCGGTATTCCAGACCGCGGTAGCCGACCGGTTGTTCTTCAGCGGACCGACCACCGGCTGGGGTCCGGCCGAGGAGCATCGCGATCCGGGAATCTGGAATCTGACCGACAATTCGTTCCAACTGGTGCCCGGCCTGCGCGACCCGAACATGCTCGAGACCGGATCCTCGACCTGGCTCGGGCCGGTGCAGGACCAGCGGCTGCTGGTGGTCGGCGGTGGCGGCGTGGGCGATTCGTCCCTGTCCACCGGCCGCATCGACATCGTCGACCTGAAGGCGGCCGCGCCCAAGTTCGAGCCACTCGCGGTACTCCCCCAGGGCACCCGCTACCCGAACCTGGTCCCCCTGCCCAGCGGCGACGTCTTCATCACCAACGGCGCCAACGACTACCGCGGCCGCGGATCCAGCGACATCCTCTCCGCCTACCTCCTCGACCAGCAGGGCGGCCTCCGCCCCATGGCCGACCCGACGGTTGGCCGCGACTACCACTCGACGGCGGTCCTCCTGCCCTCCGGCCAAATCATGACCGACGGCTCCAACCCCCTGTTCGCCGACAAGAAGAACACCCTCCCCGGCAAGTTCGAGCGCCGAATCGAAATCTACACACCCCCATACCTCTACAAACCGGACGGTGGCTCGGTAGCGCGCCCGGTAATCACCAGCGGCCCGGCCGAAATCCGCCGCGGCGAATCCTTCGACTACACGGTGGGTTCCACCCTGGCCGAGGTCCCCGCCGCGGCGGACGTGAAATCCCTGCGCCTACTCGCCCCCGCCGCGATCACCCACGTCACCGACACCAACGAGCGAATCGTCGACCTCCCCGTCACGCGCACCGATTCCGGCCTGTCCGTGGCAGTTCCGGAGAACCCCGCCATCGCCCCATCGGGCTACTACATGCTCTTCGCGGTCAATTCCGCAGGCGTCCCCAGCATCGCCAAGTGGGTCCACCTCAGCTGATGTCAGAGTGCCTCCGAGGGTTTACCGAAGGTCTTCGATCACCTTCGCCAGTGCGGTCATCTGCGCCTCGTTGATCGAGAAATGGGTGACCGAGTATTCGTCGCGGTATCGGCGCAGGGTGTCGGCGATGTCGCGTGCCGATCCGTGGAGGAATCCGGGCAGGTGGCGGAGCTGGGCATCGGAGAAGGTGGGCTGGAACATGCGCGGGAGTGTCAGATCGACCTCGCCGTGTCCCTCGACCTCCACCGCCTGCACCGTCAGCCCCAATTCGATATCGGCGAAACGGGTTCCGGCAGCCTCGCGGACGAATCGGGAGCGGCGGGCGAGCGCGGCGTCGCCGGTCTCGTCGGAGTCGATATCGGAATCGACGGGTATTCCGGCCAACGAGATGGTGTCGGCGTGTTCGGCGGCCACCCGCAGCAGGCGGTCGCCGCCCCCGGCCACCAGCAGCGGAATGCGGTGCTGCACCGGCGGTTGATGATCACCCGCGAACAGCGCCTTGGTGTCGACGATCAGCTCGCGCAGATGCTCGATGCGCTGCCGCCCGCTCGGAAACGGCAGCCCCAGAGCCTCGAACTCCGGTTTCGCGAAATCCGGTCCGGCACCGAGCCCCAACTCGAACCGCCCGTCGGTCAGCTGCGCCACGCTAGCGACGTCCCGAGCCAGCCAAGCCGACCGATAGAACGCCCCATCCAGCACCATGGTGCCGACCCGCACCCGATCCGTCGCCTCCGCCATCGCGATCACCGCGGGAAACGGCGAGATCATCCCCAGATGATCCGGCACCGTAACCACGTCATACCCCAGGTCCTCAGCCTGCTGCGCCTTCTTCCGCCACCCAACCCGCGACTCACCCCCGCCGAGACCAACAGAAAACCGAAACGGCCGCGCTACCACATTATTTCGATCATCATTCACTCCATCGACGGTACTCACACCAACACTGTCGCCCCTTGCACCGACCTTGCACGCACCTTGCGCGCGCGCCGCTCCCCCACCCCCCGATTCCCCACTCCCAGTTGATCTTCCACCACAGCGCGCTCACCGGTTCAGCCGGCGCGACAAGCGGCATGACGGGCCGAAATCTTGATGTGTGGCAAGGCGACAGCCTCGGGCAGCGGCGATCGGTCACCGTATTGGGGGGATGGGTCTAGGAGAGTTGGTCGAGGAGGAGTTGGCGGTCGAATTCGCCGGCGGGTTGGTCGCTGGTGCCGCAGCGGCCGTCGGATTGGCCGGGGGTTTTGATGAAGGCGTGTTCGATGAGGGCGGTGGGGTCGAAGTGGGTGGTGGGGAGGGTTCCTACTTTTTGGCCTTGGGGGTTGCACCAAGCGACCAGGTCTGCGGTGTTGGGGGCGCCGTTGACCGAGTTGTCGATCATTACGAAGAGTTGGTGGCCGTAGGCCTGTTCGATTCGGGTGGCGTAGGCACGGATTTCGGGCTCGGGGCGGCGGTTGGCCACGTTGAGGGAGATGCCGGAGACCGGTTGGGAGGGGCTGACCGCGTGGAGCAGTTCGGCTACGCGGGCCGGGTCGACCCAGGTGCTGTTGCCGACGTCGACGTATACCGCGGTTGACGGATTATGTTGCAGCAGTTGGGCGTACGCGAAGGCCAGTAGAGAGAGGCGGGCCGTGCGGTCGGGCTCGTTCATCTCGGTGGTGTGGGCGAGGGCGTCGGGTTCCAGGATCACGATCGCGGGGTTCGCGCCGATGGCGTCGCTGACGCCTGTGATCCACTGCTTGTAGGCGTCCATTCCGGCCTGTCCCCCACCTGATTCGCCGTGCAGGTCGCGTCCCGGGATGCCGTAGGCGACGAACATCGGGATCGATTCGGTGGTGTGCGCTCGCGCGATGTCCTGGCGGATCGTGCCGACGGTGATATCCAGGTCGCGCGGCAGCCATTCGGCCACCGGGGTCCGGATCAGCCGTTCGAGATTCGCCCGCACCCGGACGTCATTGACGGTCGGCAGGGTGGCGCGCAGATCCGCGTAGTACTTGTCGCTGGATTCCAGCAGATACTCGGCGCTGCCGGGCGCGTTCCGCTGCGGTACGGCCGCTGGCGGCGGCGCGGGTTCTGCGGGCCCCTTGCCGCATCCGGTCAGCAGCAACTCCAGAGCCACAGCGCACACCGTCCCCATCCGGAGGGCCCACGGCCGAACCCAACCCGATCCTCCACGCCGCATGCCCAACAGTATGCCGGTCCCCCACAATAGTTTCCGTGCAGGGCGATCCGACCGAACCGATACTTTTCCTCGATGTCGGCGGCACCCTTCTACCCCGTGGCACGGCGGGCCTTCCTGCCTGACCACGGCCCTGGGCGACGCCCACTTCACCGTCATCACCGACTGGCTGCGGGCCAATCGATAGGGCCCGCAGCCGGTTCGGCGATCAGCGTTTGACGACCTGGGTGCCGTCGGCGAAATTGTCGTGCCAGCCCTGTTTGGTGGGGCTCGCGCTCACCGTCACCGCGATGGCGATCGCCGCGCAGAACCACAGCAGGCCACCGATCCACGGGATCAGGTTCAGCAGCATGTAGGCATTGCGCTTGGCGGAGTCCGCGAGGCTCGGCTTGGCCGCGCCGCGAGAACCGTTGACGTGCAGGCCGAGCAGCTTCTTGCCCGGTGTCGAACCGCTCGCCACCTCGAAGAACACGAAGTAGAGGAACCCGAATCCCGCGCCCGGCAGGATCGAGGCCCAACCCGGCAGGCCCGAGCCCTTGTCCAGGATCCAGAACAGGATGCCGCCGACGATGCCGGCGATGATCCAGTCGATGAATCGGGCGAGCGCGCGGCTGCCGATTCCGGCCGGGGTCACCCCGACGACCGGCCCCGCGTACGGGTCGTAGCCGTATCCACCCGTGGTCATGATTCCTCCTCGTATCGACCACATATCACTCTCATTCCATCCTGCGACCGGAATCCGGCCCGCGCATCAGGGAAGGCCCGGACCCGGACCCTGAACCTGATCACTCAGAACACGAATCCGCGCAGTGCCACGAAGCGTGCGCCGCCGACCGCGGCCATGATCGCGATCACCGCGCCGGCCTGGGCGAGCTCACCGAGCCCGGGGGCCCAGAAGCCGAGTCCGGCCAGTGCCGCGGTGCTGATCAGCAGCCCGATCAGGGCCAGGCCGCCGCCCTCCCACTGCGCCTTGAACCAGCCGACCCGCCCGGCCGCCTGGAAGGTGAGCTGGCGGTGCAGCTCATTGGCGATCACGGTGCTGACGATCGATCCGGCGATATTGGCGACCAGCGGGCCGATTCCGTTCATGGCCATGAACAGCAGCGCGTACGCGATATTGCTCATCCCGCCGACCACGGCGAACCGGATCAGCTGGGCGAGCGCGTGGTCGCCGCGCAGGAAGCCCTGCACGCGGGCGGCCCGCTCGAGTGCCGCCGTACGCAGCGCCGGGTAGGCGTCGGTCCCGATGCTCAGATCGATGGTCCCGGGGGCGGCGAATGCTGTGCTGTTCACGAGAATCACTGTCGCCACCCGCGCTTACACCGCGCTGACACCGGCCTGACACGTCGCTGTCAGGCGCATGCTGGGGTGATGTTCGGTTTGAAAACGGCGGGACGCCGCGGTGAGTACGGGATCGACGGGGACTTCGAGAAGGTGTCGGCGCGCACGCAAGGCGTGATCGTCGCCGTCATCGGCGCGGTGCTGATCGGCGGGACGATCGGGAGCCTGGTGGCGGGCGCGTGGCTCGCGGCGCTGATCACCGGGCTGGTCGCGCTCTGGTTCGCGGCCTTCGTCGGCAGCTATCTGCGCGCCACGCTGGTGGGGAAATTCGAAGTGTGGGAACGGATTCTGGGTGGGCTGGGCTTGCGGGGCGATGAGCACGTGCTGGACCTGGGGTGTGGGCGGGGAGCGGTGCTGTTGCGGGCGGCGCAGTTACTGCCGCGCGGGCGCGCCGTCGGTATAGATATCTGGCGGGCCGATCAAACCGGTAACAGTCCCGAGGTGACCCGGCGCAATGCCGAGCTCGAAGGAGTGGCCGACCGGGTCACGCTCGAGACCGGTGATATCACCCGACTCCCGTTCCCCGACAACAGCTTCGACGTGATCCTCAGCAGCCTGGTCATCCACAATCTCCCGGATGCCGAGGCCCGCCGGAAAGCCATCGACGAGGCCGTTCGCGTGCTACGCCCCGGCGGACGGCTGGCCATCGCGGACCTGATGCACACGCGGTCGTATCTCGCCCGCGTGCAAGAGCTCGGTCTCACCGACATCCACCACCGCGATCTCGGCTGGCGCATGTGGTGGGGCGGGCCCTGGGTCGCCACCCGGCTGCTCACCGCCACCAAGCCCGCCTGAGCCTCCGATCGAATCCTCGATGGCGGCCATAGGATCTCCTATTGGCGGGCAGATATCGGCACTGCCTAGCGTGGTATCCGCAACCGAGGCACGCGAGGAGAGTTCGATGGCAAAGATCCTGTTCGTCATGACCGGCGTCGATTACTGGACGTTGGCCGACGGCAGCAAGCATCCGACCGGCTATTGGGCGGAGGAGTTCGTCGCGCCGTACGAGGCGTTCACGAAGGCCGGGCACGAGATCGTGGTGGCGACGCCGGGAGCGGTGGTGCCCGCGGTGGATCACGGCAGTCTGGCGCCGGAGGCGAACGGCGGGGTCGAGGGCGCGGCGCGCATTGCCGAGATCCTGGATGCGGCGGCCGAACTCACGCGGCCGGTGGATCTCGCGACGGTCGACCTGGCCGATTTCGATGCGGTGTACTACCCGGGCGGGCACGGGCCGATGGAGGATCTCGCGGTCGATCCGGTGTCCGGGAAGCTGCTCAACGACGCGCTCGCGTCGGGCAAGCCGCTGGGCGTCGTGTGCCATGCACCGGCGGCGCTACTGGCCACCGCCGACGTGGCGGGCAGTTCACCGTTCGCCGGGTACCGCGTCACCGGCTTCACCAATGCCGAAGAGACGCAGGCCGGTTTCGCCGACAAGGCCAAGTGGCTGCTGCAGGACCGGCTGGAGGCGCTCGGCGTGGACTTCCGCGTCGGCGAGCCGTGGGCACCGCACATCGAGGTGGACCGGAATCTGTACACGGGGCAGAATCCGGCCTCCTCGGCTCCGCTGGCGGCGGAGTTGTTGCGGGCCTTGTAATTACGAAGGCCCTGTAATTACGCCAGCTTCCGCGCTGTAATTACGCGGCCGGTGTGATTACGCCTTCTTGCCCCAGTTCGGGTCGCGGCGGCGCAGTTCCCACTGCGCGATCGAGCGCTTGTGCACCTCGTCGGGCCCGTCGGCCAGACGCAGGGTGCGCAGGTGCGCGTACATGCTGGCCAGCGGGAAGTCATCGGAGACACCGCCGCCGCCGTGCACCTGAATGGCCCGGTCGACCACCTTCAGCGCGACATTGGGCGCGGCCACCTTGATGGCGGCGATCTCGGTGCGCGCGGCCTTGTTGCCGACCGTGTCCATCAGGTACGCGGCCTTGAGGGTCAGCAGCCGCGCCATGTCGATCTCGATGCGCGACTCGGCGATCCAATCCTGGATATTGGCCCGATTCGCCACCGGCTCACCGAAGGTCGTGCGCGACTGCGCGCGGTCGATCATCAGATCCAGGGCGCGCTCGGCCATGCCGATCGAGCGCATGCAGTGGTGGATGCGGCCGGGCCCCAGGCGCGCCTGGCTGATCATGAACCCGTCGCCCTCGCCGGCGAGCAGCGCGGTCTTGGGCACGCGCACGTTCTCGAAGGTCACCTCGGCGTGGCCCTCGCGGTCCTGGTAGCCGAAGACCGGCAGGCCGCGCTGGACCGTCACGCCGGGAGTGTCGATCGGCACGACCATCATCGACTGCTGGCGGTGCGTGGGCGCGGTGGTGTCGGTCTTGCCCATCACGATGAGCACCTTGCAATTGCGGTGCAGGGCATTGGAAGTCCACCACTTGCGGCCGTTGAGCACGTAGTCGTCGCCGTCGCGATCCATGCGCAGCTGGATATTGGTGGCATCGGAGCTGGCTACGGCGGGCTCGGTCATGGCGAAGGCGGAGCGGATCTCGCCGTCGAGCAGCGGCCGCAGCCACTGCTGCTGATGCTCTGGCGTGCCGAAGAGCGTCAGCACCTCCATGTTTCCGGTGTCGGGGGCCGAGCAGTTGGTGGCCTCCGGCGCGAGATGCGCACTGCGGCCCATGATTTCGGCCAGCGGCGCGTACTCGAGATTGGTCAGGCCCGGACCCCACTGCGGATGCGGGTGGAAGAGGTTCCACAGGCCGCGCTTCTTCGCTTCGGTCTTGAGTTCCTCGACGATGGGCGGCTGGAAGTGCGGGTCGCCGGATTCGGCCATCTGCGCCTCGTACACCGCCTCGGCGGGGTAGACCTGCTCGTCCATGAAGGCGAGCAGGTCGTCGCGATAGCGGAGGGCCTTCTCCGACAGCTCGAACATCGAAAACTCCTGACCGTGGCGTGTTTTCCGATTTCGGACGGTACGTGAACTTGATTCCGGATTCAACTCTGGGTTGCGGGTCAGGACTCCCCGAGCGCGGCCAGACCCGCTTGCAGCAACGGTTCGACACCGTCGCCGAAGTGCTCGAAACCCGAACCGACGGTCTGCCCGTGGGTGAAGCGGAAGTAGATGCCCTCGCTGATCACCGCCAGCTTGAACGAGGCGAGCGCGATATAGAACCCGATCCCGGACAGGTCGCGGCCGGTGCGGTCCGAATAGCGTTCCCGCACTTCGGATTCGGACGGATATCCGGGCGCGAGGGCGACATCGCTGACACCGGTCAGGCCGACGTCGCTCATGCGCTGATAGACCAGCAGCAGGCCGATATCGGTGAGCGGGTCGCCCAGGGTGGCCATCTCCCAGTCGATGACGGCCGCGACCTCGTCGGCGTCGTCGACGAGGACATTGTCGAGGCGGTAGTCGCCGTGCACGATGCCGGTGGCCGATTGCGCCGGAAGGTGTTCGGCCAGCAGCTCGTGCAGTTCGAGGGCGGCGGGCAGCTCACGGCTGTAGGAGGCGTCGAGCTGCTTCTTCCAGCGGCGGACCTGGCGTTCGAGGAAACCGTCGGGGCGGCCGAAGTCGCCCAGGCCGACCGCGACGGGGTCGACGGTGTGCAGGGCCGCGAGGGTGTCGATGAGGCCGGTCGCGATGCGGTGGGTCCGATCGCTGCCCAGGGGCTTCAGCTCCGCGGCGGTGCGGTAGGGGGTGCCGAGGACGCGCTCCATGACATAGAAAGGCGCACCGATGATTTCGGGGTCCTCGCAGAGCGCGTAGGTAGCGGGCACGGGGACGTCGGTGTCGGCCAGGGCGGTGATGACGCGGTGTTCGCGGGCCATGTCGTGGGCGGTGGCGAGCACATGGCCCAGCGGGGGTCGGCGCACTATCCAGGACGCGGTGCCGTCGCTGACCTCATAGGTCAGATTGGATTTCCCGCCCGCGATCAAGCGGCCGGTCAGCGGTCCGTTGACCAGGCCCGGCCGAGTCTCGGCCAGCCACAACGCAAGTCGTCCGAGGTCGAGGCCAGGTAGCTCGTCACTCAATTCGTCTCCCGATATCTTCGTTGATACCCAGTGCTCTCGAGGTAACCGCGACTCAGTGGCCGTCGGTCTGCTCGAGCAGGCGTGCCTGGTAGTGCCGCATGCCCGACAGCCAACGGTCGTAGTCGGCACCCTTGCGACGGTACATATCGAGCACCTCCGGATGGGGCAGGATCAGGAATCGCTCGTCATCGACGGCCGCCAGCACCAATTCGGCCACCGAATCCGGAGTGAGCACCGCGCCCGCCGACGTGACGGCCCGCGTCGCCGCCATGCCGAGCGCGTCCCCGGAGTTCTCGCCCGCCCGCAGCAGCGGGGTCTCCACGCCCATCGGGCACAGGCAGCTCACGCGAATCCCACGGTCGCCGTAGGTCACCGACAGCCATTCGGCGAATCCTACGGCCGCGTGCTTGGTGACCGAGTATGCGGCCGAACCGATCTGGGTGAGCAGGCCCGCCGCCGACGCGGTCCCGATGAAATAGCCCTCGCCACGCTCGAGCCAACCCGGGACCAGCAGCCGGGCCGCGCGAATGTGGGCACTGAGGTTCACATCGAGGATGGTCGCCCAGTCCTTGTCCTCCCCCAGCCCGACCGGCCCGATCACGCCTGCATTGGCGAAATACAGATCGACCGGACCGAATTCGGCTTCGCAGCGGGCGATGAGCGCCTCGATGCAGGCCGGATCGGAGACATTTCCCCCCACCGCGACGGCCGCACCCGGGAATTCCGCCTCGAGGCCCGCCACCACCGCGTCCGCCGCCGCGGCATCCAGATCGGCGACCACGACCCGCGCACCCGCACGCACCAGCCGCGCGGCCAGCGCGCCGCCGATGCCGCCACCGCCGCCGGTGACAATGGCGTTCCTGCCCGTGACCTGCACGTAGAGCTCCCTCCGGCCAATACCGGCAATCGATTTCGCCGCCTCGGGCTGGATCGGGTGGGCCGGTTGATGGAAATATGAAATCTACGTCGGATTCAAGTTGACGGTCGGTCCGGCGTCAACCGACAACGGTCGCGAGGTGAACAACCGGTGCAGACAGCACAACTGGTGGACGAGTGGAAGCGGCTGGGCAGCAGGCTCGTGCCGACCAATGGGATCGAGTTGAATGTCGTCGAGCACGGCGCGGGTGTGCCGGTGGTGTTCTGCCACGGCTTTCCGGAGCTCGGATTCTCCTGGCGGCATCAGGTTTTCGCGGTGGCCGAGGCGGGATACCGGACGTTGACACCGGATATGCGCGGGTACGGCGGCAGTTCGCGGCCGGAGGCGGTCGATCAGTACGACATGCTCACCATCTGTGACGACCTGGTCGGATTACTCGACGCCTACGGGCTCGAGGACGCGGTCTTCGTGGGCCACGACTGGGGTGCGTCGGTGGTGTGGCATCTGGCGCGCGAGCATCCGGAGCGGGTGCGGGCGGTGGCGGGGCTGAGCGTGCCCGCGACGCCGCGCTCGTCGGGGCCGCCGACGGCGATCATGCGGGCGCGGCTCGGCGAAGACTTCTACATGATCTGGTTCCAGGAACCGGGCGTGGCCGATCCGGTGCTGAACGCCGATGTGCGACGGATCCTGTTGCAAGACGGCGTCATGAGCGCGAAGTCCTTCCTGAACACGGGCGACCCGTTGCCGCCGTTGCCCGGGTGGGTCAGCGAGGCCGAATTCGAATACTACGTCGACGCTTTCACCGCGACCGGATTCACCGGCGGCCTCAACTACTACCGCAATCTGGATCGCACCTGGGAGCGCACCGCGCACCTCGAGGGCGTGAAGATCGGCCAGCCGTCACTGTTCATCGCCGGATCCGCCGATCCGGTCATTCAATTCACGCCGCTGCACAAGATGTCGGCGCTGCTCAGCGACCTGCGCGCGACGGTCATCCTCGAGGGCGCGGGCCACTGGATTCAGCAGGAGCGGCCGGACGAGGTCAATACCGCACTGATCGACTTCCTGCGTGGACTGGATTGATCACTCGGATTTCAGCTGAATCGCATTGATCCAGAGCTCGGTGAGCGTGGTGACCAGCTTCTCGAACGGGATGCGCTGGTGCTGAACGAAAACCAGGTTCGCCATGCGGCTGACCATGCCGGAGAGCGCGTGCGCGGTGATCATGGGATCCAGCTCCGCGCTCGCCCGGCCGGAGTCCTGCAGGTCGCGGATCATGCGGGCATTGCGCTGCGCGAACGCCTTTCCGCGTTCCACCCGCAGGCGGCGGAAGTTCTCGTCGATGTGGGCGACCTGTTCGAACAGGGCCATCAGGCGGGCATTGCGCTTGTAGGACAACAGGTAATCGCGATTGGCGGCCTCGATGAGCGCGCGCGGATCGGTGATGCCGCTGCGCTCGCGCACATGCGGGTGCAGCATCTCCTCCGAGACCTGCTCCACCAGCGCGGCGAAGATCTCTTCCTTGCTGTCGAAGTAGGTGTAGAACGAGCCCGAGGCCATGCCCGCGGTCTTGGAGATATCCGCGATCTTCGCGTCGAGGTAGCCGTCGCGTTCGAAGACCTCGCGGGCCGCGGCGATCAGGGCGCTGCGGGTCCGCTCACCCCGTTTGGTGCGTGGGGCACCACGGCGCGATTCGCTCTCCCCTGCCATCGGTTCGGACGCCAACGCTGATCACTGCCTGTTCTTCGGTGGACAACTTGCCAGGCGGCCACCGTATCAATCCACGCGGCAAACGGCAGGCGACGGCTACCCACCCGTCGCCGCGATCCGCCGATCCAATACCGGCAGTACGAACTCGGCCCACCGAATGTTTTCCTGCTCGAGCGCGATTCCGCGCAACAGGCTCAGATAAGGGCCGATCCGCTCCACCTCGGTCAGATAGGCCTGTTCACTGCGGCCATCGAGCAGCCGCCCGCGCAACCGCTCATACCGGGCCAGCTTCGCCTTCGACCACTCCAGCTTGTCGGCGACCGCGGCGCGGATAGCCGGGGCATCCCCGGTATCCATGGCCTGAACCTTGACCATCATCTCGTCGCGAATGGCGGTCGGTTTAGCGGGCTCGGCAATGAACTCATGCAGCGCCGCCCGCCCAGCAGGCGTGATCGCATGCACGCGCTTGTTCGGTCGACGCTCCTGCTCCACCACCCGCGTCTCGATAAGCCCCTCCGCGGACATGCGCTCCAGCTCCTTGTACAGCTGCTGCGGGGTCGCGAGCCAGAAGTTCGCGACCGAGGCATCGAACCCCTTGGCCAGGTCGTACCCGGAGGCCTCGCCCTCCAACAGGGTGGCCAGAACCGCATTGCGAAGCGCCATCGGCCCAGGCTATCAGCGGCGCGGATTATTCAACTTCTTGTTCACTCTCCCGGCGACGGTCACCGAACAAGGGGCAGAACTGCGTAACTAATTGAATACAGCGCACCCGGCCGTCGCCGACCTGGCCGATACACCGGCCGACACGCGGATGTGAAGGCCGTGGAGACTGGTGTCGTGGATGATGCCGAGCGGTTGATCGTGATCGACGCCGCCAATGTGGTCGGGTCGCGGCCGGATGGCTGGTGGCGGGATCGGGCCGGGGCCGCGCGGCGACTCCTCGCTCAGCTGGATGTCCTGCGCGATCGACTGCCCGCCACCACCTCGGTGACCGTGGTGCTCGAGGGGGCCGCCAAGGCTGCGGCGGACGGTGACTACGAGCGGTTACGCCTGGTGCTGGCCGACGGCTCCGGTGACGACGCCATCGTCGATGTGGTCGCGGAGGCCATCGCGAACCGACCGGTCACTGTGGTTACGGCCGACCGCGGATTGCGTTCCCGCGTCGAATCATTGGGCGCCACCACCGTCGGCCCCACCTGGCTCCTGGAATCCCTCGCCTGACCACGCTGATGGGCCACTCGGTGTTCGGTAGGGGTGGACCCTGACTCGGCATCCCCCGTGGGTGGGATTTCTCGCGGCGGGTTTTTGGGTAGTTTCGGAATGGTGCAGCCGCCGTTGATCGTTCGCCTGCGCGGCGCATACCTGGTGGCGGGTGTGCTCGGCGCGCTCTTGCTGGGACTCGTCGTGATGACCGCTCCCGCCGCCCGGGCCGATGGCGCCGTCAGCGGGGGTGACCTCAGCGTGGCGCAGTCGCTGGGCGGGCGGGAGTTGACGGTGATCGTGCGGCGCAGTGAGCCAGGGCCGTTGCGGGTGGATGTGGTCACGCATACCGGGACCGCGGCGGGGACGCTGGCGCTGACCGCCGTTCCGGTCGATCAGCATGCCGAGACTTCCTCGGGGGCCGTGGAACTCGGGAGTCAGCCGGGGGTGTATTCGGCGACCTTGCGGGTGGATCATTCCGGGCCGTGGGAATTGACGGTCTCCGATGGTGAGCGCACGGCGCGGATTCCGTTTCTGGTCGCGGCGCGGGTGGTGACGCCGTGGGAGCGGGCGGCCTACGGCGGATTCTTCGCCGCCGGGGTGCTGCTGCTGGTGGCGTTGGGGACCGCGGTGCTGTCGAAACGCGGGTGGCCGACGCTGATTCCGGTGGGTGCGTTGATCGCGGCGCTGACCGTCGGGACGACGGGGGCGGTGTTGTCGGCGAGTGCGCCCCAGCCGCGGGCGGCGGGGAGCCTGCTCGATCCGACGTCGGGGAATATCGGGAATCCGTTCCCGGAGCGGGATCTGCCGCTGACCACGAATTACTCACGGCCGCCGGTGAATCTGACGGTGCGCACCGCGCGAGCGACGGGAACCACCACGGAATTGCAGCTGTCGCTGACCGATTCGGCGACGGGGCGGCCGGTGGACGATCTGCTGGTCACCGATGACGCGCTGCTCCATCTGATGGTCGTTGGGCCGGGCGGCAGGTTCTGGCATCGACATCCCATCCGGATCGCCCCCGGGGAGTATCGGGTCGATCTGGGGCTCAGCGAATCCGGCGATTATGCCGTGGCCGCCGAGATCGCACGGCGCGGCGGCGGGGTGCAGCTGCTGCGGGGCTCGCTGCATATGGGTGGTGAAACCGCCTCCAGCCCAGTGGATCCCACGACCGGTGCGGCCGGCCCGGGCGCGCCTGCCGCCGGACCGGGAATCCCTGCGACCGGATCCGGCACGCTCACCGCCACCGAAGCCGTCGCGGGTGAACCGACCACGCTCACCGCCGCCTATGGCGGAGCCGCCGACCTACAGCCCTGGCTGGGGATGCTCGGCCATCTCATCGCGGTCGGCCCGCTGCCGGACGGCGTTCCGACCGGCACCGCCGCGGCAACGGTCCCGATCTGGGCGCACGCGCACGCCATGACGGCGCTGCCCTCCGTCGGCGCGCAGCCGCCCGATGAGACCGTCGCCGCCTACGGCCCGAATGTGGCCTTCACCTTCACTTTTCCGCAGCCCGGCCGCTATCTGGTGTGGGCGCAAGCCGAACGGGGGTATTCCGTCATGACCCTGCCCGCCACCGTCGACGTGCGTGCGGGAGGCCCGCGATGACCGCGCGGCGCGGCGTGCTGATCGCCACCGTCCTGCTCGTGGCCGCCCTGGCGACCTGGTGGCTGTGGCCCTCCGATGACTCGAAACCGGTGTCGCGCAGTGCCGCCGGGCCCTACCTGGTGGCGTTGCGGGTCGATTCCGCGCGTACCGGCGACAACACCGTGGACCTCGACATCACCGATCAGCGCGGCGATTCCGCGACACCGGATCGGGTGTCGGTGGAGCCGGCCATGCCGCAGATGGGGCACGCACTGCCGCCGAGCACCGCCACCGCCGTCACCCCCGGCCACTATCGCGCGACGGTGAATCTCCCCATGCCGGGGCAGTGGGAGATCGCCGTGAAACTCTCCGGCGCACCGGGATCCGGTAGCGCCGTCTTCTCCGTCCAGGCCAACTGATTGCAGGAGCAGCACATGGACCTCACCGCCAACGGGCGCATAAAAGCCGCCGAGGCGAGCGCACCCGTCACCCTTCGCCCCTGGCTACCCGCGGCCATCCTGTTCGCGGCCAGCCTCACCTTCTCCATCGGTTCCACCTGGGATATCCAGTGGCACTCCGATGTCGGGCCCGACACCTTCTTCACACTGCCGCACCTGTTCATCTACGCGAGTGCGGCGGTGGCCGGATTCACCGGGCTGACGGTCATTCTCATCACCTCGGCGGCCGGGCGCGCCGGACGACGTGTGGACGGTGAACTGGGCGGGCCGGGCATCGGCGTGTTCGGGCGCACCTTCACCGCGCCGCTCGGGTACATGGTGGCGGCGCTGGGCGCGGCCTCGTTCCTGCTGTACGGACTGTGGGATCTGTGGTGGCACAGCCTCTATGGCTTCGATGCCGTCATCGATTCGCCGCCGCACATCGGATTGTTCCTGTCCAGCACGGTGATCTCGGTGGGCACGGTGATCGTGTTCGCGGCGGCCCGCTCCCATACCTGGGGACGCATCGGGGCGCTGCTCTCGCTCGCGCATCTGGCGACCAGCTCCACCGTGACCGCGCTGGCGGTGCAGCGGCTCAGCGCCGGGACCATTCGCTGGACGGTGGCGGTCACCGCGTTCATGGTGATCCTGCTGCTGATCGCGGGCGCGGGCTTCATCCGCTGGGGCGCGACCATCACCGCCGTCGCCGCCTCCGCCACCCAGGCCGTGTTCTGGTGGTTCGCGCCGTGGGCGGCGCGCGCCTACGCCGATTTCGTGGGATTGCCGATGCGAGAACACATTCGCGGCATCCCCGTCACCCCTGCTTTGATCCCGTTCTGCGTGATCCTGGTCGGCCTGGTGATCGACGTCCTGATGCGCTGGACCTCCCCCGATCCGACGCGCACCGCCCGCCTGGTCCCCACCCTGGTCGGCGCCCTCGGCGGCGCGATCATCGGCGGCCTCAATCCCGTTCAGGTCGTGCTGATCTATGACGCCCACTACCCGCGCGGCGAGGTCATCGTCGCCACGACCGTCGCCGCCGCCGTCCTCGGCGCGCTGGGCGGCTTCCTCGGCTGGCGCTTCGGCACCATGCTCCGCCTGACCGCTCCGAGCCAGGAGACTCTCGCATGATCAAGCGCCTGTTCGCCGCCGTCGCAACGCTGCTCGCGGTGTTCGCTGTCTCGATGGCCGCCGCCGGTCCGGCCTCGGCCTACGAGCCGGTCAATATCGTCCACACCGAACGCGTCCAGGCGGGACCGTATTCGCTGACCGTCGGTTTCAGCCAATGGCCTTTGCGGGCGATGCAATCCCTGGATTTCACCTTCATCCCGGATGGCGGTATCGCCGACAAGTCCGGCACCCTCACCGAGGTTCAGCCCAACGGCAAGACCCGCCGCATCGAGCCCCTGTCCCGCCACCCGCGCAAACGCGAGGACTGGGGCCTGGACGTCCGGTCCCTCGACCAGCAGGGAGCCTGGACCTTCCGCTTCGCGATCGACGGCCCCCAAGGCCCGGGCAAAGGCGAGCTCACCAACCTCACGGTCCTCGAACAGCCCGGTCCCCCAATGGGTTTGAGCTGGGCGATCAGCACCGTTCCGCTGATCGGCCTGATCGTCTTCCTGGCGTACGCCTGGCGACGCACCCGCCGCCAGGCAGCGGTTGCCCCTATCCCCCAGCCCGTATAGCGGCACCATCCTCGACGAGGTGGAGACGGCGGGACAGGTCGGACGCGAAGATCCGTTCGGGGTCGACGGCGTCCCGGATCCGTCGCCACTCGTCGAGGCGCGGATACATCGCACGGATCATCTCGGGCGTCGTGCGGGAGTCCTTGGCGAAGTAGAGACGGCCGCCCGCATCGAGAACCCGGCGGTCGAGTTCCGAACAGAACTCGGCCAGGCCGGGTTTCAGCGGGAAGTCCAGGCTGAGCATGAATCCGGGGTGCGGCCAGGACAGCGGGGCCGGATTGCTCGAACCCATCCGCTTGAAGACGTTCAGAAACGAGCGGTGCCCCGAGTGCGCGATGGCTCGAACCGCCTCGGCCAGTTGCTGTTCCGCGCCGAAGGGCATGGAGAACTGATACTGCAGGAAGCCGCGCCGCCCGTAGGCGCGGTTCCATTCACCCAGCAGGTCCAGGGGGTGATAGAACTGCGTCAGATTCTGGATCCGGCCGCGCGCGTGCTTCGGGTAGAACCGGTGGGTGACCTCGGCGGCCATCCGAATGGTGAGGTTGTTGACCATCCCGTTCGGGAAGATGTCGGGCACCGTGAACAGTTGCGGCGCATCGAATCTCAGCGGATCGCGGCGCAACTTCGCCGGCAGCTGATCTAGCGTCGCCAGCGACCCGCGACTGAACCCGGCCCGGCCGAGCTTCGCCCCGGCGCTGATGGTGTCCGGCACCGACATCGAATACTCATAGCCATCATCCGACCCGCCGGTGAGCAGCTCCATAGTCTCGTCGAGATTGGCCGTGCGGTCGTTGTCGACGATGAAATACGCGGTCTCGGTGTGCTTCATCCGAACTCGGGCCCGCACGATGATGCCGGTCAGCCCCATCCCGCCGACCGTCGCCCAGAACAGCTCGGACTCAACGCCATCCGGTGTCAGGGTCCGCACCGCCCCATCCGCGGTAAGCAGATCCATCGACAGCACATGGTTACCGAAGCTCCCATGCGAGTGATGGTTCTTGCCGTGAATATCGGAGGCGATGGCCCCGCCCACGGTCACCTGCCGGGTACCTGGCAAGACCGGCACCCACAACCCCTGCGGCAGTACCGCTCTCATCAACCTGTCGAGACTGACCCCCGCGTCCACATCGACCACACCGCTGTCGGGATCGACGTGATGAATCCGATCGAAGGCCGTCATATCGACAACCAAGCCGCCACCGTTCTGCGCGGGATCCCCGTAGCTGCGCCCCAGACCACGCGCGATCACCCCACGGGCACCCGCCGTACCGACGGCCCTTGCGACGGTGTCGAGATCAGGTGTCGAAAGCACCTGCGCCACAGACGATGCGGTCCGTGCCCACCCGACGAGCGGCCGTTGTTCGATCATCGATCCCCCTTTGATGAAATTCACGGTGGCCACCGTAATGGCGTCTCCTGTGAGGACCCTGACAGCTCGCCGCCGCCTCGGCGATCGGTGTCCCTACCCGAGAATCCGCCAAGCCACCGGCGCAGCCACCATCAACACCCCCAACACGATCATCAACGCGACAACCGTGCTCACCAAGCAGCCACCACCGCCCCCGCCCGCCAACCGCCCCGACTCCCGCGCCGCCTGATTGGCCCGCCGAGCCGCCTCGGCCCCCTGCCACCCCGGATAGTTCATCGCCATTCCTCCCGTTCGCGAATCCCATGACCTCCCAAAACTATTGGACACCCCTAACCCCCGAATCCGCCGAACTACTCATCACGCCTACTCACCCCTTCCCGTCCAGTGACCCAGGTCACAGTGTTGGGATGTCACGTTGCAGGGGTTGGTGGTGTCCTGAGGGCATGAGCACTGAGGAGCATGCTGAGCGGTTCACCGTCTTGCGGCCGTTGTTGTTCACAATCGCCTACGAGATTCTCGGGAGCGCGAGTGAAGCCGATGATGTGTTGCAGGACAGCTATTTGCGCTGGGCGGGAGTGGATCTCGCGACGGTGCGGGATACGAAGTCGTATCTGGCTCGGCTGGTGACTCATCAGGCGTTGAACGCGCTGCGGAGTAGTTCGCGGCGGCGGGAAGACTACGTCGGGCCATGGTTGCCGGAGCCGTTGTTGCTGGATGAGCGGGATGCCTCGGCGGATCTGGTGCTGACCGAATCGGTGTCGATGGCGATGCTTGTCGTGCTGGAGACACTGACGCCCGATGAGCGGGCGGTGTTCGTGCTCCGGGAGGTGTTCGGGTTCGATTATGGGGAGATCGCCACGGCGATCGGGAAATCCATCGGGACGGTTCGGCAGATCGGGCATCGCGCGCGGTCGCATGTGCAGGCGCGGCGCAAGAGGTTCGAGCCCATTGATACGGCGGAGATCGAGCGGGTCACCCAGCAGTTCATGACCGCGGCGGCGACCGGTGACGCCACCACATTGATGTCGCTGCTCGCCCCGGATGTCGTCTGGACCGCCGACGGCGGCGGCAAGGTGCTCGCGGCCGTGCACCCGATTATCGGGGCGGAGACGGTCGCCTCGTTCCTGCTCAACCGGTTCCGCAAGCTGGCGACGGCGCCGGGCAACCGGATCGACCTGGTCAATTGCAACAACCTGCCCGCGATGGCGCTGTACAGCAACGACCAGCTGCTGGGCCTGTACTTGATCGAGATCCGCGACGGGATGATCACCAACTTCTACGCCCTGCGCAATCCCGACAAGCTGGCCACCGTGTCGACCCCGCGTCGCATCAGCCGATAGCGCGGCTCATTTCGCGTCGGCGTAGCACTCGACTATCGCTGTGGTGAACGGGAATCGGACCGGGGTGGGGCCGAAGGCGAGCTGGCCCGCGGTGTCGGCGGCGGTGGCGATCACGGCGGCGACCGTTTCGGCTTCCGCCTCGGGGCAGTGGACGATGACCTCGTCGTGCTGGAAGAAGACCAGTTCGGCGCGGAGGCCCGCTTGGTGCATCGACTGGCGCAGGCCCGCCAGCACGAGCAGGGTCCAGTCGGCGGCGCTGCCCTGGACGACGAAGTTGCGGGTGAAGCGGCCTCGCGCACGGGCTCTGGGAGTGTTGGCGCTGTAGGCGGACCCGTCCTCGGCCTCGAACGACACCGCGGGTGGGCAGGTGCGGCCGAACCAGGTGCGGACCAGGCGGCCCTCCTCACCGGCGTGGGCGGCGTCGTCGACATAGGCGACGGCGGCCGGGTAGCGGCGGCGGAGTTCGGCCATGTGGGTGAGGGCATCGCCGGAGGTCTGGCCGTAGATCGCGCCCAGCATGGCGATTTTCGCCTGGGCACGGTCGCCGCCGAAGGCGCGGGCCGCGAGGTCCGCGTAGAGGTCCTCGCCGCGACCGGCCACCTCCATCAGGCCCGGATCGCGGGAGATCGCCGCCAGCACGCGGGGTTCCATCTGATCGGCGTCGGCGACCACCAGCCGCCAGCCCGGATCGGCGCGAATGGCGCGGCGGACCAGCTTCGGAATCTGCAGCGCGCCACCGCCATTGGTGGTCCAGCGGCCGGTGACGGTGCCGCCGGGCAGGTATTCGGGACGGAAGCGGCCCTCGTGCACCCACTGGTCGATCCAGGACCAGCCGTGCGCGGTGTACAGGCGGTAGAGCGACTTGTAGGCCAGCAGCGGCGCGACCGCGGGGTGGTCGATCTCCTGGAGCTCCCATTTCCTGGTGGAGGACAACAGGATTCCGGCGCGCGCGAACGCCTTGATGATGTCATTGGGCAGATCCGGCCGGACCCGGACGCCCTCGCCGAAGGCACGCGACACCTCATCGGCCAGCTCGGCCATGCGCCGCGGTTCGCCGCCGCCCGACATGCGTTCTCCCAGAACCGAATCGAGCAACTCCCGGTGCAGATCGGCGCGCCAGGGAATCCCGGCCCGCGACATCTCGGCGGCCACCAGCATGCCCGCGGATTCGGCGGCGAACAGCATCCGCATGCGCTCGGGATGTTCGGTCCGGGCGGTGCGGGCGAGCTGACCCGCGTAAACCTCGACCAGCGCGTCGAATTCGTCCGCACCCGACGGCAGCGGCACCGGACCCGATTCGAACAGGGTCGGCTCGGTGTCGGCCGCCCGGGCGGGCGCGTCCGGCGGCACCGGCAGGCGGCGCAGTCGAGCCCAGGCCGCCGCCAGCGAGCGCGGCTGCCCGGACTGCCCCTCCTCATGCCCGATGAGCAGAGCCTCCGCCGCCTCGACGTCATAGCACCGATCGACCCGCACCCCGGCCGCCAGCAACTTCCGATAGCTGCCCGCCGTCGACCGCCACACCCACCGCTCCACCTCCGGCCGCGCACCCACCGCGGCGGCCAACGACGGCTCCTCCACCACGGGTCCGGCAGGCCGCCCATCGGCCCCAGCGGACAGACCCGTGCCCCGCCCTCACCCGTCTCCGCGACCGCCCATCTCATGGACCCGAGTCTTCCAGCAGGCACAGACAACTCCGCGCACCCGCGCTGGCAGTTCCCGTGCACCCGCGCGTGCCGGGGTTGCGGGCGGCGGGTTCGATGGCGTCGGCTCGTGGGGCAATGGCGCGGCCATGCGGGTCGCACCGCTCGGGGCGTATTTCGCGGGGCAGCCGGATCGGGCGGCGGCGCAGGCGGCGCTCACTGCGGAGGTGACGCACCGACATCCGGAGGCGATCGTCGGGGCGATGGCGGTCGCCGTGGCCGCCGCCCAGGCCGCCGCGGGCCGTGGAAAAGGCTGCGCGCCAGAGGAATTGCTGCGAGCCGTGGAGCCCTATTTGATCGACGGCCGCACGTCGGCCGGTATCGGCCGGGCCCGCGAGCTGCTGGGCCGGACGGTCGCCGAGGCCGCTTACGAACTCGGCAATGGCTCCCAGGTCAGCGCCCAGGACACGGTGCCGTTCACGCTGTGGGCGGCCGCGACCTTTCTGACCGACTATCCCGCCGCGATCACCGCCTGCGTCGAGGCGGGTGGTGACGCCGACACCACAGCCGCGATCGTCGGCGGAATCGTGGCGGCGCACACCGGAATCGGTACCCGGGGCGACCGGCGCGGTATCCCGGAGGCCTGGCTGGCCGCGCGGGAGCCGCTACCCGCCTGGGTCGTGAACTGACCGCTTAACTGGCCTGACCACTTACCCGGCCTGACCGCTTAACCGGCCTGACTACTTACCCCGCCTGAGCGCTTAACCGGTTTGGCCGGTAACCGCCGCGAACATGCCGGGCTCGTAGGAGCCGCCCTTCTGATGCAGGATCACCGCCATCCGGTTGGCCGCGTTGATCATGGCGACCTGCGCGACCAGCGCGGCGATCTGGTCGTCGTCGTAATGCTTGCGCACCCGCGCCCAGGTCTCGTCGGAGACGCCCTCGTGGGCGTCGGCCAGGCGGGTGCCCTCCTCGGTGAAGGCCAGCGCGGCCTGTTCGGCCTCGGTGTAGACGGTCGATTCCCGCCAGGCGGCAACCAGATTCACCCGCAGCGCGGTTTCACCGGCGGCGGCCATGTCCTTGGTGTGCATGTCCACGCACCATCCGCACCCGTTGATCTGGCTGGCGCGCAGGCTCACCAGCTCCTGGGTGGAGCGCGGCAGGCTCGACTGCGTGAGCAGCATGCCGATATTGGCGAACCGCTTGGCGACCTTGACGCCGAATTCGTTGGCCATCAGGTCCAGTCGGGCTTCCATTGTGTTCTCCTTCGTTCTCGAGTGACGCCCATGAGGTGCCGGCCGACCGTTTTCCGTGACGCCGATGACCTGTGACACGCGACACACCCGACCCGCGACACCGGCGCTCAACTCTGAGAACTTGGTGTGGCTTCTGTGAGGATCCCGGTCGAATAACCGTCCGGTCGGGTACCGGCGCTGACTTCCGGGCGCCGGACCAGTAGCGTCGCCGATCGTGAAGAAGCATCAGAAGTTCGGGCGCATCGCGATCGCCACGCTGGCGGTCGTGACCGCGCTGGGGGTGTCCGCGTGTGGCAGCGGGGACAAGCCGGGCACCAAGCCGGCCAAGACCACCACCTCGAAAGCCGTCGCCGCCCAGTCCAACTACCCGCCCGTCCCGACCGCGGCGGACCTCAATGCGGAGCTGCAGAAGGTCACCGACCCGAGCGTCCCCAACGAGCAGAAGCTCGACGCTCTCCAGGGCGTCTCGGCCGACCCGACCCTGCCCACCCGCTTCGCCGACTTCTACAAGCAGAGCGGCGCCACCGTGACCGTCACCAACGTCACCGACCTGGGCAACGGCACCATCACCGCCGATGCCGACGTCTCCGTCAGCGGCGGCGCGCCGCAGAAGGCCGTGGTCCCCTTCGTCGCCGAGGACGGCAAGTGGAAGGTCCAGAAGGACTGGATCTGCAACATGCTCTCCCTGGGCAACCAGACCTCCCCCGCCTGCTCCTGATTCGGATCAGTGCCCGCCCGGGCCGGATTCTCGGCCCGGGCATGCGCGGTCTGTCAGCGAACGATCGGCTTCGCCTGCGCGAGAATCTCATCCACGGTCTGCTCGACCGTCAGATCCGAGCTGTCGAGCCAAAGGCCCAGTCGCGGTGTGGTTTCCCGCAACCCGGTATCCAGATCCGCCACAGTGAAGGTGCCGTACGCATTCTTGGCGCGCCCGGCCTCCCGCCGCTCCACCGCCTCCGGCTTCGGCGCGAGCACCACCACATACAACGGATCGGTCCGAATCTGCTCGATCAGGTACGGCAACATCTCCCCGAGCACCACATCCTGCACCACAGCCGTAAACCCTTCCCCCACATACCCATCCGCCGCCTGCGCCGCCAGCCGATGCCGCAACTTCAACTGCGCCACCGCTTCCTCGCTGGGCTCCGGCGACATCTCCTCGCGCCCACCCACCACAAACCGCCGGAACACGTCTCCCCGCACATGCGCCGACTTCGGCAACCGCTCCGCCAGCGCCTGAGCCACACTCGACTTCCCCGCCGCCTGAATCCCGGTAATCAGATACACCGCCGGACCACGCGAATTATCCGCAATCCCTTCCAATTCGGTCATATCCGAACGATAGCCGCAAGCCTGCCATCAGGGCCTTCGGGGCAACCGAAGCGGAGTGGTCGTGAACCAGAAGTCGGTCACGCTGGTCAGGTCTTTCGCATGCACGACAAGGGTGCCCGGCTTCGCTTCCGCGATAGCTTTCTCGACGACATCATCCGCGGTTCGGCGGCGGGCCGGATCGCTGAACCGCCAGGACGGCACCCAGACCTGCCCCGTGTCGGAAAGCGTTTCTCCGGTCAGCTCGGCTATCCGATCGATCACCCCGGCGGCCACCTTCGACAGCAGGTAGAGCCGGGAATCGGCATCGTCAGGTTCGAGCCGTTCGCCCAGGAGTTGGAAATACCACGATGATTTCGGGTGGGACAGATCGATGAAACCTTCGAGAGGGCCGTCGTACCACCCCAGTACGAGCACCCGCTGAACGATCAAAGCCTCGGGACGCATGCCGGTCAGCAATGTTCGTATTGACGGACGTAGGGCTGCGACTCGGGTAGGACGTTGTGCCCGGGGGTCTGGCAGCCGCCTACCACGACCTCGAACAAGGGGCCGTCGTTGTAGTAGGAGGGGCCGTTGGGGGTGTGGATCGTGTAGTCGACGACGGTGCCGGAGGCTGCCAGGTGGGGGAGGTGCAGGTCGGCGAGTTGTGTGGTTTCGGCGGGGGTGAAACCCAAGGGAGGAAATACGGTGACGCCGAGGGTGCGGCCTTCCAAGGGCGGATCGTAGACCGTCATCCGGTTGATGGTGACCGTTATCGGATCGCCATGGAAGCGGCGCGGAAGCTGTTGCGCGCCCATGACATTCACCACGGATGCGGCTTCGGCCCCGGTGGCGTCGTCTCGCAGCCGCACGTCGAGTTCGGCGGTGAAGTGTCTGCCCTTGTAGTGATCGAAGCGGTGTGACGCGTCGGTCACCCCCGGAAGGGCCCGGATGGCCGTCTCGATCTTGCGTGACCAGCTGTCATGCTCGGCCTGGGCGCGTCCTCGATCGAAATAGCCGCATCCGGTCAGGAGGACGGCCGCCATCAGCAGCACGAGGGTGGGCACGGTGGAGCGCATAACGCTGATCTTGCCCGCAATCGGCGTCGCGGCGCAGCCGTCGCAGCGCCCCCAGTTCTGTGGCCGCCTCGGAAAGATCAATGGGGAGAACGCTTCACAGCCGCCGGGTCATCACTCGCGGGTGAGGGGCACGTCCCAGAAGGCGAGTTCGTGGCGCATGCCGGTGAGGAACAGCTCTTCGGCGTTGTCGCCGCCGGCTTCGTCGAGCATTTGGGCGCAGCGGGCGGTCAGGGCGGCGAAGGCGAGGTCGGCGTAGGTATCGATCCAGCGTTGGTAGCGGGGGTCGGCGGGCGGGGATTGGGCGAGGATGGTGCCGAGGGTCGAGTAGCCCCACATGCAGGGGTAGAGGGCGGCCAGGCCGTCGGCGTAGTTGGCGGCCGAATTCAGAAGAAACGCGGTGTATTCGGTGCAGGGTTTGCCTTTGACGGCGTTGTCGAGGTCGGCGCCGAACTCGGCGGACAGGGAGCGGTGCAGGGAGAGTTCGTCGTGGAAGGTGGCGTGGGCGAGGTCGACCAGGTCGCCAAGCTGTTCGGCGGGGGCCTGCCAGGCCAGGCGGGAGAAGACGCGGACGTAGTCGAGCAGGAACAGGTAGTCCTGTTCCAGCCAGGAGCGGAAGACCGGCTCGGGGAGGTCGCCTTTCGCGATGCCCGCCACGGTCGGGTGCGCCAGTTGTTCCTCGACCAGTGGGCGGCCGAGCTGCTCCAGGTGTGCGGCAAGACTCATGCGAGAAGTCTCTACCACTCCCCCGTGCGATGGACCTCGGCCTGCGGGTGTGGGATCAGCGTGCCAGGTCCGGGTGGGCTCGGCCGGTGACCACGGGCATGTCGACGAAGGTCAGCACACCTGGTTCGGCGGCACACACATACGGGATCGAGTTCACGCAGTGGGCCGCGGTCACCACAATGCCGGGGTTGCGCTCGAGACCGGCGGCCACACTGACCGGATGCCAGCCGTGGATCGTCACGAAGCAGTCCGGGTCGCCCTTCACCTCCACCTCGAACCGGACGCCGCCGTCACCGTACTTCCAAGGCGGGTCGAGGTTTTCCTCACCCATCAGCCAGTTGACCGCGACCCTGACGACCTTGGTGTCGCCGACGAACGCCTCCCAGGCGAACCGCTGGGCGGCGACCTGCCCGGGCTGGATCTTGCCGATCGGCGAATCGATCGGTGCGGTCGCGACCGCCACCTCCCGGCTGCTGCGGATCTCGGCGTCGGCGAATCCCAGTGTGTCCAGGCACATTCGCACCGACTGATCGAACCCGTTGTCCAGCAACGCCAGCATCGGACCGTTCATGGCCTGTTCGGGCGACTGGCCGAAACCCATGATGTGGCGCACGACGTCGGGGGCGTTGTAGGTGCGGATGTCGGAGTACTCCTCACCGCGCACGAACGTGATCGCGCTGGACAGCCCCGTGAAGAACAGCGGCTGCTGCTCGGTGGCGCCGCCCGGGTCGATTCCGGTGCCGTGCAACGTCACTCCGCCTTCGAGGGCGGGCGCCGCCATCCGCTGCTTCTCCTCCGCCGTCGGCCAGAACCAGCCCAGCGGAGTGACGACGTTCTTGCCCGAACGCAGAATCGCCGCCACCTCTTGCGGATTCGGCATGAGGGGCGAGTACAGGACGCAGTCGGCGTCGATCGCGAGGATCTCGTCGAGGCTGTCGGTGGCGAGGACACCGATCGGGCCGATCCCGGCGAGCTCACCCGCGTCCCGACCGACCTTGGCCTTCGAATGCACCCAGCACCCGACGAGTTCGAGCTCCGGGTGCAGCTGGATCTGGCCGATCGCGGCCTGACCGAGTCCGCCGGTGGCCCACTGGATCACGCGCAGAGTCACCCCAGGAATAGAACCCGTTCCACTCCGGTGGCGTCAAGAGCGTGCGGCCACCACCTCCGCCGCCACCTCGAGGAATGTCAGGTCGGTGACGGCCGGAACCAGAATGAACTCATCGCACCCGGCCCGCTCCGCGCCGTCGAGAATGTCGGCGAGCACCTCGGGACTCGACGCCCGAGCCGAGGCGGCGATCCGCTCGGCCAGCTTCGGCCCGAGGAAGCCGAGATAGCGAGCGACGAAGGACCGCAACACTTCTGACGCATCGGCAACGCCCAGGGCAGTGAAGCAGCCACTGACCTTCCGTGGGCTCGTCGCACGACCGGCCTCGGCCCAACACCGATCGGCGAGCGCACCCACCTTGGCAATCTCCTCGGCATCGCCCGCAATGCTGAACCCGGAAATGCCGTCGGCCCACCGCGCCGCCCGGCGCATCGCCTTCGGCCCCATCGCGCCCGCGAGAATGATCGGCCCGCCCGGCTGCACACACTCCGGCCCAACCGGATCCGCCCCGTCGAACGGCGGCTTCCCTGCGAGCAATGACTTCAGCTCGGCCACTTTGTCATCGAGCTGCTGGTGACGTCCCTTGAAATCAGCACCGAGCGCGCGGTAGTCATGCTCGCGACCGCCGACCCCGACCGCCACCTCGAGGCGGCCGTTCGAGAGCTGGTCGAGAGTACCGATCTGCTGCGCGACCATCGCTGTCGAATGCTGCGGCAGTACGAACAGATTCGCCAAGACCTGCACCCGCTCCGTCACCGCCGCACAAGCCCCCAACGTCGCAACCATCTCCGGATTCGAGAACGTCACCCGCTCCCCCGCCGAAACACTCGAAAACGGCCCCGCATCAACCCGCCGAGCCCACTCGACCGTCGTACCCGGCCCATACCCGGAAGCCATCTGCGGAAGTGCGACACCGATCTTCATGTGCCGACTTTCTCAGACTCTGTCAAGGGCAGAGGCCGACCGGCGCCATGCACGGCGTCGGCTGCCGGGAGCCGGTCACATACCCGAGCCACATCGCCAGGTCGCTGAGCGCCTTGCCCGCCGTCGCAGCGGATCCCGATGCCGACGATCCGGAGCCGACAGAACCGGTATCGGCGGTAGCGGGAGTGGCGCCGACGGTGAGAGCCGCGGCCGCGACTGCTCCGATCATTGCCAGTCGCGCAGTACGACGCATGGGAAACCTCCGGTATGAACTCGCGACGCGCTCCACAGCCCGCGCGCTTCCGTCTCGCTGGCCTCGAAAAGTATTCAAACGCCAACATTTCACGTAGCCCCCAAATCCGGTGGCAACGACGGCACGGGCACTTCGACACGAGATCTCCACCTTCGAAGCGTGCCGACGCTCATAGTCTTGGGGCGCGGCCGCTTTCGCGTTGCCGTCAGAGGAGTGCGACGAGGATGAGGGTCAGCGCGATCAGGAAGAACAGGGCGCAGAGCGACATTGGGATGAACCAGAGGAGGAGGGCTGCGGGTTTGCCCTCGATGCGGAAGCGCTCCGGTTCGTCGGGGAGGTAGCGGATCCGCACGGTTTCGCCGGGTTCCCAGGAACGGCCCTGGTATTGGCCGCGCTGGGAGACGGGGACGAATTCGCCGTGCCGGCGGGTGGCCATCGTCCGGGTGACCGCGACGATCGCCGACTCGCGCAAGTCGCGGCCGTCGGCGGTGCGGTAGGCGACCACGGGGGCGGAGCTTTCCACGATGGTCTGCACGCCCTCGTCCATCACCTTCTTGGTGGTCCGCTCGACGTCGACGATCTCACCGGGGACGACGACGCCGTGGCGGAGGAAGCGCAGCCCGATTCGGGCGGCCTTGGCGCTCAGGGGCAGTGCGGCCGCACCGGCCATGAGAAGGAACACGGCAGGTATGAGCAGGTGCGACAACCCCGACCCCCAGAAAAGCTGCTGCGAACACGATCGCTGCGAATCATACGGGGATCTCCTCGGCAATTCGGGCACGCGTGAGGGGTGGGGTCGCCTAGCGTGGGCACGTTGACGTCGAGAGGGGTCGAGATGCGGGCCGGGATGTTGAGCACGGCGGAGCTGGTGCGGCTGGTGGAGGCGGGGCAGCTGGACACCGTGCTGGTGGCGATGACGGATATGCAGGGCCGGTTACAGGGGAAGCGTTGTTCGGCACGGTATTTCGTGGACGAGGTGCTCGATCAGGCGACCGAGGCGTGTAACTATCTGCTGGCCGTCGATGTGGAGATGACCACGGTCGAGGGCTATGAGATGTCGTCGTGGGAGACCGGGTACGGCGACTTCGTGCTGCGGCCGGATCTGAGCACGCTGCGACTGGTGCCGTGGTGGCCGGGCACCGCGCTGGTGCTCTGCGATGTGGAGCAGGTGACCGAGCACGGCATGCCGGGTCAGCCGGTCGCCGCCTCCCCCAGGCAGGTGCTGCGAGCGCAGCTGGATCGCCTGGCCGAGCACGGTTTACACGCCTACGTCGGCACCGAGCTGGAATTCCTGGTCTTCGACGACACCTACGAGGCCGCCTTCACAAGCGGCTATCGCGACCTGACCCCGGCCAACCAGTACAACGTCGACTACTCCATGCTCGGCACCGGCCGCATCGAGCCGCTGCTGCGCCGCATCCGCACCGAAATGTCCGGCGCCGGAATGTATGTCGAGTCCGCGAAGGGCGAATGCAATCCCGGCCAGCACGAGATCGCCTTCCGCTACGACGAGGCCCTGGTCACCTGCGACAATCACAGCATCTACAAGACCGGGGCCAAGGAGATCGCCGCCCAGGAGGGCCGCAGCATCACCTTCATGGCGAAATACAATGAGCGGGAAGGCAATTCCTGCCACATCCACCTGAGCCTGCGCAATGACGCGGGCGAGCCGGTCTTCGCCGACGGCGACGGCCCCTCCGCCCTGATGCGCCACTTCCTGGCCGGCCAGCTGGACTGCCTGCGCGAACTCACCTACTTCCTGGCCCCGAACATCAACTCCTACAAGCGTTTCCAGGCGGGCAGCTTCGCACCCACCGCCCTGGCCTGGGGCCGCGACAACCGCACCTGCGCCCTGCGCACCGTCGGCCACGGCCCGTCCCTGCGCTTCGAGAACCGCATCCCCGGCGGCGACGTCAACCCGTACCTGGCCGTCGCCGCCGCCATCGCCGCCGGACTGCACGGCATCGACCAGCACCTGCCCCTGGAGCCGGAATTCCACGGCAACGCCTACCGCTCCCACCGCCCCCGCGTCCCGCGCACCCTGCGCGAGGCCGCCCAGCTCTTCGGCGAGAGCAAGATCGCACAGAAGGCGTTCGGCCCGGAGGTGGTGCGCCACTACCGCAATGCCGCGCAGGTCGAGATCGATGCCTACGATGCGGCCGTCACGGACTGGGAGCGGATGCGTGGCTTCGAACGACTCTGACACCGGACGCAAGCCCGTCATCGGCCTGCCCACCTACTCCGAACGCACCCGCTTCGGCGTCTGGGACGTCGAGGCCGCGGTCCTGGCCCGCACCTACATCGACCTGACCGAGCGCGCCGGCGGCATCCCGGTCCTGTTGCCGCCCAGCGGAACCCCGCGCCCCGAACTCGTCGAACGCCTCGACGGCCTGGTGCTGACCGGCGGCGCCGACCTCGACCCGGCTCGCTACAACGCGGATCCGCACCCCGCCACCGGAAAACCGCGCACCGACCGCGACGAATCCGAATTCGGCCTGTTCGAACTGGCCCGCGCCGCGCATCTGCCGGTGCTGGCCATCTGCCGCGGCCTGCAACTGGTGAACGTGGCCCTCGGTGGCACCCTGCACCAACACCTGCCCGACGTCCTCGGCCACACCGAACACAACCGCGAGCCCGGCACATTCACCATCACCACGGTCTCGACGACCCCCGGCAGCCGGGTCGCCGCCATCGTCGGCCCCGAGGTGAAGGCGCACTGCCACCACCATCAGGCCATCGACACCCTGGCCCCCGCCCTCACCGCCACCGCCCACGCCCCCGACGGCACCATCGAAGCGGCCGAAACCCGCGACGGCCCCTTCCTATTGGGCGTGCAGTGGCATCCCGAGGAGAACGCGACCGACGCCCGCCTCATGCGGGCCCTGGTCGAGCAGGCCGCCATATACGGAAAGGAGCGCAACCCGTGACGACGACCGAGGTGGTCAATCCGGCCACCGAAACAGTGGTGGCCACCATCGAATTGGCCGACCAGGCCGTAACCGACGCCGCCATCGCCCGCGCCCAGCGGGCCTTCGAGGGCTGGCGCGCCGTCGCCCCCGGCGATCGCGCGCGCCTGCTGCGCCGCTTCGCCGAGGCCGTCGACGCCGAGATCGAGCAGCTGGCCCGGCTCGAGGTGAGCAATGCCGGGCACACCATCGGCAATGCCCGCTGGGAGGCCGGGAACGTCCGCGATGTGCTGCACTACAGCGCGGGCATGCCGGAACGCCTGCTGGGCAATCAGATTCCGGTGCAGGGCGGCGTGGACATCACCTTCTGCGAGCCGCTGGGCGTGGTCGGCATCATCGTGCCGTGGAACTTCCCCATGCCGATCGCGGCGTGGGGCTTCGGCCCCGCGCTGGCGGCGGGCAACACGGTGGTGCTCAAACCGGCCGAACTCACGCCCCTGACCGCGATCCGCCTCGGCGAGCTCGCCCTGGAAGCCGGTCTGCCAGAGCATGTCTTCCAGGTGATTCCGGGCAAGGGCTCGGTCGTCGGCCAGCGCTTCGTCACCCATCCCGCCGTGCGCAAGGTGGTCTTCACCGGTTCCACCGAGGTCGGCAAGCAGATCATGATCGGCTGCGCCGACCAGGTGAAGCGCGTGACCCTCGAATTGGGCGGCAAGAGCGCCAATATCGTGTTCGCCGACGCCGATATCGAGCGCGCCGCCGCCACCGCACCCTACGGCGTCTTCGACAATGCCGGTCAGGACTGCTGCGCGCGCTCCCGAATCCTGGTGCAGCGCAGCATCTTCGACCGCTTCCTCGAACTCCTCGAACCCGCCGTGCAGGGCGTCGTGGTGGGCGATCCCTCCAATGCCGATACCGAGATGGGCCCGCTCATCTCCGCCGCCCACCGCGACCGCGTCGCCGCCTTCCTGGAGCCCTCGACCAAGGTCGCCTTCACCGGCACCCGCCCCGACGGCCCCGGATTCTGGTTCCCCCCAACGGTTGTCCTCCCGTCCGGCCCCGAGGACCGCGTCCTCACCGAGGAGATCTTCGGCCCGGTCGTGACCGTCACCCCCTTCGACGACGAGGCCGATGCCCTGCGCCTGGCCAATGACACCGAATACGGCCTGTCGGGCTCGATCTGGACCTCCGATGTCGGCCGCGCCCTGCGCGTGGCCCGCGGCGTCGAGGCCGGGAACCTCTCGGTGAATTCGCATTCCTCCGTGCGGTATTGGACCCCGTTCGGCGGCTTCAAACAGTCCGGCCTGGGTCGCGAACTCGGCCCGGACGCCGCGCGCGCCTTCACCGAAACCAAGAACGTCTTCCTCGCCACCGAGTAGAGACCCCCATCCGAGAGAAGGAGAAACGTTGCAGCGCTTACAGGATCGAGTAGCGGTGGTCACCGGCGGCGGCAGCGGCATCGGGCTGGCCACCGTGCGGCGCTTCGCCCAGGAGGGCGCGAAGGTCGTGGTCGCCGATATCGACGCCACCAGCGGCGAGGCGGCCGCGGCCGAGGTCGGCGGCCTCTACGTGAAGGTCGACGTCACCGACGAGGAACAGGTCAAGGCCATGTTCCAGACCGCAGTGGACACCTACGGCGGCCTCGACATCGCCTTCAACAATGCGGGAATCTCACCGCCGGACGACGATTCGATCCTCACCACCGGCCTCGAGGCGTGGAAGCGGGTCCAGGACGTCAATCTGACCTCGGTCTACCTGTGCAGCAAATACGCCATCGAGCACATGCTCGAGCGCGGCAAGGGCTCGGTCATCAATACCGCGTCCTTCGTCGCGGTCATGGGCGCGGCCACCTCGCAGATCTCCTACACCGCCTCCAAGGGCGGCGTGCTGTCCATGAGCCGGGAACTCGGAGTTCAGTTCGCGCGCCAGGGCATTCGCGTCAATGCCCTGTGCCCCGGACCGGTCAACACTCCCCTGCTGCAGGAATTGTTCGCCAAGGATCCCGAGCGCGCCGCCCGCCGCCTGGTGCACATCCCCACCGGCCGCTTCGCCGAACCGGAGGAAATCGCCGCCGCCGTAGCATTTCTCGCCAGCGACGACTCCTCCTTCATCACCGCCTCGCAATTCCTGGTCGACGGCGGCATTTCCGGCGCGTACGTGACCCCGCTGTAGTACCTCAGGCGCCGACGGGGGCTTCGGTCCCCGGCGGTTCCTCCACGGTGCGCTTCGGCCCGGTGAACCAGCGGCGTGCCGAGGCGAACCACCAGATGGCGATCGCGCCGACCACACCGACCAGGGTGATGGGCGCGTAATTCACCGAGTTCCAAGTGAATCCGTCCACCCAGGGATAGCCGTGGTCATCGGTGGGCAGGATGAACAGGACGCTGATGATCACGATCCAGATCAGCGCGATCACACCGACCGGCAGATACCAGCGCCCCAATTGCCAAGGCCCGGTTTGGAATCGGTTCCCGTGCCGCAAGCGCAGCAGTACCGGAAGGCCGTAGGCGATGTACAGCCCGATGGTGGCCACCGAGGTCGCCGCGGCGTACGCGGTCGGTGCGTTGGCGGCCGGCACCAGCATCGACGGAATCAGCAGAATGAACGCGAACACCGACACGAACAGCACCGCGTTCACCGGCACCTTCCGCGCCGACAGCGCCGACCACAGCTTCGAGCCGGGCACCGCGCCGTCGCGGGAGAAGGCGAACAGCATTCGCGAGGCCGCGGTGACCGAGGCGTAGCCGCAGAACAATTGGGCCACCGCGGCGATGATCAGCAGGAATCCGGACCAGAACGAGCTCAGCGAATTCTGCAGGATGTAGATGACCGGATAGCCGCTGTTCTTCGTCGGATCCAGCGAGTCGTCCAGATTCGGAATCGCGAACGTCACCGCCAGAATCAGCAGATAGCCCGCGACCGCCGACACGATGATCGTATTGATGATCCCCTTCGCCGCCATCCTCGAGGCGTCGTGGGTCTCCTCCGACATATGCGCCGAGGCGTCGTACCCGGTGAACGTGTACTGCGCGTGCAGCAATCCGAGCAGGAAGCTGAACGCCACCCCGCCGAACCCGACCGCGCTGTTGTCCACGGTCTTGGTGAACACGAACCCGATGCTCTGATGGTGATCCGCGCCGAAACCGAGGATCAGCACGAACAGCGCCACACCGCCGACATGCCACCAGGCCGACACATTGTTGATGACCGCCGACAGATGCGGGCCGATGGCGTTCAAAATCGCGTGCAACACGATGATTCCGGCGAACACCAGGAAGATGGCCGTGCGATCGGTGCCGATATCCCACCCGATCACATTGAGCACCGCGGTCGTGAAAATCGCCGCGCCGTAATCGATGGCGGCGGTCACCGCGATCTGCCCGATCAGGTTGAACCAGCCGGTGAACCACCCCCACACCGGTCCGCCCAGCTCCGACGCCCACCAGTACAGGCCGCCGGAAGTCGGGTACGCAGAGGCCAATTCGGCCATGGCCAGCCCGACGAACAACACCATGAGCGAGACCAGCGGCCAGCCCCACGCCATGGTGATCGGCCCGCCGTTCTGCAGGCCGATGCCGTAACTCGCCAACCCACCGGTCAGAATCGAGACAATCGTGAAACTGATGGCGAAATTGGAGAATCCGGACCAGGACCGCGCCAATTCCTGTTTGTAACCGAGTTCGGCGAGCCGCCGTTCATCATCACCGGATGTGGGCTGGGTTGCGTTCATAGGTGCTCCCAAGTGAAAACGCCGCCCTCACACGGCGTTTGCGTGGAGCCCAGTGTGCGGTAATCCGGTCCGGCTCGCACGGCAACCCGGAAAACTGGTCGCCCGTGCAGTTTCCCGGCGGGCACACGCGGGTTACCCGGCGCGCAAACCCGACGCGGCCACCGCGACCAGCCGACCGACCGCGGCCTCGGAGCTGGCGTCCGCCGCCGCCGACAGCGCGTGCAAGCAGTAGGCGGCCAGCTCCTCCGGCGGGACATCGGAGCGGAGTTCACCCGCGGCCGCACCCTCCTCGATCAGCTGCCGGATGAGATCACGAAGCTGGTTGCGCGCGTTGACGATCTGCTCGTCGGGGTGCAGGAAGGTCACCAATTCCCGGTCGTGGCTGCCGGTTTGGTGGGCGATATGGGCGTAGGCGGCGAGCACGGCATCCAATCGGCCACCCGCACCGCCCTGACCGTCGCGCACCTTGACCAGCTCGCCGAGATGCGCGTCGATGCGCCGCGCGTGCCAGGTCCGCAGGATCGTCTCGACGTCCGGGAAGTACTTGTACAGCGTCGCCCGCCCGATCCCCGCCCGCTCGGCCACCTGCGACATGGTCACCCCACGCAGCCCCTGCTCGAAGGCCAGCGCCGCCGCGGCATCCAGGATCGCATCGCGGACCTGCATGCGATGGGCGTCGATGGTCTCGTTCCACAGCTTCGGCACAAAGCAACCATACAGAATGACCACCATATAGACACAGATGCTTGACCATAGACACTCTGTCTCGATAAATTCGAAGCATGCACCCGCACCCCGAGTACCACGACCCCGACGCACCCGACACCCTCTACGCGACCAAGCCGCCCTGGGATATCGACCGCCCCCAGACCGCCTTCACCGCCATCGCCGAATCCGGCGCACTGCACGGCCGGGTTCTCGATCTCGGTTGCGGCACAGGCGAACACGCGCTGCTCGCCGCGAGCCTGGGCCTCGACGCCACCGGCATCGACCAATCCGCGCAGGCCCTCGACACCGCCCGCCACAAGGCCGCCGAACGCGGCCTGAAAGCGACCTTCACCCGCCACAACGCCCTCGACCTGGCCGGCCTCGGCGAGACCTTCGACACCGTCCTGGACTGCGGCCTGTTCCACCTCTTCGACGGCGAAGACCGCACCGCCCTGGTCACGGGCCTGACCACCATCCTCAACCCCGGCCGCCGCTACTACCTGCTCGGCTTCAGCGACCGCCAGCCCGGCACCTGGGGCCCACACCGCCTGTCCCGCACCGACATCGAATCCGCCTTCCCCACCGCCGACTGGCACCTCGACTCCCTCGACCCCGCCACCCTCGACATCAACGCTCCCGGCCCCACCACGGTCGAGGCCTGGCTCGCCGTCCTCACCCGACGCTGACCGCCATGCCCGCCCTGGAGTCCCACATCAGCACCGACCGCCCCGCGCGCTATGTCCGGCAATTCCGCAAGCACGCCGAGGCCATGGCATCACCACGCATCCACCGACTCCGTGCCCATGCCGGAAAGCAGCACTCCCCCACCGATTTCCACCTCAGCATCGAAGGCACCGACACCCACACGACAGTCCGCTTCGCCCCGGCCGGAACCTGCACGCTCACCGCCACCGACGACACCCTGACCCTGCACATCGAGGCCCCCAACCCCGCCGACCTGGTCCGCCTGCGCGATCTCATCACCGCCGACCTCACCCGCTTCGGCCGCGGCACCCTCGACATCACGTGGAGCACTGTCGAATTCTGAAACGGAGCAGCCTCGCAGCCGAAGGACGAATGACCCGCGGGCAAACCACCACGCCCACAGACCCATTGAGCCACCTCATCGAGGGGATTCGTCCAATGGACGTTCGTTGGTGCGCCGCTCGGCGATCTCCGCGACCAAGTAGACATCGCAGTGAGTGGCCAGTACCTCGATGTCTTGGCTGCTCAAATGGCCGACACCGGGTAGGAACAGCGCATCGACGCCCTCCCGGAGAATCCGGTTGACCATCCGCACGTAGTTGCCTTCCGACTCGAAGTCCGCGAAAAACGTTGCCATCCAGGTAAAGCCAAGTTGGGCTGCCGCTTGCTCCATTTCGTGTTCGAGCTGTCGAATGTCCTGGCCGGACGCCGGGCGCAGGATGAAGCCGACGGCTCGCATCATCGTGGTCCCCCGACGTATTCGCGATACCTCGGCCGACACATCGCAAGACGACCGCGGTCGGTCGACTGCCATCGTGCGGGGCTCTGCGGCGTCACCGCCGCGAGACCGGTACGCACCAAGCGCAACAACGCCCGCCGGATCGATGACTCCGGTAGCCCGGTAGCCACGCTCAACCCGCGGACCGTAAACGGCGCTGTCACATCGGAATTCGCCAGGATTCCGAGTACCTTCGCCTCCTGCTCGGTGAGCGCCATGACACTCCTTCGGTTGTTCGATCAGCGGAAGTCCGCCGACTCCACGATCCCACCTATCGATGTCCCAAAACTGGCCATTCGATAGGACATCGTGCGGCCATTTTTCGTCCTATCGAGGCCATCAGACCGCCTTCGGGCGTAGCCTCGGTGCTATGACGTCCTCGGCGAATTCCCTTCGCGCCGCGCGGCTCAGCCTCGGCTACCGCTCCCAGGAGGCGCTGGCGGAAGCACTGAACAAGACCGCGCGCGAGATCGGTCTCAGGATCGCGATCAACAAGAGGACTGTCCGGCGTTGGGAGTCGGCCGAACCGCCATGGCCTCAGGCCGAGCACATCATGGCGTTGGAAAGCCTCTTCGGCCGACCGATTTCCGAGCTCGGGTTCGGCTCCGCACGCAGGGCCGGTAGCGATCAGCCGCCGCGTCCGCAGGCGGGCGGGAATCGGGAATCGTGGGCGTCTCGGCACTCTGGTGCTGCGGACGGGGTGCTACCGCAGTCCGTGGCATCGGATTTCATGTCCGCGACCGCGGCCCATCGCCGCATGTACTGGTCGGTGCCAGCGGCACGCCTGCAGCGTTTGGTCGCCGAGCACGCCGCGCTGGGATGGGATCTCCTGCCGCAGATCCCGGGTGCGGCGAAAACCCTCATGGCGCGGGCGGTCGCGGAGTCCGGTCTGCTCGCGGGTCGGCTGGAGTTCTTCGACCTCCAGCAACCCGATCTGGCCGGTCCGAGTTTCGGCCTCGCGCTGCAAGCGGCCGGCCAGGCCGATGACCCGCTACTCGGTGCCGCGATACTGGCGCACATGGCTTTTGCTCCGGCATTCTCCGGCGACCCGGAGCGGGCCGAGGAAGCGCGCGACAAGATCCGCGGCGCACGGACGTTCGCGGTGCGCGGCAATGCCGGTGCCGAGATGCTCGCGTGGATCGATGCGGTCGAGGCAGAGGTGGAAACCCGCTTCGGCGACGTGGCCGCGGCTCTGCGGCTGATCGAGCACGCGGAGCAGGAATACGGTCGATATGCCTTGGACCACAACGTCAGTCCGCCATGGCTGGACTGGTTCTCGCCGACCCGGTTGGCCGGTTTCAAGGGCAACACGCAACTCGCCGCCGGTGACGGTACGGCGGCGCGGGAAACCCTGGAACGGGCGCTTGCCGATCTGTCCGTCGAAGCGATCAAGCAACGGGCCGTCTTCCTTGCCGATCTCGCTGCGGCAGCCGTGCTGGAGCGCGATCCTGAGCAGGCTTGTGTGTACCTGAACGATGCACTCGGGCTGCTCGGAGAGCACTGGTACGCGACCGCGATGGATCGTGTGAAGGCTGTGCGTCGGTCGCTTCGAGAATGGGATGCACTTCCCAGCGTGCGCGAACTCGACGGCCAGCTCTACAACTGGCACACCATGATCAGATCGCTGGCAACCTAACCATTCTCCGCGACAACGATTTTCGGCAACTCGGTGAGGTCTCGGATCTTCCAGTCCGACAGCTCCGTGACCTCCGGGTTGTCACGCTGGATCCACCCCCATGGACCGCGCTGGATGAAGGCCGTGCGCATACCCACAGCCTTCGCGGGCGCGATGTCGTTCTCGATCCGGTCACCGACGTAGACGATCTCATCCGCTGCGCACGGCGCGACTTCGACCACCTTCTCGAAGAACGCGGTCGAGGGCTTTTCGACACCCCAATCATCGGAGGTCGCAATGAAATCGGTGGGCAGCTCCAGACTCCGCAGGATCTTGCCGGATCGGGCAGTCTGGTTGCCGACGATCCCGACCCACACATTCATCGCCCGCAACTGCGAGAGTGCCGGCCGGACGTCGGGATACAGGTCCTCCTCGCCATAGGTCTCCGGCTGACCGGCCAGTGCTCGCGCCTCACGCTGCTCGGCAAGATCGAAACCGGGTTGGAAGATCTGGAAAGTCTCGCGGTAGTCCCGGCCGCTGGCGATCACCGCACCGAACACCGACACGAACGTATGCCGTGGCACTCCAAGCCAATCCGCCCAGGTCCCGTACTCGCGCGTCTCGTCGACAAGCGTCTCCCCGACATCGAACACCACAGCCCCGATCATGGGGCACAACCTACCCGGCCCATCAGTCCGGCTTTGGGAGGCTGTCGGCTTGGAGGACTCAGCGGGAGGCGGCGAGTAGATAGAGGCGACGCACCGAGGAGACGGACATGCCTGCTCGCTCGCCCGGATATGGCTGTGCACCGAAGCGCACGGGATTGAAGGTTTGGATACGGCGGCTCCCGCGTAGACGACATTAGGCGCGAGCGCGTATCTTCCAGCCTGCCCTGTGGTCCGGTTTCGAACACTCGGGTCGCGGCATTTCAGGACGTCTATCCGTGTCGGCTCGACGCCTCCATACACTCGCCGCCAGCACCAAATCTCGCTGATGCCAACAGAACTCGGTTCAAATGCTAGGCCGGAGATATTCTGAAGCGGTCGGCTGGTGGATCATGGCCGCATCCGGGGGGGAGGCATCACATGGGGACAGCGGCTATCGCGGCGGTCGCGGCGCTGCTTGGCGTTGCTTTGGGCCGGTTATGGGATGGGCGAGCCGAAACCGCACGCTGGCGGCGCGACCAGACGATGGCCGCCTACCAGGGATTGTCAGAAGCATTTCGCGCCAGCTACGACGACATCCAGACCATCGCCTTCGCCGACCCGACCGACCCCGATTACGCCATCACCGTGCGGACCATTATCACGACCGGAAACCACCGATGGCACGACGCCGCCACCGCCATCTGGATTCACGGAGCACCGGCCACCATCACAGCCGCGGCAGCTCTGGGGCGCGAGTTAACCACGCTTCATACCGATGCGGCCACAACAAGGTTCACTGCCGAACGGTGGGCGCTTGCTCGCGTCCCAGCTCGCCGCGCCTTCGAGACGTACCTCGGAACAGTCCGGCAGGCCCTACACCTCACGCCCGTGCCGGACGCCTTCTACGACGACGGCTCGCCAGAACCGGGTACAGCATAGGCCAGCTGGGCAGGGAGGATCTGCTCAGCGGTCGGCGGTGGCCGTTTCGAACCGCGCCATATGCGGCAATGCAGTGCGTTTATCGGTACTGTCGCGCGGTGGGGAACGAATGTCTGATTTGCGAAAAGCATCGTGGCGTGGGCCGCTTGGTCGGCCCGGTGGTTTACTCCGATGATCTGGTGGTGGTGACGCACCGTCCACTCTCCGAGGGGGTGCCGATGCCTGGCTACCTTTTCGTCGAAACCGTCCGTCACGCAGCGACTTTGGCTGATTTGACCGATGCCGAGGGTGCTGCGATCGGGTGGGCGGTGCGCCGCGCGGCCTACGCGCTGCGTACCGAGCTGTCCCCTGATTACGTGTTCTCTGCGATTACGGGCCGCAGCGTCGCGCACTTCCATCAGCATGTCTTCGTCCGGCCGGCAGGTACTCCCGACACCGTGAGCTGGTTCGCTTCCTGGAGCGGTGGGCCACGTGTCGATGAGGCCGGGCTGGCTGTGCTGTGCGAGCGCCTCGCCGCATCCTTCACCCGGAACGAGGTGCCGCCGCCCTGAATCGAGCGGTCAGCGGCAAGAGAGTGCGTTCCTTCCGACGGTCTGACAAGTCTCTCGTCCGCGATCACAGGGGAAGGTCCCCCACGATGCGTGCACCGTTGTCGAAGACGAGAGTCAATACTTCATCCTTCGTCTGTGCAGTTGCTACTCGGCATCGCAACAAACCCAGGACTGGGCCTGCCGTGCGGGGGTCGTCCCCGATTCGGACATCCCATTCATTGCCCTCGGCGTCGGTGAATTGGAAATCGTTGAGATCCACGTAGGGATCGCCTGCAGCGCGCGGGACTGGGTCGAACAGCACGATGCGCACCCAGCCGCTCCAGACCCATACCTGCTCAACTTCCAGGCCTGATAATCCCGCGTACCAATCTGCAACCACGATCGGCAGCGTACTGGCGACCTGCGCCGTCCGTAGGCCGACATGCTCTCTGCCCGTTGACCTTCGTCGGCCCGCAGTCCGCCCTGAACGCGGCAGAAGAGTGTGTTCGCTGTCCGTCGGACTTCTGGTCGGAGGGAGGGCGTGGTGGATCGCTCGATACGGCCGGTTGATCTTCCACCGCACAACGTTGCCTGATCCGATCGCCGCGGGATGAGCCAGAAGAGTGCGTACGCGACCGCGGCACGTTCCCCTTCATCTGGCCGAGGCCGGTGAACATACCGACACGGCCGTCGTGCAACATCGTCTACGACTGGTAGAACCTGCGGCCAGCCGCACGGGTAGCAGAATGCCGATCTTGGCCACAGCGGAGGCGGAGAATGGACCGAGACGAGGAATACCACGCCCAGATGCTCGAGATGTCGCAATGGTGGACATCCAAGCTCGGCACGCTCTTGAGCGACCTGCGAGGCAGGCTGATCATCCACCGTGCACACCGCGACGATGACGACCCGATGATCTACTTCGACAAGCTGTACCAGGCTGGCGAATACGAACTAGTAGCAGACGCACTGGCCGCAGCCCTGGTCAAACAACAGGTCCCCATCACCACCGCCGAGCGGGCCACCGTGCGCGAAATCTTGTACAAGACAGACAATCCGCACCCCATCTACCATCGCTATCTGACAGACCGCGACAACGTGATGACCTCGCTGAACGTGGTGGCGGACATGCCGGACGGGCAGTGGCAGCAACTGCTGAATCAGCTTGCTCTGCTGCCTCCCGAAGACGTCCACGACTGGCTGCGAGCACAGAGGGCCTCGTTCCCGGAATCGAACTGGCTCGGACTCGCTGAAGTCGCCGGCCAACAGGCGATCGGGTCGACCGACGATGCCGCTCTCGACTGGGCACGTATCGCCATCGCCGTCCGACAGCTCATCGCCGAGAACACCGACGACAACTCCTACCGACACAGCCAGATCCGAAGCGCCATGCACCTGCGTGTGGCAATGATCAACTTGTTCGGCCCCGACAACGGCGATCCAATTCTCGATACCGCCTCCATCTACCAATGGTTCCTCGCCCGCCACCGCGACCAACTCGCGCGTGCGGCTACTGACTCCGTGCACTGGCAAGACCTACCGACAGAACGGATCCTCGAGCTCCGGCAGATCAAGAACGACCTCAACGTGCTTCGAAGCCTTGGTGACAGCAGCGATCCCGAAGCATCGGAGATCCATGGTTGGACCGAGATTTGGTCGCAACTCCCGTGAGACTGATGGCCTCGCGGATACCGGGGAACCACTTGATCACGCTCGACTCGGCTGCTGGCACACCTACCGGATGGTCGTATGGGCGGTTCCGAACGCCCGGGTCGCGGCAGAATAGTGCCGTTCGAGCCGGATGCGATCGTAGGCGGAGGGAGAGCCAGCGCCCAGGCGGGAGCATCTACGTCCGGTGTAACGATCTCGAGAGGAGCAGAACCGGTGATCGGCACCATGATCTATGCACACATATCCGGTGTGCGAGAACGCATCTTCGGCATGCCCGAGGTGAACGACATCCCCACCCCGTGCTTCAACGAGCTCCTCGAACACTATCTCGACATAGGGTGGCAACGCATCTACGAGTACGACGGCCCCGACGCCTGGATCGATTACGGCCGAGTCCACCTCAAGTACGGCACGAGTGTCCTCCGGTTCCGGTGGAACAACTACGACGAGGGCAGCGTGACCGGCCCGCGCACAGAGCTCGCAGACGTCACCCGCTACGTTCA
>NZ_BAFX01000202.1 GCF_000308815.1 Nocardia concava NBRC 100430
ATAGATCACCGGATTCTGCGCGGTCGCGGCCGAAAGCGGTATCAGCCGAACCAGATTCGCGGGGTACCCGACGGCGGCAGCGGCCTCGGTGAGTACCCCGGCATGCTGTGGCGTCCACCGATCCGGATACGCCAAGGCCAAGCCGGACGGCGGCTGTCCGTTCCTGGTGAGCTGACCGGCGTTCAATGCCTCACGCAGAGCCCAGGTCAGGGCCGCCGGGTCCGGCGGCATCACGGTCACATTGGCGGGCAGCCGGATCGGGGTCACCTGCCGCATCGCCGGATCCAGACTCGCCGCGGCCGTCGCCGTCGGGTCGAACGCGACACCGAGCAGCCAGTCCCCCACCACATTCCTCCTGGACGATCGTCAAGCTGGCGTCAGTATAGGCACCGACGAGTCGGTTTCACCGGGCCCGATAGGGTCGATGGCCGTGACCGGACAACCGACCGCGCAGGAAATCGCCGCCGCGATCGCGACCGCCGCGATGGAGTCGGCCAAGCGCGGGGCGCGGAAGAAGACGCCGCGCGGCGATTCGGCTGTCGCCCGACGGGCCGCGGAACGAATCGTCCGGGGCGATGCGGGCGATGCCGAGGTGGAGCACGGCGCGCAACTGGCGGGGCGGCAACTCATCACGGCGATTTTCGGGAACGGCTGGCTCCCCGCGGATATCCATCAAGCCGCGCAGCGCCGCGCCGACGAGTTCGCGATCGGGTTCTTGATCGACGTCATGGCCGATTACATCCGGCCTTTCGCACCGGAGACCATCGACGAGACTTGGGCCTTGCAATTGCGCGAACTGCGCGCCGAGGTCTGGTGGTCGGATGCCACATCGCATTTCGCGCAATGGACGGCCAGGCACATGCTGACCCGGACCGAGGCCCTCACCACCGTCATCGAGGCGCTGGCCCTGTTGCTGCTACTGCCGAAATTGGAACTCATCCGGCCGCTGCCCGGCACCGCGCGCCCGGCCGCCGACCCGCACCATCACGTCGACGAGAAGGTGCTCGGCCGGGTGCGCGGTCTGCTCGCCAAGGCCGAGTCGACCTCGTTTCCCGAAGAGGCCGAAGCGCTTTCGGCCAAGGCCCAGGAGCTGATGACCAAGTACGCGCTCGATCGAGTGCTGGTCGACGCGGACGCCTCCGTTCCCGATCTGCCCGGGGCGCGGCGCATTTGGCTCGATACCCCCTACGTCGATGCCAAGGCGCTGCTGATCGACGTGGTCGCCAAGGCCAACCGCAGCCGCGCCATCTTCGCCTCGGCCTGGGGTTTCGTCACCATCGTCGGCGACGACGCGGACCTGGAGGCCATCGAACTGCTGACCACCTCGCTGCTGGTGCAGGCCACCCGCGCGATGATCGCCACCGGCAACGAGAACACCGACAACGACGAGGCCCGCAGCCGAGCCTTCCGCAAATCCTTCCTGGTCGCCTACGCCACCCGCATCGGCGAACGCCTCGAGGCCGCCTCCGCCACCACCATCGCCGAATCCCCCGACCCGGAACGCCTGCTCCCGGTCCTGGCCTCCCACCAACTAGCCGTCGACGCCGCCTTCGACACCCTCTTCCCCCAGGCCCGCAACCGAGGTGTCACGATCCGCAGCGCCGAAGGCTGGGACGCCGGCCGCGCCGCCGCCAACCGCGCCCGCCTGAACCCCCAACGCCCCCTCGGCAAGTAGCCGACACCACACCAACACCCTCGGCATACCGCAAGACCTTCCAGGCACCCGCTTGACACCGGCATCCGGATGTGAGTTGCTGGCGGTGGCGTATTCCCTTGGAGGACAGGGATGTTGTTGCGACCGGGGCAGGTCTTCGCGGGGTACTCGATCGTGCGCCCGCTGGGGGCGGGCGGCATGGGGGCGGTGTATCTCGCCGAGGATCCGGCACTGCCGCGACAGGTCGCGTTGAAGGTGCTCGATGCCCGGCTCGGCGGGAATCCGCGCTACCGCAGCTTGTTCCGGCGCGAGGCCGATCTGGTGTGCCGGCTCGATCATCCGAATGTGGTGTCGGTGTACAACCGGGGCGTCGAGGGCGATGCGCTCTGGATCGCCATGCAGTACGTGGCGGGCACCGACGCCGGGGAACTGATCCGGCCGCCCGCCCCGGCGCTCGGGGTGGAGCGGGCGGCGCGGATCGTGTGCGAGGCGGCGCGGGGGCTGCAGCACGCGCACGACAACGAGCTGCTGCATCGGGATGTGAAGCCGTCGAATCTGCTCGTCGCCGACGACGGGCGGGTGCTGGTGGTGGATTTCGGGTTGGCGCGGGCGGTGAACGACGGTGCGACCGTGACCGATTCGGAGTGGCGGGACTGCACGCCCGCGTATGCGGCGCCGGAGGTGCTGACCGGGCAGGCGGTGGATCATCGGGCGGATATCTATTCGCTGGGGGCAACGCTGTTGGCCTTGCTGACCGGGAGCAGTCCGGGCGGGCGGGGCGGCGGTAGCGGGAGCACGGCGCCCGAGTCCTCCCCCTCGGCCGAGACGGTGCGGGATCGACCCGTGCCGCCACCCACGCTCGATGCGGTGATCAACCGCGCCATGGCGACCGAACCCTCGCAGCGGTATCAGAGCTGTCTCGAATTCGCGCGGGCGGTCGAGGCGGCGGTGCACGACGATGCCGAGACCGCAGTAGCGACCGGGCCGCCGTGGAAGATATTGCGGAAGAACCATATTCGAGCCGCGTCGATAGTCGGCGGTGCCGTGTTGATCGGTATCACGGGCACGCTCGGGGTGAATGCCCTGCGTTCGGGCAGTCCGGCCGCATCCAGCGGGTCACCGAATCCGAGCGCACCGACCGCGCAGGCGGCCGTCACCCGGCACTGCTACTGGACCGCCCGGGTCCCGGTCGGCAACGGACTGTTCATCGAATTACCCAGCGGCACCGAAGATCACGACGATGACGACTGCAAGCTCAGTAGCTCCGACATCGGCGAGCCCGTGGCCGCGCTGCAACGCGCGCTGACCCTGTGCCACGACATCCCGCTCACCGTGACCAGCGCCTACGATGTCGCCACGGTCGGCGCGGTCAAGCATCGGCAGGCCGAGACCGGGGCCAAGGTGGACGGCGCCTACGGACCCGAGACCCGCCGAAAGTCCATGCGGTGGCCGGTATTTCGCGTCACCGACCGGCAGTTCGACGGCGGCTGCGCGGCGGCGCCGACGGCCTCGTGAACGCCCTGCCCGATATCCGGCTGCAACGAACTGCGCATCGAGGACCTGGATTCCGCGAATGGCGTCTACGTCAACGACACCCGCATCCGGGGCCGGGTGTCGTTGACGTCGGGCCCGCGGGCGCGATCGCCCTCACCGCCACGACCGCCACCGTCACCGCTCTGGCCGCCCCCGCGCAGGCCACCCACCTGCACGCCTCCTCCATCAACGAATGCCTGGTCTTCCGCCCACCCCTGCGCATCGGCGTCCCCAACCAGTCCCAGTGTGTCGCCGCGCTGCAATCCTTCCTCCGCTTCAATTACGGCAACGGCGACCTCACCGTCGACGGAAAGTTCGGTGCCCGAACCAAATCCGCCCTCGTCAACTTCCAACGCTCCGCGGGCCTGACCGCCGACGGCGTGGCAGGCGCCCATACCTGGCAGGCCATCGCCAACGATTGTGTCTGGCGTGGCGACTGCGACTACAAGTACCCGGGCGCCCTCCCCGACTGACCGCCACGCTATGACGATGCCGCGGAACGCATCTCGGTCTTCGAATCCGCGACGGTGGCGCGCTCCGCAGGGCGCAGCACGATGAGGGACGCGAGTACGCCGGCGGCGGCGAAACCGGCCGCCACCAGCGAGCCGCGATGGAAGCCCGGGGTGAAGGCGGTGGGGTCGGAGCGGGTCGCGGCCAAGGCCACCGCCGCGACGATGGCGGTGCCGAGCGCGCCGCCGATTTCGCGGGCGGTCTCGACCATGCCGCCGGCCAGGCCGCTCACCGACTCCGGGATTCCGATGAAGGCGGCGACCTGGACCCCGACCAGGGACAGGCCCACCCCTACGCCCAGGCCGAGGAACGCAGGAAACAGGTCGGGCCAGTAGGCGGCGTGGGCCGGGAGGCGGACGAGCCAGAGCAGGCTCGCGGCCGCGGCGGTCTGGCCGATCGCGAGGGTCCACGCCGCGCCGGCGCGGGCCAATATGAGCGGGGCGATTCCGGCCGCCACGACAACGGCGGTGGCGGCGATCGCCAGATAGGCGAATCCCGTGCGCAGCGCGGAGTATCCGAGTCCCTGCTGCATCAACAGGGAGGCCTGGAAGATGGTCGCGAAGAACGCGGCATTGACCAGTGCGGCAACGAGATTGGAGGCATTGAGGGTCGGGCGGCGGAACATGGCGAGCGGCACCAGCGGTGCGGCGGAACGGTGCTCGATGAGAACGAACACGGCGAGCAGCGCCAGACCGCCGATCAGGAAGCCGAGGGTGGTCGGCGAGGTCCAGCCGTGGTCGACGCTCTTGTTGATCGCATACACGATCGACATCAGCCCGGCGGTCACCGTGACCGCGCCCGCCAGATCGGTCCGGCCGCGCCGGATCGCCCGATCCGCCGGGACGAATCGGGTGATCAGGACGAGCATGACCGCCACGATCGGCACATTGACGAAGAACACCCACGCCCAGCCCGGCCCGGCGGTCAGCGCACCGCTCACCACCACACCGGCCGAGGCCGCGCTGCCGCCCGCCGCTCCGAAAGCGCCCAGGGCCTTGTTCCGTTCCTCCCCTTCGGCGAAGCTCTGGGCGACGATGGCCAGCGCGGCGGGCGCGGCGAAGGCCGCACCGACCCCTTGCCCGGCGCGGGACGCGATCAACTGCGCGAAGGAGCCGGAGAGTCCGGCGGTGAGCGAGGCGAGGGTGAACAGCGCCAGGCCGAACAGCAGCATGCGGCGTCGCCCGAACAGATCGCCCGCGCGCCCGCCGAACAACAGCAGGCCGCCGAGCATGATGCCGTAGGTGATGACGACCCACTGCAGGTCGCCGGGAGCGAGTCCGAGATCGGTTCGGATGGAAGGCAATGCGACGTTCACGATCGCGATGTCGAGGGTGATGATGAACTGTGCGCCGCACATGAGCGCGAGGATCACGCCGCGGCGAGCCCGCGCCGGAGCATCGGATTCGCCTGGGCGGCCCAGTGTTTTATTGACCATGCCTCCGTTAACCGGCCAAGCGCGCGAAACTCGTCGCGGGCGGAAGTCCGAACGGCTCGAACAGTTCCGGCTGCAGGAAGACGTGCAGCCCCGAGATCAGTCCGTCCCGCACCTCGAGCACCTGGATGGCCCGGGCCTCCACCCGTCCGTCGACCTCCGCGTAGACGGCGACGGCCGGGCACCCGCTGGCCTCCAGTGGCACCAGCCGCATCGGCACGCACTCGAAGCGGTCGGTGAACCACTCCCCGAACGCATCCCGGCCACGCAACCAGAACGAGTACGGCGGCATGGACACGACGGCATCGTGATGCAGCAGCGCGACGATGGCCGCGACGTCGAACCGCTGGAAGGCGCTGACGAACCGATCCAGCAGCTCGGGGTCGACCGATTCATCCAGTGCCGCAACGGGTTCGATGTCGGCCAGCGCGGTGCGCGCCCGCCGCAGGCTGCTGTTGACCGCGTCGACGCTCATCTCCAGCAGCTCGGCGACCTCGGCAGCCTTCCAGCACAACACATCTCGCAGAATCAGCACCGCCCGCTGCCGCGGCAGCAGATGCTGCAAAGCGGCGATGAACGCCAGCCGCACCGATTCCCGCGCCACCGTCTGCTCGGAGGGATCACCCGCGGCGAGCCCGCTCGGAAACGGCTGCACCCACAGCGATTCCGGCAGCGCGGCATCCAATCCGTCCCGCGGATCCCCGGCCCCCGCCAGATCCATCGGCAGCGCCCGCCGGCGCCGATCGTTGATCACGTCGATGCACACATTGGTCGCGATCCGATACGCCCACGGCCGCAAGCCCCGAATATCCGACACCCGATCCGCCGACCGCCACGCCCGCACCAGCGTCTCCTGCACCGCATCCTCGGCCTCCACCAACGACCCGAGCATCCGATAGCAGTACCCCGTCAACGGCCCCCGCAGAGCCTCCAACCCACGATCCAACTCCGAGCCGACAAGCAACGATGTCCGGTCCATGCGATTCTCCTCGATCCGCAGCGCGACAGGCCGGGTGCCGACACAGCACACCCTCCACATGTAAAGACCCGCCCCACGCCCGAAACTCGTCGCGCCTCGGAAGAAAACCAAAAGAGCCGCAGGTCGATGACCTGCGGCTCTTTGAAGTGGACCTTATGCGAGCTTACTCGAACCAGGGCACCCTAACTTCTACCCTCGAAAAGCTCCGCGAGCGAGTCTCTGACCAGCCGAAACGCCAGTCGAGTGCGAAAGCGCCGAAGGCGCACGCGCTGGCTCGACGCCTGACGGCCGTGGACCGCGAGAAGATCGTCGCAGCCTATGAGGGTGGGGCTTCAGCGAAACAGCTCGCCGCCGATCACCAGCTCGCCAAGGGCAGCATTCTCGAAATCCTTCGCACAGGAGGCGCGGCTATCCGCCAGCAGCGCCGGCTGTCGAGCGAGGAGATCGATCAGGCCGTCGTCAGCTATCAGGACGGACAATCGCTGGCCACGATCGCCGACAGGCTCGGCGTCAAGGCAACCACCGTCCGCGCCGCCCTGGAGCGTCGCGGCATCCCACGCCGAGACAGCCATGGACGCCCACGGTGATCCCACACCCGGCGAATCGGAGGCGCCGTCCCGATCGGATTCCTCACAGGAGAAGGGCCCTATCCAGACGTTCGAGAAAGCCGCAGTCACCCAACCCTCAGCAGCATGACGGCATCGGTGCGCACGGACCTCACACGACGAATGAGGTGACCGGTTCGGTCCAGACAGTGACTCCACGTGGGGTGGTTGACAAAAGTGAGGAAACCCCCGCGGTCGCGGGTATCGGGGGATGCAAACCAAGCTTCATCGTTGGCCGGTGGCCGATCCCGGCCGCCGGTTCGATGATCTGTTCAACCTCGTGTGCGATCCGGCGACGCCGTTGGTGGCGTTCGACCGGGTCGCGGGCAACCGGGGTACCAGGACAGCGGGCGTGGACGGCTTGACGGTCGCTGACGTCGAGCAGGCATCAACTTCTCAGGTTGTGTAGTCGGCGTTGATCTTGACGTAAGCTTCGCTGAGGTCGCAGCCCCATGCTTTCGCGGAATACACCGGTGACCCGATCTGAACCTCGATCGTTACGGTCTTCGCCGCCCGCATTTTGCTGGAGAGGCGCTCGAGGTCGAGTGGCAGAGCGCGACCGAACTCGAAGACTACCTGGTCCATTATGACGATGCGCAACTCGTTCTGCTGGATCTCGCGCACGGTGAAGCGATCCGTAGGCTTTCCAACCGCCATCACGACCCTCCCCCAGTTGGGGTCACAGCCGTGGACCGCAGTCTTGATCAGCGGCGAATTGATGATCTTCTTGGCGAAAAGGCGCGCATCCTCCGCTGAACTGGATACGCTCACATTAGCTTCGATCACACAGCGCGCACCTTCCGCCTGAGCCAGGATGTCTCGCGACAATTTGTAGAAGAGGGCAGTCAAGGCGCGTTCGAAGTCCACGAGCCCGGCGGCGTCAAGAGGCTTGCTGTCAGTACTGATGACCGCAACGGTGTCACTGGTGCTTGTGTCGGTGTCAACCGATATCGCATTGAAGGTCTTGTCGGCCGCACGTTTGAGAATACGTTCAAGGTCGACCTTCTCCACCTTCGCATCGGTGAAGAAATAGGCCAGCATAGTGGCCATATTCGGCTCGATCATCCCGGCGCCCTTAGCGAAACCGCAGAGCCGGATGTCACCGAATTCGACGGAGGCGAATTTGGCCTTCTTATCGGTAGTCAAGATGGCATTCGCGCTCTGCTCGAGCTCTCCGGCCACGAGCCTTCCCGGAGCCGAATCTATGGCAGCCAGGATTCTTTCCATTGGCAGCGGCACACCGATAACTCCTGTGCAGGAGATAATTTGATTCGCAGGATGCACCCCGGTAGCAGACTGAATACGGGCGGCCATCGCCTCGATGTCACGCATGCCGTTGGGCGTAAAAACATTGGCGTTCTTACTGACCACGCACACCGATTGAATATCGCCGTGTGCGGTGTTGTTCCGGTCGAAGCGCACTGCTTCACTGCAGCTAAGGCTGCGCGTGTAGACCGCCTTACCGACGCCCATCGCATCGAGCGTGATCAGCGTGAAATCCAGGGTGCCGCCCTGGCACACACCGCTGTGCGTCGAGTAGCTGCGGATACCATCGGGCTGGTGGCGCAGGTCGTTGGCGATAGCGACGCGACTGCCATCCGCAGCCTCGAAGATGATGGCATCCTGGTCGAAATCCTGTCCGGGAACCTCGGACAGGAAAATGCGATCTTCCGGCAATACGAGTTTCATAGGTCCACTTCATCGGTGTTGGGGCGGCGGGGTAACTGGAGAGTTCCCGCTCGTAACTCTACCCGCCATCGTGCGGAGTCCCGCACCCCGAGGAAGGAGATGCGGGAGGTTTCGGTGGCGTCCTCAGACCTTACTGTTACGAGGGACGCGCGTCGCCAACGCCTTGATTGCTTCGGCCGCAAGGACAGCATGCCCGGACATATTGAAGTGCACGCGGTCTTTGCTCATCACATCTGCGCGTTTCCCCACCGAATGCGACCACAGATCGACGACGATGGCGTCATGACGCCGAGCCACCGAGTGTATCCGGTCATTTAGTTTCGCTAATCTTTCGCGAATCGGAAGCATTGTCGGATCCGGGAAAGCATCAGCGTATGCCATCGTCATTAATTGCGCCCCGGTGGACCGTGCCGCCGAGAACAGTTCGTCGAGGTTGGCCTCGATACTATCGAACGAGATGTCCATCGCCATAATGTCGTTACCGCCGCAGGTGATGAAAACCAGATCGGGCCCGAACGCCGTCATCAGGGATATCTGTTTGTCCGCCACATCACGTGAGGTGGCCCAGGCCTTGCCGCTGTTCAGGTAGTTGATTGGGCCCACTGCCATCGCGAGTGCATCAGCTAGCCGAGCCGACCAGGTGAGCGGCCGGTAACCCGGGTGCGGCTGGCCGAGTCCGATAGCGGTGCTGTCGCCGATGATGGCGAGACGCCGCCACGGAGCACCGCGCAGCAGACGGGCTGCGGTTTCCTCATCAATGCAATCCGGGTCGGTTGCTTCCGTGTAAGTGCCGACGGTCACTTGATCCATCCCCTTCGAAAATAGATCGATACAGGATCAGAAAGACTCGTTGAATTCATCGTATTCTCCGTATCGCATGGGCACTTCGATCACGAGTGGACCAGTGCGGTCATGATCACTGATAACGGCATTCAACTCATCGATCGATGAGACCTTGACACCCCGGCAGCCATTGGCTTCGGCCAATTTGACGAAGTCGACCTTCTCGAGTTCCACGATGGAACTGTTTGCCTTCTCGTTGTGCCGCTTCTGGTACAGATGAATCAACTCGAAGGCACTATTGTCCATGACGATCACGATCACCGGCAATCCATAGCGGGCCAGGGTCGCCAGATCACAACTGCCGGAATGGAATCCGCCATCGCCACACAGCAGGAATACCGGACGGTCAGGGAATGCTAGCTGGGCCGCAATCGCCGACGGTAGCCCGGTGCCGAAGCTGGATAGCCCCGTATCGCTGAAGAACTGTGAGGTTGCCGTTGGCTCCGTAAACAGAATGGCATGGTGGCGGTAATACCCGATGTCGGTGACGACAATGGCGTCCTGCTGGAAATATGGATTCACAGCTTTGATGACTTGGACCGGCGTGAGCAGGCCCCCGTGCTGGGAATTGTCCGCCAGAGTGTCGCGATACGCGGCCTTGACCATATCCATCGAACGGTCTTGCTGCCGCAGTACACCACGTTCGGTCATCGCGGCCAAAATACCACTCACCGAACCGATCAGCTCGTGATCAGGATTGAACTTGCTGTGGACTGCAAAAGTCGGCGAAGCAGAGATGTTGATGATGGTCTTAGTTTCACCATAAGCCCACATCTTGGGCAGTAGGTCATCGACATATTCGTAGCCGATACAAACTAGGGTGTCGACGCTGGTAAAAATGTCCTTCAGCGCCGGGTAGCCGATGATGCCTTCCATATAGCAGCTGGCCGACCCGAAGTTCAACGGGCTGTCGAAAGGCTCGAGGCCCTTAGCATTCGCAGCTGTGATGTAGGGGATGTTCCACTCTCGGCAGAATTCCAGAACGGCCTCCGCCTGCCCGGTACGGACGGCCTCGGCCCCGATGAGACAGAGCGCTTCCCGAGATTGCGACAATACCCGGTGCACGTCGTCGACAGCCTCTCGTGTCGGCGAGGACTGTTCGTAGGTAATGACGCAGTCCAACGGTGTGTCGATATCAACCGGCGCATTGATGTCACATTTGAAGAGATCCGTCGGAATGGCAATATGGACGGGACCTACCGGCTCTTGCATCGCCAACCGGAACGCCTTATCCATCACCGCGGGCAATTCCTCGGGTGACTTCATCTCGTAGGACCATTTGGTGACGGGCGCCATCATGGCTGTTTGATCGACGCACTGGTGCGTTTCGTTATAGAAGATGTCGCCGCGCTCCAACTGTGCGGAGATGAACACGAGCGGCGACTTGTTGAGCTTGGCCGAAGCAACGGCCGTGGCCATATTGGTCGCCCCCGGGCCCATCGTGGAAAAGCACACCTGCGGCTTGCGAGTAAGACGACCTGAGAAGTCCGCCATGATGCCGGCGTTGAATTCGACGCGCGCTGTGATGTATTCGATTTCGGGAACTTCATTGAAGAGGATGCTCGCATTTTCGCGGCCGGGAACCCCGAACACACGAGTGATACCACGCCGCCGGATCTCCCTCAGCAGAACTTCGCTGAACTTCATAGAATTTCCCTTCTTATTTCATTAAAGTTGACGTCACTCGTCGGTACGCCATCGATGAGCACAGCGGATAGAATTCCGTACGACAATCTGTCCTTGCGTACGCGCAGGACCGCAGGGTTGACTATTTCACCGGGGCGAGTAAGATACCGGCTGAAGAAGTCTTCACAGCCCGTACCCTCGTGAATTCCAAACTTCTTCCGCCATACGACTTCGGGAGCCAGTTCGCGCTCAAAGGCCCTGCGCAGGACATATTTCTCAACACCATTAAGATGGCAGAGATGAGGGCTCACCGACATCGCCACGTCGACGAATCCACTGTCAAAAAATGGATAGGCCACAAACTTCCCATGACAGAAGCCTACCGTCTGCGATGCCTCATTTGCCCAGTAAGTCGATAGGTATTCGCTGCGAATGAGCTGTGCAATATCAAAAATGCCATGATGCGGTTTGCCAAAACCAGCGAACAGCACATCGGATCCGTAACCTGACAGAATAACATCCGCGTCGTCCGGAATAAGTTTGTGCGCTATATGCACGGGGACGATGTACTCAAGGTAACGACTGTAAGGGTGCTCCAGCAGCGAAACCACCTCGGTCAGGTTCTCAAGGAATCTGCCCTCTTCGAAGACGATGTCCGTGGACGTGGCACCGATGGAGTCGGTGAAACGCCGGGCACTGGCGAACTCGTTGCGTTCGCGGGTACCCACACTGAAATACCGCACGTCTTGAAAGTGGCGTTGAGCGAGTGTTCCGACAATGCTGGAATCGAGGCCACCGGAAACCAAGCAAATCGCCGACTTTCCGGCGATGCCGGATACGGCTTGCCAGAGACCGTCGCGCAGTGCTTGATAGACATCGTCGTCCGTCGGATCGAGATAGCGTATACGCTGACGCGGCCGATAGTAGATCTCGTGCTCCAGCACGAAGCTCTCGTCCAAGGAGAATGTCACGCACTCCCCGGGGATGACGGCGTACACATCCTCGAATGGCGTCAACGAGGGCGTTTCTTCCAGCTGTTCCTCGCGGTTGGCGAGGAATGGAAGCAGGCGCCTATCCAGCGCGGCAAAGGATTTGAGCTCGGATCCGAACACTAAGCGGCGTCCACGGCCGTGTCGATAGTAGAGGCGAGGCCCGGGCGTCTTGCCGCACGCCAGCGTCACTTGCCGGGTATCGAAGAGCGCAGCACAGAAGTGCCCCTCGGCCATGCGTAGCGCATCAGCGCCGAAAAGCTCGTAGAGGCGTGCCAGCAGCTCGAAGTCATCATCGATCGGCACCTGGCCGGCGGCGGCAAGCACTCCGGCCAAAGCCTCCCGGTTAGATAGGTAACCGATACCAACTGCGCGTGGTAGGTTCGTGGCCGCCGAGTGGGCACCCACTGTTTGTATCTGCATGCGGGCGGAGCCCAGTTGCCCCTCGGCCGCGTTACGTGTGCCACGGACGCTGAATGATGCCGAATCCGGCCGCGGCACAAATACGTCCGGTGCGGCGACCATGCCCCAGAAGCCCCGCAAATCAGATCACCTCTCCCGGCCTGTCGGCACTGATCATGAGCTCGGCGACGATATGGGCAGCCAGCAAGGAGGTGATGTCGGCCGCGTCATAGATAGGAGCCACCTCGACCAGATCGAAACCGATGACAGAGAACGTGCCCAGCATGCGAACCAGTGTGAGGATCTCGCTGCTGGTGAATCCGCCTGGAACAGGCGTTCCGGTGCCTGGAGCGAATGCCGGATCCACGGCGTCGATGTCGATGCTGATGTAGTACGGCATCGACCTGTCGGTCACGAAATGAGTTATATCGCAAGACTTTTCACGGAATCGCTCCATGTGGACGAGATTGATGCCGGATTCCTCCGCGAAAGACAGCCAGCCTTCACCACAAAGACCACGGATGCCAATCTGATGGATAGAAATCGGGTCCACCAGCCCTTCCTCGACGATGTTCCTGAAGACCGCTCCGTGGTGGTAGCGGTAGCCGTCTACGGGCGGAAAAGTGTCCGAGTGCGCATCTATGTGAATGATTCCGAAGTGGCGCTCTCCGAAATGGTGCGCCATGGCACGTACCACAGGCAATGTAATCGCATGATCGCCGCCGAGCACCACGGGCGTATACCCGCCCGCCACGCACTCGCCGACCACGGTTTCGATAAGCTCGAGGTAGCCGCTCTTCGAATATGGTGAATGCTCGATTTCACGCACGGGCACAGCGGAAAATCCACCGGGCAAGCTCGTACCGTCGGCGATGGATTGATTACGCACTTTGCGAAGCTGCGCCAAGATTGCGTCTGGCCCCGACTTCGCACCCTTGCGCCAGTAAGCGCCTTCCTCGTAGGGAATTTTCAGAAAATGATAGGACTGCACAACGATCTCCTACGGAATCATTCGGGCAATATCAGCAACTCTCCAGATACCACCGGTCATGCTCTCATAATCGAGTTCATACAGATCCTCGAGAATGGATATGACGCGCAGGACGCTGGATGAGTCGAACCCGAGCGCAGCCAGCTCATCTCCATATTTGATGGCTTCGGGATGACAGTTGCGCTTGGCCAACTCCGTTCGTAGCAACGGCTCCAGTACCTCAATGCTCAGCATGCGTCGGTGTCGGCCTTTCCGGGAGTTGCTCCAGGTGTCGACATCAATTCATGCTGCAGGAGTCGGGCAATCTCGTCGCCGAATCCCGCGAAGCGGTCGTGTGGATCCGCGATCTGAAACAGAAGCCCATGGGCGGGGGTCTGTGAGATATAAATGAATGGAACCCTAATGTCGGTCGGCGGCGGCATGAAGTATGCGACAGGCGAGCCATGGCCAAAATCTATTCTCGTTAGCGAGAGCTCACTGACGTTGTCGATCATGACGGAAGCCTCATGCTCGATCCCCCTGTAGAACATTTCGGCCGTCATGTAACGCATGAGACTGACGGATGCCCGAAGAGACTTTTCGTTGAGTGTCTTTATGTTTTCCACGAAAAGGCGCTTTGCTATCCTCTCGAGCGGCTCCGCCAGCAACTGATCCTGCGCAACCGGCACCAGTCCCACGATAACGGAGTTGCCACTGTAATTGTCGGGATACTGTCGCCCACGAACGTTGAAAACCGGCATATAGAAGATATTTCCGCACTCACTTGCTGTGGATATTCTTGCCAAGGCTTTTAGCACCACCGCGTTGAGCACATGACCCATGACCAAACCGTGCTTACGTCGTAACTGACCCACACTGTCACGATCGATCTCGACACGACCCACGGGTACCGTGGAGGATTCTCGCGGATGAGAGTCAGACCCGGCCCTCACCACGAGACCGGAAAGATCACGTGAGCCGCCCTGTCCGACCGTGCTCGGGCTGCGCGGGAGAATCGACTGCCGCTCGCGCAGGGCGGCCAGACCTTCTTCCGGCGAATTCGGCAGCTCGGGCCGATCAAGGTCCACAGGGGCTAATGGCTCGCCGGTCAATTGACGGGCCAGGTTGGTCAGGAACAGGGCAAGTCCACCACCGTCGGTCAAGCTGTGGGGCATGCAGGTTGCGAACACCTGGCCTCCGTCGCTCAGCCGGCTGATCCGGATGCGCGTCAATGGCTCGATGCCTTCCTGCACGGAGGTTGACGAGCATTCAGTGGCGCATAGCGCCGACGCGTACGCAGGCAGGTCGATCTCGATGGAATCCAGCGTGACGTCCACGTCCTGGACTTCCAGTAGCACTCCCTGTCCGCGGCAGACGATGTATTCGGCCACCCCTCGGCGCTCCAGCCGACCGGCATAGTCTGCGTGATGCTCCAACACGACAGCCAACGCCGCACGTAGCGCCTCGACGGTGGGGCCGCTTCGAAACACCAGCAGGCTATGCACCGGCATATGCGATCCGAAGCGATCGGTGATAGTGAGCGGAATCAGGAGATCTGGATGGGTATGCGGCCGGACAAGTTCGCGCGTTAGACCGCCAGCTGGGATCGCCCTCATTTCGACATCAGCTCCAGTGCGCCTAACTGTGACGCATGAACCTGTATGAGCTTGTCGCGCAACACCTTGCCGAGCGGAGACTTGGGGATCTCTGGAACGACGATCACCTGCTGCGGCACCTTGTAGGGCGCGAGGAAGTCTCGGCAATGGACAAGCAATCGGGCCGAATCCAGAGTCGAATCTCCGCGTACAAAGGCCACCACGCGTTGCCCGGTGAAGTCATCTGCGACACCAACGACCGCTACCTCAACCACGCCGGGGTGGTTCACCAAGCAAGCCTCGATTTCGGACGGGCTCACCTTGTTGCCGCCAACGTTGATGAACTGGGATTTGCGTCCCGCCACATAGAATGCACCCTCCTGGCGATAGACAAAATCCTTCGTGTGCAACCAACCATTGACGAACATTTCTTGTTCATCGCCAGGGTGCGAGAGATAGCCGTTGGCAAGTGAGGCGCAGCGGACTACCAGCTCGCCCACTTCACCGTCGGTACATGGGCTCCCGTTCTCCGCGAGGACGCGCGCCTCCATATTCACGGTGAGCCGACCGGTGGACATAGGGTCACCGACAACCTTGTTGAAAGTGATCAGACCGATCTCCGTAAGGCCGAACACTTGGTTGATATGACGGCCGAAGCGTGCATAGAATTCCCGAGCTGTTTTTTCGTTGAGCGGAGCGCTTCCGGAAATAAAGTAACGCACCTGAGAAAAGTCGGGAACAAAATTCTGCGGCAGCTCCGTAAGTAGTTGGAACATGTATGGCAGTGAGCCGAATACCGTGGCTCCATGCTGCTCGATCAGTAATGCGACACGCTTGGGCGTGATCATGTTCAAGGAAACCATCACCAGCGTGGAACCGGAGAACAGTGCGGCCAGGGTGTGCACATACAAGCCGTAGCAATGGCTCAGTGTGAGTGTGTTGAGAAAGACATCGTCGTGGTCGATCTCCAACGTGGCGCACCAGTTGTCCATCTTATTCGCCAGGCCCACCTGCGTCAGCAGGATGCCCTTGGGGCGCCCTGTGGACCCGGAGGAGTACTGGATGACGAAATCATCGTCGCCGAGACGGGGGTGGCGCTGCGGGAGCTCGGGGACGCCCGCGAAATGGAGTCCGACACCGGTGCTCTCGTGTCGCCACTGCTGCAAGACGCCCCCGGCTGCAGCCGACCCCACCACTGGACGCATATGGTCGCAAATGAAGAAGGCTGGGCGGCAGTCGTCGATGATGCGCGTCAATTCGTCCTCGGTATACCGAACGTCGAGCGGCACCACAATCAGGTCGTTGCGCGCTGCGGCGAGATAGGCGACGACGTAGGCGATCGAATTGTCGGCATGCAGGCCGACGACCGTGCGCCGTTCGACACCCTGCTTCGTGAGGAAGGAGGAAAAGGATTGCACTGCAGCATCCAGATCCGCATAGCTTATCGATGCCGACTCATGAATGATCGCAGTCTTCGTCGGAAAACGCGCTGCGGCTGCCGCAAGTTTATTGTATAGCACCAAGAAGTTCAACCTCGATACATTCGAGAGCACACGGACAGACGTGCCACATACTCATTTACCCTTACTTCTGCGCTATCCGTCCCGTTCGATCGACGGCCTGCCCATAAGACTCACTTACCGGCGGTCCGATCCGATCAATTCTCGGACTGATATGACTTGTATTCACCCGCCGCGAATTTTCTCCACATCTGGCGGCGACGAGTTTTTCCGCTGGTGGTCCGCTCTACGGTGCCGCGGGCAGCTGCCAGCACCACGATGTCGACATCCCCGCCCGTTGCGGCGGTCAAGACCTTGGTGACCAGCGCGGGATCGACGTCGATGTCTTCCACAACCGCGGCGATGCGGGTCCGTCCGTCATCGACCCCGGCGAGCACCGCAACCCGATTCGACGCCAGTCCGGTCGCCCGCACGATATCGATCTCAAGATCCTCCGCGTACATTGCAACGCCTCGGATCTTCACCGAATCGCCCATACGCCCGATGGGGTACACCTCACCGTCGACGAGGTAGCCGGCATCGCCCGTCGCCAGACGCCCGCGACTGTCCCGGGCCAGCTCAATTTCTGACCGTGCCGTTCGGTAGTCGAGTGCGAGGCTCGGGCCCGATACATGCAGTTCCCCGCATCCGGTCGAATCATCGGCAATCGATACTTCCACCGTGCTCAGTGGCTCGCCGCAGCTGACCAGCCACGAACGCCCGTCCTCGATCGGTGCGACCATCAGTTCGAAGGGCCCGTCGAGGGCACCCGAGGTGCGATCCACGGCAATGACTCGTGGTTGTCGTCCGGGCGTGTCGCCGGACACCGCCAGCGTTGCCTCAGCCATGCCATACGCCGGACAGAAGGTCTCCGAGCGGAACCCATACGGACGGAGCCGCTCGACAAAACGGCGAGCGATCAAGGGATCGACTCGCTCGGCGCCACAGACCAGGGCCTTCCAACCGCTGAAATCCAGCCCGGAGAGCTGATCGTCACCGACACGATCGACAACATAGGACAACGCGAAATTTGGTGCGGGGCTGATGGTCGCACCGCGTTGCCCGACGCAAGACAGCCACTTGGCGGGGTCACGAATGAAGTCGATCGGCGCCATCGCGTCCACTTCGCAGCGGGCCGCGATGCTGGCCAACAGGCCTCCGATCAGACCCATGTCGTGGTATGGAGGTAACCACGTGGCCATCCTGTCCGCCGGCGTCATTAACAGCCAGGCGTGAATGTCCGCAATATTGGCCTCCAAGGCGCGCGTCGGGACTCGCACCGCTTTGGGTATGCCACTGCTACCTGAGGTGAACTGCAACAACGCGATGTCCTCGGCCGCACAGCCGGGAAACGTTGCAGCCGGCGTCGCGTTCTCATCCGTGAGCACGGTGATGGCCTTGGTCACAACTGGCGCGACCGTACTCCAGAGATGGGCCGCGACACTGATCGCCGTGGGCTGTGCGACGTCGAGCAGTCGGCCGAGCTGACGCCGATACGACGCCTCGTCCTGAATCGGAAATGGCGGTGCGATCGGATTAGGAGTGGCGCCGGCTAGTAGCACGGCGAAGAAGCGAACTACGAATTCGTCGACACTGGGCTCGATAATCGACACGACACTGCCGTGGGACACACCGTGCTCATGAAGGGCCGCGGCGTGCGCCTTCACACGTGTCGCCAACTGCTCGTACGTGGTTCGCCGCCACCCTCCCGAAACTGCCCAGTTCAGACCGGTTTTCGGCGATGGATCATCGAGCCAGTCCAATAGTCGGATCGTCACCGTGCCTCCTCGGCACCGTAATCCTGAGCGGGATGGTCGACACCGTGGCGCTCCCGGTATGCGGCGAGCGCGTCGGCGATACCGCCACGGAACATCGCTACCAGCTCCACGACCCGGTCACCAACGATCCCCGCCGAGGTCAACCGTTTCCTCAACGATAGGGCCGCGAAATCCCACTGGGCCCGAAGCTGTTCCGGCCGCTTCGTCATGGCCACAACGATCGTGGGTGTCTTATCTCGTGTCGTCGGGTTCACCATCGTGAATGCCGCGGCCCGCGCGTGTTTGGCGACGGCGGCCTCGATGAGGTCGCTGTGCCCGCTCCCGATGGCGGTGCGAAGGGCCACCACCCCGAAGTTGACGTGGCGCGACTCGTCCCGCGCAACGTTGACGAGCCCCTCACGAAGCGCGTTGAGCCCCTTCAACTCCCGAATTGTTCTCAGCAGTGTGTGGAGCCCGGTCATCGCAACGGTGCCCTCGATCAACAGGTGGTAAACGACTACCGCCTCGTACCATGAGGCCAGGTCGTTCGGGTCCTTCCGAACCCGATCGACGATCTCGGCCAGGGAGCGCTCGAAAAGGTCCCCGCCGCTTGCCTCTTCGTCCGTCCTCGTCTCCGGAACGATCCCCTCTTCCGCCAGGGCTGCGAGATAGGTCTTGAAGAAGAGTGCATGTCGGGCTTCGTCCGCGATCTGAGTCGAGATATAGACCTGGAAGTCAGGCTCCGGCGCCGCGTAGGCGATGGGCGACAGCGTTTCGGTCACCGCCATCTCCCCCGCGCCGAAACGAACCAGCGTGCGCAGCAACTCTCCCCGTAGGAAGGGAGGCAGTTCGTGCCAAGCAGTTCGGTCGCCGTCGATCCCCAGCTCCCGGATCTGCCAGTGCTGCGATTCCCAGCGGTGGTACAAGTCAATCGGCGAAACTCGCCCGGTGACATCGTGATCGATGTCCAAAACTGCCGCTTGGTTCATCGGTTCCGACCGGACCGGTCGAAGGTGTAGCTCTGCGCGAAACCGGCAGCCGCCGCCACTCCGGTGGCGGGAGCGGATACCGCCGCAGTCACCATTCCCACGACATCGCCGACCGTACGGATGCTGCCGACGGACCCCGCTTCCATCGTGGGCATGCCGAACTCGACCTCGAGTTGAATCGCTAGCTCGAGCAGCGCCAGTGAGTGATAGCCCAGATCCTCGACGAGCTGTGTGTCGGCTCCGACGACCGCATCGCCACCCGTCGGCGCCATAGCGGCGACAATTTTCAGCACCCTGGTAGCAATTTCCTGCGTCACTTTTAGATTCTCCATTCATCTGCTCGGCAGTTGCCGGAATAATTGGTCAGTGAGGGGTCGGCGCACGGTTGAAACATCCAATCCCGAACGTCGAGGGCGCCGAGCCTGCAGGCTCATCAATAGCCGAAGGCGCAGAAGTCGACATAACTCCCGCGCGAATGAATCTTGCTAACCGCCAACAGTCTGTGCCGCAATAGAAGTGGGCTTCGCCCTGTTCCCAGTAACCCCATAAGTCACTGAAACTCGTTGCAACACAGCCTATTTGAGGTGCCTCCAACACTCGTTCATCACCGGCGAGAAATCATCGACGGATCACGTGGTTCCGTCCGCTTCGGGGATCTGCCGAGTACGAACACACCGCAGATCCCCCGATGCCCCCACGAACGCCGACGCACTGCTCAGAGGCCGCGTCCGGATCAGTCGCGCATTGCCCTTCCGTTACATACCTCCTTCTCGGACAAAGTATCTCCACATGGGATAACACGTAGATATCTACGGCATATCGGCTCACGGATTCAGTCGGAAGTAGGAAGGCCCGTCTTTGGCCTACGGCGGATGACGTCAAATATGTGATGGGACCGCCCGAGCACTCTCGGGCTGCCCATCGAGCTCGTCAACTATTGCGGACCATCGGCGACGAATTTGTCGCGTCTGCGGGTCCGACCGCAACTGCTTCAGTATTCGAATCGGGCTCGGCAGGACGGAGCTCGACCAGATACATCGCAGCGAGTACGAGCAGGCTGCCGACGATCTCGCGAACCGTGATGCGCTCACCCGTGAGAGCCCCGGTGACAGCCGCGAAAACCGGTTCCATGGTTAGCACGATCGCCGTGCGAGATGCGCTTAGCCGCGCCTGCGCCCAGGTCTGGATCACGAAAGCGACTGCCGTAGCGAGCACCGCCGTGATCAGCACTCCTTCCCACGCCTGCCGGTCCGGCGGTACCAGTCGCAACCCGGACGGCAGTGCTGCAAGCCCGCAGATCACCGCTACGGTCGCCATCTGGACCAGCGCCAGCGCGTATGGATCGTGACCGACCGACCACTCTCCCAAGCCCACGATGTGCCCCGCGAGGCACAGCGCGCAGCCGAGGGTGAGTAATTCACCGAACCCGATACTGAAACCATGCAGTGAAAGAAACGCCAATCCGACCGCCGCGATGCCCGTCGCCGCCCAGACCCGGACGCCGATTTGCTTGCGGAGCACCACCGAGGCCATCAGCGGGGTGAAGACCACGAACATCCCGGTGATGAAGGCGCTGATGGTCGCGGGCGTATACCGCAACCCGTAGGTCTGCAGCAGATAGGTACCGCCCAGCAAGACTCCCAGCAGCACACCTCGTACCAAGCCGCTGCGGCTGAGGCGGATAAGGCAGCTGGGCCGGAGGACCAACAGGATCGCGGCCGCCAGGCCGAAGCGGACGGCCAGGAAATCCAATACCGGCATTCGATCGGTGGCCGCCTGGACCACGGTGAATGTGGCCCCCCAGACCGCGGTGACCGCGATCAGCAGGGCAATCGCGGTCCAGGAACCCCGTCGCCGAAATGCGGATCGGTTCAGCACAGCACTCGGGCCCCGGGGAGGGCGCCGGCCGTGCGCGCAGCGCGCAGGTCACGGGTGACCAGCAGCTTCTTGAGCCAGCGATCCGTGCCGTCGAACCGTGCCGTGTACTCGGCACGACCGTGGACAGCCATGTCGTTGTCGACGATCAGCACATCACCAGCTTCGAGCACGATGTCCTGGCGCACCCGATCAAACTCCGCCACCAGTGCCTTCAGCGCAATCTCCGCCTGGTCATCAGCGCAGCGCATGAACGGAACGTCAATCCGCAGGTATGGCTTGACCGAATCGCCGAACAGGACCGGGACGGGCTCGGGGTCGTCCGTCATCTTCTGGACGACTTCTAGTGCAGGGTGACCGGGGAACTGTTCGCTCAGCTGCCGTAGGTGCTCGTCGTCGGGAAGAATATGAAAGCGCGGCTCGGACAGGATCTTCCTGTGCTCGTCGCTAAGCTCGACGTCTTCGAGCGAGGCCAAGATGGTGGGAACCTTGTCGTGATTGCGCACGCCGAGGAGCATCAGGTACTCGCAGCGCTGGGGGTGGAACCCATCCTCGGTGTGCCACTCGAGGAAGACTGTGCCGTGGCCGCTTTGCTTCTCTCCTTCGCCGCGCATTGGGAGCACATTATGGATCATTCGACCCTGTTGCAGAGTCGCCCAGTTGAAGACCTCACCAACCGACATTGCGACCAGCCCGAGGAACAACTCCTCGCGGCGTGCCTGCGAGCCGCCCAGCGCGCTCTTCCAGCTTTCGGGCGTAGGCCCCACCTCAGCGTCGTCCACGGGCATCCCTCGCACCACGCACCCGGCTGCGGGCTCGAGGTTGCGGAATTCGTGGAGGAACTTTCGCAACCCAGCTGGTACCCGCGGAACCAGCTCCCATGCCTTGTCGTAGAACTCGCCGCTACCCGGGTCATGGTCGGCAGCCAGTAGCTCTTCGATGGCAAGTTCGATTTCCAGAACCTCAATGCGGTTCAAATCGTAGTAGGCCAGGCTCTTCGCCACGAAGCATCCTTCTCTCAAGGTAGGCGGATGGGAGATGGATCGACCGCGATCGATGGCGGTTGTCCCCTGATCGGACACGACGGATCCACCCACGACTGATATCAATCGTGAACTCGATGATCTGGGTAGTGCATATCAGCGAAATATCATCGGTATGACAATGATTCGCTCCATCTTGGAGAGCATGGGTCTAGCTGATCCAGGCGTTGCGACCTCGTATCATTCGACGGTGAGCACCCCGAGCATGCCCACCGGTGGCGTATTCGCTTAAGCTTCTATGTGTTTCGTGATCAGTCAAAGAATGGAGTGTCCGTGACGTCAAGAAGGTTCATTGCGGCCGAAGACTTCCGCCCCGCACCTGTCAAGCCAACGGTTCCCTTCGATAACCTGGATCAGCTCGATGTTCGGGTGGGACGCATACTTTCGGTCGAGGAAGTACCCACATCGAAGAAACTGCTCCGCATGCGGGTGAGCTTCGGCGACCATGAACGTACCGTCCTCAGTGGGATGAAGGGCGAGCGCGAGGACTCCACCGAAATCGTCGGCAGGCAGGCACTATTCGTCGTCAATCTGGAGCCTCGAATGATGGCAGGTGAGCTCTCGGAAGCGATGATTTTCGACCTGGGCTATGCCGATGGCATCCTCCCTGCTCTCGCCCAGCCCGAGCGCCCTGTCCCCGACGGAACTCGCGCGGGGTGATAGTCGGAAGATCACACTCACAGGTTACCCACCGATAGCCAGCACTGACAGCATGGACTGCCCGCAGCCGGTTGGGCCGCGCCGCTTCCCAACATCGATCCACCGGCTATTTCAGGTTCAGCGTCGACGGGGGTTACCCGGCTTGTGGTTCTGTCGGATGCACTGGCATCGAGTCCAGACTGTTCACCGTCATAGCGGGTTGTCTGGCTGGGGTGGCGGTGTGCGATCAGACTGCTGATTCGACGCAGTTGAATTGAAAGATACTGTGCCACACGGATTCCCATCACTACTCTGGCGGCGAGTGCCCGTCAATATTGCCTGCGTCCACCCCGAATTTTCAGGGGACCCATGACTCTTCGCGCGATCCGACCTCGGACCACTGCCGATCGCGACAGGCAGTGGTCGGCGGAGTCAGCCAGCCAAATTGGACGAGCAAGGACTGAAAGCGTTGTTGACCAAGACATGACGGCAGCGCTCAATCGCGTGGCCACGTCGGGCTTATAGCCGCCAGCGCAGGTTCCACTGCGCACCGGCCACAGTTCGACCCCGGCCAGGCACTCGGCTGCGTAGCCCTCGAGCAGTCCTCTAAATCAGCAATCGCCCACGACACGCAGGCAACCCCGAATACCCAAGTGCTCCTATCGAGTTCGGTTGCTGAGTCGTCGCCAGCAGATCAGTGCTGCGGCGACCGCAAGTAATCCGTGGTGGAAATCGGTGCGGCGTTCCCATCGGATGGCCAGCCGCCGGTACCGGTGCAGCAAGGCAAAGGTCTGCTCGACGATCCAGGGGCCCGGCGGAGACCTTATCGCGGTGCCGCGACGGGTGACGTAGCCGGTGATATGTCGTTGCTGCAGTTCGGGATACACGCTGCGGCTTGGTCGCATCCCTTGTCTGCAATCAGGGTGGCGATCCGGCGACGAGGTCGGCCCGCACGTCCGTGCAGGGGACGAACCCGGTCGAGCAGCGTGGCCAACACCAGGTGATTGTTGACGTTGGCCGCCGACAACGCCACCGCGAGCGGGAATCCGTTCGCGCAGGTCAGGATGTGGTGCTTGGAACCGGTCTTGGCGCGGTCAGCCGGGCTCGAACCTCTTGCGATGCCCCCTATTCGCCCGCGCGTGGGAGCCGTCGACCATGACCCGATCGAAATCGATCAAGCGGACAGCATGGGCACCGGAGACTACCGCCTGGTAGATCTGCTCGAACACCCCGGCTGCTCGCCAACCCCGCAGCCTGCGCCAACAGATCATTCCGGACGCGAACCCCAGTTCCTGGGGTACGTCTTCCCATCCGATCCCGGTGATCAGCACGAACGAGATCCCTGCAGCACCCGGCGGAATTCCATCTGTGGTGGTCCCGGTGCCCCGGCCGGTTTCACCGGCGTAGCGGTGCGATTACTGCCCACAACTTGTCGTCCTCGATCCAGGGTGCTGCCACAGCGAAACATACTGCACTGCAATGCAACCCAACGCCACCACCCGACATAACCTGATAGGAACTCCAAGCAGCACGAAAGTCTTGCGTTCCCAGCAAGTCCGGCTCCGATATTTCAGAGATATTTGCGTGTTATCTGCTCCCTGAATGATCGCACTAAGAAAAGACTCCTCGGAACCTGCCGTGGATTTGCCTGTGTTCTATACCTCCACTAAGGAGACCGACGTGACACTGCGGGAGGTACGGGTACTGCCCGGACCCAGTCGGGTCGATCCCGATTCCGAATGGGTTGAAGTCCAGCGGCGGCCTCTGACCATATCCGAAGCCACCACGATTATGGCCGAGATTCGACGATCTGCCGAGATTACCGGCTACAGTCTTGCCGAATGGACGGGAAAGCGAGATACCTTCGCGCTGGTTCGGCCGTGCACCGGTGAGCTGGTCGGAGCCATTCTCGTCCATCACATGTGGTTTAGATGGAGCGAAATCGCCGTTGTCTTCGTGCTAGAGAAGCATCGAGACTCAGGACGCGGGCGTAAATTGCTGCAGGCCGCATTGAGGACATTGAACACCTCCCCCCGAAAGAAGATCATCTTCTTCTCCAGGGGACCAATGTCAAATCTGGTTGCAGACTGCGGATTCCAGATCTTCCCGACCGAGAAGGACTTCGGGCGGGGCAATTGGAAGAATCGCGTCTTCATTAGATGCCTATACAAGATTCAGTGGTTGGCAAACGTATACCGCCTCCGAGAACGGCGCCGCAAGCGCCGAGAGTTGGAGAGCAGGTTTGATTTCAGCGTGGGAGTACTTCAGCCATGACACACACACCCGGAAGCAACCCCGGCGGGGCGACAGGGACGAACCCACTGTGGGGCGGGAGGTTTACCACCGGAGCGAGCTCCCTGCTCGAGGAGATCAACTCATCGGTCCACTTCGACTTCAGGCTTGCTGAGCAGGACGTCGCAGGATCGATCGCGCACGCTCGAATGCTGGTCGATCAAGGAGTGATCAGCGTTGACGAAGGTCAGGCAATCGTCAACGGTCTCAAGATAATCGCGGCAGAGATCGCAGCAGGAGACCTCGTCCTCGATCGCGCGCTCGAAGACGTGCACATGAATATCGAAGCGCGACTGCACGATCTCATCGGCCCAGTCGCCGGTCGGCTACACACCGGCCGCTCCCGCAACGATCAGGTCGCAGTGGACACCAAATTGTGGGTGCGAGATGCCATCGATCGTCTCGACAGCCTCCTCGCTGACACGATTCGGGTGTTGGCCGAGCGCGCCGAGACCCACTGTGCGGATGTCATGCCTGGTTTCACCCACTTGCAGTGTGCACAACCCGTGACCGTCGGACACCACCTCCTCGCCTACGGCGAGATGTTTCTTCGCGACCGTGACCGCCTATTGGACGCACGCCGCCGCTTGAACGAATCTCCTCTAGGCGCCGCCGCGCTAGCGGGTACCAGCTATCCGATCAACCCTGATCAGACGGCCGCCGAACTGGGCTTCAACGGAGTGTTCCGCAATTCACTCGACGCCGTCTCGGACCGCGATTTCATCCTGGACTACGTCGGTGCAGGGGCGACTCTGTCTATTCACATGTCCAGACTCGCCGAAGAGATCGTCATCTGGTCGACACCGCAGTTTGGGTTCGTAACACTGCCGGAAGATCTGTCGGCAGGTTCATCGATCATGCCGCAGAAGCGCAATCCGGATGCGGCAGAGTTGGTCCGCGCCAAGGCTGGCCGCGTGATCGGCAGTTTGATCACACTGCTGACGGTCCTCAAAGCGCTCCCTCTCGCCTATAGCCGGGACATGCAAGAGGACAAGGAGGCATTGTTCGACGCGGCGGACACCCTTGAACTGTGTGTCCGAACCACCAAAGCAATGCTGACGGGAATCGTCCTCCATACCAAGAAGACTCGCGCTGACGCTGAGATCGGGAATGCTACCGCCACCGATCTGGCCGACTGGCTCGTTGCCGAACGAGGCGTCCCGTTCCGTGAATCTCATGGGATTGTAGGCCGAGTCGTCAAGGCACTTGAGGCCGAAGGTCGCGAGCTGAGGCATGCGGATCCGGAACAACTCGCAACGCTCGAGCCGCGATTCGCGGGTCTGCCAGCCGATGTGCTCATCGTGGACCACGCGGTAGCTCGTCGTACGTCTCCCGGCGGAACTGCACCCATACGAGTATCCGAGGCCGCGGCAACGCTGCGGAAGCTCAACGAGCAGCTCTCGATCAAGGAGCCCGCCAAATGACGAACATTCCCAACCTGACTGAAGATGGAGCGGCCGTGAGTTCTGCTGACCGCGTTGTACTTGCCTACTCCGGCGGCGTCGACACCACCGCATGCATCCCGTACCTCAAACAGGAGCTGGGCTGCAAGTTCGTTGTAGCTATGGCCGCAGACCTAGGCCAGGGCGACGAGCTCGAGCCGATTCGGGAAAAGGCGTTGCTGGCCGGCGCCGACGTCGCGGTCGTCGTGGATGCCAAGGAGCGGTTCGTCCGTGAATTTGGCTTTCCTGCAATCCAAGCCAACGCACTCTACGACGCACACTATCCACTTTCCTCGGCGCTCGGGCGTCCGTTGATCGGGGAGCTTCTCGTGGACACCGCTCACGAATACGGCTGTGGCGCAGTCGCCCACGGTTGCACCGGCAAAGGCAACGATCAGGTGCGGTTGGATCTGGCAGCTACCTTGCTGGACCCCAATCTCACAATCCTTGCGCCAGCGCGTCTTTGGGACTTCAGTCGAGCCGAAACGATTGCCTACTCGGAAAAGTTCGGTATCCCTTCACATGTCACCAAAGAGAAGCCCTGGGCAATCGACCTGAACATCTTGGGCCGCAATGTCGAAGCTGGCCTGATCGAAGACCTCCAATGGGAACCGACCGAGGAGGTATGGAGCCTTACCACGTCGGTGGAGGAGACACCGGATCGGCCAGCCTACGTCTCAATCGAGTTCGCTGAAGGCATGCCGACAACCATCGATGGTGAAACGCTCTCCCCGCTGCTATTGATGACCCGACTCAATGCTCTCGCCGGTACGCACGGTATCGGCCGTGTAGACATGATCGAAAACAGGGTGGTCGGATTGAAATCCCGTGAGCTGTACGAGGTTCCAGGCATGCATCTTCTGATCCAGGCTCATCGGGAGCTGGAAAACCTCGTCCTGCCCGCTGATGTGCTTGCGCACAAGGCCACCGTGGACTCGACCTACGCGAAGCTGATCTACGACGGACTCTGGTACGGCCCGCTTAAGCGAGCACTGGACGCATTCATCCGTGATACCCAGCAATTCGTCACCGGCGAGATCAAACTCAAGCTGTTCAAGGGGACATCGACCATCGTCGGCCGCACAGCGCCAAAAGCAATGTACCGCCCTGAACTGGTGACCTACGGAGCCGAATCCACCTTCAACCAGAAGAGCGCAGAAGGCTTCATCGACATCTTCGGCTTGTCCAGCCGGGTGTGGAGTCAGACACATGGCTGAGTCCGGCTCATCAGTGAAAAGGACTTGGCGAGCAGCAGGGACGCCCATCGTTGTCATCGGGGTTTTCGGGGCGACGCTAGGGATAACATACCCTCTGCTCTCACTGCTGCTAGAAGAACGTGGAACCTCTAGCAGCATTATTGGGCTCAACGGAGCGATGACCCCGCTCGGGATGGTGCTCGGCGCTCCCCTCGTTCCTCGGTTAATTCGGGCTGTCCGACCGTGGCTGACAATGGTGCTGGCAACAGCACTCGTTTCGGTAATCCTTGCAGTACTCGCCGCTACACCAGCCCTCTCCGCATGGTTTGTGCTGCGCTTCATGCTCGGATTGTGCGCGGTGACCATGTTCATACTGAGCGAGACATGGATCGGTGAGATCGCGACGTCCCAACTCCGCGGGCAACTTCTGACTGCGTACACATCGGTACTTGCGCTCGGATTCGCGATCGGCCCCACCGTATTGGCAGCATCCGGCGACAATTTCACGATCGCCCTGACGATTGCGATCGCAGCGCCACTAGTGGCTCTGGTCCCGTTGGTTAGGGTGCGACAGACCGTGCCCCCCATGGCAGGCAACGGTCCAATTCCTGTACGCCAGCTGACTACCCTGTTGTCAACACTTGTCGTAGCGGTCTTGGCGGTTTCGGTCTTCGACAGCGTAACGCTTCAGCTCCTACCGAGTTTCGGTGTCCGACATGGGAACACACTTGCATACGCGGCATTGTCACTGACCGTGCTACTGATTGGCCAAGTTGTTTTCCAGTATCCGCTGGGTTGGCTCGCCGACAGGGTAGGTGCACGGGTTGCCCTGATCGTTTCACTATCGGCCGGAATCCTTGGTGCACTCCTTCTTCCGATGATCGTGAACAATCCGACAGGGTACTTCCCGGCCATCGCAGCCTGGGGAGGTCTTGCCTTTGCCGGATACCCATTGGTGCTGACCATCCTCGGCGAAAGCTTTGAACAGACCGATCTCCTGATGGCGAACACAGCGTTCGCCATCGTGTGGGGGCTCGGTGGGATTCTTGGTCCTCCGTACTCAGGTGCCGCGATGGACTGGGTAGGTCCGAACGGACTGCCGTGGTCGCTGGCTACGCTCTGGCTGCTTGCACTCACCGCGATTGTGGCTACAGCATGTCTCGCGCGGCAAAGGGGAACACGCTCACCAGATGGCAAGGCGCCAAAAGCGTTCAGCTCATGACACACGAACCCATTCTGGTTGCGTGATGTGGAGAATCTTCTGCCGGACAATCTCCTTACTCGGATGGTTGAGTTCGTCCAACGTTTGCTGGGCCCGTCGCCAGTAGTCGATCCCACCGGCGACGTCGCCCATCGCACACCTCAAATCTCCATAACGATGCTGAGTTTCCGCGATGTTGTATCGATGTCCGATGCGGTCGAGACGTTCATCCATCGGAATAACCTTGCGATAGCAAGCATCGGCCGATTTCAGATCACCCCGGCGCTGGTGAGCCCAGGCCAAGCTGTCCCAGCTGTCAGCCTCGCCAGCGAGATTCCCGACGGCTGAATAGATGTCGATTGCGGCCCTGCAGGTGGAAATAGCTCTGTCGTACTCACCAAAGGACGTACTGAACCATCCGATAGTATTGAGCGCAGTCGCGTGCCCGTTATCGTTACTATCCGCTTGGTACAACCTGAGCGATGCGGACGAGTGATATCCGAATCCTGTACGAACGGCGCGTCGACCGTAATAGCGAGCCAGGTGGTGGTGGGCCAGGGCCTCTCCTGCGCGGTCGCCCAACTCCGCGAAGAGGGATAGAGCTCGAGTGAGCTCCGCGAGTGTTTCGGTCTTGTCATGTTCGAGCATGTCCATCGCGCTACCAAGCTCGAGGCGGCAATTCGCCTCGCCGCGGAGATCGCCGAGAAATGTCGCAGCGTCGACACCCAAACGAGCCACTCGATGCCAGTCATGCCATTGGCCCAGAACGGAGAAGAACGAGCTGGCCCGCTCGACAATCTTCCAACAGTACTCTGGAAGGTTGTCGTCCACCGCGTGGGTAACCGCAGACATAATCGCACTCTGGTTGGTCGAGAACCATACGCCACCTTCACTGGCCTCCCTGAAGGTTATCGGCCGAACCCTCGGGAGCGGCGCTCCCAGCGGGGAGAAGAGACGACCAGGCACAAGCAATCTCGCGGCATCGTCGAGCGTGTGGAGCAAGAAGTCGTATAGGCGGGTAACCGACGTTCGCCGAGTTTCCTCGCATGTGTCTTGGTAAACGACTTCAGCAGCGAAGGCGCGGATGATGTCATGCAACGAGTAGTGGCCGACACCCGCATGCTCGACCAGGTGATTGCGACTGAGATCTGCGAATGCGCGCCGAGTGGCGGATTGAGACATGTCCGCAAGGCTCGCCGCGGTATCGGGCGTGATCCGGCTACATCGGTGCAGGCCGAGGAAGCGGAGTAGATGTTGGCCCTCGACGGTAAGGTTCCGGAAGGAAGAGGCTAGAAGGGTTCGAATGCTGGTCGCAGCGTCTCCGGTATCAAAACGGTCCATCAGACCTGCCGTATCCTCGAATAGTTCGATCAATGCAGCCATGGGTAGCTGAGGTTCGGTAGATACCCTGCATGCAAGAATACTTGCGGCCAGCGGAATTCGATCGCACATCGAAACGAGACGGTCGACAGTCCCGGGCTCCGCCGTCAATCGTTCCTTGCCGATCAGCTTCTCCAACAGTTCCACTGTCTCCGCCTTCTCAAGGGGACCCAGCGGTACCGCCTTGGCACCGGTCGATACAAGCAGGCCGGGTAACTTGTTTCGGCTCGTGACGATGATCAGGGATCCCGAGTTGCCCGGAAGCAGCGGGATCAGTTGCTCTTCGTTTCGAGCATTATCAAGCACGAGAAGAACGCGCTTGTCTGCGAGGGTGCTGCGCAGCAGCGCCACCTGAGCATCAAGACCTGTAGGTACCAACTGCTCAGGAACAGAGAAGGCATCGAGTATGAGCCGGACAGCCGTCTCCGGCCGCATAGGGTTATCGGCGATATCGAACCCACGAAGATTGATGAAAATCTGCCCGTCCGGGAATAGCTCGGCCGCGCGATGAGCCCAGTGCAGTGCCAGAGCAGTTTTCCCGATCCCGCCAATTCCCGAAATGACCAATATCGGTGTCGTCGTTATGATTGCCGGATTGTGAGCATGGTTGAGCGCCGACTGAAGGATGCTGCGCTCAGCAGTCCGACCGGTAAAGTGGCGTGGAGCCGCCGGCAACTGACGCGGAACGACGGCCGTGGGCTCAACCAGCCGCACGTTCGATCCCTCCGACCCAATGAGAGCCGACCAGGCCCATAGCGACTTCTCGTCGGTGAGCATGGCCTGGTGAAGCGCTTGAAGATCAGGGCCAGGATCGACACCGAGCTCGTCGATCAAGCGAGTTCTCGCAGCTTGAAAGGCATCCAGGGCCTCCGCCTTCCGTCGACTACGGTACAGTGCGGTCATTAGTTGCGCCCAGAACTGCTCCCGCAGCGGGCAGGCCTCCACCGCCCGCTGAAGTTCGAGTACGATGTCTTTGTGCTCTCCCCGCGCGAGTTGCGCTTCGAAATATAGCTCCTGCGTACGCAGGTGCAATTGCTCCAGACGGGGAAGTTCCCTTTCACGCAAGATCTCCGATGGAATCTCGGTAAATGGCTCCCCACGCCACAATGAGAGCGCAGCCTTCAGCACTTTAGCCGCAGATTCCCAGTCGCCTTCACCCACGGCTGTTCGACCGGCAGTGTATAGCGATTGAAACCGCGTAAGGTCAACCTCGTTCTCCCTCGCCTCGATCAAATATCCGTCGGGTCTGGTTACAATACGAACGCCTAGTGCGTTACCGAGGTGGCGACGCAATCGCATAATGTATGTGCGTAGTGCTGCCAGAGAATTTTGCGGCGGCCGACAGCCCCACAGGACCTCAATTAGCTGATCGGTCGACGCAGGGCGGTTGGCGTTAATAAGTAGAGCTACAAGAAGCGTCCGTTGCCTCGCGGAGGGAATATCGATCTCGACACCCTCATCGGCAATCGTCAGCGGACCCAAGATCCGTGCATCCATTGCGAAAATTCCACTCTTCACTTTAGCGCAACGCCTGACCTGCTTTTTACAGGCACCAAGGATGCGCAGTTAAACAAACCTTCTTGAAGGTATGTTTAGTTCGGACAGAGGACCCACATGCGATCCGAAGTTGTTAAGAAGCGTTGACGCGGCGTGCGAGATCGGCATGCGCCCCCAGATACGCCTGTGTGGCGTTCTCTATCCGCAGCGCTCGATGACCACTCGCGGTCAGTACGTCTCGCCAGCGCCGTTGCAACTGATCGTCATGCTGCCCGGATATGCCGTTGTACCGAAATAGCGAATCGACCGCCCGAGCGCACAAGTGCGCCGCATGAGCGGCATCGCGCTGGCTCTCGGCTACTGAGATCGGAGTGACGTCACCACAGTCGGCCCTGCGTGCTGCATCCATGATCAGGAGTTCGGCGCTGCGAATCTCGACGGACGCATTACTCAATATTGCCCCCGCCTCGTTAGTCACAATTCCGCGATTAACTGCCTGTGCCGTCCATGACCGCAATACGGCGCGTGCAGCGCCGAGGAGCGGTGCCGCGAACTGTAGTCCTGTGACCATGCGATAGGGCACTTGGTGGCATCTCGACGAATCCGATCGGCTATTGAGCAGACTACTAAGGGGCATCGCGCGATGATCTGGGACAAAGCCGCCAATCACCGCTACGCCATGGCTACCGGTTGCCCGCAACCCGAGCGGATGCCAACCTTCAACAATCTTGAACTGGGATCTCGGCACGGCAAAGATCCACGGTTCGCCATCTGAGGGCTGGCTGGACACCAGCACCCAGTCTGCGCCATGGATCCCGCTCACGTATCGCCAGCTTCCGTCCAGTGTCCAACCGCCCGATACGCGCTCAGCCTTCCCGCTCGGCGGAACTACTGCCGCGGCGATCAGTGGGTGTGCGTCTCCTCCCCATAGATCACGTTGTCCGTCTTCGGGGAAGTAGCCGGCCAACCGACCGTGCGCAGCAAAAAGGGAAGCACACCAAGCGGTTGATGCACAGGTCTCAGCGAGCTGCATCGTCCGATCCACATATGCGGCGAACGATCCAGCGCTCCCGTTCCACCGGATCGGCACGAAGTAGGTCGCGTAACCAGCACGACGAATAGCGCCGAAGCAACGGTCCGAAAGCCGGAGATTCTGTTCCATTTCCAGCATGTCAGCAACGGCGTAATCGCGAAGGGTAGCGTTGGGATCAGAGCCCATTATCACAATTCCACCAGGTCAGCCGAGTTCGAAATACTAGTGCTCTGACGACCATTGAAACGCCACGCAATGGTCGCCAGTATCCGTTCAGCTTGCATTACAGCCACGTCCATCGTCTCGCCCCGCGATCCATCCGCCGAGCGATTAAGAATACTTACCGTTGTAGGTATGTCGACTTCACCGAAATTATGGAAAGCCATTGACGCATGCAATCGCTCAGGGATGAATTCAGCACCAGGAGACTCCAGAGCACGCTGGTAGGTCAACGAGGCCGCCTGTCTGGATGCCTCCACAATCACCATGCCTGGAATATGGTCACATTCATGGTCGAAGTACACAGGGTGGCTGACATCGAGGCGCAATTGCCATTCCATGCCTGAAGAGCAGAGTGGCAACGCGAGAAGCACGTCTTCTTCGAACATCCGCATAACGTCCTCCGATGTACACGCCGCAACTGTAGTGGGATTTTTCCCTAACAGAGCCGCCCCAACTCTGGGATTCGCCTTGCGGAACCTCAGCAGGCGATACCGTTCCTCATCAACAATCTGGCATCTGATGACGATCTTGCTATACCCAGAACCCCCATCGCTGCCGATCAGTGCTTCAAAACTCATGTCGAACCCACCCGACCTGCTCTTGCCTGGCAAACAGCGAACCTCAACGGCCGTCGGCTCGAATGCATCGGCCATCCCCGTAGGTGACGACCAGTCGATTTCGAATTCAACCTGCGTCAAAATGAAGCGACGGCCGACCGGAACACCATAGTACTGATGCGAGAGATAGATTCCCGCTTGGCGGACAACCTCGATGCAATACAGTGGATCCGCCCATTTCATCGGGGCTGCCCCATAAAACCGGTGACCGAACGGTCGGCGAAGACCCAGGACAAAGGTTCCTCCCCTGCGGTTGAACGCCGTGGTTAAAAGCACCTCCTCGGCCGCCGATTTGTGCACTAGTCGGCGTGACACATGCCCCGCTGCGCCAGCCTCGGGGCCAAGGTCCAGTCCCACGTCAGGAACGAAAAATGGCGCACGCGACCATGATCTGTCGCCAGTGTGCATCGAACTCCCCCAACATCTAATCTTGATTGCCCGACCGATTTGATCTAGATGGGATCAAGCTGCGTCCGGACCGCCGCGAACTCCAATAACCTTCCACAGCGAACGTTTCCGTGCGGGCACACTACACCGCCGTCCGCGAGGTAGACAAGTGACCAGCAGCGACCTAAACGTGATGCGCGCCATAGCGATTCAGTGGGTCTCGTCACTCGTTCGATCACACGAACACAGCCACTTCCGCGAGCTCTTCATCAGGGAATCAACCAGATGACAGGTCCAACGTCCTGGGATATATCGGGTCCGGCTATCAGTGTGCATATACGCAAGCACGCTTGGTATTGTCTCGCCGAGGTCCAAGTTCGGCCGGTCCCTTGTATCCGGCCATGCGCCACCCCGGGTACCTGCGCACAAATCGGAGACTAGTGAGTCCGTCAACCCGCCGTCGAGCGCCACGCACGACTGAGCCCAGGCAAGATCGTGCCATTCGCACCAGGAAGCGCGTCCTGTGTGCCGCCGCGGAACTCTTCGCGGACCGCGGGTATGCCCACACATCAATCCAGGATGTGGCGGACAAGGTCGAAATGACCAAAGGGGCGGTTTACTTCCACTTCCCCACGAAAGAGACCTTGGCGCTCGCGATCGTGGACGCTCATTACGCGACCTGGCCCGCGGTGCTCAAGCAGGCCCAACATCAGTCCAGCTCTCCGCTGGAGGCAGTCTTCGAGGCCACCAACCTCGCTGCCCAAGCTTTTCGTGACGATCCGATCGTCCGGGCTGGCGCCCGACTTCAAGTCGAGTACTCGCTCATCGACACTGCCCTACCCGTCCCCTACGTCGGCTGGATTCAAGCCCTTACGGTCCTGCTCGAACGCGCCCAATCTCATGGCCAACTCCGTCAGGGGATCGAACCTGCGAGCGCGGCTGCCGTCATCGTCAGCTCATTCTTCGGTGCGCAGCACATTTCGACCCGCCTGCACAACAGCGTCGATCTCGTGGAACGCTGGAACGAAGCACGTGACCTAATCCATTACTCGCTCACCCCCCCAGAACTAAGATCCGATAAGCCTCAGCGGTAGGTCATCAGTCCGCTGGCCCGCGCACCGCGGTCCGCATTCTGTCGACCGCGTCTTCCACGAGTGGCGCAACGTCTGCAGCACTGGTGAAAAGCAGCGCTTCCCAGCCCATCTCGCACGCAGCTTGGACATTGACTGGGGAATCGTCCACGAAAATGAATCCGCAAGCATCCGGAAATCTCTCGACAACCGCCCGATATGCACTCCGATTGGGCTTGCTAGCGCCGATCCGCGACGACACTATAATTTCGGTGAAGATCTCGCCCGACTCGGGCAGCATGGCCAGCATAAGATCTTCCCATTCACTCGCGACGTTGGTAAGCAGCACAACCTCAACGTCGGTGTCAACGGCCCATCGCGACAGTACATCGATCCATTCCTCGGCTCGTTCCCGCCCTGGAAACCAGTACCGTTCACCAAAATGATCCAGATCCAAGCAAGGATATCCACGACTCTGTAGGTGCTTCGCCACGTCTGCGGCCCACTCCGCCTCGCTGACCAACCCGAGTTCGAGCGGTCCAAGGTCACCTGTTACTCCCCAGGCCTGCGCCACCTCCCCGACCGCAGCCATCAAATCTGAACCGGCAACTCCCAAGCGTTCCGCTACCCGATCAACGGTCGTGGACACCGGCTCGGTCAACACACCCGCATAGTCAGAAACCAGTACAACCCGAACAGAACTCGCAACGTTAGGATTCCATGACGCCCATCCCATGCCCGGCATCCTAGAGGGTGTCTGAAGGGTTAGGGTGAGCGGCCGGTGACGCGGTCGAGCAGGATCATGCTCATCGCCAGGTAGATGGTGTTTTCGGAGGAGTCGGCGAGATATTCGTAGTCCTTGGACAAGCGCCGGTACTTGCCCAGACAGGCGAAGGTTCGCTCTGCGACCCAGCGCCGGGCCACTATCGAGAATTGTGGAACCTCCCGTTGCGCAGCGCCTTTCGGTGCCCAGCTGCGATAGAACGCACCATCGCGGCGTGACACGATCTCGACAGTGATGCCCACCGCAGCGTGAGCCCAGTCCCGAAGCTCTTGGCCCCGATATCCTTGATCGGCCCACACATGCTGCAGGCGTGGAAACCGGTCGTAGGCCCGCGGCAACACGACCATCGCGGCCTCGCGGTCGGCAACACTGGCTGATGACACGCAAACCAGCAGTACGGTGCCGAGGGTGTCGACCAACAGGTGCCGCTTGATGCCAGCGATCATCTTCGCGCCGTCGTATCCGTGCAGGCCGCCGCGGTCGGTGGCTCGCACGCTCTGGCTGTCGATGATGCCGGCGCTCGGAGTGGGTGCGCGCCCTCCCGTGCTGCGGTCGCGTTCACGCAGCCGGGCCAGAATCTGTTCCCACCGGCCTTCTTTCGTCCAGGAACGCCAGTAGTGGTAAACCGTCTGCCACGGTGGCAGATCGTGCGGCAGCAGCCGCCAGGCGCAACCGGCCCGCACCCAACAGGCCAGCGCGTTCACGATTTCCCGGCGCGGATGTAGCACCGGTCTGCCACCGGGTTTGGGCGCGGGCACCAGCGGCGCGACCCACTCCCACTCGGCATCGGAGAGATCCGTCGGGTACGGGCGGCGCTCGACCATCACCGCGACCCCCACGCTCGCAGTCAGGCAACAACATTCAGCATGCCGCACCCAGAGCTTTTCAGACACCCTCTACTATCTGCGCGAGCCCGATGTCGCAGGACTGGCTGAAAGCCTGCGGCGCCCCGAAATCGCATGATGGGCCACGGATGTCGTGAACAACAGCGCGATGAACGGCATGAACGAGCATGCTAGCGAGCTGATAGCCAACGCGCCCTGGCATTATGGGCCGGACGATCCGCTGGCCTGGCGTAACTGGCTGAGCACGGGTGGCAAGCGCTCAAGGTGCATGACCAGTTCGCCGAGGCCGCCCGCCTGCACCGGCTGCCCTTCAGTTACCTCCCGCAGCCCGATCCCCGCAAGCCGGTCGCCGAACGCATATGGAGCGCGGTCGTCGAGCTAACCCACTGACCACCAACTGGAACTACCCCAACAACGAAGTAGTGCTCGGCCAATTCAGGTCTCGCAGGATCTCCGCGTTGGCACTCCGCAACCAAGCTCGCCGCCGAGCACCATCATGAGGCAATCTGCGGCGACCCGAGCCGCGCGGATGCCTGACATATAGCTCACAACTCCATCAGGCATTCGCACGGTGGTCTATCCCGAGCTTTCGGAGTCGGGATGTTTGATTCTGGTCGCGACCGGTCGCAAGATCGCTGATATCACACGGGATTTGGACCTCGGCGAACAGGCGATCTACACCTGGCGCAACGAGGACCGCATCGACTGTGTCCCAGAAGCGGGCATGACCAGCGCGGAGAAGACCGAACTCGCATGCACGACCGAGAGAAGCAGGGACCGAAACCACACCAACCCCAGCAGTAACAACACCTGAGGCGACTCGAACCCTCACCACCAAGATGTCCCCCGCTCAGAACCCCCTCCCGGCTGAGTGCTCACAACAAGAAGCGAACCCCCAGGTCTCCGACCTGGGGGTTCGCCTTGGGTGGAGCTAAGGGGACTCGAACCCCTGACCCCCACACTGCCAGTGTGGTGCGCTACCAGCTGCGCCATAGCCCCGTGTTCAGTTCTCTGCTCGCCGGGCGTTGCCCCGCTTGCCTGAACGAAGTTACACGACGGGTGTCCGACAAACCAAATCGCCTGGATAGAGGGTGGTGACGGCGATCTTCTCGAGGTAGTCTCGAACGCATGTTCGATAGCCGAGAGGTGGAGGCGATGGGCGACGAGGAGCTGATCGACGCGGCGCGGCGGGCACATGGAGCGGCGGCGTTCGCACAGGCGGCGGAGATCACAGCGGTGCGGGAGGTGTATCGGCGACACCGGGCCGCGAATGCCGCGCCGGGCACGGGCGGGGTGCGGGCCGGGGAGTTCGCCGCGGCGGAGATCGCGGTGGCGGTGCACGTGTCCGAGCAGGTGGCGGCGGCGCTCATCGATATCGGGCTGGCGCTGGACTCGCTGCCGCAGACCAAACTGGCCTTCGCTGCCGGGCGTATCGATCTGTCGCGGGTGCAGGTGATCGTGGACAGCCTGCGCGGGCTGCCGCGCGAGGTGCGAGAACTGTTGGAGCCCAAGCTGATCGACGCGGCACTGCGCTCCGATCCGGCGCGATTACGTCAGACCGCGCAGCGTTGGGTGACCAGGCTCGACCCCGAGGGCGAGACCCGTCGGCGCCAGGAACGCGAGCAGGACCGCGATATTCGGATTCGCGCGGTCCAGGACGGCATGGCGGTGTTCGACGGGCTGCTGCCGGCTGCGGGCGCGCAGGCGCTGGCCATGCGGCTGCGCGAAATGAGCCTGCAGGTCTGCGACGACGATCCGCGCACCATGTCCCAGCGCCGCGCCGACGCCCTCATCGCTCTCGCCGACGGCTCCGGCCGGCTGTTCTGCGGCTGCGGCAAGGGACTCGACTGCCCGAAGGCCGATACGCCCGCCACCTCGCGCCGCCCGCTCATCCAGGTCGGGGTCTCCGCCGAAACCCTCCTCGGCCTGCGCGACGATCCCGCTTTTCTCGCGGGATACGGTCCCGTCGACGCCGCGCTCGCCCGAACTCTCGCCGAACACGCCCGCTTCCAGGTGATTCCGGAGTATTTCCCGGAAACCACAACCACCCCGCAGGCCGCGCCCCCGCCCGAACCCGCGCCGGAACCCGAGACCACTCCCGACCCCGCCACGCGGGCCCGCGCACCCCAGGCCCCCTGGGAACGACGCCTGATCCAGGTCGAATCACATCGTCGCGAGGACGCCAACCCGCCGAAAATCGCTGCGGTGCGCCCCTTTTCCGGCGCACCCGCCCGCGAGGTCCGAGCCCTCGACGGCCTCTGCCGGTTCCCCGGCTGCACCATGCCCGCCGCGGAAACCTCCCTGGTCCAGTTCGACCCGCTCCCCGGCCAGCCCGTGGCACACCCGAACACCGCCTACCGCGCGGTCCTGTGCACCCACCACCACCGCCTGAAGTCCCTGGCCGACAAGGGAAAACAACCCTGGCGCGTCTACCTGGCCGACACCGACCGCATGCGCTGGATCGACCCCAGCGGCGAACCCCACGAAACCATCCGCGAGGGCGCCCGCTACCTCTTCCCCCACACCGACATAGACGCCCCCGCCCACCCCTACCCCACTCCCCTCCGCGCCGTCCCCGACCTCTCCGAAATCCCCATGCCCGGAAGGCCTTTCACCACCGACCTGGCCTACCCCCTCGAAAACCACATCCTCATCCACCCCCAACTCTCCCGCACCACCCCCGACAACGACATCCCCGACCGAGCCGCAACCCACTAACCCCGCACCACCCCCGAACCACGGACCGGGCACCCAGCCCGGCCCCTCCCCGGGGTGCGGCTCAAATTCACCGTTCCCCCGATGGGCCGCACCCCACCCAAATCCGCCGAGAATGCACTGACGCAGCAAGAATCCCGAATTCCCCTACGCCACTGCATTCTGGAATGCATGACCGATCACGCGCCGAGCGAATTCGAAGACCTGAACGACCCCGCGCTGCTCGACCAGCGCCGCCAACTCCTCCGGGAACGCCTGCAACACCTGCGCACCGAGCTGGCCGCCCTCACCACCGCCTACCGCGACCTCCCCAATTCCGGCCTCCTCCTGGACACCCCGGGAACCGGCGCCCTACTGACCCCCGCCTACTGCATAGCCGGAGCCGCAGAGGTTTTCGACGAGGCCCTGCTCGAACTGGATGCCGCCGATGACGCATTGGGCCGCGCAGGCGACTACACCGGTCGCCTGCGCCGTCCCCTCCTGGATTCCTGATCCGCGGGCTGCCCAATCACACGACGTCGGCGCGGACCTGGTTGCTGAAGTTGTCGAAGACCACCGTCTTCGGGGTGAAGGAGCCTTTGGCCGCGATGGCACCCGTCACCTTCTCACCGGGCTGCAGGTCGACCATGGCGATCTGGTTCTGCTCCATTCCCAGATCGACCTCGTGTTTGTTGCCCTGAGTGTCGGTGATCGTGAAGAACAGCGGGTTGACGTTGACCACCTTGTCCTTGCTGTTGTTCGTCACCGTCACCAGGACACTCGTATGTTCGCTGCCGTCGTCCAGGACGCTGGGAGTGAACGCCGTCGGCGTCGCCGACAGCTGCACGACCGCGTTCGCGGTCGACACCGGCGCGGGTTTGGACGGGTCACATGCGGTGAGCACGCCCATACCGGCGATCGCGGCCAGGGTGACCGCGAGCGCCGCAACTGCCTTGCGAATCATGAATTCCCCCTGGAGTTCATCGTTTCCATTCTTTCCGACGACCCCACAGGGGCAATCAGATGGCTAACGATAGGACTCGATCGAAATTCAAATAAGGGGATTTCGCCCAATAACTGGCCACGAGGGAATATTGGCACGCATAGGGGGCCGATAGGTACTCACACCTACCGGCCCCCGGTTTCATATTCGATGCATAGCTATTTCGCGGCGTCGAGGACCCAATTCTTGTTGTTCACGTCGATCTTCTTGCCATCGATGAAGACCGACGGTGTGGCGGCGCGGCCGTTGAGAGCGCTGTCGAGGGCCTTCAGAGCCGCTTCGGCATGGGCGCGGCCGGTGTCGGCGCGATCGCCGGAGGTAATGCATTTGGCCACGTCGTCGCTCGCGCCCGCCTGCTTGGCGATGGCGGCGAGTTCCTTGTTGTCGTGATCCGTACCGCCCTCGCTGGGCTGTTCGGTTGTGAACAGCAGCGCATGGAACTTGGAGTAGACCGGGCCGTCGCCCGCCTGCGCCACGCACTCGTTGGCGGCCACGCCGCGGGTCGAGTAGTCCTTGCTCTTGGAGCGCGGGTCCAGGAAGTTCACGAGGCGGTAGCGCACGGCGATCTTGCCCAGGTCGATCTGCTGGGCGATCTCCTGGCCGTAGATCTTCTCCAGCTGCCCACAGGCCGGGCACAGCGGATCCTCATAGATATCAATGGTTTTCGCGTTGGGCTTCCCCAGCACGATCGCACCGTCGGAGTCCAGCGCCACACTCACTCCCGGATCGCGCACCGGCCCATAGCCGTCGTTGCGCACCTCGTCCCCGCCGCCGCGATTCCAGAGGTAGAGCGCCGCCACGATCGCAACGACCACCACCACGGCCAGCCCGGCCAGCGCGTAGGTGGTCTTGCTCGAAACCGGCTGCGGCGTGTGCTTCGAAGTCGGATTGCTCACCCGCACCACTCTGCCCGACGAACCCGTCCGGGCAACACCCGCCCCACTACCGACCGGTCTTTATCCACGCGAAGTTTGTCCGATTCATTGGTAGCCTCCGCGTCGTTATCAAAACGAAATAGACGATGAGGACGATGATCCGAATTCCCGAAAGACTCATCCGATCGGCCGCGGCGGTCGCCACCGCCTTCATCGCGCTGTCGCTGGCGGCCGCCCCCGCGCAGGCGCAGGACGGCCCGCAGTACGCGCCGACCATGCTCATCCTGGACGCCTCCGGCTCCATGACGCGCCCCGACCCGGCGGGCACCATGATGGACGCCGCCAAGAACGCCGTGCACACCTTCGTCGAGTCCGCCCCGGCGGAATCCCAGGTGGGACTGGCTGTTTACGGCACCGGCACCGGTAATAGCGAGGCGGAGAAGGCCACCGGCTGCCGCGACGTGCAAATCCTGCACACCCCACAAACTCTCGACAAAGCTGCGCTGACCGGTGCCGTCGACGGCGTCAAGGCGGGCGGCTGGACCCCGATGGGCACCGCGCTGCGCCAGGCCGCCGACGCACTGCCCAAGTCGGGACCGCGCTCGATCGTGCTGGTCTCCGACGGCGACGACACCTGCGCCCCACCCGATCCCTGCGCGGTGGCGGCCGAACTGAAGCAGCAGGGCGTCGATCTGGTGCTGCACACCATCGGATTCGCGGTGGACGCCAAGGCCCGCGCCCAGCTGACCTGCATGGCCCAGGCCACCGGCGGCACCTATACCGACGCCGCCGACGGCCCCGCGCTGCAACGCATCATGCCGCGCGTCAGCAGCGCCGCCCTGCGCAACTACAAGGCCGCGGGCACCCCGATCACCGGTACCGGCAGGTACGACACCGCCCCGGTGGCCACCCCGGGCCAGTACCTGGACACCCTGGGCCAGAAGGAGAAGCGCTACTGGGGCGTCGACATCCCGGCGGGCGCCACCGCGTACTTCAGCGGCACGGTGTCCTTCCCGCGACTGCCCGACATCTCGTCCACCGAGGACAACAATGTGCTCAACCTGCGCGTCTACGGCGCGGACGGCAAGGACTGCAACGTCTTCGAGTTCGAGCAGAGCACCCGCTCCAGCGACGGTGTCGCGCTCACGGTGGCGAAATCCTTCGACGGCGCGACCAAGGAGAACAAGGGCGGTGCCGACAAGTGCAAGGGCGGCGGCCGCTACTACTTCGAACTGACCTGGAACAAGGTCTCCGCCGGTGTGCCGGAACGACTTCCGATCGAGCTGCTCATCGGCCTCGAACCGGCGGTCACCGATCCGGGCCCGGTCGCGGTCGCTCCACCGGCGACCCTCGTCGAGCCGAGCGGTCCGGGCACCCCGGTGTCGGGTGGCGGTTCGTTCAATGTCGCCGCCGAGCTCACGCGGAGCGGCAGCTACACCGATACCCTGCGCCAGGGCGAGTTCCTGTTCTACCGGGTCAAACTGGACTGGGGGCAGGCCCTGGCCTATCGAGTCCACTTCGCAGAGAACGGCGAGCGCGGCGTCGACAACATCTCCAATATCCGCACCACCCTCTACAGCCCCATCCGCGAGGAGATCGACTCGGACTTCTCCGCCTACACCGGCCAGGAGGCGGTGCTGCCGACCAGCAAGGCGATGGCCACCGTGCCGATCCGGTACGGCAACCGCAAGGCCGACCAGTCTGATACGCGTAAGCAATCCGTCGCGGGCTGGTACTACATCGCGGTCAAGCTCGGCTCGACCTTCACCACGAAGGGCGCGAACACGCCGGTGCCCATGCGATTGGATCTGACCGTCACCGACACCAAGGAGAGCGGTCCGAAATACGCGGCCGCCGCGGATATCTTCGGCGAGAAGAGTGTGGCGACCGTGGCCGGCAAGACCCCGGCGACCAACCCGACCAGTGCCGTCGCGGCAGCGAATTCGACGCAGTCCACCTCGAATTCGACAAAGCTGATCATCTTCGCGGTGCTCGGCGTCGGGGCAGTCGTCCTGGCCGGTGCCCTGGTCGGCCTGCTGGTCGCCCGCAAGCGCCGAGGTCGCTGACAGAACCGGCCCGCTGAAATCCGCACGGTGTCAGCGGGCCGGTTCCCTAGGCGACAGCCGGAGCAGGTTCCTTGCGGCGCAGGGTTTCCGGGGCGAAGAACCAAACCGCGGAGGCCGAGGCCAGGAGGATCGCGGTGACGCCCAGCGCGAAGCCGTAGGAGAGACGGTCGGCCAGCATGCCGATCACGTAGGGCCCGAGGAAGGTTCCCAGGTCGGCCGACATCTGATAGCCCGCGAGGACCGGACCGCCGCGGCGGCCGGGGCCGACGATGTCGGCTACGGCGGCTTGGAGGGCGGGGGCGAACATGCCGGAGCCGATGCCCGCGATGCAGGAGGCTACGAGTAGCCATGGGAGGCTTGGGGAGAGGCCGATTCCTGCGGTGCCGAGGGCGCAGATCAGGGTGCCGGAGATCAGGAAGGGCTTGCGGCCCAGGGTGTCGGACCAGCGACCGGAGAGGAACAGCACCGAGGCGTTGCCCAGGGCGAAGGCCGTCAACGCCACGCCCGCCAGCGCAGCGTCCTGCTTCAGCACCTCCACCACGATCAGGGGAACCAAGGCCATACGCACCCCGAAAACCGCCGCGCCATTGCCGAAGTTGGCCCATAGGGCCGCGCGGTAGGCGGGGCGGGCGAGGCCCTCGCGGAAGGTCATGGTGGGCGTGCCGTTGGCCTGTTCGGGCAGGGCGAGGGGGGAATTCCTCAGGGCCACATAGACGATCAGGCTGGCGATCAGCAGGGCCACGCAGTAGATGAGGAATGGTGCGCGCAGGCCGAGGAAGGAGAGGGCGCCGCCGACCAGCGGGCCGCTGATGGATCCGATCAGGAAGCTGGTGGAGTACACGCCGGAGACACGTCCGCGTTCGGCGGACGGGGACATGCGGATCACCAGGCCGAGCGAGGACACGGTGAACATGGTCGACCCGATTCCGCCCAGCGACCGCAATACGAGCAGCTGCCAATAGCTTTGGGCCAGCGCGCACGCACCGGTCGAGATCGCCACGATCAACAGCCCGGTCAGATAGACCGGCCGCTCACCCAGCTTCTGCAACAGCCGCCCCGCCATCGGCGCGAACACCAACCGCATCAACGCGAACGCGCTGACGATGAACGAGGCCGCCGCCACCCCCACATCGAAGCTCCGCGCGAACTGCGGCAGCGCCGGAGCCACCAGCCCGAATCCGATGGCGATGGTGAACGCCGATCCGACCAGCACCCAGATCTCCACCGGGAGTCGATGCCGCTCGGCAGCTACCGCGTCACTCTTACCCACAACACCACTTCACTCTGCGCACCCATCCACCGATTCGAACCGAGTCCACGGATACGAACCGCGCACCGGCCGAGATCCATCCCGGCCGAACTATTCACCGCCCAGCGCCCGGCCGACCATCTCCTCCGCCGCCGCCTGCACCTGCGTCAGATGCTCGGGCCCCTGGAAGGATTCCGCATAGATCTTGTACTTGTCCTCGGTCCCCGACGGCCGCGCCGCGAACCACGCGTTCTCGGTGGTCACCTTGACCCCGCCCAGCGCCGCGCCGTTCCCCCGGGCGCGCGTCTGGATCCCGGTGATCGGCTCCCCGGCGACCTCGGTCGCATTGATCATGTCCGGTGTCAGCGCGGCCAACCGTGCCTTCTGCTCCGCGGTCGCATTGGCGTCGATGCGGGCGTAGGCGGGTGAGCCGTAGCGCTTTTCGAGTTCGGCGTAGCGGGTCGAGGGGCTCTGCCCGGTGACCGCGGTGATCTCCGCGGCCAGCAGCGCCAGCAGGATCCCGTCCTTGTCGGTCGTCCACACGGTGCCGTCCATCCGCAGGAACGAGGCCCCCGCGGACTCCTCGCCGCCGAAAGCCAGGCTGCCGCTGAACAATCCGGGCACGAACCATTTGAACCCGACCGGCACCTCGTACACATCGCGCCCCAGCACCCCGACCACCCGGTCGATCATGGCGGAGGTGACCACCGTCTTGCCGATCTTGGTCAGCGCGTCCCACCCCATCCGATTGGCGATCAGGTACTCGATCGCCACCGCCAGGTAGTGGTTCGGATTCATCAGTCCCGCATCGGGAGTCACGATCCCGTGCCGGTCCGCGTCCGCGTCGTTGCCGGTGGAGATGTCGTAGTCGTCGCGAATCGCCACCAGCGAGGCCATGGCATAACGCGAGGACGGATCGGTCCGGATCCGCCCGTCCGAGTCCAGCGTCATGAACCGCCACGTCGGATCGACGAACGGATTCACCACCTCGAGCTCGAGGTCGTAGCGCTGCCCGATCTCCTCCCAGTAATCCACGGAAGCCCCGCCCATGGGGTCCGCGCCCAGCCGAATCCCGGCGCCCCGAATGGCGTCCAGGTTCAGCACATTGGGTAGGTCGGAGATATAGCGATCCAGATAGTCGTAGCGCTCCACATTGGTCGCCAGCGCGTGCGCCAGCGAGGTCCGCCGCACATCGGCCAGACCGGTCATCAGCAGCTCGTTAGCCCGCGCCGCGATGGCGTCGGTGGCGATGGTGTCGGCCGGACCCCCGTGCGGCGGATTGTATTTGAACCCGCCGTCGCGCGGCGGATTGTGCGAGGGCGTGACCACGATCCCGTCGGCCTGATGCCGCGTCCCGCCCCGATTGTGCCGCAGCACAGCGTGACTCAGCGCCGGCGTCGGCGTGTACCGGTCGCGCGAGTCGATGACCGCGGTGACGTCGTTGGCGGCCAGCACCTCCAGCGCGGTGGTCCAGGCGGGCTCGGACAGCGCGTGCGTGTCCCGCGCCAGATACACCGGCCCGGTAATCCCCCGGGAGGCACGGTATTCCACGATCGCCTGGGTGATGGCCAGGATGTGCGCCTCGTTGAACGCGCAGTCCAGACTCGACCCGCGATGCCCGGAGGTACCGAAGGACACCAGCTGCGCGGGATCGGCCGGATCCGGAATCCGGCTGTAGTAGGCGGTCACCAAGTGCGCGATGTCTTCGAGGTCCGTGGCCCGCGCCGGTCGTCCGGCTCGATCGTGGGCCATGCTCGCACCTCCCTTACGTATCGCCTGTGCCCGGCTGGTCATGAGAATCACGGCCACACCCACTGCCCGAGGAAGGCACCGAGGTAGGCCGCCGCCAGGCTCGCGCCGACGCCGATCACGACGTTCGCCACCGCATAGCTGTAAGCGCCCTCCTCGGCCAATCGAACCGTTTCGTATCCGAACGTACTGAACGTGGTCAGCGCACCGCAGAACCCCGTTCCCAGCACGCTGAGGAGCCAATGGTTTGCTCCCGCACCGATCAACGCGCCCAGTACGGCCGAACCGCCCACGTTCACCGTCAGTGTGCCCAGTGGGAGAACACTATCGAATCGATGGGCCACCGCGCGATCCACCAGATATCTGGTCGGCGCCCCGACGGCCGCGCCGAGGATCACCAGTAGCGCCGTCACCGCCGCACCCCGTCGAAAACCTCGACGGGCGAGAGCGCCACGGTCACCGAATCCAGCAGGTCCGCATTGCTTTCCACGAAGGCGCGCAGCCGTTCGGTGTCATCGATGATCATCACCAGCACCGGCAGCCGCTCGGCCAGATCCAGCAGCCGCGTGGTGTGGATCTGCGAAGAGACGCCGTAGCCCTCGACGCCGCGCCACACGCTCGCCCCGGCCAGTCCGGCATCCCGGGCGCGCCGCACGATCTCGTGATAGCGGGGCCGATGCCGATACAGATCGTCCTCGCCCAGCAGCACCGTCAGCCGCGATGCCGGAACCCAGTGCCGAGCCGTCTCACTCATCGCCTGCCCCCAATCGTCGTGCCGTACCCGATACCCACCGTGTCGCGCCCACGCCGAGCACGACCGACATCAGCCCTGTCACCACCGTCCCCCCGAGGTAGCCGAGTCCGCAGCCGATTCGGCCCGATTCGAGCAGTGTACGAACTTCCACGGCATAGGTGGACATGGTGGTGAATCCACCGAGGATGCCGACCCCGAGGAAGGGCCGCAGCAGCCGGTGCGCCACCCAGATCTCGGTGATGCAGACCATCAGGACCCCGATGAGGAAGCAGCCGATCACGTTGACCGCCAAGGTCTGCCACGGAATCGCGCCGGAGTGCGGCACCCACACGCTGACCCCGTAGCGGGTCACCGCGCCGATCGCGCCGCCCAGGGCGATGACACCGAGTACATCCGCACCGACGCGGGCCTGCGCTGCCACCACCCCTCCTCCTATTAGCTAAATAGTTGCTATTCGGCGTGTTGCTGAGCCCGAACAACTGCCCGGAACTGCGAGGATAGTGCCGCTTGCCCGGTGTTGTCCCATCGGCCTCGAGGAGCCAAGTTGGCGGTGCGGCAGTCGATCAGAAAATTGCTGGTCCGAGGCGTCGGCATCGCCACGGCACTGGTGGCGGTCATGGCCGCCGCGCCCGCGGCGCACGCCGGGGCGATCTACCCCTTCCTGGACGCGGACGGGTTCTACTACGCCGCAGGGAATCTCGGCGGCGCGCAGAACGGCGACGTCCTCAATGCCCGGTTGGTCCCCTCGCACCCGTGGGCCGGTGCGACGGTGTGGCAGATCCTGTTCCGCTCCACCAATTCCGCGGGCGCGCCCATCGCGGCCGTGACCACCCTCATCTCGCCCGGGCCCGGTCCGCGACCGCTGCTGTCGTATCAGCCGTTCGTGAATTCCCTGGGCATGCAATGCGCTCCGTCGCACAGCCTGTTCGACGGCAGCCTCAAGGAAGCCTCGGCGTTCCCACTGCTGCTGGCCAGGGGCTGGGCGATCGCGGTCCCCGATCACCTCGGGCCCGACAGTGCCTACGGCGCGGCCCGCATGGGCGGGCAGATCACCCTCGACGGCATTCGCGCGGTGAAGCGCTTCGCTCCGGCGGGACTCGGTGATTCCCCGGTCGGCCTGGCCGGGTACTCCGGCGGCGCGATGGCCACCGGTTTCGCCGCCGCCATCGCCCCGGACTACGCACCCGAACTGCCGATCGTCGGCGTCGCCCAGGGCGGCGTACCGGTCAATCCCGGCAAAATGGCCATCGAGGCGGGTGATTCGCCCCAGGCCCTGTTCGGACTCGGCTTCGCCGTCGCCGTCGGCATGGAACGCGAGTACCCCGGTGTGATGCGCCTGGACGAATCGCTCACCCCCTTCGGCTTCTGGATGCGCGATCGCATCGCCAATTCCTGTGTGGACGACATCATCTCGGTCGGCGCCAACCACCACATCAGCGAGGTCTTCCACGCCGGGGCCGAGAACGACCCGAAGTTGATCAGCACCTTCCACGAGAACGCGCTCGAGATCATCCCCGAGCTCATCCACCAGCCGCTCTACGAATGGCACGGCGGCAACGACCAGGTGCCGCTGAACCTGGCGCAGTACACCGCGGGCCGTTACTGTGCCGCCGGCACGCCGGTCCAGTTCGACGTCATTCCCGGCGCGGATCACGGCACCGCGATCTTCCCGGGCGCGATGAACGCCATGAACTACCTGTCCGACCGTTTCGCGGGCCTGGCCCCGCCCTCGAACTGCCGCTGATCGCGGTAAGCCGGTAAAAGGAGAGGCCCCTGCTCGCATACGCGAGCAGGGGCCTCTTTCACTTCGGACCTCATTGTCCGATTTCGAATCTCAGTGCGCCAGAACGGGTTCGCCCTCGGCCGGCACCGGTACCTTGTTCGGCATGATGAACCCGGTGACCACCGCGCCGACCACGAAGATCGCGGCGGCCCACCAGAACGTGGTGGTGTAGCTCTGCACCGCGGCGTGCGCCAGCACCGACGGCGACGGCGGAACGTGGTCGGACACATAGTTGTTGAACGAGGTCGCGGCCAGCGTGCTCAGCAGCGCGGTGCCGATCGAGCCGCCCACCTGCTGGCTGGTGTTCACCATGGCCGAGGCGACGCCGGCGTCCTCGTGTTCGATGCCCGAGGTCGCGCCGGAGAACGCGGTGGACATCGCCATACCGAGACCCAGGCCCATCAGGATCAGGCTGGGCAGGATGTGGCTGGCGTAGCCGGTGTCGACGCCGATGCGGGTCAGCAACGCCATTCCCAGTGTGGCGAGCAGGAATCCGCTCACCACGGTCACCTTCGGACCCACCCGCGGGATCAGCAGCGCCGGCACCGTGGTGGAGGAGGCGACCATGCCCGCGACCATCGGCAGGAAGGCCACGCCGGTGACGATCGGCGAGTACCCCAGCTGCTGCTGCATGTAGTAGGTGAGGAACAGGAACATGGCGAACATGCCGATGCCGATGGTGAACACGGTGACGTAGGACGCGCCGCGGGTCTTGTCCAGCACCACGCGCAGCGGCAGCAGCGGATGCGCGACCCGCTGTTCCAGCCAGGCGAACACAGCGAGCAGGACCACGCCGCCGATCAGGAAGAACAGCGTCACATTGTTGGTCCAGCCGTCGGATTCGGCGTGCGAGAAGCCGTAGACGATGCCGAACAGCGCGGCGGTGACGGTCAGCGTGCCGGGCAGATCCAGCTTGGGACGCTCGGTGGCGGTGTGCTTGGCCAGCAACAGGATCGCGCCGACCAGCGCGACGGCCGCGAAGACCAGGTTCACGTACATGACCCAACGCCACGAGGCCCACTCGGTGAGCGCGCCGCCCAGCAGCAGGCCGAGCGCGCCGCCCGCGCCCGCGATCGCGCCGAAGATGCCGAAAGCCTTTGCGCGCTCGGCGGGTTCGGTGAAGGTCACGGTCAGCAGCGACAGCGCGGCGGGCGCGAGCAGTGCCGCGAACACGCCCTGCGCCACGCGCGAGCCGACCAGGATCTCGAAGTTCCCGGCCGCGCCGCCGACGGCCGAGGCGACCGCGAAGCCGACGAGTCCGGTGATGAAGGTGGTGCGCCGCCCGAACAGGTCGGAAAGCCGCCCGCCCAGCAGCAGCAGGCTGCCGAAGGCCAGCGCGTAGCCGGTGATCACCCACTGGCGGTCGCCGTTGGAGAAGCCGAGATCGGCCTGCGCGTGCGGCAGCGCGATGTTCACGACGGTGGCGTCGAGCACGACCATCAGCTGGGCCACGCCGAGCACGGCGAGCACCCACCAGCGCATGGCGTGCGAACCACGCCGTCCGGTGTCGGCCGGCGCTGCCACGTCTTTCTCGAGAGCTGTTGTCATGGTGGTTTTCCTCGTCCCCTAGGATTAACGGAGAAGCCGTCTCCGTTTACTGATCCAAGCTAGCATGCAAAACGGAGATACAGTCTCCGGATAATCCCGATTCCTGTTAGGATTAGCCTGTGAATCACGTCACCACCGCGCCACCACCTCGGCGTCTGCGCGCGGACGCCGCCCGCAATCAACAGCGCATCATCGCCGCGGCGCGCGAACTGTTCGCCGATCGCGGCCTGGAGGTCACGCTCGACGATGTGGCCGAGCGCGCCGGTGTCGGCGTCGGCACGGTCTACCGTCGCTTCGCCAACAAGCAGGAGCTCATCTCCGAGGTCTTCGACCACATGGTCACCGAGCTGGCCGGGGCCGTGGACACCGCGCTGCACCATCCGGATCCGTGGCAGGGCCTGGTCGAGCTGTTCGAGTACTCCTGCCGTCACATCGCGATCAATCGCGGCTTCGGCGAGGTCATCCTCGAATTGCACGACAGCATGGACCGATTCGTGTGCATGAAGGACCGCATCCGGCCCGGCATGCAGGCGGTCATCCAGCGCGCCAAGGACGCGGGCGCGCTGCAGCCCGATATCGAGCCGGCCGATTTCTTCGCCATGGTGAACATGGTCGACGGCATCGCGGGCTTCGCCCGGCCGGTGAATCCCGATGTCTGGGAGCGCTATATGGCCGTGATCCTCAATGGCGTCCGCGGCGACAGCGTGCCGCGCATGCCGCTCACGCAACCGCCCTTGACCGAGGACGAGGTGGAGCGGGCGAAGGCCGCGGCGTGCCCGCCGCGCAAACGGTAGCGCGTATCACACTCCCGGTTTAGAGTTGGTCGCATGACCAACTCTTGGGTGAACTGGGCCGGGGATCAGAGCTGTACCCCGGCATCTTTTGCCGAACCGAGCTCGCCCGAGGACGTCGCGGCAGTACTCGCACAGGCCGAAGCGAACGGCCACACCGTCCGGGTCGCCGGATCCGGGCATTCCTTCACCGAGGCGGTCCTCACCGACGGCACTCTCATGCGGCTGAACAAGCTGGACAAGATCCTGAACGTGGACCGCGAGAGCGGCCTGGTCCGCGTCGAGGCCGGCCGCACGCTCAATGCCACCAGCACCGCACTGCACCCCATGGGCCTGGCCTTCCCCAATCTCGGCGATATCGACGTGCAGTCGATCGCGGGCGCGACCGCCACCGGCACCCACGGCACCGGCTCCAAGCTCCAGAACCTTTCGGCCGCACTGCATTCGGTGGAGCTCATGCTCGCCGACGGCAGTCGGGTCGAGCTCAACGAGCAGACCGATCCGGACGGCTGGCGCGCGGCGCGGGTGAATGTGGGCGCGCTCGGCGTGGTCACCGCCGTCACCCTGCAGATGGTCCCCTCGTTCGTACTCGAGGGCATCGAACGCCCGATCCCGGTCGAGGAGATCCTGGCCGATCTCGACACCTACGTCGACGGCAACGAGCACTTCGAATTCTTCGCGTTCCCGCACAGCCCGCTGGCGATGACCAAGCGCAACAACCGAGTCGAGCTGCCCGAGCAACCGCGCGGCAAGGCCACCGAGTGGCTCTCCGACGTCGTGCTGTCCAATCACGCCTTCGATATGGCCTGCCGCCTCGGCCGCCGCCGTCCCAGCCTCATCCCCGCGATCCAGCGCGCAGCGACCGCCGCGGGCAGCAACGGCCACCAGGTCGACCGCTCCTACCGGGTCTTCGCCAGCCCGCGCCTGTTCCGCTTCACCGAGATGGAATACGCCATCCCGCGCGAGCATTCGGCGGACGCCATCCGCGAAATCAAGGATGTAGCCAAGCATTTCGACACCCCGATGCCGATCGAGGTGCGCTGGGTCGCTCCCGACGACGCCTTCCTGTCCCCCGCCGGCGGCCGCGAGACCTGCTACATCGCGGTGCACCAGTACAAGGGCATGAACTACGAGCCGTACTTCCGCGCCTGCGAACGCGTCTTCGACCGCTACAACGGCCGCCCGCACTGGGGTAAGCGGCACTTCCAGACCGCCGAGACGCTGCGTGAGCGCTACCCGGACTGGGACAAGTTCGCCGCGGTCCGCCACCGGTTCGATCCGAAGGGCCGCTTCACCAACGCCTACCTCGAGCGGGTGCTTGGTCCGGTCGACTGACGGTGTTGGACAAACGGACTAGTATCGGTTGCTGAGAGATCGCTGTAACTACCCGAGCGTGACCAACGTAGGGAGGTTTCGATGTCTTCTTTCGGCGACAAGATGGACGAGGCGGGCGACCAGGCCAAGGCCGCCGCCGAGGATATGGGCAATCAGGCGCGCGAAGCCGCCGACAAGGCCCGTGACGGCATGGACGACATGCGGGAACGACTCGAGCACGCCGGCGAGGACGTCAAGGAGAAAGTCGGCGGTCTCATCGGCAAGGTCAAGGAGAAACTGGGCGGCGGATCGAAGTAGGGGATCAGCACCATGCCGACGAATGACGAATTCGACGCCAACGCTGGAGAGTTCGGCAAGAACGCCGAACGTTTGGCCGACGACCTGCGCACCACCGCGGACGACCTGACCACCGATCTCGGCGTCACCGGCGCCGACCTGCGGGATCGGGCCGAGGCCGTGGCCGGGCAGCTGGCCGAACGCGCCAGCGGAGCCGCCGCCGAACTCGCCGACCGTGCCCAGAACGCGGCCGCCGATCTCGCCGATATGGCGAAGGCATTCGCCGACAAGATCACCCCCGAGGATCTGCAGGGAACCCTGGAACAGGTGCGGGCCAATCTCGAGCATGCGGCACAGGACGTGCTGGGTGCGGTCAACGAGATCGTCACGGCCGTGAAGAACAGGTCAGGGAAGTAGTTCGACCGACCCCGATTCCGGGCCTGCGGGCTCGGAATCGGGGTTGTTTCGTTGGTTCGATACGACATCACAGGGGACACCTGACGTGAGCGCACCGAGCAAGCCCTCCTCCCAGCCGGTTCCGGCCCATCATCGAATGGCGGTGGAGCCCCGCGTCTTCTGGCCCGCCGCCATCGTGGTCACCGCATTCACCGTGTACGCCATCGTCTTCCGCGATACGGCGGCGCGTCAGGCGAAAGCCCTGCAGGACAATGTGATCGGCGGATTCGGCTGGTACTACATCGTCATCGTGAGCCTGTTCGTGGTGTTCGCGATATGGCTGGGGCTGGGCCGATTCGGCGGCATCACGCTCGGCGAGGACGGGGAGAAGGCCGAATACTCGCTCGGCGCTTGGCTTTCCATGCTGTTCGCGGCGGGCATGGGGATCGGGCTGGTGTTCTGGGGTGTGGCCGAGCCGCTGTTCCACTACGAGGATCCACGGCCGGGCGTCGGGTCGACTCCGGCCCAGCGCGCGGATTCGGCCATGGTGCAGACGTTTCTGCACTGGGGCATTCATCCGTGGGCCATCTATGTGGTGGTCGGGCTGGCCATCGCGTACTCGATCCACCGCAAGGGCAGGCCGGTCTCCATTCGCTGGTCACTGGAATCCCTTGTCGGCGACCGGATTCGGGGCTGGCGCGGGGATGTCATCGATGTGGTGGCGGTGATCGGCACGGTCTTCGGCGTGGCCACCTCGCTCGGGCTGGGCGTGCTGCAGATCTCGGCGGGGCTGAATTACCAAGGCTGGCTACACGAACCGGGCAAGGGCCTGCAGGTGGTGCTGGTCGTGGCGGTCACCGCGCTGGCCACCATCTCGGTGGCGACCGGCGTGGACAAGGGCATCAAGCTGCTCTCCCAGGCGAATATGGGCGTGGCCGGGATGCTGCTGCTCTACGTGCTGATCGCCGGGCCGACGCTGTTCATCGTCGACGACCTGGTCCAGAACATCGGCCAGTACCTGCAGACGCTGCCGAAGATCAGCCTCTACACCGGCGCGACCGAGGGGCCGGACGGCACGGCGTGGACCCGGCAGTGGACGGTCTTCTACTGGGGCTGGTGGATCAGCTGGGCGCCGTTCGTCGGCGTCTTCATCGCGCGCATCTCGCGCGGCCGCACCGTGCGCGAGTTCGTGGCGGGCGTACTGCTGGTGCCGACGCTGCTGACCTTCGTCTGGTTCGAGGTGTTCGGCGGTGCGGGCCTGCATCGCGAAATGTTCGGCGGCGGTGGCCTGGTCGGACCGGACGGTCCCGACCGCGACAGCTCGCTGTTCGCTCTGCTCAACACCCTGCCCGGCGGCTCGATCACCGCGGGCCTGGCGGTGCTGGTCATCGTCTTGTTCTTCGTCACATCCGCGGACTCGGGCGCGCTGGTGGTGAACATGCTGTCCTCGGGCGGCAATCCGGAGCCGCCGACCTGGAGCCGAGCCTTCTGGACCTGCGCCCAGGGTGCGGTAGCGGTGGCTTTGCTCGTGGCCAGCGGATCCGGCACCGCGGCGCTCACCACACTGCAGACCGTGGCCATTCTCATAGCCCTGCCGTTCAGCGTCGTCATGCTCGCGATGTGCGTCGCGTTGGTGCGCACCTTCCGCTCCGAAGGCCCTTAGACTTCCACCCGGAAGATTACGAAAACGTCTCGGATTGGATTTACTGCGTCATGCTCAAAGGCTTCAAAGAGTTCCTGATGAGGGGCAATGTCATCGATCTCGCGGTGGCTGTCGTCATGGGCACGGCCTTCACCGCGATCGTCACCTCGGTGACGAAAGGCGTGCTCGAACCACTGCTCGCGACGCTGGGCGGCAACAAGGAATTCGGTCTGGGCTTCCAGTTGCTGGCGGGTAAGCCGTCGACCTTCGTGGCGCTCGGACCGATCATCAGCGCGGGCATCAACTTCGTCTGCGTCGCCGCGGTCCTCTACTTCGTGCTCATCCTGCCGATGAACACGCTCAAGAACCGGCTGTCCAAGCCCACCGCGGTGAAGGCCGATCCGACCGAGCTGGAGCTGCTCACCGAGATCCGCGACCTGCTGGCCAAGCAGAACGCGGGCAAGTAGCCCAAACCTCTCGAGTAGGCTTAGCCAGGTTGTTGCCAGCCTGAATCAACGCCTATTCGAGGAGGAGCCCGTGCCGAGCCGCTGGGCCATGCTCGCCGTGCTCTGCGCGAGCCTGCTGCTGGTGGCGATGGACGCGACGATCCTGAACGTCGCGCTGCCGTCGCTCATCGATCACATGGAACCCAGTCCCATGGAACAGCTTTGGATCGTCGACCTCTACGGCCTGGTGCTGGGCGGCCTGCTCATCACCTGCGGCGCGATCGGCGACCGCTACGGGCGCAAGCGGCTGTTCCTGGCGGGCTTCATCCTGTTCGGCCTGGCCTCGATCGTGGCGGCGACCGCGCACGATCCGGCCCAGCTCATCGCGGGCCGCGCATTGCTGGGTGTCGGCGGGGCCATGGTGATGCCGTCCACGCTCTCGCTGATCCGCAATATCTTCACCGATGACAAGGAACGCACCCTGGCCATCGGCATCTGGGCGTCGGTGGCGGGTGCGGGCGCGGCCATCGGCCCGCTGGTCGGCGGCCATCTGGTCGAGGCGTTCGGGTGGTCGGCGGCCTTCTGGCTGAATGTGCCGGTCGTCATCATCACCGTCAGCGCCGGGCTGTGGCTGCTGCCGGAATACCGTGCGCCGCAACACGGCAGCCTGGACTGGGCCAGCGCGGTCATCTCCGTGCTCGGCATCGTGGCGCTGGCGTGGGGTATCAAGCATGTGGCCAAGGGCAATCCGGCCCCGATCGACCTGGTCATCATGGTCGCGGCGTTCGTCCTGCTGGGCCTGTTCGCCTATCGCCAGCTGAAGTCACCGGACCCGCTGCTGGATGTCCGGCTGTTCCGCAACCGGGCCTTCACCGCGGCGGCGCTCGCCACCCTGCTGGCCATGCTCGCCATCGGCGCGGCCCTGTTCCTGATCTCCTTGTGGCTGCAGTACATCCACGGCTACACCCCCTCGCAGGCCGGTGTCCGCACCCTGCCCGCGGCCGTCGCCACCCTGCTCGGTTCGCTGGCCACGCCCTGGCTCATGCAGCGCGTCGGCGTGCGCGTGCTCATGGCATTCGGCCTGGGCGCGCTGGCGGTCGGCTTCTTCGTGCTGGCCGCCGTGCCCACCACCACCTATCCGATCGTGGCGCTCATCCTGACCTGCCTCGGCATCGGCGACGGCGTCGCCATCACCACGGCCGCCGCGGTCCTGGTGGCCGCGGTCCCGCCCGAACGCGCCGGGCAGGCGGGCGCGGTCGAGGAGACCAACTACGAACTCGGCATCGGCCTGGGTGTGGCGCTGCTGGGCAGCATTCACGGCCGCCTGTTCACCAGCCACATGACCGGATTGCCGCTGCAGGGCGACGATCTGGCCGAGGCGCGGGGCTCGGTGGGCGGCGCGGCGTATGTCGCGGACAAGATCGGCGGATCGACCGGCGAGCAGGTGCTGAAGATCGCCCAGCACGCCTTCGATTCGGCGTTGACCACCACCTCCTGGATCTCGACCGCCATGGTGGGCGCGGTCGCGGTGCTCACGGTGATCTTGGTGCCGCGCGGATTCAAGGCGACCTCCGCACATTAGGAACCGAATCGGCTTATGCCAGTGAGACTTTCAGCTGTGCCAGCCCGGACCTGATCCGCGCCTTCACCGCGGGCAGCCCGATGCCGAGCCGCGCCGCGACTTGTGCGTAGGTGAGCCCTCCGTAGAACGCGAGAACCACCGATTCCCGCTGATGCGGTGTGAGCGTGGCCAGTCCGCGCCGGATGGCCCGTTCGTCCTGCCGCCGCAGGATCTCCTCGGCCACCACATCGATGGCGGGACGGTAATCGCAAACGCCCCAACGGTGTTCGTGCCCGGCCGCGCTGCATTCGCGGCGCACCCGATCCACCGCCTGATGGTGGGCGAGGGTGGTGAGCCAGGTCAGTGCGTTGCCGCGGGCCGGGTCGAATCCGCCCGCGCTGCGCCAGACCTGGAGATAAACTTCATGACACGTCTCCTCGGCATATCCGGTGTCGCACACGATGTTCAGTACGCGGGTATAGACGAGGCCACGGGTGCGGCGGTAGAGCTCCTCGTAGGCGTCTCGGTCTCCGGTCGCGATCCGGCGGAGCAGCTGATCGAATTCGCTACCGCGGCGGGCGCGGCGGGTCGGTGGTGAGCAGGGCTGATGGGCAGCGGAAATTTGCGATGCACGTGAGGAATTCACGATCGCCCCCAGATCGACGGGTACAGCGAGCACAGACTTGCCAAAACGAGCCGTCGAGGGACTGGGACGGCCGCCAACCGCGCACGGAAACCGGCCGGGGACAGGGGCTTTCGGTTCCGCCAACAATCCAGGCTACAGGCCGCTACCGGCCGGAGCGCCCGAACTATTTAACCGTACTTTATTCCCGGCAAACCTGGCCGGCGCGGAGACGGAGATCAGATGCTAAGCCCCAGTTCAACAATGCCATGGGCGACCGCATGCACCGTGACCCGATTTCGGCGGGCATGAGCCCGAATCAATTCGAAGGCCGCATCCGGCGTCGTGTGGTGCGCGTGCGCGATCACGCCCTTGGCCTGCTCCACCACGATCCGCGTCGTCAACGCGTGCTGCAGCTGTTCGGTGACCCGCTGGTGACGCTGCACCAGATTCGCGGTGACGATGTGCCCGGTCGCCATGCCGGCCAGCAGCGTCGCCACCGACAGGTCCTTGCCGGTCCATTGCCGCTGGTCACGCGAATACAGGCTCAGCACACCGGCTTCGGTGTCGTCGAGCCGCATGGGCACCGCGGCCACCGAGGAAATCCGGTGCCGCCCAGCCAGACTCGTGTACTCCGGCCACATATCGCCGTAGCTGCCGATATCGGTGACGGTCACCGGCGCCCCGCAGGCATAGGCGACCACGCCCGGCCCGCGCGCGTAATCGCGTTGGCAGACCTCGAGATCCAGCAGATCCTCGGGTATCCCACCGAATAGTTCCGACCGGTCGCCACGCAATTGTGGGGACAGCGCCACCGTCACACCGCCCGGTTCCAGCACATCGATCGCACTGCGCATCAATTCGCCCAGAATATCGGGCAGTTCGTGTGCCGCCGGTAACAGCCGCGCGAACCTCGCCAATACCGCTACCAGCAACTCACTGTCGGACACCGCCATCACCCCGCATCGGCGGAACCTCCGGGTGTCCGCCACGTAAGTTTTCTGTGCCGCTCCTGCCGTCAGCCCATGGTATTTGCCGGGCGGGGTCGCGCGGGAGAGTTGCGCTCATTCGGCCTCGATCCGAATCTCGCGCTCCACCACCCGCCGCGCCACCTCGACGAGCGAAAGCCCGTGTGTGAAGGCGTATCCGCGCAGGCGGGCGTAGGCGTCGGCGATCTCGATGCCGAGCTGGGCGCTGGTCATGCCCGCCGCCTGGTGAATCCAGCGGCTGGACAACGGCTGTGCCCACTGCCGCGCCTCGTCGCCGGTGGCCAGCACCAGGCTGGCGGTGACCAGATCGGCGATGTGCAGCGCCGCCGACTGCAACCGCGGCCCCGGCCGCCCGAGCGTCTCGCGATACAGATCGACCGCGCCGAGCCGAATCGAGCCCAGCCGCAACGGGACCGCGAACAGCGAGCCCGTCACCGGTCGCGCCGCCAGCGCCTCGGCGAATCCCGGCCAGTGCTCGCAGCCCACGCGCAGATCGGTGACGATCACCGGCACCCCGTCGGCGACCGCCGTGACCGCGGGCCCCTCCCCGGCCGTGGCCTGCGCCAATTCCACCCGTTCGGCGAATTCGTCACTGGCGCACCAGGGTTGCATGCCCGCGTCGCGTTCCTCCAGCACGATGGCGGCCCGGCGCACCGGTAGCACCCGTACGCAGGCGGCGCACACCGCCCCGAGGCCGCCACCCGCATCCCTTACGGCACGCAGGAACTGTCCCGTCAGTTGGTCGAACTGCGACGAAGCCATCACCATCGAACCGCCCCACAATCATCGCCCGGCGATGAGTTATTCGGTGCCCAGCGCCAGTATCACTGTCACAGCTCGACAACGAACAGGGCCGAAAGTCACTGTGCGTGGGCGGATTCCGCGCGATGCGGCACACCGAGCCGGTAAAGACCCCGCAGGTCATAGGTGTGCGTGGCGACCGCACCCAGCAGCAACCCGAAAGTCAACCCGAACAAAGTCATCCAGATGCCCGTGCTCAGGCCCGCCTCCAGATGCCCGTCGAAGAACAGGATCGCGCGCACCGACAGATAGATCTGATGCATCGGCTCGAAGCTGGACAGCGACGCGATCCATCGCGGAATCGCCTCGACCGGAATCGAACCCGACGACGACGGCAGACCCAGCACCACGAACACGATCATATTGATCAGCAGGCCCATGGTCCCGAAGGCGGCCAGCACCGACAGCCCCGTCACCGCCACCGCGATGACGGCCAGGGTGCCGTAGAGGAACAGCGGCAGCGGTTCGTCGATCGGCATGCCGAACAGGGTGGCGATACCCATGAACATGCCCGAGAGCACCGGCGCGGTCATCGCGGCGATGGCCCACTTCACCAGCAGCGTGTGCCAGCGGCTGATCTGCTGCGGCTCCGGCGCGCGGAACCACGGGCCGTATTCGGCCGGGAGATAACCGAGCACGTTGTCGATCATCGAGTGGATGATCATGGCACCGCTGAAGCCCGCGAACAGCAGCACGAGGGTGTAGAAGAACGCCGACAGTCCCTGTCCGGTCCCGGCGGGCAGCGGCCGGTACGGGCTCACCACCACGTCGATGGGCTTGGCCAGCTGCAGCCGTGCGGCGCCGCTCAATTCGGTGGCCGGGGCCCCGTCGTGCGGCGCCAGCTTGGCCTTCACCTGATCGGTCAGTTGCGCGCCGACGGTCGTATTCACCTGTGCCATGGCCCGATCGGTGATCCGCTGCATGATCGAGGACGCGTAGGTGCCCGCGCGCGGATTGGTCTGCACGGTGATCACCGGCCGCTCCACATCCCCCGGCACCACCGAGGCCGCCGCGAGAATGGACACCCGCTTGGTGAAGTCGCCCGGAATGATGATCGCGCCGTAGACCTGGCCGTTGCTGAGCTGCTGCCGGGCCTCGTTGATCCCGACCGCCCGCAGATCGATCTTGTCGGTGGGGATCTTGGCGGTCAGCGCGTCGGCGATCTGATCGCCGATGTTCACCGTCTTGCCGTCCATCACGTCGCCGACATCCTGGTTGACCAGGGCGACCGGGAAGTCGTGCAGGTTCTTCTCCGGGTCGGAGGTGTAGCCCAGGTACATGGTGCCGATCAGCGCCGCGAGCAGGGTGAGCACCAGCGCGGGTGCGAACCAGCCGCGCAGCGGCACACGGCCGGTCACGGACGCACCGCTGCCCGTCACGGAAACACTGTCTTTCGCCATGGCACGAATGTAGGCACCGTCAACAAAGTAGTCAACGCCAACATCGGCGAGTGTGTCCGATATCCTGCTCTCACCATGAGCATCACCAAGCGCAAAGCCCGCGAGGTGGTGGAGCGCGCGCGTTCCTACCACCACGGAGACCTGCGCGCCGAACTGCTGCGCCGCGCCGAGGAGACCCTGCGCAGCGCCGGCGTCGACGGCCTGTCGCTGCGCGGCCTGGCCCGCGACACCGGCGTCAGCCACGCCGCGCCGAGCCGCCACTTCCGCGACAAGCAGGCCCTGCTGGACGCGCTCACCGTCGCGGGCTTCGAGCGCCTGGGCAGCGGCTTCGAAAAGGCCGACGCCTCCGGCACTTTCCTGGAGCGCATGCGCGCCATGGCGGAGACCTACCTGCGCTTCGCCATCGACAATCCGGCTCTGCTGGCCCTCATGTTCGCCCGCAAGAACAGCCCCACCCCCGCCATCGGCGAGACCGCCGCCCGCGCGTTCACGGTCCCGATCCAGATGGTCACCGACGCGCAATCCCGCGGCGAGGTGGTCCAGGGCGACCCCCGCCGCATCTGTCTTTCCGCCGTCGCCGCCCTGCAGGGCCTGGCCGCCATCCTGGGTTCCGGCCTGATCGACGCCGAGGAGGCCGACAGTCTCTTCGACGAGATGGTCACCCACATGCTGGACGGTTTGCGTCCGCGTCGCTGAGGTTTGCACGGTTCGGAATGGAGCCACCCGTAACCTTTCAGGCGTGACCATCGAGAAACGACCGTGACGATCGAAGGCAGGCAATACGGCGGACGCGCCGTGACCGAACGAAAAGCCGAACGCAGGCAGCGCTTCCTGGACGCCGCCATCCACATCTTCGGCGAACGCGGCTACGCCAACTGTTCGCTGGCCGATGTGTGCGCCGCCGCCGGCCTGTCGAAACGACAGTTCTACGAGGAGTTCCAAACCCGCGAGGACGTCCTGGTCGCCGCCTACGACCAGATCCAGAACGACGCGGGCGCCGCCCTGGCCGCAGCCCTCCAAGGCACCCAGCCCGATCCTGCCGACCCCACCGCGATGGTCACCCACGCCCTAGCCGCCTTCCTCAGCTCCATCGGCTCGGACCCCTACCGAGCCAAGGTCGCCTTCGTGGAAGTCGTAGGCGTCAGCGAGCGCATGGAAAAACACCGCCGCGAACGCCGCCACGCCTGGATAGAAATCATCCGCCTCGCCGTTCCGCCTTTGGGTGGCGCCAACGCCACCATCCTCGGCAACCCGGAACTAGCCGCCAGCGCCCTGATCGGCGCCATCAACGGCTTGGCCCACGAATGGCTCCTGTCCGACCCGAGACCCCCGGTGAGCGACCTGGTCGAGGTCCTCGTCCCCATGGCCGTCTCCCTCATCGTCCGCGCCCCGGCCTAGCCGCCGCTGTCGGTGGGCGGCGGCAAAATCGGAGACGTGACGAACGGGGTTGAACACTGGCCTGATCCGCAGGCCACCGCGGCGGTGCGCAGACTGCTACGGCGGCACCGGGCGGTGGTGGACACGGTGCTGTTGGCTGCCCGGCTGGACGGACTGGAGAAGCTTGCCGACGCGGCGGCGGAATACGTTGCCGCGCCGGAGGGGCCGTGCACGCCGGAGGGGGCGGCGGTGGTGTTCGCCATCGCGCAGTTCGCGGGGGTGACCTATCGGATCGGGGTCGAGCGGGAGCGGGAGTTCATCGATCGGTTCGTGGACAGTTGGATGATCGAGCACGGGCATACGTTCGTGAGAGACGTGGTGGAGGCCCGGCGCGCGGTTGTCGTGGAGCGACCCGAACCGGTGGCCGGGCGGATGACGCCGTGGCTGCGGCAGCTCGGGACGGGTGAGGAGGCCGCGGCCGATGCCGAGGCATTGAGCAGCCGGGTGCGGGTGCGGCTCGCGGCGGCACCGGTCGAGGAAGCCGTTCGCACGGACCCGAAATCGGTTACCACGGACCAGATTCGGCGATTCGAGGCGGCCATGGTGGATGGGCGGCGGTGGCGCGTGGGGGCGCATCGGCGGCTGGTCGCGGAGGATCCCGCGTTGGGGCCGTTGGCCGCGCGGCTGGTGTGGGCGAGCTTCGACAAATCGGGGACGGCCGGGAGGGCATTCCGGATGGATGCCGAGCACAAGGTTTACGACGTCGATGGGGTGGAGGTCGAGCTGGCGGTGGATGGGCTGATAGGAGTGGCTCATCCGATTCATCTCGGCGAGGCGATCGAGGCCTGGCGGGATGTGTTCGCCGACAAGCGGTTACGGCAGCCGTTCGAGCAGTTGGAGCGGCAGGTCTACAAGCTCACGCCGGACGAATCGGAATCGAACAGCCTGTCGCGCTTCGCGTCCCGGGAGATTCGCACGGATCGCATGTTCGCGCTACAGGAGTCGGGCTGGGAGGTCACCCGCGAGGCGCTGTATCGCCGGTTCAGCCCGACGCGAGAGGTTACCGTCGCGCTCGATCCCGGGTTGGAAGGCGGTCTGCGCTATGAGGCTGAGCGGCAACGGATTCTGTCGGTAGAACTCCGAGGCGGCACGTTCGGGATGCTCGATCCCGTGGCCGCCTCGGAGCTGATCCGTCAGCTGGAGCGGCTCGCCGCGTGACGACCGGCGCGGCGGCCGAAGAATGAGCCCGCACCGAGCTGGGTGCCGCTGGAGTAACCCTTGCCGTCCTGGGCCAGCGTGGACGCGGTGGCACCCGCGGCGTAGAGGCCGGGAATCGGTGAGCCGTTGTCCCGCAGCACTTCCGAATCGACCGAGGTACGCAGCCCGCCGAGAGTGAAGCCCGCGTACAGCGCCTTGCCCAGCGTCAGGTCGAAGGCCGCCCACGGGCCGTTATCCTGCGGTTGCAGCCATTCGGCCGCCTTGTGGAATTCTGGGTCCTCGCCGCGCGCCGCGTTCTCGTTGTAGCTGTCGAGGGTGGATCGCAGTGTCTCGTACGGGATTCCGAGCGCGGACGCCATCTCCTCCACGGTTTCCCACCCGTCGATGAACGGGGCGAGCGGGAACATGGGCCGTTCCATGTGCTCGGCGTCCACGATCAGATACGCCACCGCGCCCGGCTGATCGAGCACGAACGCGGAGGTGCGGGCGTGATAGGAATCCTCGGCGACGAACCGTTCCCCGTTGCGGTTCACGATGATTCCGGTCAGCAGCTTGGCCGGCGGATACACCGGCGCGGTCACGAACGCCTGATCCATCATCCGGGTCGCACCGCCCGCCGAGACGCCGAGCCGCAGGCCCAGCCCGTCGTCGAACGGCGTGCCCAGCACGAACGGCTTCTCGGCCAGCCACGGCACATGCTCGGCCACCATGTCGCTGTTCATGACGAACCCGCCGGCGGCAAGCACCACCGACTTCGCCCGCACCACACCGGTTTTTCCGAGGTTCTTCCAGGCAACCCCGACCACCGCACCATCGGCGTCGGCAATCAGATTCGTCACCCCGGTCTCGTACCGCACCTCCACGCCCAGCGCGGCAGCTCGCTTCACCAGCAACTCGATGATCATCGCCGCCCCCTGGGTATCCCCCGGCACCGGCACCTTGTGCCCGCGCGGCGCGGGCGTCGCCTGTTCCCGGTAGGGCCAGACCTTTTCGTTGCCGGTGTACATCAGCCCCTGGGTGCCCGGCTGGATGACCGCCTTCTCCGGGTAGTAGCTGCGCTCGAACTCGAACCCGAGGCTCTCCAGCCAGTCGAAATGCTCGACGCTGCCCTCGCAGTAGGCGCGGATCTTCTCCGGTTCCGGATCCCGCGCCACCGACAGCAGGTACTTGTACATCTCGTCGACGGAATCGGAGTGCCCGGTGGCCTGCTGCACGGCCGTCCCGCCCCCGAGGTAGAAATGCCCACCCGCGAGCGCCGTCGTCCCACCCGCGACCCCCGCCCGTTCCAGCACCAGCACCCGAGCGCCCCGAGCGGCAGCCTCGACCGCAGCACACCCGCCCGCGATCCCGAACCCGGCGACCACCACATCGAACTCATCGGACCAGCCGAAAACCGACTCCGCCGCAAGAATTTCCGGTATCTCAGTGCTCACTGCGCATCCTTCTTGATCTGCTCGAAGAACAGCCGCATGTTCGGCCCGATCTCCGCGAGTTCGACGAACGGCACCCCCGAGGCAGCCCCGTCGAGATAGGCGAACCGCATCTGCCCGCCCATATCCCCCCGCTGCACCACGTCGATCCCCTGTGCCGCAGCATCTTTCAACGCCGCGTCGAAATCGTCGGGCTCCAGGCAGATGTGATGCAGCCCCGGCCCGGAGCGTTCGAGGAATTCGGTGTAGATCGACTCTCCCCGCACCGGCTGAATCAGTTCGAGCTGCGTGTCCCCGCTGTACGACAACGAGATATGCGCGACGAAGTCCGCTGCCGCGCCCCGGTAGACGGTGCTCTCCGGCCCGAAGTGGATGTCCGGCATCCGCATCCAGTTGCGCGCACCCAGAATCGTCCGCAGGAAGTCCTCACCAGCGGCGATGTCCTCGACCACCCAGGCAATCTGGCTGACCGGCCCCTTCGCCACGCTCATGCTGTCCACTCGGGCAGTTAATCACATCCGCTTAAATTGGCAAGGGTCATTCTTCGTCCGGATCCGGATCGGCCGGCGAGGACCAGGTCTGGTTGCTCAGGCCGTAGAAGGTGGAGACCAGCAGATACAGCACCAATGCCACGATCGGAGACAGGAATCCGATCCCGATGGTCACCGCGTAAACCAGCAGCCCGGGCCAGGCCCGCCACCGCTCCCGCCGCGCATAGTCGGCCCCCAGCCCCGGCCGCAACATCTCCGGATGCTTCTCGAGCTGCCGCCACATGGGAGCCCACGGAATGGTCATGATGACCCCCACGATCCCATACAGCGCCACCGCCACCACGGCATCCTGCCGAGTCCCGTGCACCAGGTTGTCCGCGATCACGATGGTCGGGAACGGAATCAGCGAAACCCCTAGCAGCAGAACCAGATTCCACCACCGCAACACATGATCGATGCGCCGCAGCCGCCCGAAGAAGGTGTGGTGATTCATCCATACGACGCCGATCGTCACGAACGACGCCAGATACGCGAGATACGAGGGCCAAATGTGCACGAGTTCCCGCAGCAGATGCCCCGGTTCGTGATCGGGCACCCGGATATCCAAAATCAAAAGGGTGATGGCAATAGCCATCACCCCGTCGCTGAACGCCTCGACCCGAGCGGTCCCCGTCAAGGTACCGCTCGGAACCGAACTCTCACTCATGCACCGAAGCGTAACCCGATTCGCGCGCCGCCTCAGTTTCCTTGGCCCGCTTGATGGTTCGAATGGTGATGACCATCAGCACCGCGGTGATCCCGATCATCAGCACGCTCGACAGCCACGCCATGGTGTGAATCGGCAACTGGTAGGCCAGCACGATCCGCACCGCGGCCTCACCGAGCAACCCCACACCCCACATCCCGGCGATCCGATTGTGCGTCCGCCGGATGGCCGGGATGGTGTCGTACTTGTACTGCATCTCCGCCAGCTTCTGCGGCGACCCCGCGAACGCCTTGCGAGCGGCCAGGTAGGTCAGCGGCTTCCCGATGAGGGCGCTGCCCGCGAAGGCCGCACCGATCACCGCGGTGGTGAACGAATCCCGCACGATCATCATCCGGGCATCCCCGCTGATCATCGAACTCACGATCCCGAACACGAACCCGCCCAGAATGAGCGCGGACATGAAGTCGATCCGCCGAGCCCGAACCACCTCGATGAGCACCATGACTCCGGAGAACACCGCACCCGCCAGCAGCGCCGCGAAATCCGAGTACCCGGCCCAGTGCAGGGCGTAGTAGGCGGCCAACGGCACCCCGATATCGCGGGCGGTAGGCGCGAGCATCCGCACCAGATTCGGACGAGTCTCCGCCCCCTGGGGCGCGTTCACAACGGTGGTGTGGTCGGCCATTTCGGAACTCCTGTAATCGGGTTGATCGCTACAGGAATGACGCTACGGACGCGCGCCCCGCCCCGAATCTGCCAACCATCACCTCCCGGCCATGACAGTTGTCATGCCGGCTTCGGAGCCACCGCGACGACCGGAACCGGCGCGGCCGCAGCGGATTCCAGGCGATGCCCCTTGGTTTCCGGAGCACCCCAGACACAGATCAGGAAGCCGACCGCGGTCAGCGCCGCCGCGAACAGGAAGGTCGGCCCCATGCCCAGATGATCAAGCGACCAGGGCAGCAGATAGGTACCCAGCGCCGCGCCCACTCGGCTGATGGAGGTCGCGAACCCGACGGCGGTCGCACGAATGTGGGTGGGGAACAACTCGTTCGGATACGTCCAGTCCAGCACGTTGGGACCACCGCAGAAGAACGCGTAGAGCAGCAACATGCCGAACGCCAGGAAGGTCGGCATGGTCGGCCAGACGCCGATGAGCAGCACCGGAATGATCATCAGCCCGAAACACCACACGATGGTGGGCCGCCGCCCGACGGTATCGATGAGCCGCATGGCGGGCAGGCAGCCGATGAGGAACACCATGCTGATGAGCGCGGTACCGAGGGTGTCCATCCAAGTGCCCTCGGGCATCCCGAACGCGGCGAGAATCTGCGGCCCGAAGGTCAGCATGGCGAACAGCACCGCCACCTGGCACAGGAAGAACCCGCAGCAGAAGATCGTCCGCTTGCGATAGGTCGGCCGGAACAACTCCCGCAACGACCCGTGCTTCGCCGGATGCCCTTCCTCCCCCGCCTCGACCAGCGACGCCGGATCCACCCGCACATGCAGGAACTTCTCGATCATCGCGGCGGCCTTGTCGGCCTTGCCGTGCTGCGCCAGCCAGCGCGGCGACTCCGGCGCAGTGCTCTGCCGGATGATCAGGAAGAACGCGCACAAGACCGCGCCACTGGCCAACTGCCACCGCCAGGACCCATTGCCACCGAAGGTCAGCAGCAGATACCCCACGACATACGCGAGCACCGACCCCGCATACCAGGCCACGATCTGAAACCCGAGCAACTTCCCCCGCTGCTTGAGCGGCAACCACTCCCCCAGCAACGAGGTGGCGATCGGATAGTCAGCCGCCACCGCCATCCCGAGAATGAACCGCAAAATCACGATCAGCCAGGTGGATTCGGCCCAGAACGACGCAATCGAACACGCCCCCATCACCACAAGGTCGGCGGTATACATCACCTCCCGCCCGATCTTGTCCGTCAACACCCCGAACAACGCCCCACCCACAAACATCCCCACCAACGCCGCAGCCCCGATCAACTGTGTATCCCCGGTACTCAGATCCAACTCGGCCCTCATCCCGATCAGAGCCGTCCCCACAATGCTCAAGATGTACCCATCGAGCAACGGCCCACCAGAACAAGCCACAGCCAACCGCTTATGAAACGAGGTAAATGGCGCATCATCGATAACCGAACTCACGCAGCCTCCTCGCAACCCGGGCAACATTCACCGAAGCAAACAAGCAGCAATCCTGATTGAACTTACACGATCTTTAGAAGGTGATCCGTGCAGTCCGTGGGCTGGAAGGTGAGTCACGGCTCCCAACCCGGCGTCAGCCCAAGTCCGGTAGGGCAGGCGACGCCACCACACTTTTCGTTTATCTTTCCCCGGGTTACCTGACCTCAGGCACTCCGAATCACATGTTGGCCCGGCGAGTCCGCCAGTACGCCTTGCGCTGAGAAGGGGTGCAATACACATGCATCATCTCCATGAGTCCATCGATCACCGGCCCCGCGTCGATGAACGGGGAAATG
>NZ_BAFX01000201.1 GCF_000308815.1 Nocardia concava NBRC 100430
AGGTCGAGTTCACCAACTTCACCGATTACAACCAGCCCAATCCCGCACTCTCCCAGGGCCGCGTCGATATCAACAAGTTCCAGCACATCCGGTACCTGGCCAACTACAACGCCCGCAACAACGACACGCTGGTGCCGATCGGGGCCACGGAGATCTACCCGCTGGGCCTGTACTCCAAGAAGCACAAGACCGTCGGCGAGATTCCGCAGGGCGGCGAGATCACGCTGAGCAACAATCCCGCGAATCAGGTGCGGCCGCTGCTGAACCTCGCCGCCGCCGGGCTCATCGTGCTGCGCAACGGCGGCTCCTGGGATTCGAAGCTCGAGGATGTCGACAAGTCCGCCTCCAAGGTCCGGCTCACCACCATCGACCCCACCCTCACCGCCGCCTCCCTGGACAGCGTGGACGCCGCCTACGTCGACGACACCTGGGCCCGGCAGGCCGGTCTCACCAACGACCAGATCATCTACACCGACGACCCCAACCGCCCGGACCTGAAGCAGTACATCAATATCTTCGCCGCCCGCGCCGCGGACAAGGACAACCCGAAGTACCTGCGCCTCACCGAGATCTACCACGATCCGGAGGTCGAGGCCGCGATCAAGGCCGAGGCGGGCTTCCAGGGCATCTTCAAGACCAACACCGCCGCCGACCTCCAGGCCACCGCCACCGACCTGGAGACCAAGTTCCGCAAGTGACACCGGCGGCAGGGTGATCCAGGGAATCCCACTGAGCGGACACCGAATTTCTTTCACCACGACTGATTTCGTTGCGTAACGCGGATTTTGCAATGGAATCGCTTGTCCCGTAACAAGGCGCTGAGAACCTCGTCCAGACCGCAGCACCGCTGCGATCTTGGTTCTCCCCGCTTGGTGAAGGTGCGCTCCGCATGAACTCCTCCGATTCCCTGCCGCCCCCGATTCGCTCCGCGCTCGCCCGGCCCACCCGGCGCGGCCTGCTGCAGGCCGGTGCGCTCCTCGCACTGGGCGGCGCGGTCGCGGCCTGCGGCACCAAGGGTTCCGCCGCCAAGAACGGCGAGCTGGCCTGCGCGGTACCCGCCGACGCCTCGGCGAGCGAGAAGTCCATCAACTTCTCGAACTGGCCCGGCTACCTCGACGAAGATCCCGGCAATGCCGAAATCCACCCGACCATGGCGGCATTCACCGACAAGTCGGGCATCAAGGTCTCCTATGTCGCCGATATCAATGACAACAACGAGTTCTGGGGCAAGGTCGGCGCGGAACTGACCGCCTGCAAGTCCATCGACCGCGACCTCATCGTGCTGTCGGATTCGACCGCGGTGAAGGTCGTGCGGCAGGGCTACACCCAGAAGCTCGATGTGTCCAAGATGCCGAACTTCGTGCGCAACCTGCATCCCATGCTGCGCGGCGCCTCCATCGATCCGGCCAACGACCACCTGGTGCCCTGGCAGTCCGGACTGGTCGGCATCGGCGTGAACACCAATGTGACGGGCGAGGTCCACAGCATCGACGAACTGCTCACCCGCCCCGATCTCAAGGGCAAGGTGACCTGCCTGACCGAGATGCCCGACACCATGGGCCTGATGCTGCACTCCATCGGCAAGAGCGCCGCGCAGTTCACCGACGCCGACTACGACAACGCGCTCGCGAAACTCCAGAAGGCCGTGCAGTCCGGCCACGTTCGCAAGTTCACCGGCAACGAGTACGTGCAGGATCTGGCCAAGGGCGATATCGCGGCCTGTATGGCGTGGTCGGGGGACGTCATCCAGCTCACCGCCAACGATCCGAAGATCAAGTTCATCATGCCCGACGAGGGCCCGGTGCTGTACTCCGACAATGCCATGATCCCGGTGACCTCGAAGCACGCCGCGAATGCCATGGCGCTGCTGGACTTCTACTACGACCCGGCCATCGCCGCCAAGCTCGCCGCCTTCGTGAACTACGTCTGCCCGGTGGCCGGCGCGCAGGAGGAGATGGCGAAGTTCAACCCGACCCTCGCGCAGAATCCGCTGATCTTCCCCGATGCCGCGACCCAGAAGAAGCTGCAGATCTTCATGTCGCTGGACGAGGCCAAGGAGAAGGACTACCAGGCCAAGTTCCAGACCGTCACGGGTGCGTGATGAGCGCCCAGGACCTGCGCCTGGACGGCGTGACAAAGACTTTCGGCGATTTCACCGCGGTGCGGGAGCTGAACCTCACCATCCCCGACGGCTCCTTCTTCGCGGTGCTGGGCGCCTCGGGCTGCGGCAAGACCACCACGCTGCGCATGATCGCCGGGCTGGACGAGCCGACCGGCGGCCGGATCACCCTGGGCGAGCAGGACATCACGCACCTGCGCCCGTACCGGCGGCCGATCAATACGGTGTTCCAGAGCTACGCGCTGTTCCCGCACCTGACCGTCGCCGAGAACGTCGGATACGGCCTGCGCCGCAAGGGAATCGACAAGCGCGCCGCCCGGCAGCAGAGCGATCAGATGCTGAAACTGGTGCAGTTGGAGGGCTTCGGCGCGCGCAAGCCCGCCCAGCTCTCCGGCGGCCAGCAACAGCGCGTGGCACTGGCCCGCGCTCTGGTCAACCACCCCGAGGTGTTGCTGCTCGACGAGCCGCTGGGCGCACTGGATCTGAAGCTGCGCCGCCAGATGCAGCTGGAGCTCAAGCGGCTGCAGACCGAGGTCGGCATCACCTTCGTGCACATCACCCATGACCAGGAGGAGGCCATGAGCATGGCCGACACCGTGGCGGTGATGAACGGCGGGCGGCTCGAGCAATCCGGTGCGCCACAACAGATCTACGATTTCCCGGCCACCGCGTTCGTGGCGAACTTCCTCGGCCAGTCCAATCTGCTCGAGGCGACCGCGACCGGCGGCGAGGACACCGTCGGGCTGGACGTGCACGGGCATCGGCTCTCGATCCCCGCGTCGCGGTGCCGGGTCACCTCGGGCGAGGCGCTGCTCGGGATTCGTCCCGAAAAGCTGGGCCTGGCAGCGGATTCCGCGGACGTGCCCGCCGGACGGGAGCAGATTCCGGGCGTGGTCACCGACACCATCTTCCTGGGCGTCTCCACGCAATACCTAGTGAAATCCAGGTGGGGCCAGGAAATGTGCGCGCACGTCCCCAATACGGGCGCGGGGACGGTGCTGGCGCCGGGGACACAGGTCAGCGTGCACTGGAGTCCCGAGCACGCCTTCCTGCTGGGGCGGTCCGAATGACGGCCGTCCTATCCGCCCCGCCGGCCGCCGAGGCCGCCGAACCCCGTGAAAAACGCGGCCTCACACCGTATTTCCTGTTGGCGCCCGGCATGCTGTTCCTGCTGGCCTTCTTCGCGGTGCCGGTGGTGCAGTTGCTGGCCGCCAGCATGTACGACCGCGCGGGATCGCTCGAATCCGGTTATGCCCAGACGTTTTCCCTGGACAACTTCGGCTACGCCTGGCATCTCTACCATCCGCAGATCCTGCGCTCGATCGTCTATTCGCTGCTGTGCACCGGGATCTGCGTGCTGCTCGGCTATCCGCTGGCGTATGCGATCGCGCTCAAGAGCGGCCGGTGGAAGAACCTCATGCTGATCGCCGTCGTCGCACCGTTCTTCACCAGCTTCCTGGTGCGCACCTTCGCGTGGAAGGCGATCCTCGCCGACAGCGGTGAATTCGTCGGATTCCTGCGCGCCATCCATCTACTCGGCCCGGACGGGCGGCTGCTGGCCACCCCGTTCGCGGTCATCGCCGGACTCGTCTACAACTTCCTGCCGTTCATGGTGCTGCCGTTGTACGCCAGCCTGGACAAGCTCGATCCGCGACTGCTGGAGGCCTCCGCGGATCTGGCGCACGGACCGGTCCGCACCTTCCGGCGGGTGACGCTGCCCTTGACGCTGCCGGGTCTGGTGGCGGGCACGCTGCTCACCTTCGTCCCGGCGACCGGCGACTACGTGAACTCGCAACTGCTCGGCAACACCAATACGACCATGATCGGCAATGTGATCCAGTCCCGGCTGCTGGTGGTCAAGGACCTGCCGGTGGGCTCGGCGCTCTCGGTCATGCTCATGGTCGCGATTCTGGTGCTGGTGCTGCTGTATCTGCGCAAGACCGACAGCGACGAGGTGGTGTGAGATGCTCCGTCGCCTGCGCGCGAACTGGGTGCTGCTACTGGGCCTGCTGATCCTGATCTACCTGCTCACCCCCATCGCCGTCGTGCTGCTGCTGTCGTTCAATCAGCCCGGCAGCCGCAACACCACCTATGTCCTGGACTTCGACGACTTCCACTTCACCTGGCACAACTGGACCGACATGTTCGGCCCGGCCGGGCTGCGCGACGCGCTGATCATGAGCCTGATCATCGGCGCCCTGGCGGCGGTGATCGCCACCGTGCTCGGCACCGCGATCGCGTTCGCGCTGGCCCGGTATCGCTTCCGCGGCCGATCCGTGGTGCAGGCGTTCATCTTCCTGCCCATGGCCACCCCCGAGATCGTGATGGGCTCCTCGCTGCTGACGCTGTTCGTGAGTTTCGGTATCCCCCTGGGCTTCTGGGCTGTCCTCATCGCGCACATCATGTTCTGCCTGTCGTTCGTGGTGGTGACCGTGAAGGCCCGGGTGGCCGGGCTGGACCCGCGGCTGCAAGAGGCCGCCATGGACCTGTACGCGACGCCGGTGCAGGCGTTCCGTTCGGTGGTGCTGCCGCTGGTGTGGCCCGGCATCATCGCCGGTGCGCTGCTTGCCTTCTCGCTGTCCTTCGACGATTTCGTCGTCACCAATTTCACCGCCGGTACGGCGGAGACCTTCCCCATGTACGTGTGGGGCATCAACCTGCGCGGCATTCCGCCGCAGGTGAACGCCGTCGCCAGCGCGACCTTCCTGATCTCGCTGGTGTTCGTCGTCGCCGGGCAGGTTTTCACCCGGTCGGGCGGCCGGACCGCTCGCCAAGAGAAATAGGAGTTGATCGGCCATGCAGGCCAAAGGAAGCAAACTGTGGGCGTCGGCACTCGCTGAGGCAGCGCCGACGCCGTTCTGGACCGACCGGAAGGAGCGTCCCGCTCCGACCGACCCATTGACCACCGCCACCACCGCGGATCTGGCCGTCATCGGCGGCGGCTACAGCGGGCTCTGGACGGCCCTGCTGGCCAAGGAAAGAGATCCGGGCACCGATGTGGTGCTCGTCGAATCGGCCATGTGCGGGCACGCCGCCTCCGGACGCAACGGCGGGTTCTGCGCGGCCAGCCTCACCCACGGGCTCGCCAACGGGATGGAGCGATTCCCCGACGAGATCGACGATCTCGAGCGCCTGGGCCGCGCCAATCTCGATGCCATCGAGGCGGCCATCGGCCGATACGGCATCGACTGCGATTTCGAGCGCACCGGCGAAATGGAGGTGGCCACCGCGCCGCACGAGCTGGAGTGGCTGCGCGAAAGCCATGACGCCGCAACGGCTCTCGGCCATCGCAGCGAGCTGCTGGACGCGCCCACCGTGCAGAACATGGTGCACTCGCCCACGTATCTGGGCGGCTGGTGGGATCGCGACGGTGTCGCCATGCTCGATCCGGCGCGACTGGCCTGGGGACTGCGGCGCGCCTGCCTCGAACTGGGTGTGCGGATCTTCGAAGGCACTCCGGTGCAGCGGATTTCGAAATCACGCGGTGGCGCGCTGACCCTGCACACGCCGCACGGCGAGGTTCGTGCGCCCCGGGTCGCGTTGTGCACCAGCGCCTTCGCCGGGCCGCTGCCCAAGGTGTCGCGGCATGTGGTGCCGGTCTACGACTACGCGCTCATGACCGAACCGCTCACCGCCGAACAGCTCGAGTCGATCGGGTGGGCGCGGCATCGCATGGGTCTGGGCGACGCCTCCTACCGGTTCCACTATTACCGCCTGACCAGCGACAACCGCATTCTGTTCGGCGGCTGGGACGCCATCTACCACTACGGTGGCCGGGTCTCGCCGAGTCTGGAGTACAACGAGGCCACCTTCGAGACCCTGGCCGCGCACTTCTTCCAGACCTTCCCTCAGCTCGACGGTCTGCGCTTCACCCATCGCTGGGGCGGCATCATCGATACCTGCGGGCGGTTCTGCGCGTTCTTCGGCTCGGCGTACAAGGGCAGGCTGGTCTACGGGGCCGGATACACCGGATTGGGTGTCGGCGCAACGCGATTCGGCGCTGAGGTGATGCTCGATCAGCTCTACGGGCTGGACACCGAGCTGACCCGGCTGCGAATGGTGCGTTCCCGGCCGCTGCCGCTGCCGCCGGAGCCGCTGCGGTCGGCGGGCATCAATCTCACCCGCTGGTCGCTCGCGCGCGCCGATTCACGTCAGGGTCGCCGCAATCTGTGGTTGAAGACCCTCGACTACACGGGTCTGGGCTTCGACAGCTGATTTCGCCCCTCGGCGGCCCGGCTTCCGCGCCGGGCCGCCGGGATGACCGGAGTACCAACGACATTCGAGGAGTCCCTCATGACCGCCACCGCCGAGCCCTTGTCTTTCACGGGCGGCAACACCGCGTCGCGCGTGCTGCGCGACAACCTCTGGATGCACTTCACCACCCACAACGGGCGCGATGAAGGCGACGCGCCACTCATCGTGCGGGGGGAGGGCGCATATCTCTTCGATGGCTCCGGCAAGCGCTACCTGGACGGGCTGGCGGGCCTGTTCGCGGTCCAGGTAGGGCACGGGCGCACCGAACTCGCCGAGGCCGCGGCCCGGCAGATGCGGGAATTGCCGTACTTCCCGCTGTGGGGGTACGCGCATCCGCCGGCCGTGGAACTGGCGGAGCGGCTGGCGGATTCGGCGCCCGGCGATCTCAACCGCGTGTTCTTCACCGTCAGCGGCGGCGAATCCGTGGAAACCGCGTGGAAACTCGCGCGCCAATATTTCAAGTTGGCCGGGCAGCCGACCAAGCACAAGGTGATCAGCCGCTCGATGGCCTATCACGGCACCTCGCTGGGGGCGCTGTCGATCACCGGAATCCCCGGGGCCAAGGCGCCTTTCGAGCCGCTGGTGCCCAGCACACAGCGCGTCCCGAACACCAATTTCTATCGCGCGACCGAGCATGCCGACGACTACGAGGCGTACGGGCTGTGGGCGGCGGACCGCATCGAGGAGGCCATCCTCTTCGAGGGACCGGAGACCGTGGCCGCGGTCTTCCTCGAACCCGTGCAGAACACCGGCGGCTGCTTCGTGCCGCCGCCCGGGTACTTCCAGCGGGTGCGTGAGATCTGCGATCGCCACGACGTGCTGCTGGTCTCCGACGAGGTGATCTGTGCCTTCGGGCGGCTCGGAACCGCCTTCGGCGCAGAGCGTTTCGGGTATCAGCCGGACATGATCACCACCGCCAAGGGACTCACCTCCGGCTACGCCCCGCTGGGCGCGGTGCTCATCAGCGACCGCCTGGCGGAGCCGTTCCACCGGAGCGGAACCCCGTTCATGCACGGTTCCACCTACGGCGGTCACCCGGTCTCCTGCGCGGTGGCGCTGGCCAACCTCGACATCCTCGAGCGCGAGGGACTCTACGAGCACGTTCGCACCAATGAAGCGGGCTTCCGGAGCACCCTCGAGCGGCTCACCGATCTCCCGATCGTGGGCGAGGTCCGGGGGGCCGGATACTTCTGGGCCGTCGAACTGGTGAAGGACAAGGCCACCAGGGAACGGTTCACCGCCGAGGATTCGGTCCGCATCCTGCGCGAATTCCTCTCCAAGGAGCTCTTCGCCAACGGCCTCTACTGCCGCGCCGACGACCGCGCCGAACCGGTGATCCAGCTGGCTCCACCGCTGATCTGCGACCAGGCGCAGTTCACGGAGATCGAGCAGATCCTGCGCGAATCGCTCACGGCCGCTTGGAAGTTGGTCTAAGCACTTCGACGGAATCCAACCCGTCATCCCGGCGTGCCAACCCGTCATCCCGGCGTGCATTTGGCCGGGATCTCGCTGCACGGGGTGGATTCCGGCCAAAGGCACGCCGGAATGACGAGGTGAGCTTTCAACCAGGCGCTTAGCCGACGCCGCCGGGGCGATGGCTGCGGGCGATTCGGGCGCGGGCACCGGCGATGATGGTGATGATCATGACGGTCATGACTTGCAGGGCCGTCCAGTTGATCGGTGCCGGAGCAGGAGTCGGTGCGACGTAGGCGACCGGCGGGGGCGGTGGCGGCGGTGGTGGCGGCGGAACCGGCTGCGGCGCAGGCGGAACCACCTCTGGCGCCGGTACCACCGCCACGGGCGCCGCCACCGGCGCGGCGGCTGGTGGGTGCGGAATCTCCAGCGGTACAGCGGGTTCCGGTGGCATCGGGATCGGCAGCAGGAGCAGGCAGGTGAGCAACGCGCTGCCGGTCACGGCACTGCCGACCACCACGCTGCCCGCACCGACGGAACCGGGGCCGACCAAACCGCTGGAGCCGGGGATGAATCCTGGTCCGAGCAGGCCGGATCCGGTGCCGCTGCCGGTCAGCAGTCCCAGACCCAGTACTGCGCTGCCGACGACCGCGCTGCCCGCGCAGGCGGTGAGGACGCTGCCGGAATCCAATCCGGCCAGTCCGCCGAGCGTGTTCGGTGCGGCGACCGGCTGCGGCGGAGCGGCATCCACCGGCCTCGACCGTTCCATCAGCGGATTCACGTGCGGCAGCGCCAGACTCGCGACATTCGCGGCGACTCCGCTGCCGGTCTCGGCGCTACCCGACACGCTGCTGCCGGTGCTCAGCCCGCCGCCCGCGGCCGGTGTCGGGTTGAGGCCCAGGGCACTGCCGGAGGTTACGCCGCCGGTGCCCGGCCCGGACTGGCTGCCGCTGTAACTGCTGCCCGTGCCGAGCCCGAGCGCGCTCCCGGTCGGGGCGTCGATCTGGCCGAGGGTGCCGGTCGATCCGTCGGATCCCGCACTGCCGCTGAGGATTTCCCCGATCGGCGGCACCGCGGGCGCGTCCGGATCGGCCGCGGCCGGGCCGGGCCGCACGGCTAGCAGCGCCGCGGCCAGCGGTACCGCCGTCGCCACCGCGAATCCCCGTGCCGCCCTGCTGGTTCGGTTCACGCTGCCTCCCTGTCCCGAATCTGTGAGCACCGAAAGCCCTCCGCCGGCACCGGTGTCAGCGCGGGTTGGCGCTGGCCGCCGGGGCCGAGGAGGTGAGGTGCTCGAATCGGGACAGCGCCAGTTCGTAGGCGTCCTTGGAGACGTGGTTACTGCCGGAGAACGGCTGATCCAACTGGTGGACGGCCACCATCACCGCGCCGATCACCAGTCCGAACAGGCCGGTCATGATGACGCTGCGCTTGGACACCACCACGCCGGAGAGCACGGTGCCGAACAGCAGCATGCCGGTCGCGAACCACAGTGCCACATAGAGGAATCCGGGCAGTCGATAGGCCGCGTCCAGGCCCCGGTCGTAGCGCGCTTCCACGATGGCGTCGACGCCGTCCTGCGCCTTGTCCTGTGTAGCCTTGGCGTTCTCGTCACCGGCCGGGGCGGCGGCCACCGCCTCCCGCAGATCGTCGAGGGTGGCCTGCGCGGCCGGGCTGAGCCGCCGCTGCTTGTCCATCACCCGCCACTCGTCGCCGATGACCTGCTTCGTGTAGTCCTTCACCAGTCCCTGGATCTGCTTGCGGTCCTGCTCTGGCATGTCATTGGCGGTCTCGTACACGCTCACCAACGCCTTGCCCTCCGACACCGTGTGTGCGTGCGAGGTGTCGTACTGCTGCCACAGGATCACCACCACGAAGGCCACGATGGCGGCGAAGAACATGTTCACCAGGTCCATCATCATGTGCCCGGCCCCCGCGTCATCGCCGTGCTGCCACGACTTGGGCCGCACCCGGTCCCCCACCACGAATATCAGCACCGCCACCACCGCGAACAGCACCAGCACACCGAGCTGCAAAACAACTCCGAGCATTTGCGCGACTCCATTTCCGGACCAGGGCAGCGGTTGCGATCACGTTGTATTCGCCACCACTGGTCGGTCGGATTGCACCGGCAAATTATCTGCTACACCGCAGCGCACCAACGGAAATACTTCGAGCGCCCGACCCCTACCGAGCGAAGGACAACACCGCGGCGGCCACGCTCACGCTCAATTCCAGTGCGGCCCCGAGCACATCACCATTGAGCCCCCCGAACCGCCGCACACAATGCCGCACCACCAACGCCGCCACCCCCAACGCCAGCACCACCGCCACCGGCCCCTGCCACCGATTGCCAACCGCGAAAACCGCAGCCGCCGTAGCGATCCCACCCCACACTAGCCCCACCGCAGGCCCCTGTGTCCCCGCCACCAGTGCCCCGAACCCGGCCCCGGGCGCGGCCTCGATACCCCTCCGGCAAGCCATCACCACGGCGACCCGCCCCACGGCCACCGCCAACCCGATGGCCAGCCACCGCCCCGCGCCAGCCAACGCCGCGAACGAAACCGCCTGCACCCCAATCCCGAACACCAGCGCCGCCACCCCGAACGGCCCCGCCCCACCACTCTTCATGATCTCCCGGGCTCGCTCCGGCGGCCCATAACTCCCGAGCCCATCCATCGTGTCCGCGAGCCCATCGATATGCATCCCCCGCGTGAGCAACGCCAGCCCACCCACCGTGACGAGCCCGGCCAGCAACCACGAGGCCCCTACTTCCCCGAGCCCCCACATCAGCCCGGCGGCCGCACCGCCGAGCAGAATCCCAACCAACGGCGCGAACGCGATAGCCTGCCCGGCGGCGGCCCGATCCACCTCATTCGGACCCCGCACCGGCAACACGGTCAGCCACGAAATCGCCAGCCGTATCCCGTTCACGCCGCGACTCGGCTAGGCGCCGGTTGATTCGGCGGGGGCGTCCGCGGTGCTGACGCCCGCTTCGGCGAAGGTGGCCATCTCGGCGAGGGTGGCGACGGCCGCGCGCAGGAGCGGGAGGGCGGCGACCGCGCCGGAGCCCTCACCCAGGCGCATGCCCATGTCGACGAGCGGCTCGAGGTCGAGGCGCTGCAGGGCGATGGTGTGGGAGGGCTCGCTGGAGCGGTGACCCGAGACCCACCAGGCGCGGGCGCCGGGGGCAAGCTGGTCGGCGACCAGGGCCGCGGCGGTTACCACGACGCCGTCGAGGATGACCGGGGTGCGGCGGGCGGCGGCGCGGGCCAGGAAGCCAGCCATGGCGGCGAAGTCCGCGCCGGAAGCGGTGCGCAGCAACGCAACCGGATCCTTGACGACCGGGCGCGCCCGCCACATGGCGTCGCGGATGGCGGCGGTCTTGCGGATCCAGCCCGCATCGTCGACACCGGTGCCACGCCCGACGGCGATCACCGGTTCGGTGTCGGTGATCGACGCGATCAGCACGGTCGCGGGCGTGGTGTTGCCGATGCCCATGTCGCCGGCGATGAGAAGGTCAGCGCCGGAATCGATTTCCTCGTCGGCGATGGCCGCCCCGGCCGCCAGCGCCGCCTGCACCTCAGCCTCGCTCATGGCGTCCTCGCGGTCGATCGACCCGCTGGACCGCCGCACCTTGTGCCGCGAAATCTCCGGCGCGGTATCCCCTTCCACCGCAATGTCTTCCACCCGCACACTGGCATCGGCCAACCGCGCCAGCACATTCACCGCAGCCCCGCCATTGAGGAAATTGGCAACCATCTGCCCGGTCACCTCACTCGGATACGCCGACACCCCATGCCGAGCCACCCCGTGATCCCCCGCGAACACCACAACCCGAGCCCGCTCGAACTGCTTGGGCGGGCAAACCCCCTGACAAGCCGCCACCCAATTGGCCAACTTCTCCAACCGCCCCAAAGCCCCACCAGGCTTGGTCAACTGCAACTGCCGCTCCTCAGCAGCCGCCCGTACCCCCGCATCCGGCCCCGGCACCGGCCCGAACGAGATCCGCACCGGCTTGGTAAGCCGCGGTGCTTCGGTCGCGGCCGCGTCGGCTTCGAGCGCGGCGGCGGTCACCGCCCCGGCCGCGGTCATGCTCAAACCGGCGGCGGCGTCCACCACGGCGGCAGCGGCCGGAACCGGCTGCGGCGCAGACTCATCCACGGCGGGGGTGGCCGGAGCGACCGAAGTCTCCACCGCGGCCGCGGAACTCGTGGCCGCGTCGGTGAGGGCCGCGGCCGAGGCGGCCGCGCGGTCAGGCTTGATCTGGAGGGCATGCCCGGCGACGACCAGGAACACCTCGTCGCAGATGTCGGCCAGGCGCTGGTTCAGGGTGCCGATCTCGTCCCGGAAGAGGCGGCCGGAGGCGGTGGCGGGAATGACGCCCAGCCCCACCTCGGGGCTGACGATGATCAGCCGCTCGCGATAGTGGTCGACAGCCGTGACCAGGGTGTCCATCTCCGGGCTCAAAGTCCCGCGCGGCGAGTCCCACGCGCCGCGAGCATCGAGCCGCGCAGTCAGCCAAGTGCCGAGGTCATCGACTAGCGTGACGGGCGCCGCCTCGCGCAGCGCCGCAACCAGGTCCCCCTCCACGATCGTCCAGCTACCGGGCCGCCGAGCCCGGTGCGCCGCAATACGTTCGGCAAAGTCGGCATCGGCGGGATCGGCCACCGCGGTGGCCACGTACCGCACCGCCTCCGACCCGGCCAGCTGTTCCGCGAACGCCGACTTCCCGGACCGGGCGCCACCGAGCACCAGGGTCCGCAACGGCCGATCGGTTGTCTGAGCACTGTGCGACACGTCAGCACGGTATCAATTGCCCCGCCACTCCGGCGGAGTCGGCACGGCCATTCCCGGTCCTGGACGAACCGCACCTTCAGGACACGCGTACACCGAAGCGGCGGCGGTATTCGACCGGGGCGATGCCTACGACGCGCTGGAAGTGGTGGCGTAGGAGGGCGCCGGAGCCGAAGCCGCAACGGTGGGCTAGGGATTCGAGGTCCATGTCGGTGTCTTCGAGGAGTTGTTTGGCTAGGAGGACGCGCTGGCCGGTGAGCCATTTGACCGGTGTCGTGCCGGTCTCGGCGGCGAAGCGGCGGGCGAAGGTGCGGGTGGACATGGCGGTGCGGGCGGCCAGGGCCTCGACGGTGTGCGGCAGTTCGAGGTGCTCGCCCATCCAGTGCAGGGTTTCGCTGAGGCTGTCGGAGTCGCAGTCCACGACGGGCCGTTCGATGAATTGCCGCTGCCCGCCGTCGCGCTGGGGCGGCACCACCATGCGGCGGGCGATGGCATTGGCAACGCTGCTGCCGAGTTCGCGCCGCACCAGGTGCAGCGCGGCGTCGATGCCCGCGGCCGTGCCGGCGCTGGTGATGAGGTTGCCCTCGTCCACGAACAGCACGTCCGGATCCACGGTCGCCTGCGGGAACTTCTCCGCCAGCAGGTCGACATACCGCCAGTGTGTGGTGCATTTGCGGTTGTCGAGCAGTCCGGCCGCCCCGGCGAGGAACGCGCCCGAGCACACCGTCAACACCGTCGCCCCGCGCTCGGAGGCGTCGCGCACCGCGTCGATCATGCGCTGGTCGAAGGGATTGTCGGCGTAGATCGGAAACGCCGGAATGGCAACCAGATCCGCGTCCCGCAGCTCCTCGAGCCCGTATTCGGGCGTCACGTGGATGCCCGGTGAGCTGGAGATGAGCGGTTTCCCGGGTTCGATACCGCAGACCCGGAAGTCGAAGCCGGGCAATCCGTCGGCGGTCCGGTCGAGGCCGAAAACCTCACAGACGACGCCGAATTCGAACATGGCGAGGTGGTCGTTGAGGACCACGGCGACCTTCGAGAGCATGTTCCGATCCCATCTGGCCGAATATTTGCGAACTATGTCAGAACTGCCACTGTTGGCGGTATGTTCTCTATAGAAAACTTACTGCCATGCAAGCACTGTCCGCAATCGTCGCAGCCGGAACCGTCATGACGGCGCTCGGCACCATGACCTTCGGCCTCATGGCCGGAGAAACCACCGATCCCACCGATGAGGGCGAGGCCCACGCATGACCACCATCACCTCCGGACACGGCACCTTCCACACCGCGACCGGCACCTCCGAAGCAGTCACCATGTTCCGTCGATTCGTCGCCCTGCTCGCCGCGGCCGGCCGGGCAGTCCCCTTCCACCGCGAAAACAGCTGGGAATTCGCCGGATCCAGCAATGCCCTCGACCGCGACCGCGATCGCGTGGCACTCGAGATCCGCGCCATGTCCACCTACCGCGAACACAACTGACGGGCGGCTCCGAACCGCAATGGTTCGAATCCGCCCGCCAGGGCACAACTTCTGGCCGACTCGGCCGATGTGCTAGACCGCGTCGCCCGCGTTCACCCGCGGCTTCGGCGCACGCATCCGGCGCACCTGCGAGGCGCGCACGAAGGCGTACCAGCCCAGCGAGAACGAGGAATCGGTGGTGTCCGGGTAGCGCTCCCGGACCCGCTTGTTCACGATGCGCCCGAGCACGATGCCCTCGATGATCATGAACAGCATCATCACCAGCATGGCCAGCGTCACGATCGCCTGCAGCGCGGGCGAGAGGATCATGCTGAGAATCAGCACCAGCGCCAGCGGCATGAACAGCCCGAGCAGATTGCGGCGCGCATCGACGATGTCACGCACATACCCCTTGACCTTGCCCTTGTCGCGCGGCAGCAGGTACTGCTCCTCACCGGCGAGCATGCGGGCCCGGCGATCCTGCGCGGCGGCGCGGCGCTCGGCCGAATCCGACTTGCGCTCGGCCTTGGTCCCGCGTAGCTCCTTACGGCGCGCGCGAGCCTCCTTGGCGGTCTTCGGGGCGGGCGCGACCGGGCCACGCTTGCGGCCCTCGGCCTCGCGTCGCTTCGGGGTCGGACGACCCTTACCGAGGGTGACGGTCTTTTCCGCCACCGCGGCATCGGTTTCGACGCTGGAGCTGTCGGAGGTGGGAGTGGTCTCGCCACGGCGCAGGAACTTCACGCCGACCAGGCTATTCGATGGCACGTTTCCCGGAAAATCCCGGTCCGCCCGTTTGTTGTGTCGCACACCTCTCCAGCAATCTGTCAGCGACTGCGCAACCTGGCCGTTCCGGCGAATAAGTGCCGCGTAGGATGGGGAATAGTCGCCCGCCGACTGGTGTTGACAGGCATCGAGCCGTGCGCCTTCACGGGTTGAAAACAGGTCCCTTAGGAGAGTTCATGACTGTTGAGAACGAGACCACCACTCACGGTGCGACTCTGACCGAAGCCGCCGCCCTCAAGGCCAAGGCGCTGCTGGATCAGGAAGGCCGCGACGATCTCGCGCTGCGCATCGCCGTCCAGCCCGGCGGCTGCGCGGGCCTGCGCTACCAGCTCTTCTTCGATGACCGCACCCTCGACGGCGACCTGGTCGTGGAGTTCAACGGCGTCAAGCTCGCGGTCGACCGGATGAGCGCCCCCTACATCCAGGGTGCCTCGATCGACTTCGTCGACACCATCGAGAAGCAGGGTTTCACCATCGACAACCCCAACGCCACCGGCTCCTGCGCCTGCGGCGACAGCTTCAACTGAGCTAGACCGCACAGCGCGGAACATCCGCTGACCGGATGTTCCGCGCTGCTGTGTGTCCGGACGCGACTTCCTTCCCGATCGGGTACGACCCGCCTTCACTCATCCGGGGGTGCGGGGGCAGAGCCCCCGAAATTCTCGGGTTCAGGGGCGACGCCCCTGAAGAGTTGGGTTAATGCGTCTCGGACAGTGTTATTTTCTTTAATGCGAGCCCTTTTCGGTTCGCCTCCCCCATCCACCGGCCCCCGCGTTGGCGTCCCGCATGCAGGTGTGCGCAGCGCTCGTCACTGAAGGAATCTCGTGACCATCGCCGTGTCCGCGTCCATCGCGACCGACCACCTCATGCGTTTTCCGGGCAAGTTCTCCGATGTGCTGCTCGCCGACCAGTTGAATCATGTGTCGCTCAGCTTCCTCGTCGACGACCTCGTGATCCGCAAGGGCGGCGTCGCGGGCAACATCAGCTACGCGATGGGCCTGCTCGGCCGCACCCCCCTGCTCGTCGGCGCGGTCGGCCAGGACTGGGGCGACTACCGGAAGTGGTTGGAGGACAACGGCGTCGACTGCTCCGCCGTGCGCGTCTCCACCGACCTGCACACCGCCCGCTTCGTCTGCACCACCGACGAGACCATGGCGCAGATCGCGTCCTTCTACCCCGGCGCCATGGCCGAGGCCCGCGACATCGACATCACCCAACTCGGCCGCGACCTCGAGCTGGTCCTGATCGGCGCCGACGACCCCGAAGCCATGCTGCGCCACACCGACCAGTGCCGCACCGCGGGCATCCCATTCGCCGCCGACCCCTCTCAGCAGCTGGCATTCATCGACGGCGAAACCGCACTCCGCCTCATCGACGGCGCCGACTACCTGTTCTCCAACGAGTACGAGTGGGGCATCCTCCTCCAGAAGACCGGCCTGTCCGAAGCGGAAATCGGTGAGCGCGTAGGCATCCGCGTCACCACCCTCGGCTCCAAGGGCGCGAAAATCGTCGACCGCGACGGCACCGAACTCCACGTCGACGTAGTCCCCGACATCGCCAAGGTCGACCCCACCGGCGTAGGCGACGCCTTCCGCGCCGGCTTCCTCACCGGCCAATCCGCCGGCCTCTCCCTGGAACGCTCCGCCCAACTAGGCTCCCTCATCGCAGTCCTGGTCCTGGAAACCGTTGGCCCCCAAGACTGGACCCTCGACCACGACGTAGCCATGAAGCGCCTCCGCGACGCCTACGGCCCCGAAGTAGCCGCCGAAATCGAACCCATCCTCCGCTGAGCTGGTCGAATCCGCACGCCGGTCATTGGCGTGCGGATTCCTCTCGCGGCACCTGCACCGCCGGACGCCGTCGCCCGAATATCTCATCGGCTGATTCGGCGGTTGCAGCCCTCTCCAACCACACCTCGAGCCGTCCGATATCCCCGCTGGCGGCGCGATCTTTGACCCTGGCCACGATTGCCGCGTCCACGGCTATCCCCCGGCTCCGCAAGACCAGAAGCAACGCCTTCGCTTCACCACGGATCTCAGCGAGTGCCTTACCCAGGGTAAAGACCAGGGGCTCGTCCTCGGTCCGGCCCTCGAGGAAACGTCGGCCGAACTCGGTCTTGTACCTGTATGTTCCGGCGGTCATTCAATCTCCGAAGACTTCGTCGGCTGAGCTGGCTGTCACTGCCCTGTCGATCCAGACATCGAGCAGCTCGAGATCGGTACACGCGCCGACGCGAGCAACGGCCGACTCGTCCACGGCAATCCCTCGCTTACGCAGGATCGCCAGGATGGCCTTCGCCTCTCCTTTGGCTTCTCCTTTGGCCTCGCCCTGACTGAAGTAACGCCGGGCGAACTCGCTCTTGTACTCGTATGTTCCGGCGGTCATGAGGCTCTCCAAGAAGTGCCGGGCCGCTTCTGGCAAGACGGCCGTTACCAGGTCAATGTACATTTCGCCGTTAGGCGCGTCGACCAAGTTGGTGGCGACCACGCCGAAGACGGCATCCCTATGAGGATCGTTGTGGTGGGCGATCGCGGAGAGAACTGTCAGTTCCGGATTCGCCGTGGCGATAGCGGGGTCTGCCACCACCGGTACATCCGATGGTCGGATGACGATCGGTCTCAGGGTAAAGCCCGGGGCGACTGTGATCGGTCTTCGGCAGTAGGCAGCCGTGTGGTCATCCGGACACAGCACGAGCAATACCGTGCCGCAACGCAATCGGGCGCGCAGGGTCGTGAGATAGACAGGCCAGCTCCAGATCTTTCTCCGGTCCGGTCGCAGTTGGACTTCCACGATCACGGCCAGCGCCGGATCGGTCCCGGCGGCAAGGACCACGACGGCGTCGGCCCGGTACTCTGTGGGGTCGATGTCGGGGCAATCGCCGGATTCCATTCGGGCATTGTCGAATTCGGGTAGCGGGGTCTCGGTGACGAGCGGCAGTAGCTCGGCGACGAGTTGCGGGCGGTGCCGGAACAGCTCGATGAGTACTTCGTGCAGTACCGAGGGCATGACGGCAGGTTAGCAACGGCTACCGACAAGAAACTCCTGGTCAGGCGGCACTTTCGGACATTTGACGCGGATGCGAATGCTTGGTTTTGGCAGGTGGTGTTTCGCGGCCGTAGCCGGTCCGGGTGTGGGGAGATACATCGCGCGCAATACGCTGTGGGGCATGGCCTCCGACGACCGTTTGTACTTTCGCCAGCTGCTCTCCGGCCGTGATTGGGCCGTGGGCGATCCGATCGCGACGCAGATGCGCAACTTCGCCTACCTGATCGGGGATCGGGACAGCGGGGAATGCGTGGTCGTGGATCCGGCCTATGAGGCGGGACAGTTGGTCGAGATCGCCGAGGGTGATGGGATGCGGCTGACCGGGGTGCTGGCCACGCATCATCATCCCGATCACGTCGGCGGCACGATGATGGGGTTCACGCTGCGGGGCGTGAAGGAGCTGCTGGAGAAGACCGATGTGGCGGTGCACGTCAATGCAGAGGAGCTGCCGTGGGTCGCGAACGTCACCGGGATCGCGCCCAGTGAGCTGACCGGGCACGCGCACGGGGACAAGGTCGCGGTCGGCGGGTTCGAGATCGAGCTGCTGCACACGCCCGGGCACACGCCTGGCAGCCAGTGCTTCCTCTTCGAGGACCGCCTGATCGCGGGCGACACCCTGTTCGTCGACGGCTGCGGCCGCACCGACTTCCCCGGCGGCGACTCCGACGCGATGTTCCGCAGCCTGCGCTACCTTTCGGACCTGAAGTCGAACCCCACGGTCTACCCCGGCCACTGGTACTCCGAAGAGCCCAGCGCCACCCTGTCCCACATCCGCGACCACAACTACGTAATGCGCCCCCAAACCCTCGAACAGTGGCACATGTTCATGCCCAGCTGATTCCGCCGAGCGGCACATCCTGGAGGGGAACTTGGGGAGCTTCCAGACATTTCACCTCCAGGATGTGCCACTCGATGATCGCGTGGCTGGGTGAGCGGATGCGCTCGATCGGGGGTAGTCGATCTCGGCCACGCCATGGGGGCAAGAACCCTCGAGCCGCGGTCGGGGCGGGACGCCCGAGCCGACCCGGCGGTCAGGACGCCTCGAGCCCTACCAGCGCCAGTCTCGGCCGAGCCCGCCGCCGGAGAGCACCCTTCACAGCAATCCGCCCGCCCGGAAGGTATTCGGGGCGGGCGGATTTGGTGCGTGGGTCAGACCATCGTGCGGAGCCAGCCGTGGTTGTCGGCGAAGGTGCCGCGCTGGATGCCCGTGAGGGTGTCGCGCAGGGCCATGGTGACCTCACCGGGTTCGCCGTTGCCGATGGTGAATTCGCCCTCGGCGGAGCGAACCGAGCCGACGGGGATGACGACGGCGGCGGTGCCGCAGCCGAAAACCTCGGTGATGTCGCCCGTTTCGACGCCCTTGCGCCATTCGGCGACCGAGATCTTGCGCTCCTCGACCTTGTAGCCGGAGTCGGCGGCCAGGGTGATGAGCGAGTCGCGGGTGATGCCGGGGAGCAGGGAGCCGGAGAGCTCCGGGGTCACCAGGCGGGCGTCGGAGCCGCTGCCGAAGACGAAGAACAGGTTGTTGGTGCCCATCTCCTCGACGTAGCGGTGCTCGCAGGCGTCGAGCCAGACCACCTGGTCGCAGCCCTTCTCCGCGGCCTGCTGCTGGGCCAGCAGCGAGGCGGCGTAGTTGCCCGCCACCTTGGCCTCGCCGGTGCCGCCGGGGGCCGCGCGCACGTATTCGGTGGACAGCCACACCTTGACCGGCTTCAGCCCGCGCGGGAAGTACGCGCCGGCCGGGCCGCCGAGCAGCAGGTACTTGTAGCTGGCGGCGGGCTTCACGCCCAGGCCGACCTCGGTGGAGAACATGAACGGGCGCAGGTAGAGCGCGTCTTCACCACCGGCCGCGGGCACCCAGTCGGCGTCGACCTCGAGCAGCTGGCGAATGGATTCGATGAACAGCTCGTCGGGCAGCTGCGCCATCGCCATGCGGGCCGCCGAGCGGCGGAAACGCGCGGCGTTCGCATCCACGCGGAAGGTGGCGATGCTGCCGTCGGCCTGACGGTAGGCCTTCAGGCCCTCGAAGATGGCCTGACCGTAGTGGAACACCATGGTCGCCGGGTCCATGGCCAGCGGCCCGTAGGGTTCGACGCGGCCGTTGGTCCACTGCCCGTCCACGTAATCCAGCGACACCATGTGGTCGGTGAAGAAACGCCCGAATCCGGGCTCCGCGAGAATCTCCTGCCGCCGCTGCGCCGGTAGTGGCGCGGGATGCGGGACACGGGTGAACTGCGCGGCAAGTGTCATGACCTGGAGTCTAATTCGCCGGTCTCGACACGCCGGTGCGGGATACCCATCTTGGTCGGCGGGTGCTGTTCGGTAACCGGCCGCGGTCCACGGGGCTGGATAGGGTGGGCGGGGTGTACCCGGAGTATCCGACGTCCAAGCCACCCCGTTCCTCCCGGCCGCTGGTGATCGCGCTGGTCGCGGTGAGCGTGCTCGGACTGGTCGCCATCCTGGTGGTCGCGGCGCTGGCACCCGCGCACACGGTGACCGGAACCGCGCTTCCCGCAGACCAATACGGGTTCCAGGACACGGCGACCAAGACGAAGCCGCTGCCGACGACCACGACCTCCGCCCCGAACCCCACCATCGCGGCGGTGACGCCGGGCTGGCAGACCGCGTACTCCATCTCCCGCAATGCCGTGTACGACGTCCCGCAGGACTGGACGGTCCCGACCCCTACGACCATCATCGGCTTCGAGAGCGGCAGCAACCGCGTGGTCATGAGCGGCGCGGCCGAACTCCAGCCCAAGTCCTGCGAAGGCCACCACTCCCGAGCCATCGCAGGCGTGACCGGCTCCAAACTCGGCGACACCGCCGCCGCGGCCACCGACGTCGCCAAGAACTGGGCGACGGTGAAAGCGATGAACGACGACCGCCCCAACGACACCTACACGGTCAGCGGCGCCGAAACCCTCACCGTCCAAGGCAAACCCGCCGCCCACGTCACCGCAACCCTCACCAACCCCGGCTCCGTCGACTGCTCCCACCCGGCCTCGGGTGTCGTCCACACCCTCGCGATCGCGGGCAACAAGGGCCAGTCCGTGGTCATGGTCATCTATGCCGACCAGGCCGTCGACGGCGCGGCGACCGACGACATCCTCCGGCAGGTGCTCACCACCCTGCGCCCCGCCGGCCTGAAATTCGACGACTGCAAACAGGACAACGACGTCGTCGGCACCTGGTGCGGCTGAAAGTCATCGATCCAAGCGCAGTTCGAAGGTGATCATGTCGCGCCCCGGACCGTTGTAGTCCACGACCGGGCCGTTGACGGTGAACCCCAGCGTGCGGTGGAACGCGATCGAGCCGCGATTGCCGGGCGAAGTGATCGCGGTGATCACCGTCCTGCCATCGGCTTTCGCCGCCGCGATGAACCGGTCGTAGAGTTCCCGGCCCAGCCCGGTTCCGCGATGGTCGGGGCGAACACCGACGAAATGGATATACGCCCTGACCGGGTCGTCCGGCACGAAGAATCCGATCAGGAATCCGACGAGCCGGTCGGACTGCTCCGCGACCAAGCTGGTTTTCGCGAAATGATCCAGAAACAGCCGGGGCAGGGCCGCCACGACCGAACGGCCCCACCAGTCGTCCACGACACCGGACACGGCGTCATAGTCGGCCGGGACCGCCGGTCGGATCAGCGGCTCGACCACCGGAGACTCTCGCTCTGAACCGGAAACCCGCTCAGGCCGTGCGGGTTTCGACGAACGGCGGGCGGATGACCTCGCAGCGCAGGCGTCGGCCGCGCACGTCCACCTCGACCTGATCGCCCGGCTCGATACCCGCGGCGGTGTCGAGGAGCGCCAAGGCGATGCCGACCTTGAGACTGGGCGAGAAAGTGCCGGAGGTGGTTTCACCGACCTGGTCGTCGCCGCGCATCACGGTCTGCCCTTGACGCAGCACACCCTTGTCGATCGCCTTGAGCCCCAGCAGAATTTGACGCGGCCCAGCGGCCTTCTCGGCTTCCAGCGCCGACTTGCCCCAGAACTCCGGCTTCTTCCAGCCGACAGCCCATCCGGTGCGGGCCTGCAGCGGCGAAATGTCCAGGGACAGTTCATGTCCGTGCAGCGGGTAGCCCATCTCGGTCCGCAAGGTGTCACGCGCACCCAGCCCGGCAGGCTGGCCATCGGCTGCCTGCACCTCGGCGACCAGCGCACGGAACACAGCCTCGGCATCCTCCCACCGAGGCAGCAGCTCGTAGCCGTGCTCACCGGTGTAGCCGGTGCGGCAGACCCGGACCGGGCGGCCATCCCACTCGGCATCCTCGTAAGCCATGTATTCCATGTCGGTCGGCAGGCCGAGCTTGGCCAGCACCTCCGCCGACCGCGGCCCCTGCACAGCGAAGACCGCGTAGCCGCGGTGCTCGTCGGTGATGGTGATGCCCTCGGGCGCGACCTTCTGCAGCTCCGCCACTACGGTCGCGGTATTCGCGGCATTCGGCACGAGGAAGATCTCGTCATCGCTCACGTAGTAGGCGATGAGGTCATCGATCACGCCGCCTTCGGGCGTGCAGCACAGCGTGTACTGCGCCTTCCCCGGGCGAATCCGGTTCAAATCATTGGTGAGCGCCGAGTTCACGAAGGCCGCCGCCCCCGCCCCCTTCACGGTCGCCTTCCCGAGGTGGCTGACATCAAACAGCCCCACGGTGGTCCGCACTGCGGTGTGCTCCCCCACGGTGCCCGCATACGAAACCGGCATCTCCCACCCCCCGAACGGTGCGAAGCTGGCTCCCAGCTCGACATGAACAGCGTGGATGGGTCCCTGCAGCAGTTTCTCGTCGGTCACCCGAAGCAGCTTATCGGTCCACCGTCATCCGGTTGCCTCCGGAACCGATCCACCACCGCGAAGTATCCCCATTCCTCTTGCCGAGCCGACCGGGACCTCGCAATAACCTCACAGGCTGTGGGCCTGGGCGGTCGTCTCGATCGGGCCGAGACAAGCGAGGAATCCGGCTTCGTCCATCACCTCGATCCGCTGTCCGCGCGCCCGAAGCTCGACCACTCGCCGCGCCTTCGATGTCGTGAATGCGGCGGGGTCGGTGCCCTGGAAGCCGTCGCCGATGACCAGACCGGTGGTCCGCCGCGTGACGTTCCGGGCCGGTGTCGCGCCGTGGGCGGCGATCGCGTTCCATGCCTCCTGGCGTTTCATAGCCGTGAGATCGCCTGTGAACACGATGATTTCGCCGCACAGCGGGTGTGTGGGGTCGGTGCCGGTCACGGTGGGGATGACCAATTCCTCATGCCCGAACCAGGATCGGCGCGGCCGCTCCCTCACCTCGGGCTGGGCGCGAGCTATCCCGGATGCGGCGCGGACCGGTTCCGTCCGCAATGGGCGATCGACCACCAGGCGCTCGAGCGCTGCCAGTGAATCGACACCGGACCGTTCGGCCAGGGCGATCACGATGTCGGCGGCGGCCGCGGCATCTGCGGCGGCGTCGTGGTGGTTGGTGAAATCGATGCCCAGTGCGGCCGCGACGTGCGGCAGGCGGTAGCTGTCGAGGTTCAGGTGGCGGCGGGCCAGTGACAGGCTGCAGCTGAAATCCCATGCGGGCGCCTGGATTCCACTGCGGACGCAGGCTTCCCGGATCGCGCCGCTGTCGAACCCGGCGTTATGGGCGATGAGCGGCAAATCTCCGACCGTCGCGACCACCTCTGGAAAGCGCTCGCCGAAGCAAGGCTGATCGGCGACCATCGCCGCCGAGATCCCGTGCACGCGAATGTTGTGCCAGTTGAAGAAGTCCAGCCCCGCGGGCGGGCGGCACAGCCACGAGGCAGTCGCCTCGCGCCTTCCGTCGCGCACGACGGTGACGCCGACCGCGCAGATACTGCCCCGCGCGGAATTGGCGGTCTCGACATCGATGGCGGCGAACGACAGTCCCGCCATGTTCACCGCACCGCGAGCGGCAACGGCCGCGCGACGGGACCACCGAGCTCGACCAGGAAACCCCGGGCCAGCCGCAGAGATTCGAACGCCGCCCAGGCATCGGCCAGATCCGCGAGCCCCCGGGCGAGGGTGAGCACCGGGCGGATGTGATCGTCGACCACGTCGACCTGCGAGTCGGTCAGCGACACCTCCGTCGGTGACACGACCACCGGCCAGCGCGGCCGAACGAACTTCCCACCCGCCGCGTCCTGCTCATCGAACTTCTGATCCGCGGATTCGACCGCGCCACGCACGGTTTCGACCGTCGCCTCGAGATCAACGACGCCCGCGGCCTCCTCGACCCGGACATCGTCGGTCGGCACGACCGGGAATCGCGCTGTGAGACTCTCGATCTCCACGTCTCGCGACCGCTCCAACACCCAAGCGCCCGATAGCCGCGACTCCCCCAGCGCCATCCCCACATTCACGTGCCAGATAACCAGCCGATCCCCGGCCGAGCCGAGCACCGCAACGGAATGAAGATCGGACGAGGCAGCCATAACGCTCCACAGTCGAGGCGAACAGATACCCGGCCACGTTAGAGCATCCCACCGACAAACTCCCCGCGAACCCCACACCAATTCCCAACGCGCCCAAACAATTCCAACCGCCGGGTTTGCCCGATCCTCTCCACCGCACTCTTCGACCCACCCCATCGGCTGCCGAAACCACCCCGCCGCGCGCCGGACCAACGATCTTGCTCCCGCCCATGGAATAGTTCGCGACGACAGCGACCCGCCCACCCGGAGGATCCATGTCCGACTCGGAATCGACAGCGCCCGCCGCGCCTCTACGCCAACGCGGCCCAGCGCTGCTGCTCCTCACGGTCCCCGGCATCCTCTTCTGCCTCGCGCCGTTCGTAGCGAACCGTATCGAACCGCGCATTCTCGGCATCCCATTCCTGATCGCCTACCTCATCGCCGTCACCGTCCTGACCGGGCCGCTGATCTGGCTCGCAGCTCATTTCGATCCCGCATACCGTTCCGGCGCAGCGGAATTCGTTCCGGCTGATGACATCTCCGTGGCTCCCACCGACGCCGCATCAGGTCCCGCAGACCCGGCCACAGGCGCACAGGTTCAAGACCCTGATGCGAACTCGGCGTATCCGGAAAGCCCCGGCCCCGGCGCAGATCTCCCCGAGGACCTTCGATGACGGGCCGTGCGACGGTCGCCGTCAGCCTCTTCGCGATCGCCATGGTTGCTACCGTCGCGATCGGCATACTCTCGGCACGTGGCCGGGCCCGATCCATGTCCGAATGGTCGATCACCGAACGCGGACTGGGCACGCTGTTCGTCTTGGTGTTGATGGCGGGCGAGAGCTACACGAGCTTCTCGTTTCTCGGCGCGGCCGGTTGGTCCTACCGCTACGGCGTTCCGATCTTCTATCTGATCGCGTACCTGAGCACCGGGTTGGCCGTCGCTTATCTGGTGGCGCCCGCGCTCTGGACCTATTGCGCGCGACACCATCTGGTGTCGATCGCGGATATCGCCGAACACCGTTTCCGCTCAAGGCCTTTGGGCATAGCCGTCGCATTGATCTGCACGATCTTCCTGGTTCCCTATGTGCAGCTACAGATCCAGGGCATGGGCGTAGTCGTCAACGCCATGTCCTACGGCGCCATCAACCTGAAAACCGCCGCGGTCATCTCATTCCTCGTCGCCGAGACCTTCATCCTGACCTCCGGCCTCCGCGGCTCAGCCTGGGTAAGCGTCCTCAAGGACAGCCTCGCCGTCCTCTCGATAGCCATCCTCGCCATCTACCTCCCCTGGCACTACTTCCACGGCCCCGCCGAACTCCTGAACCGCCTCGTCACCGAAAAGCCGCAATGGCTGACCTTCCCCGGCGCAGGCGGCGGCACCTTCGGCGCCTCCTGGTTCATCTCCACGATCATCCTGAACGCCATCACCATCTGCGTCTTCCCCACCACAGTCGCCGGCTACCTCTCCGCCAAATCCCCAAACGCCCTCCGCCGCAACTCAATCCTCCTCCCCTGGTACCAGGTCCTCCTCCTGGTCCCCATCCTCATCGGCGCCGCCGCCCTCTTCGCCGCCCCAACCCTCCACAACCCTGACCTAGCCCTCTTTACCCTCGTAACCGACTCCCTCCCGCCCCCGGTCGTAGCCCTGATCGGAATCGCAGGAGCCCTGTCAGCGATCGTCCCCATGAGCGTCTTCCTGGTTGCCATCGGCACACTCTGTGGCCGAACCATCCTCGGCGGCGGCCTCCGCGGGGGCGGCGCCTCCGATTCCCGCCAACGCCAAGCCTCCCAGCTCATAGGCCTCCTCGTCGGCGCAATCGCCCTAGCCGGAGCCCTCCTCTACCCCAAACTCCTGGTCAACCTCTCCGTCCTCTCCTACGAGGGCATTGCCCAACTGGTTCCGGCGGTCCTCCTCGGCCTGTACTGGCGACGTCTGACCGCGCTCGGCGTGGGTGCCGGGCTCCTGACCGGCGGAGCGGCGGTCCTCCTTCTCCACGCCACCGGCAACGACCCGCTTTTCGGAGTCAATGGCGGCATCTTCGCGCTGGCGGCAAACCTGATCGTCGCAGGCGCAATCTCCACGGCACGTCCCAGTGCCGACCATTCGCCCACAGCGATCATTTCTTCAATAGAGCAGGTGTAAGCACCACCCAAGCCCTCTCTCAAGCCCTCCTATCTGACAAGATGCAGATCTCGGGCAATTCCTGAACCCAACTAGGCTCATGACCAGAAGGTTGCTGGAGACCCAAAGGGGAGGGTGAACACATGTTCCAGGCCGATATCGACCAACTGAAGACACTCGCCACCACAGTGACCTCGGTCGGCGATGAGATCGACAACCTGGACGTGCGCACCACCGCCGACACGATCGGCGACGCACTTCCCGGGATTCCCATCGGCGCGGCATGCTCGCAGGCTGGCGGATACACAGAAGGCGCATGGCTGCGCATCGCGGAACGCATGCGCAAGCTGGCCAGCATCGTGAACCAGTGCGCTGACGACATCAAGGTCACCGACACCGAGTTCAAGAACCGGCTCGAGCAGATGCACTTCTTCCATACCGGAGAGGGCGTCTGATGCCGAGCCGAAAGGAAGTCGAGGGCTGGAAGCCCGAGAAGCTCAGTCAATGGGCTGGCGAGCTCGACGCCAAGACCACCAGTTACGAGGACCAGCTGGATCGCAGCCTGACCCAGTTCCAGGGGACCGACTGGCAGGGCAAGGCCTATCTCGCCGCCTACGACCGATTCGCCGAAGAACGCGCCGAGGGCCGCAAACTCTCCCAGGAAATCCGTGACATCTCCGCCGCGCTGCGCACGGCGGACAGCCGGCTCTCGGACGAACGCCGCATCCTGCTCGGACGGGTGTCCGACGCCGAGCACGACGGCGAATGTCCTGTCGGGCTCACCGTCGATGACGGCTGGAAGGTGCACGCCAATCCATACACCGCCAGCGACTACACCGATCAGGACAAGAAGAAGATCAAGGAGCGGATCGACCATCATCAAGGCCTGATCGACACCGCGAAGTCGGCCTTGATGACAGCGGTCGGCGAAGTGATCGCGGGAATCACCAACGCCGCGAACGAGGTCCAGATCCGCGGTGACCAACTCGGCAAGGGAATCGACACTCCTGCATTGACCTCTGTCGACCCGGCCGAGCTCGGACGCAAGGACGGGGCAGACGTCGCCGACGGGAAGCTCGCCGACGACAAGATCACACAACTCGCGGATCGACTAGCCGGAATGGGCCTGCCCCCTGACCAATTGGAGATCCTGGCCAAGGGCGGTCAGATCACCGTCCCACAGTCGACGATGGACTACCTATCGGGCTTCTACGACAAAGCCGGTCGCGACGGCCTATGGAAGCTCTCGGAATCATTGCAGGCCAACGGATCCCCGCAAGCGCTGCAATTGCGACAAGAGCTCGTCAACAACATGATGACCCTGTCCAATGAGAACGTCGTCACGCGCGGCCCCGACGGACAGGTGGCCGACCGCGGCGGCTGGAACAAACTCAACTCCGAAGTCCGCGAAATGATCGGAACCCGACCGAATTTCGCCGGCGCACCGAACTCCAACACCCGCGACCTCCCCGACGACTATCGCGCGGTCCTATTCGGCAAGGGCCCCATCGACGACCGCCACGCCCTCTTCGACTACACCGAGGACATGGCCAAGTTCGGTCGTTTTCTCAATAGCGGCGATCCGAGTTACATCCCGGGTCAGCGTATGGGCGTCGAGTTGGAGCGCCAAGCCGCACACCAAGCGTGGATCGCCGACCATGGCGGCTACGCGCCATACGGTGATGTCAATCTGGAAGAGTCGGATTGGGTCAGAAACACCAACCGCAGCGCCCAGGACTTCCTCAGCGTCGGAGCCCGCAACCACGAAGCCTCCTACGCGATGCTCACCGGCCACGGCAGCGATGAACTCTTCGGCAAAGGCGTTCCGGGCCAGAGCTTCTCGCAGTACGACCCTCAGATGGCCACAACACTGTTCCAGCACAAATGGGATGACGGCGGTGCAGCCGTAGGCAAGATGGTCGACTGGATCGGCTCCGACTCTCATGACCTCGGCCCAGACGGCAAGCCCACATTGCAAGCACTGCATGCACGCGAATCTCTCACCCGACTACCCGGAATCCTTGCACCCTTGGAGGCCGCTCAGGACCCCGCCCATCACGGCGACCAACCGCTCCTGAACCGAAGCGGTGGCGCACTCGACGCGGACAAGTTCGGAAAGACCGCCCAGAGTTTCGCTGCGAACCCAGAACTGGCCCGAGCCCTCGGACACGCAATGGGCTCGAACATCGATGCGTTTGCCGATGCCAAGAACCTGCCGAAGACCACCTACCTGCCCGACGTCGGAGAGGCCCAACTCCGGCCCACCGACGCCAACCGCCTCCTGTTCCTGGCCAGCCAGTCCGATCAGGGTCGACTGACCCTGGAAGTCGCCAGGCAGAGCTACGAATCCCACATCCTGAACGAGGCATTCGCCCAACACGATATGCCCCCGGGCGAATACGCGAAGTCCTCGCTCCAACAACTGGCAAGCCTCGACGGCCGGTTCACAAATGCCGAGCAAAATGCCTTGACATATCAGGACACTCATAACATCCACGAATACAACAGCAAGATTCAGGAGATCTACGAGAAGAAGAAGGCTGCCGCCGAGATCGTGGCAAAGCTGGGCCAGAGTTCGCTCGAATTCACTCCGGGCGGAGAGGCTAGTTCGAAGGTATCCGACGTCCTGGGCGATAAGGTCACGGAAAGTTTGATCAAGAAGTTCGTCCCGGAACCACAGAATTTGGAAACGCAGTATCCGAACGCTGCCGAAATCAACAACCAGGGCTCACGGGACTTCCGACAGGAATTATTGAATACCGCATACGATCAGGGCCAACTACCCGGCAATCTGATGGACGAGCACACAGGACGCCCGATCGATCTCGGAAACTCGCCGAACTCAGATCAGATAAGATCAATAAAGAAATACTTGGACGAGCAGGGTTTCGACCAAGTCTTAACCGACTACGACCAGACACATGACATCGAAGTTCTGCAGGGCGTTGGCCAGAACGGCACCAGCCTCTCGGTGATCCTTTACGGCAAGGAGGGAAAGATTTGACTCCCAAGCTCTCGGTCGCAATACTCCTGGCCCTGACGTCCGTAGCTTTCGCAGCATGCTCTGACGAGGACGGCTCGAACATGGCGTCATCTACGCCTCCGCCAACAAGGCCGACCACAACATCACACTTCCCATACCCTCCACTCGAGTTCAGATGGGATATCGCCGTCCCTTTGGGTGAGCAGGAACGAGCCGCCGCAACAACAGCCCTCGAAGCAGAAGTCTTGGAATCCAGGTTGCGGTCAAATAAGGAAGAGGGTGTGATTCAGCAACTCAATTCTATGGTGACCTATGGCCATAGGTGGGCATCTGACGGAATTCGCCCCTTACCCGAGACCGGCGGTTCACTGCTGCGAGCGGTGGATGTCGAGAAGAAATCTGATTCACAATGGATTGTCACCTACTGCGTTTACAACACGCCGGGAGGATATAGCAATGGGGACAACGGTCAACTCCGATTGAGTGACCCGAATTGGGTATACAGCCCATACGCCGATGTAGTCGATTTGACAACGGATCGCTCCGGAATCAATGAGACCTCCACGACACCGCGCCTACTAGTATCCGGTTCAGCGCGCCCCGAATTGCAAACATACCCGGGCAGGCCAAACGACCTCCCACGCCAGACGTGCGAGCCTTTCATGCCCAGCCCCTTCATCCAGCAACCCCCTGCGCCTCTACCTTCTGGCAAGTAACCGCCCACGCTGCCGAATGACCGGCCCCCTAGACAGCCAGCGACGTGAGCAGGCCACTGAAGCTGTCTCCGGCATCCTCGCAATGCTGGATGCCGAGATTCGAACGAACGAAATTCTGCTCTGGCGCAACAGATTTCTCGACATCGCAGATCTGCTCGCGAGCTCCGAGCTGGCCGATGCGGACGTCTTACAGGCCATCGCTGAACACGCGATCTCCCTTCGGGGCGGCGCGGATCTCCGGTACGCGTACACCTCCCGCAGCGCACCACCACCCCGATTCACCTTGCCAGACAACGGAGAATCCACAAACCGAGCCATCTAGTCGCCAACCGAACGCGGCCCAACATGTCAGCCCTATCGGCTACGGTCGCCTCGTGGCCGAAGAACAGCCGCTCCTCCCCTCCCGCCGCGGACCGCGCCGAAAGAAGCCGGTCACCTACCACCTGCGCGTAACGATCCAAGGCATCGACCCTCCAGTGTTCCGATGGATCGAAGTCTCCTCCGAGCTGTTCCTCAACGATCTCAACGAGGTACCCGGCGCGTCCATCGGCTGGGTCAACTTCGCTGCACACGAATTCCGTTGTGGCCCAACGTTCGATGACCCAACCTCGGAGCGTTATGTCAGTGCCGACGCGGTCGCACACGGCGACGCCGCCGTCGCCGAGGACCAGGTCCGCTTGGACGAACTCTTCACCACCCCGGGCGACACCCTCTACTACCTCTACGACTACGCCGACTACTGGATGCACCACATCGTCCTGGACAAGATCCTCCCCCGCACCGCGAAAACACCCCGCACCATCTGCGCCAGCGGCGACCGAGACGGCCCTCCCGAAGGCTCCGGCGGGCCGGCCAACTACGAATACTGGTGCCGCAGAGCCGATCCGGACGACGAAGGCGAATCACTGGAGTACATCACCCCGGAAGCCCTCATCAACGGAACCGAGTACCACCAGCCCAACCTCTTCGTCATCGAGGAGATCAACTGGTACCTGACCCGCCAGTTCGGCTACGGCAGAGGTCCGAAGTAGACCAACCTGGCGCGCAAAGTACAACAGCAACACCCACAACTGCGTTTCCGGTGCGAAAAGTATAGTAAGAGCACCGATCACAGAGGGGTGCAGTGGACTCAGGCAGCATCGCCGGCTGGCTACGGCAGTGCGCTCTCCGCAGCAGGCGGTTTGCAAGAAGTCAGTCGATGAAACCGTCTGCGCGCAACGCCCTCTCGAGATCGGGGTAGCAGTAGTAGCTATCTTCGCCGGCCAGTTCACCGACCTCGTTCAAGAACTCACCGAAGACCGATCCGCGTTTTCGTCCGAGGTGGGCTGTCGCACCGAGGAGATGAACCGCGGTGCCGGGCATCTCGATTGCCTGACGGCACTGGTAGTTCGCACACCAGTTGCCCAGCGCCTGCGTGAGGCTGTCGATGTCGAGGAAGGCCGCGTGCTGCAGGAGAAGCGTTCCCGCTACTTCCCCGTATCGGAATGTGCTCACCTCTCGGAGGATCTCGAGGATCGAGGGTACGAAATACTGATCCGGCGCAGCGGCGGTGATTACCGCGATGCGATGCAACCATGGAAGATCGGTGAATCGAGCTTCGAGGCCGGGCAGCCGCTCCCTCGCGAATCGGCTACGCACCAGCGCTATCCCCGCCGCGATATCACCCGGTAGCGGTTCGAGCTCTCCTTTGGGGATCCGGGCGTACAGCAGCCCTTCGAGCCTCGGTATCACCGACGGATCCAATGCCTCCCAGAAGTAGTCCTGTGCACCGAGCCTCACCAATGCCCAAATCTGAGTGGCGCCGTCCTGGGTTTGAAATCTATCGGCCACTCTGGCCAGGGCGGTCCGAACAAGCTCGCGGTCTCGTTGAGCCAGAGCTTCCAGCGCCGTCGCCATTCGATCGGCATGCTCGGCCGGCGGCATTCGACCGGCCGGATCCAGTTCGAGCAGAGCATGTTTGGCGGCAACCTTGATGATGTTGCCACGGGCTGCTGTCCTCACCCGATCGAAGAAGGTCGCCTGGATATGCGGAGCACTCGCTATGAAGTACGGATCGCAGACATAGGTGTTGAACTCCTCCAGCACTTTTCGTCCCTGTATCGGCTGATGAGTAAGCAGGGTCGTCAATGCCACCGCGAGATGTCCACGTGCCACCTCGGGTCGGGGTTCATAAACATCGTCGAGCGTTCGAAGCGATGGATGCACACAAAGGTTTCGGTCCTCACGGACCCGTTGCAGCTCGCGCAGTCCGATCGAATCGATCAGCTCGAATTTTTCGGCCTCGCCGAGCAATCCGCTCTCGATCTGCTGCATTACTCGGACACCTTCTTGGGTCAGCCCCTGTCTCTGGGCGCTGACCAGCCGCTCCCGGAACTCGACAGCCTTGCTGTCCCCGTCGTCGGCGAGCCGCACGAGTTTGGTGATGATGTCCGCGGTCACCGCCGTCCAGGTGGCCGCGATGCAGGCACGGACTGCGCCCGCGTTGTAACATCGCCATGCTTCCTCGGCCAGTGACCGAACCTCGGGGTTCCAAACCTGGCCGACCAGAATCTCGAGATCCGCCATGCCCTATCCCTCGACGATTCCCAGCCAGACGTATTCCCTTGCTCTGGTTATCGCGACGAATCGCTGGTTGATCACGAGATCAGCGCGGTCGCGGGCGGTATCGCTGAGCGGCTCCCCAGGAAGGGCTTTCGCGAAAAATGGATGCAGCACCGCGCGGAAGTCCAGCCCTTTCGCACGGTAGACGGTGCCGACCTTGACTCTCTCCTCCTCGACACCGATATAGTCCTCGAGGTTCCGGAAGGGCACATTCCACCTGCGTAAGGCAGCCCGGAAGCGATCCGCGTCGTGGTTGGTCAATGTCAGGAGGGCGATCGCCGACAGCGGGATTCCCTTCGCCGCGATCTTCTCCAATTGGATCGCCAGCTCGCGTTCCACGGCTCCGTCACTGCCGCTCCAGGTTTCGGCGATCCCACCGTCCAGGGCGACGTCGGAGTGGCTCAGGGCAATCCCGGCGGCTCCCTCGAGGTCGTCGATCCCGACTCTTCCTTCGAGTGAGGCAGCCAACGCGAGTACCGCCTGGCAGTTGCGGTAATTGACGCGAAGCACCTCGCCACGACCGATGATCGGAATACCCGCGTCCGATAGTCTCCAGCCGCCCGCGTAGATCTTCTGCTGTCCGTCGCCGACCAGCAGCAGCGCATTCGGCGCATTCCCGGTGAGCGCGTGGACGAGTCGTAGCCCGAGCACGGTCATGTCTTGCACCTCGTCGACAACGACCATGTCGTAAAGCTCGTCGAGCGGATTCTCCTCCAGCTCGATCAACGCGGCGGCAATGAGATCGTTGGCGTCCAGGAAACCTTCGCTCAGGCGGATCTCCTCGTAGCGATAGAACAAATCCCAGACGGCCTTTCGCGCTGCGCCGTCGAGCGCGGCGCGACGCCCGCGACGATCGAGCCGCGCATACTCGTCGAAGTCGTGTATCCCACGACCTTTGATCAGTCGGTCGACCTCTTCACGCCAATAGCGAATGTCGGGTTCGATGGCCGCGAGCGGGCCGCGGCTGCCGACTCGAGACCACGCCAGGTTGAAGGCGTTGTCGGCATGCTTCAGATTCATCTCCGAGTGCTCACCACGGATGTTGAGGAACTCGCGAGCCCACGCGTGCAAGCTCTTGAACTCCGTGCGGTCCATCGCATCCGGCGCCAGCTGAGCGAAGGCCTGCTCCTGGCACCTCGGCAGGTTACGCACGAAGGTCGTGAACAGTAGTTTTCCGGTGGTCTTTCGCGCTCGGCGCGCCATCCGGTGCAAGGCGACCACGGTCTTCCCGGTTCCGGCCGGGCCGGCGATACGCGCCGGACCGTTGTAGTTCTTCGCCACCAGTGCGCGTTGGGCCGGATCCAGGAACGTCATCCAGGTCGGGAAGGGCCTGTCGAGTGCCTGTCTGCGTTCCTCTTCGAGCAGACGTTCGGGATCGATCAGGCTGGCCTCGTCGGATAGGTCGCGGGCTGGCGCAGCGAGCGATACCAGCGTGTAACCACTGTCGCGAGCGGCGACGATCTCCGCGATCCGGCCCGCAACGCCGCGTTCCAGTCGCGACCCGCTCTTCAACAGCGATCGGTAATCCAGTTCGCTGACCACCCGAAAATCACCCGGCGGTCGCACACGGCCATACGGCGCAGTGACCAGGACCAGCTCGATCGTCTCGGGCACGAATACATTGCGATGATTTCCAACCGGGAGATCAGCAAACAGCTCTTCGGCATGGACTTCGATGTCCTGAGCTGTCGACTCGTCCGGCTCCTCGAACACCAGACCGAACACACCGCCGGTTCCGATCAGAAACCCATCGGCATATCCAGGCGTCCGCAGTTGAGAATTCCGAACCAGGAGGTGCCACCCGCGGCGCCCCTCCGCCAGTAGCCCGGCCAAAACATTTCTCGCCCGCGCGGCCATGGGCCCGGCGACCGCCAACGCCTTGTCCGCCTGCACTCGCCGAATTTCTCGATCGTGGTTGCTTACCCGTGTCACCGCGAAACCCCCATTCGCCTTGCGACGACCTCCGCCCGAACGAGCGGCGTTCTGACAGAGTGACGCAATTCTCCTGCTAGCCACAAGTTCCGGTCGGTTGGTTTGTTAGCCACAAATTGTCGCTTGTGAAATGCCAGAACCCCACTCTCCCGAACTGATCGTCAGGGACAATCGCAGTGTGCAAAGGGCGAGGGGGAATGCCTTATGGCGCTGATCGCACGCTATCGGCCGGGCGCGATTGACCGTCCGTTCGTGAACCGGGACAATGCGATTGCTCTGTTCGACCGGTTGCTGGCCGACGCCTCGGATACGCCGAAAGTTCTGCTGCTCACCGGAGTAGGCGGGATCGGGAAGTCCCGGCTGCTGGCCGAACTCCGCTCGCGAGCCGCCGACGAACATCCCACCGCGATGGTCGATTTCCAGGTGCCCAGTCACAGGCAGTCCATCGAAGCGTTGGCGGTACTGCGATCGCAGTTCGGTTCTCGGAAGATCAAGTTTCACCGCTTCGATATCGCCTACGCGGTGCTGTGGCAGCGGCTGCACCCACACCTGCGCGTGAGCTTCGAGTCGATGGCGTTCGCCGAGAACAGCGAGGTGCTGACCGAGATCCTCAACGATGCGACGGGGATCCCGGTCTTCGGCACCGCGGCCCGCCTGTTGGAGCTCGGGACGCGAAAGGCAAAGCGGTCCTATCGCATTCGCCACGATCAGGTCCTCCAGGAGCTCGACAAGCTCACGCTGAGCCAGCTCGAAGGAGCCGTTTCGTACCTGTTCACGGCAGACCTTGCCGAGGACACGTCCGAGCGTCCACCCTATGTCGCGTTCTTCGACGCGTATGAGGCGCTGGTCGGCGGTATCGACCGAATCGGCCGGGCCGCGGTATCGGACGGATGGCTCCGGGACATCGTGGCTCAGTTGGACAAAGGACTGGTCGTGATCGCCAGTCGTGAGCCACTCGGCTGGGAGCGGCATGATCGCGAATGGACCGACCGCATCGAGTCGGTGGCGATCAACGACCTGACAATGCCCGATCGACACCGTCTGCTCGACGCCTCGGGTGTCCATGACCCGGATGAGCGGCAGTCGATCGCCACCGCGAGTGCCGGCGTCCCCTTCTATCTGCATCTCGCGATCGATGCACGGGCCTACGTCGGCGCCTCCCCCGACCTGGTCTCACCCGGCGCGATCCTGGAGCGATTCCTCCAGCACGTCGGGCCTGACGAGATTCGCACGCTCGAGCTGCTGGGCCTCCCACGAGTCTTCGACTTCGAGATCTTCACCCGCGTAACAACAGCTTTCGGGCTCCCTGCTCACCTGCCAGCCTGGAAGTCCTTGATCAGCTATTCGTTCGTCCACCCGGCCGAGCAGGACCGCGCCGAAGGCCGCTTCCAACTGCATCAGCTCATGGTGACGGCGTTGCGGCAACGCCTGGACAACGAGGTGGCCGTTACCCTTCATGATGTGCTGCACAGCCTCTGGCGAGACCGCGGGAACTCCGGATCCGACCGGGTCGCCGCGCTGCGCGAGGCCTGCTACCACGGGTTGCGCGCCGGAACGCTGACCGCGGTCGCACTGCTCGACTACGTGGACCGCATCGCGGCGGCCGGCGGTAAGCACGGTATCGACGCGGTGCGCGTCGACTTGAACGAGTTCTTGGCTGCTGAGGGCGCCCACCGATCGGATACGCCCGAACTGCGTGAACTGACACGGTATTTGGCAGCCGAAGGAGCGATCCTGCTCGGCGACGCCAAACGAGCCGACGAAATCACCGCGACGATCACCGCGGGCCGAACCGGACCGATCGCCGAACGGCTGGCGCTCGCCGCCGCCAACGCCCGCCGCATCCTCGGTCGCACCGACGACGCGCTGGCCATGTACACCGCATTGTGGGCGAACGGAGCCGGTCGCGTTCGACTCGACGCAGGCTTGTGGGCCGCCGATCTGCACATGTGCCAGGGACGCTTCGCGCAGGCCGTCGAACTGTGCGACCGGCTCAGCGACCTCGCGGACGCTAATGACCACGAATTCCTCGGCGACATAGCCAGATTGCGGCACCTCACCTACCGCATGGCCTTCGACACCGACACGGCCGCACGCTATCTCGCCGACGCCGACACCCAGTACGCCGCAGCGGGAAGCGTTGTCGGACAGGCGAACATCGCAACCAACCGAGCCGAGTTGTTGGCCCTTACCAACCCCGCCGAGGGCATCGTCGCCGCGGCCACAGCCCTCACGATCCAGCGCGAACTCGGCGCACTCCACGAACTCGGCAAGGCCCACACCGCACTCGGCATCGCCCACCTGGCTCTCGGCGAACTCGACGCAGCCGAACGCGCCTTCGCCGACGCCTGCGAAACCCTGGACCGCGCCGGCTATCGCTCCGGCCGGGCCCGCGCGGAACTGTTCCGATCCGGCGTCCACGCCCGCCGCGGCCAGCGAGCCGAAGCCGTGGCGGGGGCCCGCTGGGCCGTCTCCGAACTCGAAGCCGCCAACGTCTACCCGGCCCTCGTCCTCCTCGCCCGCGCCGTCCTGGCCTTGTTCGGATGGTCCGACCCCTCGGTCTCCCTCGCCGCCGCCCGAGCACTCACCCGAATCCAATCCCCCACACCGGATCTCGACCTCGACCACGCGGCCCAGCACATCTTCGCCAAGGTCCTGGGCGTCGACCCCGACGCCTACTACCGCGAAGCCATCTCCCGAACCGACTCCGCCGCAGGCTATTACAACCACAACATCCGCGTCGAAACCTCCACCGGCCCGGTCAACGTCCGAATCCCCGTAGACGGCGCAGACGTAATGGACCTCCGCCTGTGGCCAGAAGTCCAAGTCCTCCGCACCATCGAACCTTTCGTCTCCGCTGCACCCCGAGTCCGCTGGGAATCCACGAATCCGGCATACCAACTCCAAGACCACATCGACGGCGACCTACTCGACCACATCGCACCCCGCGGCCAGGCCGTACCGGCGTGCGTCCCCCGAGCCGTCGCCCAACTGTTCGCAGAACTCCGCACGATCCCCCGCGAACTACTGCCCGCCGCCCCACGCCCGCTCTCCGATGACCCCTTCACCTTCGCGAACCAACTCTCCGACGTGACGCGCAGGGTCTTCCGAGATAACCACAACGACTTCGGCCCGCTCTACCGACAGCTTGGCGTGCCCGAGGATCCCTTCGCCACCATCGAAACAGGCTGGCGCACAATAGAACCCCGCCCATTCCGCCTGGTACACGCCGACGTCCACCGCAAGAACATGATCATCCGAAACAGTCGCGAAGTCGTCTTCCTGGACTGGGAACTCGCCCTGTACGGCGACCCTGTCTACGACGTCGCCACCCACCTCCACAAAATGGGCTACCAGCCAGACGAACACGCGAGCTTCCTCAGCCAGTGGGCAACCGCCGAGCCCGACGCATCCGTCGGCCGCTGGGAAGCCGACCTGCGAACCTACCTGAGCCATGAGCGAATCAAGTCCGTCATCGTCGACTCGGTCCGCTACGCGAAAGTGCTACGGGAAGGCAGCCGATCCCCAGACCAAGAAGCCGCCTTGGTCGCGAATCTTCTAGGGAAACTCACACTGGCTCACGAGGTTTGGGGTCAGCCTCAGCGGTTAGAACCGGCGTTCGTCGAATCGGCACTCCGAGCGAGCACCTAAGGATGATCGAAGCTGCCAGCCTGCACGGCATAAGTAAAACGATCCCAGGCCAGGCCATCAAAGACCAAGACCGGGCTGGACTCTCCTAACTTGGAGTCCCGCACCGCAACCCGACCGAAGCGTAGATGGGCAGCTTCGACGCAGGCCTCACCCCCTGCGCTCCAGCTGCTTTTGAACCAACGTGCTTCGATCAGATCTTTCACGCTTCGAACTCCCTCGCTACCAGTCGGAGCAGATGTTTGCTGTCTGCCCTGTTCAGTGCCGCCCGTCCAAGTTCATTGTGCGCCTGCATGAATCGCTCCACCACTGCACCATCGTCGTAGTAGAGCCGCGAGCCGTAGGATTCCGTGTAGACCGTCGTGGGCTCAATCGGCTCGTTGATCGTGGGATCGTTCGGGAACCGAAGGATCACGAATGGCCCCGGAGCCGTACCAAGCGGGAACCCAATACTGAAGGGGATGATTCGGACGTTGATATTGGCCGGACCATCAGCGAGCTTCCGTGACTGAGCAGCCATCACCTTCCGATGCCCGACCACCCGACGAATCACCGCCTCGTCGAGGATCAAGTCCATTTCCACGGGAGACAAGCGGCGTGTCATTGCTGTCTGCCGCTGCATACGTACCTGAATGCGCTGTTCGATCTGCATCGGAGTTTCCGCGCTGAAGAAGACTCCGTCCAATGCTCGCGCGTAATCGGCAGTCTGCACCGCTCCTGGCACGAGATCGGACTGATACATGATCACCTGCGCTGCAGCCGATTCCAGGCTCACGTACGTTTCGAAGTCATCCGGAATCAGATCGTCATAACGATGCCACCATGCCCGCTCATCCACAGGCCGCATCCGCTCATCCGCTTCCTTCGCGAGCGCCTGAAGAGCCCGCATCTTGCCCCTCGGCGCCCCGTAGATCTTGCACAGTGCCTCGATATCCAACAGCCGAATCCTAGGGCTCTCCCCCTTCTCCAGACGTTGTAGCGTGCCGGCTCCGCGCTCGATGAGCCGCGCAGCATCGGCAATGGAAAGCCCTGCACCCTGCCGCATCTCACGAAGTTGCCGACCGAGCTGCCGACGAGGAATCGTGGTCGGATTCTTGCCACTCATTAGCGTTGCTCCCGAGTTTGGATGGCCTACAGGCCAATTCTTGGGTGAGGCAATGAGGATCTATGGATCCGATTGTCCACGATTCTGGATCGGCCCGTGCGCAGATTGACGAATTCTCATGGGTCATCCAAATGCGAGCTACACCCCGCCTGACCAGGGCGTCTACTCAGGATCACATCGTAGGTCGATCCTGAAGGAGGTCGTAATGTCCTGGGACTCATGGGCACTGCTGTCCATCATCGCCCTCTGCGCCACCGTCATCCTCTGGTCCTGCTGGGGCTTCTACTCAGACAGCCACCCGAAAACCCCCACTTCCCTCCGCCTCTCACTCACCGGAGGCGGCCACCTCGACGTCCCTCGCCCAAGCGGCACCACATCGGGGAGACATCGAACTCGTATACCGAAGATGGTCGAACGATGACCCCCGTCGAGGTGGCCGTCCTGACAGCCCTCCACCCCGACAAAGCTCTCACTGCAGCCCAGATCAAACAGTCATCCACCCTGACCAGCTGGCGAACCCGAAACGCCCTCGCCCAGCTCGAATCCCGGGGCCTGATCATCCCGAGCCACCCTCGCGGCCGCTGGCGGATCAGCACCCGCGGTCGCATCACGCTCGCCATGAAGGGAACGAGATTTGCGCCGTGACCAGAAGTTCCGACTCCCATCGACTCGGGCGCGCCATCGGGGACTCGAACCCCGAACCCGCTGTTGTGTCCCGGGTGTCGGTTGGGTGTACTGCCCAGTTGTGCCTGGAGGGTAGTGCGCCACCACGAAGCGGCGACGCACTACGTCCGCCTTCAAGCTCGCGATGCGCTCCAAGGCACCGATCTGAGCTCTATCAATTCTCCCTGCAGCGAATCCTGGAAACGGTGCGGTCCCGGCCACACTGTGCAGATCAACTCCGCCAAACGGATCGAACGCTGCTCGATATCGGCTTCGATCCACGCATCGGGGTGGTGGTCCAGCAGTTCCTTGTTGAGCGCCAGCAAGCTGAATCGGCCGAGCAGCGAGTGTTTGCCCCTGCCTGCCTCTTTGCCTGTAGGGGCGATGACCGTAGCTTCGGCATCGGTCCAGGGACGGTTGGACAGCGAACCATTGAGCTTCTGAGTTACCAGGGTCAGGTTGCCGAGGCTGTTGACCAGCCGGTCGCGCAGCTGTGCGGCATCGTCGTTCAGGGGTGGCTGAGCATCCCAGTGCTGCCGCCATTTCTGCGGCATCACGTGCTCGATCTGCAAGGCCTCATCGATGCTGATGTTCTCGTGACGATCCGTCCGAAGCTGACGCTCGACGGCTTCGAGAACGACCCGCAGACGATTCTGCCGGACGCTGCCGTACATCCGAAGCTCAGGAATCCAGCCCCGGAGATCCTCGTCAGTCGGCCACAGCCGCGCATCGGAAGCCTGCGCGCTGAGATAGTCGACGATGGCGATACCGACCTGCTTCGCGTCAGTACGGTCGAGCACGCCCAGCATCGAGACCATGAATCGGTTGACGTCTTTCGTGGTGTAGCGCAGCAGGCTGCGTCGCACCACCCAGCTTTCCAATGCCGATAGCGCCAGCTCGATCTGGCCATCCGGGATGTGGTGATTGTCGGACACTATCCACATAAGCAGAGGCGTGGTGGCGGCGAGCTCGAATTCCTGGATAACGCGTCGGTAGAAGCGGCCCGCGGCGGCATTCGGCGGCAGTTCGGCGAGTGCCCGAAACGTCTCGGCGTCGCGAACGAGTTCGTCGAGCAGAGCCTCGGCTGACTCGGCGGTCGTCATATGCGCTTGCGCATACTCGGTGAATCCGCGAAAGGTTTCGTCCACCAAGACATCGTCACGGGTGCGCATGGTTAGCCAGTACTGCAGGAATACGTCGATACGGGAGCGCAGGTGCCGACCTTGCGGAACCTCCTCACGCCACCAGTCGTCGTCGAAATCGGCCCAGTACCGATCCGGCCAGCTATCGATGTCCGCGTGCAGTCGTTCACCTTGCTGGAAGACCCAGTTTTTGATGAGATCGGCCTTGAGCAGCGGGGTTCCGCGATCGTTGAGCGTTTCGAAGATCAACTGATCGTCGTCGTGCCCGGACAAGTTGATGGCGACGACAAGGAGCCTCGACTCCAGGACATCGGTGAGAGCTTCGACTCGCTGCCGTTCTGTTCCTGCAGGTTCGTGCGCTTCGTCATCCTCGCCGACCACCCAGGACCTGATCGCGTTACTGAAGAATCGGTGCGCCTCGGTGATCCGATGATCGGCATATCCGTCGGCGTCCGTACCCGACATGGCGGCCTCGAACGCTGCACGATCGTGCCGGGACGGCCAGAGCTTGAACTGTTCGGGTTTGCTGCGAAACCGTTTGGCGGAGTTAGTGGTCAGCTCTTCGAGTGCTTCGCTCTTATCCTCGTGGCCGAGGTCGGCGAGGACCCTCTGAGCGGCATCCAATAGCACCTGCAGGGTAGTCGTCCGTTGCTGTCCGTCGATCACCGAGTGGCGTGTGACATCCCCAGAGAGCGCGGGTTTGGACTTGAACACGATCGCACCGAGGAAGTGCCCACCGATCGCTTTCAGCGCGTCCGTGTCGCCTGCTGCGGCGATCACGCGTTCCGCGACGCGCTTCACGTCCTGCCAGAGGGGAGCCCACTGATCTTCCTCCGACCATACATACGGTCGCTGGAATACCGGGATCTCGTAGTGCACTGCACCGTCGAACAGCGCTCTGGGCGCGAGCGCGTCTGCCTTCATCAGCTCGTTCTCCTCGTCTTCCCTCCGGGGCCAGCCCAGCATAGGCAGTGGCTACGACAACCGTCAGCCGGATTCTCATACTTGGCCGCGTGTCCTCATGTTCAACGGAAGATGGAGTGGGCCAATCGAATTCATAAGCGTGGTCCAGCGAGGATCCGTACGCACACCGGGCCACCGGTCCGGTCGCCGGGATGGGGCAGTCAGGGAGCAGCGGCCCCCAGAGGTTTGCTGTAATGAGCTGGGCTGTTGCCGAGCCTAGGTGGGGCGAGCGTGGTGCGTACGCAGTTGGGAGCCAATTTCGCCTGTCCAGCACGGAATTTCACGAGTTCGTTGTTCACCATGAGTTGCGGTGGGACAGATCCATGCCGTCGGATACCCATGCGTAGGCCGTGAGCTTCTCGGGGCTGGGCGAGTTGCAGATTCCTGCGACTTCTTCTGTGGTGAGCGGGTATTCGGATGTTTCCTCGCCTTGCGGACCTGCACACCACAGGGACGCGAAGGTGTCTGGCTCCCCGAGGCATTTGCTCAGGGCGATGACGACGTCATCGGCGGCATAGGACACCAGTTGGCGCAGCATCATCGAGACTTCCGTATCGAGTTCGTCGTCTGCGGGCGGTGCGCCGTACTCCTCGATGTGGTCGGAGAAGTCGAACTCGGCGAGAACCCGGTTGACGATCCAAGGCCTGGGAAGTAGTGGCCTTTCCCCGACGGCTTCGCCGACTTCGTAATCCCAGTCGGTGTCGTACCCCTCGTCGAAGGCATGCACGAAGAACGACTTCGTGATGGCCCACAGCGCGATTGCGCGCAGTTTCACCTCATTGTGGTCGTCCTCGGAGTCAGCCTGAGCCTCTCCGGCGTCCTCCAAGACACCCCAGGCGTAGCGGTACCACTTGGTTTCAGAATCGCCTATCCAGGTCTGCCCGAGCTGATCGAGGATCGGCTCGACCTCGCTGAAGGGGACAACGGTCTTGGTCATGGGTATCCGTTCAGTCAGATTGTGCAGCTGACGATTTGAATCGATCGGATGAGATCTGGACGGGGATCGGGGCAGGATTCGCGGAGTCAGGAGGACACCGTACAGGGTTCCGGTGAGATTCCACCGATGCATGTCATCGATTGGATCCTCAAGCGGGAGGACGAGATTCGGTACTGTTGTCAGCACAGTCATAACAGATTCAAACCAGCGCACAAGCGGGTGGACATCGGATCGAAGGTTCGGGGCTGTTGCCGACTGCGACGTCGATCAGTGATCATTTGGTATGGGGAACGCCAGCACTCGCGTTGGGCACATCTGTGAAGCCTGCGGTAAGGACACTTTCGTCAATCTGCGCACTGGCTGCATGTACGGGCATCACCAGCCCGGGACGAGAACCCAATGCGAAGAATCCGGGCGGCGCATGGTCGAGCCGGACGGCAGTTTCGACGGCGTGAGATCGGAACCGCACAATTCGAATGCTGTCGCCTACCAGTGCTGCCGGTGCGGAGCTCGAACACGCGCTAACCAGCGTACGGGAGTCCTGTACTCCCACAACGAACCTAAGACGACACGCTTGTGCCCGGACTCGGGCGCATGTGTACTGCCGCCGTCCGGTGGACCGGCACCTGAGCGGCTGGAACGCGTCGAGCCGACTCCTCCCCCGCCGTCTGTGGAAGTTCGACAGTCGACTCGATCCGTTAGTGTTCGCGCTGTCCAGGGCGGCTCACCCGGGATGGGAAGACGGCGGTAGCAGCGGCATTCGATTTCCCGACGCGGCTACAGGCCGGATCTTGGCGAGGTATTCGGGGATGAGATCGATTGGCCGGCCCGACATCTCGTTCAGCTTGTTGCGTATGCACACGTCATCCGAGTCGTCGATCTGGAGCAGTGGACGCCGTAACCGCAGTGACCATGCTCCGGCACGCTTGTCGGGGAAACAGCGCAACTGCGGCACCAGGGGTACCAGTTCAACGCCTGTGAGATAGGGGCTGAGCTGGTGGATGTCGATCTCACAGCTTCTCGTGAAGTCTCGACCGGCGATGTTCAGCGGCTTCTCGTACGGCAGGACGGGTGTCGTCACCTCGGCGGAGCCGATCACTCGCGTTCGGTCGCGGGTCGGGTTGTGCCAGCATCCTCGCGTGGTGAGAACCAGCAGCCGGTCTCCGATCCGGAGCCTGTTCACCTCAGCGCGGTGTGTGGCGGGGAACGCCATTCTAGATTCGCGCAGCACCCAGGCGACGGCCTCGCGTTCGCCGAGGATCAGCAGGTAGGTGGCAGGTGGTGTCACCTCTCCATCCTGGCGTACGGGACCGACTTTGATGCTGTGCGGATTGCCAACTTGGCGGGCGCTGACACGATGGGACGTGTCGGTACCCACGCATACGCTCGACACAACGGTGACGGTGGACGATGCGAGCACCACACGACGGCGCGTACCGATGAAGTCGGGTGGCGGGCCTGGGATTCGGACATTACAACTGAAGAGTCCGGCGGGTCATACACTGAGATCCGCTGCACACAATGCCGCACACAATTGGAGGCGAGGGGGACGATGGACGTTTTCGACGTGCATGAACGGCTGGTCGAGGACTATAAATCGTTCACAACTTCTTCCGTCGACCCTCGCGAGCCGAGGATCGCGCAGCACGTGGACGAGCGTATCCGCGATGGTGAGCAGTGGCCGCCGCCGTGGGTGTCGTTGAATCCCATGTTCGCCGGCGGCGGTTCGATCTCCGAGCTCGTCGCGCAGGATCTGCTGCATCCTGAATGCGAGCGGATCTTCCGGCACAAGGACGAGAACGGGCCGGTGTCGGATTCGACCATCACTCTGCACCGACATCAGCGGGAAGCGGTCGAGGTCGCGCGTTCGGGGCTGAGCTATGTGTTGACGACCGGCACCGGGTCGGGCAAATCGTTGTCCTACATCATTCCGATCGTGGACCGGGTGCTTCGTCAGGACCGTCAGCCTGGCGTCAAGGCGATCATCGTGTATCCGATGAACGCGCTGGCCAACAGTCAGCTGGGCGAGCTGACCAAGTTCCTGCGCTGGGGTTATCCGGAGGGCGCGGAGCCGGTGACGTTCGCCCGCTACACCGGTCAGGAGAAAGGCGAGGAGCGGGAGCGCATTCTGCGTGACCCGCCGGACATCCTGCTCACCAACTACGTCATGCTCGAGCTGGTGCTGACTCGTCCCGAAGAGCGGCGGCGGCTGGTCGACGCGGCGCAGGGCCTGCAGTTCCTGGTGTTGGACGAGCTACACACCTACCGCGGTCGTCAGGGTGCGGATGTGGCGATGCTGGTGCGTCGGGTACGCGATGCGTGCGAGTCGCCGAATCTGCAGTGCGTAGGCACCTCGGCGACGATGGCCAGCTCGGTGACCACCGCCGAGCAGAAGCGGGTCGTGGCGGAGGTGGCGGGCAATATCTTCGGCACCGAGGTCACCCCGGAGCGGGTGATCGGTGAGACCCTCGACCATGCGACGGTCGGCGATCCAGAGGACCTTGCGGGGCTGGCCGCGAATGTTAGGGCGGGCGGTGTGAGCGGTGGCTACGCCGAGATCGCCGAATCGCCGCTGGCGGCGTGGATCGAGAAGACCTTCGGACTGGCCATTGAAACCGGGACCGAGCTGGTGGTGCGGCAGAGTCCAGCCCGGGTGCGGGATGCCGCAGCGCATCTGGCCGAGCTCACGATGTCGACGGTCGACGATTGCGAGCGCGCGATCCGGAACACGCTGCTGCGGGGATCGGCCGCGACGAATCCGGTTACGCATCGCCCGTTGTTCGCGTTCCGGCTGCACCAGTTCCTGTCCAAGGGCGACACGGTGTACGCGTCGATCGGGGAGGAGAGCGAGCGGTACCTCACCTCCCAGTACCAGGTGGCGGTGCCCGATCGTCCCGATCACATCCTGCTGCCGCTGGCGTTCTGCCGTGAGTGCGGTCAGGAGTATTACGTCATCACCCGCACCGAAGAGAGCGGGCAGATCCGGTACCGGTCACGTCAGGATCGTGACGAGAGCGGCGACTCGCGCACCGACGGCTACCTCTACATCTCCTCTGAGCACCCGTGGCCCGCGGACCCGGTGGCCGACGGCAGACTTCCCGATACCTGGGTGGAGGACGGTGATGTCCTCGAGCGGCTCCAGCGGTACTTGCCGCGTCGGGTGCGCCTGGATGTTTCGGGTGACGAGGTGTCCGCGGGCGGCGCCTTCGCCGCGTTCGTTCCGACTCCGTTCCGCTTCTGCCTGCGCTGCCGGGTCGCCTATGAGCAGACTCGCGGCCGCGACTTCGCCAAGCTGGCGACGCTCGATGTCGAAGGCCGCAGTTCGGCCGTGTCCGTCTTGAGCTCGTCGATCGTGAGTTCTCTCAAACGGCTTCCACCGGAACAGCTTTCCGAGACGGCGCGCAAGCTGTTGACGTTCGTGGACAACCGCCAGGACGCGAGCCTGCAGGCCGGGCACTTCAATGACTTCGTGCAAGTGACTCAGCTGCGCGGCGCGCTGCACCGGGCACTGCTGGACTCGCCTGCGCGACACGATGATATCGCGCAGCGGGCGGTCAAGGCACTGGGCATCGACTTCGCCGACTATGCCAAGAACCCGGAGGCGGTCTACGGTCCTCGGATCGCCGCACAGCGCGCGTTCACCGCGTTCGTCGAGTACCGCCTGTATGTCGATCTGCAGCGCGGATGGCGGGTCACGATGCCCAACCTCGAGCAGACCGGTTTGCTGCGCATCGAATACGAGTCACTGCCGGAGATCGCCGCCGACCAGTCGGTGTGGGCTGGGGCCGCTCCGGCGTTGCGGGAAGCGCACGGCGAGCAGCGTGAGGAGCTGTGCCGCATCGTGCTCGACGAGTTCCGCCGGGAGCTGGCGATCGAGGTTGATTGCCTGAGCGAGGATGGCTTCGACCGTGTCCGGCGTCAGTCCGACCAGCATCTGACGGGCCTGTGGTCGATTCCGCGGCACGAGTCGGCCCCGCAGCCCGCGACCGTGTCTACGGCGGCGGGCAGTGCGGGCAAGCCGCGCGCGGACATCCGTCTCACCTGGCGATCGCTGTTGGGGCGCTACGTCCGTGACCGCAGCGGGCTGCGCCAACTCGACGGCGAGAAGCTGAAAGGCCCTGACATTCAGCAGGTGATCGATGATGTGCTCAAGGTGATGGAGCGGACCGGTCTGCTCACCACGGTGCACGCACCGCACCTGGCAGGCCCCGCGTACCGGCTGAAAGCGTCCTCGATCATCTGGCAGGTCGGTGACGGGAACCAGGCCGCAGTCGATCTCCTGCGCAAGACCGTCGATCCGGATCTCGGATCGAAGGTGAACGGATTCTTCCGGGATCTCTACCGCGACAACGCTTCCGCGCTGGCGGGCCTACACGCTCGCGAGCACACCGCGCAGGTCGATTCGGCACGTCGCGAGGAGCGTGAGGAGGAGTTCCGGTCCGGCCGCCTGCCGGTCATGTACTGCTCGCCGACCATGGAGCTGGGCGTCGACATCGCCGACCTCAATGCCGTGGCGTTGCGCAATGTTCCACCGACGCCGGCGAACTACGCTCAGCGCAGCGGCCGGGCCGGTCGCTCCGGGCAGCCCGCGCTGGTCGTGACTTATTGCGCGACAGGCAATTCCCACGACCAGTACTACTTCCGCCGGTCGGCGGACATGGTGGCCGGTTCGGTGGCCGCGCCGCGGCTGGATCTGACCAACGAGGCGTTGCTCGCCTCGCACCTGCACGCGGTGTGGCTGGCCGAGACCCGTGCCGACTTGCACTCGCGGATGCCTCAGCTGCTGCAGATCGACGTGGAGGGAATGCCGCTTCACGATGAGCTGCGTAAGACTCTGGCCGATCCGGGTGCCGTTCAGCGAGCGAAAGATCGTGCGGCCGACGTGATTTCACCGTTGATCCCGGATCTGCGGAAGACTTCCTGGTGGCATGAGCAGTGGGCCGACGAGGTGATCGTCGGGGCTCCGGCGGCGTTCGACTGGCACTGTGGCCGCTGGCGTCAGCTGTATCAGGCCGCGCTGGATGATCAGGAAGAACAGAACCGCATCGTCCGGGACGTGTCGGCCACCCACCGGGAGCGCAAGGCGGCCGAATCCCGTCGTCTCGATGCCGAACGCCAGATGGTATTGCTGCGCAACGAGGATTCCGACCGGACCCATTCGGACTTCTACACCTACCGCTACTTCGCCTCGGAGGGTTTCCTACCCGGGTACAGCTTCCCGCGCCTGCCCCTGGCGGCCTACATTCCGGCGCTGAAAGCCGGTGGCACCCAAGCCGACGGCCAGTATCTGCAGCGGCCGCGCTTCCTGGCCATCCGGGAATTCGGTCCGGGCGCGATCATCTATCACGAGGGTGCGCGCTACCAGGTCAAGCGCATCCAGGTGCCGACGTCCGCACAGGGCGAGGGCGTCGTCGACACCCAGAACACCCGTCGCTGCGAGGAGTGCGGCTACCACCATGTCGCCAAGCCCGGCCTCGACCGCTGCCAGTATTGCAATGCGGTGCTGGGACCCCCGCAGTACGACCTGATGCGGATGCAGACCGTCTTCACCCGCCGCCGGGAACGCATCTCCAGCGATGAGGAGGAGCGTCGCCGCGCCGGATTCGAACTGCACACCTCCTACCGCTTCCACGACGTCGGTTCGGAACCCAGCAGGCTGCGCGCGACTGTCTTCGATGAACAGGATTCGCTGGCCGTCGTCGACTACGGTGACACCGCGACTGTTCGAGTGACAAATCTCGGCCTGCGGCGACGCCAGAATCCGGACGACCGCGGCTATTGGCTCGACACCGTCAAAGGCAACTGGCTGTCTGAACGCGACGCCACCGACGACCTTGCCGGCGACGACGGCCTCGATCCTCGTACATCCTCGACCAGGCCGAAGAAGGTCATCCCCTTTGTCGAGGACACTCGCAATATCCTCGTAATGCGCCTCACCACTGCGGTTTCCGACGAGCAGGCCACCACGCTGCGGTACGCCCTCGAACGCGGTATCGAGGCCGAGTTCCAGCTCGAAGACGGTGAACTGTCCAGCGAGGCGCTGCCCGACCCGAACGGCCACGCCCGCATGCTGTTCACCGAGTCGGCGGAGGGCGGCGCGGGAGTGCTGCGCAGGCTGCACGCCGAGCCGGACGCGCTATCCCGCGCCGCTCGCCGTGCCCTCGACATCGCCCATTTCGACACGGCCGGAAACGATCTCGGCAAGGCGATAGGCGCCCGTGAACGCTGTGAGAAGGCGTGCTACGACTGCCTGCTGTCCTACAGCAACCAGAGTGAGCACGAGCTGATCGATCGGCACACTGTACGCGACCTGCTGCTGCAGCTCGGGAGCGCGACCGTCGAACCCGACACCAAGCCCAATGACCGCGCAGAGCGGATCGATGCTCTGCGTGCTCTGCTGCGAACCCCGCTCGAACACAAGCTGCTAGATCTGCTCGTGGAGCACGATTTCGCGCTCCCGACCCGGGTGCACGAACGGATCGACGGTGCCGACGCGACACCGGATCTGGCGTTCATCGGTCCCGATGCGGGCCTGGCGGTCTTCGTCGACGATTCGACGACGACCGACCCGGACGCCGAGGACCGGCTCAATGACTTCGGTTGGTCGGTGCTGCGGTTGGGGCCCGACGATGATTGGCTGGACCGGTTGCGTGAGCACTCCTATGTCTTGGGCGAGGGAAGGAAGTAATCGAATGGGTTTCGCCGCAGGCAACCTGGTGTCGGCGCGAGGCAGGGAGTGGGTCGTGCTGCCCGACAGCACCGACGAGTTCCTGATTCTGCGTCCATTGGGCGGCTCGGACGACGACATCGCCGGAGTGCTGATCAGCGAGGGCGTCACCCCCGCGACCTTCCCGGCCCCCGATCCGAAGGATCTGGGTGATCATTTCAGCGCGAGCCTGCTGCGCAGCGCACTGCGCATCGGATTCCGTTCCACCGCAGGCCCGTTCCGCTGTCTGGCCAAGATCGCCGTGCAGCCGCGTGCCTATCAGCTGGTGCCGCTCATGATGGCGCTGCGGCAGGATGTGGCGCGGCTGTTGATCGCCGATGACGTCGGTATCGGCAAGACCATCGAGGCGGGCCTCGTCGCGACCGAACTGCTCGAGGTGGGTGCGGCCCGCGGTCTGAGCGTGCTGTGCAGCCCGGCGCTGGCCGAGCAGTGGCAGCGGGAGTTACGTGAGAAGTTCGGTCTGGAAGCCGAATTGGTGCTGCCGAGCACCGTGCGCCGGCTCGAGCGCGCCCGGCTGGGCACCGAGTCGATCTTCGAGCGCTTCCCGATCACTGTGGTCTCCACCGACTTCATCAAGAGCTCGCGCCGCCGCCACGAATTCCTGCGCACCTGCCCGGATCTGGTGATCGTGGACGAGGTGCACACCTGCGTCTCCGACGGCACCCGCGCCAGCACCGGCCGCACCCAGCGCTATGAGCTGCTTCGCGACCTCGCCAAAGACGTTCAGCGGCACATGATCCTGGTCAGTGCCACTCCACACAGCGGCAAGGAGCAGGCGTTCCGCAATCTGCTCGGCCTACTCGACACGGACCTCGAGACGATCGACCTCGAGCAGGTCAGGGGCCGTGAGCGGCTGGCTCGCCATTTTGTGCAACGCCGTCGCGCGGACATCAGTCAGTATGTTGGCGAAGACACACCCTTTCCGGAAAAGCGTGTCCCCAAAGAGGTTTCGTACACCCTGAGCCCCGAATACCGGGCACTGTTCGAGAAGGTACTCAACTACGCCCGCGAGACAGTGCGCACGGAGAACGGCGATCTCGCCCGCAGGGTCAACTGGTGGTCGGCGCTGGCTTTGCTGCGCGCCATGGCGTCCTCGCCACGCGCGGCCGCGCAAACACTGCGCACTCGCGCCGCCGCCGCTGCTGCGGATTCAGTGGCTGATGCCGACGCCATCGGACGCTCGGTGGTGCTCGACCTGTCCGACGACGAAACCGGCGAAACCCCCGACAGCAGCCCCGGCGCCGACACCGGAGAGAATGGCTCGAGCGCCACCGAACGACGGCTACGCGGCTTCCTGAGCGAGGCACGCAAGCTGGAAGGCAAGGCGGACAATAAGATCCGCGCTCTGATCGAAGAGGTGGAAAAGCTGCTGGAGCAGAATTGCGATCCCATCGTATTCTGCCGATTCATCGACACCGCCGACTACGTCGCCGAGCAGCTGACCAAAGCGCTCGGCAGCAAGGTCACCGTCCGATCGGTCACCGGCACCCTCCCGCCGAATGAGCGAGTGGCCCGCATCGACGAGCTGACAGCCACACCCGGACGCCACGTACTGGTTGCTACCGACTGCCTTTCCGAAGGCGTGAACCTCCAGAAGTCGTTCCAAGCGGTCGTGCACTACGACCTGGCTTGGAACCCCACACGCCACGAACAGCGGGAAGGCCGCGTCGACCGATTCGGTCAATTTGCCAATCAGGTGCACGCGGTCACGCTCTACGGCCTCGACAACCATATCGACGGCATCGTGCTCGAGGTATTGCTGCGCAAGCACGAAGCTATTCGCAAGGCAACGGGTGTCTCGGTGCCGGTGCCGGACTCCAACGATGCAGTGGTAGAAGCCCTCATGGAGGGCTTGCTGCTGCGCGGTCACGACACCGAACAGCTGAGCCTCGACCTCGGTATTCAGGCCAAGCAACGTGGCCTGTACACGGAATGGGAATCAGCGGCGAACCGCGAGAAGATCTCCAGGACCAAGTACGCCCAGCACGCCATCAAGCCCGAAGAAGTGGCAGCCGAAGTCGCCACCATCCGCGAGTCCCTCGGCACCCCAGCCGAAGTCGCCGAATTCACCGAGCACTCGCTGCGCGCATTGCGCTCCACCGTGACCCCGAACAGGTCGGGGTTCACCGCGACCCTGGTGACCCTGCCGATCGGCCTGCGCGATGCGCTGCCGTCCGATCGGCGCGATCCCCAGCGATTCGTCCGCGATCTGCCGGTCCAGCCCGGCGAAGCGCTGCTCAGCCGCACCGATGCGGCGGTGGAGTCCATCGCGCGGTATGTCCTGGAATCCGCACTCGATGACAAGGCCGACACCGAGACTCGGCCCGCGAGCCGTTGCGCAGTGGTGCGGACGAACGCGGTGAACGCCCGCACCACCCTGCTGCTGGTGCGTTACCGATTCCATCTTCAGCTGCCCGCTCGCGGCGGCGGGCGAGAATTGGTCGCCGAGGACGTGGCTACCCTCGCGTTCGAAGGCTCTCCCGCACAAGCACGCTGGCTGGACGAAGCGTCCGCACCGGTGTTGCTGGCGGCGCAGCCGTCCGGCAACGTTCCTGAAACCCAAGCCCGCCAATTCATTTCGCGCAGTATCGACGGTCTCGCCGATCTGGATGGATATCTGGAAAAGCATGGTCGCCTGTTGGCCGACCGGCTGTTGCAATCGCATCGCCGAGTCCGGCAGGCGTCGTCGGAGATCGTGCGTGGTTTGAAGGTAACTGTGGAGCCGTCCGCGGATGTGCTCGGCGTGTTCGTGTTCGTGCCGCCGGTGGGAGGGGCGTAGATGAGTTCCGATTCATTCGTGGGTGTCCGGATCCAGGGCGGGTTGCTGCCCGCTGACCTGCCGCAGCGGCTCACTCAGCCTGGCTCCGATATGAGCGGCCTGAAGTCCGGCGACTATCACCTCGCCACTGGGGAATCGGTGCGTGACGCCGCCAACCGAGTATGGGCGTACCTGCGGGGCGTGTGGACCGGATACCGGGAAGCGTTGGCGAAACTGCCGGAATCCGATCCGGCGACCACGCTGACCCGTGAGCGATTCACCTTGGTGTTGTTGGATCAGCTCGGCTACGGACGTGTCCCGCGCACGCCGAAGGGCGGCCTGGTCATCGAGGGTGACCCCTACCCGATTTCCCATGTGTGGCAGGATGTTCCGATCCACCTGCTGGGTGCGCGGGTATCCCTCGACACCCGCACCAAGGGCCTTCAGGGCGCGTCGGGCGCATCCCCGCAGGCAATGGTTCAGGACGCGCTGAACCGCTCCGAGAACCACGCGTGGGCGATCCTCTCCAACGGCGTGCTGCTGCGACTGCTTCGAGACTCCACCTCGCTGGTCGGGTCCGCCTACGTGGAATTCGATCTGGAAGCGATCTTCGACGGCGACTTGTTCGCCGACTTCCTACTGCTGTACACGCTGTGCCATGTCTCCCGATTAGAGGCGCGCGACCCGGAAATAGGTCCGGCGTCAAGTCGGCTGGAACAATGGCGCACCGAATCCCTCGAACGTGGTTCACGCGCCCTGAATCTGCTGCGCGCCGGTGTCGTTGACGCGCTGCGCATCCTCGGATCGGGATTTCTGTCCCACCCGGACAACAAAGTCCTCCAGCAAGATCTCGCCGATGGAAAGCTCGCCAAAGAGGACCTCCATCACGCCCTGCTGCGAGTGGTTTACCGGATGCTGTTCACTTTCGTCGCCGAAGATCGCGGTATCCTGCTCGACCCGGACGTGTCCCCGCAGGCGAGGCGCCGCTACAGTGACTATTTCTCAACCGCGCGCCTGCGCGATACAGCGCAGCGTCGTGTCGGCGACCGCTACGGCGACAAATGGCAGGCCCTGACTCTCGTATGGCAGGGACTGGGCACTGAGACCGGGATGCCGGAACTGGGTCTGCCCGGACTCGGCGGCCTGTACGAGCACGGTGAACTCGACCGGCTCACCGATTGCTCACTCAGCAATCACGCCCTGCTCGGTGCGGTGAAGGCGCTGTCCACCGCACGAGAGCCGGGCTCACAGATGTTGCGAGTGGTCGACTACCGCAACCTCGGTGCAGAGGAACTCGGCAGCATCTACGAGTCCCTGCTTGAGTATGTGCCGCACTGGGATTCCGCGCGCAACACCTACTCACTCGACGTGGTGGCCGGCAATGAACGCAAGGACACCGGCTCGTACTACACCCCGACACCGCTGGTCGAATCGCTGCTCGACACCGCTCTCGACCCGGTGCTCGACGACGCCGAGAAGAACGACGACCCGGAAGCCGCGCTGCTGCGAGTCAGCATCTGTGATCCCGCCTGCGGCAGTGGGCATTTCCTGGTCGGCGCGGCACGTCGCATCGCCAAACGGGTCGCGGTGCTGCGGACCGGCGATCCCGAGCCCACGCCCAAGGCCATCCAGGCAGCTATGCGAGATGTGGTGTCGCACTGCGTTTACGGCGTCGACGTCAACCCCCTGGCAGCTGAACTGGCCAAGGTCTCGCTGTGGATGGAAGCGATGGAGCCCGGCCGCCCGCTGGCATTTCTCGACGCCCAGATCAAGGTCGGCAACGCACTCGTCGGCACGACACCGCTGCTGCTGGATCGCGGCCTGCCCGACGACGCCTTCAAACCCATCGAAGGTGACGACCGCAAGATCGCCTCGGCACTCCGGAAACAGAACAAGGCAGAGCGCGACTTCGGTTCACAGACGAGCCTTTTCGATATGCCCGAGCGGGTTTCCAACGATCCCCTACGCTCCCGCATCGAGGACGTAATCGCCACCCGCCCGCTCTCCCTCGCAGATGTCCACATTCAACAACAACGACTACGCGCCTACGCCAACTCCGACGAGTACCGCCGCCAGCGCCTCGCCGCTGATGCCTGGTGCGCGGCATTCGTGTGGCCCAAGCACGAAGGCGCGCCGAAAGCACTCACCCATGCCGTGGTCAGCGCGCTCACGGCAGGCGAGGACGTGCTCGACAGCGCCATGCGCGCGGAGCTGCAGCGGCTCGCCGCCGAATACCGGTTCTTCCATTGGCATCTGGAGTTCCCGCACATCTTTCCAACCGATGGAGCGGACAGCGTAAACAACACCACGGGCTGGGCAGGTGGTTTCTCCGTGGTTCTCGGCAATCCGCCGTGGGAACGGGTGAAACTCCAAGAGCAGGAGTTCTTCTCGGCCCGCAACCCAGACATCGCCCAAGCGCCGAACGCGGCGGCCCGCAAGAAGTTGATCGCCGCACTACCGCATACGGATCCGTCCTTGCATCAAGCCTTTATCGCCGAGAAACGCCGAGCAGACGGCGTCTCGCATTTGCTCCGTATGTCCGGCCGCTACCCGCTCGCTGGTCGCGGCGACATCAACACATATGCAGTGTTCGCCGAGGCGGACCGCAACCTGCTTGCGGGGCACGGACGGCTCGGTGTCATCTTGCCGACGGGTATCGCAACGGACGATACAACCCAGTATTTCTTCAAGGATCTCGTTAGCCATGCGTCGCTCGTGAGCCTGTACAGCTTCCGAGAGATCCGTCGCTGGTTCAAGGGTACAGACGATCGGAAGCCCTTCTGCCTCTTGACAATCTCCGGACGCGACACTCGGGAAGATGCTGCCGACTTCGCGTTTCAACTCGACAAGACCACGGATCTAGAGCGGCCCGGAACCCGCTACACCCTTACCCCGGAGGAGATCACCCTCCTCAACCCGAACACCGGCACTTGTCCGCTATTCCGCACTCGCCGCGATGCTGAGATCACCCTCGGCATCTACCGGCATGTCCCTGTCCTCATGCGCGAGGGCGAGCCCCACGGCAACCCTTGGGGCATCAAATTGATGAGCATGTTCCACATGTCCAACGACTCAAGGCTCTTCCATACACGTGAAGACTTGGAAAAAGAAGGCTGGGCACTGCGCGGCAATGAATATGAGCGCGACGATGAGCGAATGTTGCCGCTGTACGAGGCGAAGATGATCCATCACTTCGACCACCGATGGGCGACGTATGAGGCCGACGGCACGGTGCGTGACGTAACGCTCGCTGAGAAGCAGGACCTTAGCTTCGTTGCTATGCCGCGCTATTGGGTTAGTAGCAGAGAGGTTGATGCAAAGCTCGAGAATCGCTGGCAACACAGCTGGCTGCTTGGCTGGCGCGATATCTGCCGAAGTACTGATGCGCGTACGGTGATTGCCGGAGCCATTCCTCGTGCAGCAGTTGGGGACAAGTTCCTGCTGGCACTGCCATCTAATCAGTCCGTCGAAGTTCTGCAAGCGATGTGGTCATCATTCGCTCTTGACTATTCGGCGAGGCAGAAGATCGGTGGGACTTCTCTCAAATTCTTTACCTTCATGCAGCTTCCATGCATTACTCCACCGCGGTTGGAGACGGGTATGGAGCCGATTCAACACGGAAAAAACTGGTCCGATTGGATCACCCAACGCGTTCGCCATCTCAACAGCTGTTGGAAAGATGCAAATCGTGACCAAGTCAAGGCCGAACTCGACGCTGCATTCTTCCACCTCTACGGCATCGATCGTGACGACGTCGACTACATCATGGATACATTCCCAATCATCAAGCGCAAGGACGAGTCCACCTACGGCGAGTACCGCACCAAACGCCTGATCTTGGAGATCTACGACGCCATGGCCGAGGCTGAGCACACGGGTATTCCGTACCAGTTCCCGTTCGATGATCTAGTCGCTTCGAGGCCAGAGAGTCGGGGACAGGCATGACCGCCGCAACCTCCCCATCGTTCGGCCGCCCGGCGACGGTAGCCGTGGAGTCCTTGGGCCGACGTATCATCGAGCAGTGCCTGGCGGTGGACGGGTCGATTCTCACCCCCGGACAGTCGATTTGGACCGCTGCGAATCTGGCCGAACTCGAATCTCGCGATGTGGCGATTCCAGCGGACGGGTTCTTCGACAAGATCGCGCAGCGTCTGGTTCTGGCGGCCCCGGAGGAGGTTCAGCTCTTTGCAGAACTCCTGCTGCTGAATATGCTGCCCATCAGCGATTTCAAGGGGCCGACGAAACTCAAGTACCTGAATCAGGTGCTGGACTTGGCACCGCCACGCGTCGAGGTGCCCACGCCGGTCGCTAATGTGCTGGGGCAGGGTGGGTCCTTCGGTACGGGTGGCGCGTTCACCCTGAATCGCGGCCAGCAGCTCGCGTACCTGATTCAGGTCGCCCAGCACGTGAAATCGCTTTCACCGCAGCGTATTCAGGAAATCCTCGCCGATCCGGTGGAGTTCCGCGCGGAGCTGGACGCGGTCGAGACCAAGCAGCAGGCGCAGCGCATGGCCCTTCTCTACCTCGCTTTCCCGAAGTTCTTCCTGCCTATCGTCAGCGTGACCGACCGGCGCACGATCCGCAACGCCTTCGCCAATTACCTCGAACGTGAGCCCGGCGATGTGGACGTGGACCTGTTCGAGATCAACGAGGCGTTGATGCAGGAACACGGCGGCCCGGTCGACTACTACTTGTCGCCCTGGAAGGAGCTTTGGCAGCCGCCGTCCGAGAACGCCGAACCCACCGATGAGATCCAACACGCCTGGCGGGTGCGTGGTTCGAATGTGCTCGGCTACGACCTGGTTCCGAAGTGGCGGCAGCAGGGCATCGTCTCCTTGTCGGCGCGGTTATTGCGCCCGGTGGAGCCCGGTGTCACCCGCGACGAGCTCAAAGGTTTCATCGAGGAGGACTACCGCACCTCCGGGTACGCGGCGCGGCAAGAGAAGCTGGATGAGTTCTACGCATTCCTCGCGCGCATGCACATCGGTGATCTGGTGGTCACCTTCAGCCAGCGTCGCCTCTACTTCGGCACGGTCACCGGCGACGCCGAGTACGTCAAGAGCGAGAACGGCCTGTCCAATCTGCGGCGCACCGTGAAGTGGGAACCGCATTCGCTCCCATTGGATTCCGTGCCCGGCGAGCTGACCACGCTGTTGGACAGCCCCAGCGACGTCGCCGATCTGAGCGCCCAGATCGAAACGCTGCGTCCCTTGGTCGAACGCCGTCACGGTCCCGCCCTGGCCAAGTCGGCGAACTTGCCCGACGCGACACCCGAATTGGCGCAGCGCCTGCATGTTTCGCAGGAGTGGTTGCAGGAGTGCATCGACCTGCTCCGGGATCGGCCGCAGCTCATCTTCTACGGCCCACCTGGCACCGGGAAAACCTATCTGGCGCAGGAGATCGCCAAGCATATCGCGCCCGACGGCAATCTCACGCTGGTGCAGTTCCATCCGGCTTACTCGTATGAGGACTTCTTCGAGGGCTACCGCCCCGTCCCGCTGGGCAACGGCCAGATCGGCTTCGATCTCAAACCCGGCCCGCTGCGCCGCATCGTGGACAAGGCGGTGGAGAACCCGACCGCGGTCTATGTGCTGATCATCGACGAGATCAACCGCGGCAACCTCGCCAAGATCTTCGGCGAGCTGTACTTCCTGCTGGAATATCGCAATACGGCCATCGACCTGCTGTACCGGTCGGATATCGACGGCGGGTTCTCACTGCCGAAGAATCTCGTCATGATCGGCACCATGAACACCGCCGACCGATCGATAGCGCTCGTGGACGCCGCCATGCGCCGCCGATTCGCGTTCGTTCCACTACATCCCAGTGAGTCACCGGCGGATGGGGTGCTGCGCAGCTGGCTGACGGAGCAAGGCTACGACGTCACAGTCGCCGATCTGCTCGACGCACTGAACGCTCGGATCGAAGACCCCGACTTCAAGATCGGACCATCATATTTCATGCGGCCGGCGGTGTTCGCGCCCGGTGGGATCGAACGTGTGTGGCGCACAGCGATTCTCCCGCTGTTGGAAGAGCACCATTACGGCGACCGCACCATCGATGTCCCCGTCACCTACGGCCTAGACGCCATCCGCCGCAGCCTCGGGTCGAGTGCCGCACACACGGAGCATGACAGTGGACCCGCGGCTGACGCTGACTGAGGGCCAGCCCGCGCAACAGGTCGCCCTCAGCGACGCGGAATACACTGCGCTGCAACGACTCGGCATCGCCACTGTCGTCCCCACGACAACGCCCGGCCTCTATGATGTGTCGGCAAGCCGCAAGGTGGGGGCCGTTTCGTTCGGCCGTCGCGAGTTGTTGGTGCGCCCCAAGATCCAGGATCTGAATCGGCTGGTTTTCCTCGCCGGATACGCGCTGAAGCCCGATATCTGGCGTGACGATCCGGTACGCCTCGAACCGTCGGACGAGTTGATGCCCGCGCTCGCGGAAGCCTTCTCCCGCATCACTACCCGCGCGGCCGAACAAGGCTTGATCATGGGGTACCACACGGTCACCGACACCTTGCCTGTGTTACGCGGCCGGTTGCTCGCGGGCGTGCAAATGAACCGCCGATACGGGATGCCGCTGCCCCTGGAAGTCGAATACGACGAATTCTCCACCGATATCGCCGAAAACCGATTGCTGCTGCTCGCGACGACCCGGCTGCTGACCGTGCCGCGCCTATCCGAGCCGGCCCGCAAGCGACTGCATCGGCTGCGGGCCGCGCTCTCGGAGGTCACCCTCCTGCCGCGCGGCTCGGCGGCGCCAGCCTGGCAGCCCACCCGGCTCAACGCCCGCTTCCACGACGCACTACGCCTGGCCGAACTCGTCCTCGCCGCCGAATCATTCGAGCACCGGTTCGGGTCGCTCACCGTCACCGGCTACATGTTCGACATGTGGAAGATCTACGAGGATTTCCTGTGCACGGCATTGGGTGAATCCCTCGCCCCGTACGGTGGCCAGTGCGCGCTCCAACATCGCATGTCGATGGATGTCGCCGCGGAGGTGACCATGCGCCCGGACTTGGTCTGGTTCCGCCCGGGTCGCACACCCCGCGCGATCGTCGATGCCAAGTACAAGGCCGAATCCCCGGGCGGCTTCCCGGACGCCGACCTGTACCAGATGCTTGCCTACTGCACCGTGGCCGGGCTCGACCACGGACACCTGGTGTACGCGAAGGGCAACGCCGCCAATCGAGTTCACCGCGTACGCGGTAGCTCGGTCACCATCCACTGTCACGCCCTGGACCTGTCGCTGCCGCCGCGCGAGTTGCTCAGCGCCGTCGACGACCTCGCCGCCCAAATCGCCGCCACCCCGGCAAAGGAGATCTGATGGCCACCCTCGCGATCGACAAAGACTTCCTCCTCGACTTCGGCAAACTCGACCGGCCGCTACAGGACAAGGTGGCCGGGGTATTCGAGAAGTTCAATTCCGCCACCCACGCAGGCCTCCACCTGGAAAAGATCAACAACGCGCGCAACCCGCTCTTCCGCTCCATCCGGATCGACAAGTTCTGGCGCGGAATCGTTCTCGCACCCGAATCCGGTCAGAGCTACATTCTGCTGAAGGTCCTGCCCCACGACGACGCCTATACGTGGGCGCAGCGCCGAAACATCTCGGTCAACCGTGCCACCGGCGGCATCGAAATCCGCGACGACATCGCCCTCTCCGAGGCGCTCCCCGCCGTTACGGCCGCCGCCGAACAGACCACTCAGCGGCTGTTCGCCGATATCAAGGACAGTGCCTTGGAACGGCTCGGCATCGACGAACGCACTCTGGCCTTCGCTCGTGCGCTGACCGAGATCGAAACTCTCGAAGCGGCACAGGATTTCCTGCCCACCACGCAGTGGCAGGTGCTGTACGGCCTCGCCGCCGGGATGACCCCCGACGAGGTGTGGGCCGACCTCGGCGCAGACCTGCTCACCGAACCCATCGACACCACCGATCTGGATGCTGCGGCCGCACGTGGTGCGGGCCGCATCCTGCTCGTCGACGGACCCGAAGAGCTGATGGCTGTGTTCGCAAACCCGTTTGCGCTCTGGCGAATCTACCTGCATCCGGCTCAGCAATCGGTGGTGAACGGGTCGTACAACGGGTCGGCCCGCGTCACCGGCGGACCTGGTACCGGCAAAACCGTTGTGGCGCTGCACCGAGCCCAACACCTCGCTGAGCGCGGAGAAGGCAAGGTACTGGTCACCACCTTCACCTCGACGCTCGCCGAGTCGCTGGAAGACGGCATCCTCATGCTTGTCGACGATCTAGCGCACGCGTCCCGCATCGTCGTTCAACACATCGACCGCATCGCCCACCGCGTCTTCCGCGAAAAGCACGGCGCACCCTGCATATTGACGGCTGAGGACGAGGCCGAGCTGTGGCGGGAGGCGCACGCCGAATCCCCGACACCATTCACCGAGACCTTCCTCGCCGAGGAGTGGCGACATGTGGTGCTGGCGCAACAGATCACGTCCGTGCACAAATATCTCGACGCTCGTCGACGTGGCCGAGGCCGCAGACTCGGTCCACTTCAGAAGGAGCAGGCATGGGTCGTGATCCGCGCCTTCGAGCAGCTGCTGTCCGAGCGCGGCTTGTGGACCCACGACACCGTCCGGCGGGAAGCCACCCGAATCCTGAGCGAGGTGCGGGAGAAACCGTACCGGCACGTCGTCGTCGACGAAGCCCAGGACCTCACACCCGACCAGTGGCGACTATTGCGCGCCGCCGTCGCCGAGGGGCCCGACGACATCTTCATTGCCGGTGACACCCACCAGCGAATCTACGACAACCACGTTAGTCTCCGCGACGTCGGCATCGATATCGCCGGGCGGTCTCGGCGCTTGTCCATCAATTACCGCACCACCGCCGAAATCCTGGCCTGGAGCCTCGGCCGCATTCATGACGAGAAGATCGACGATATGAACGGCGGAATCGACTCCATCGCCGGCTGCCGCTCCGAGGTGCACGGACAGCCGCCCGAGGTCCGCGGATTCCCTGCGCAGGAAGCAGAACTCGATCACATCGCAACGACCGTCCGTACCTGGCTCGACAGCGGCGTCGCGCCAGACGAGATCGGAATCGCTACTCGCCTCAATCGATCCGGTGAGAAGGTCGCTAGTCGGCTCGCAGCCGCGAAGATACCCGCGCACATGCTGTCCAGCAGCGCCACTGAACCCGGCTCGGTCGCCGTCGGCACCATGCACCGCATGAAAGGGCTTGAATTCCGCTGTATGGCCGTGTCGGGCGTCGATGACGACACCGTCCCCCTCGCGGCTGCCCTGACGCCCGTGGAGGATGACCCGCACACCTATGAACTCGACCTGCAGCGTGAACGTAGCCTGCTGTTCGTGGCCTGCACCCGAGCGCGGGAACAACTGCTGGTCACCTGGCACGGGAAGGCCAGCCGGTTCCTGCCGAAGTAATCAAGAGAGACGGGATATCCCGAACAGTGCTGGTCGAAGTTCCGCACGGCGCATGAAAACTGATTGTGCGCCGTGCGGATGATCAGGCGCTGTGCCCGCGCCGTGGCAGAAACTCCCCGATCGAATCGACCAATTCAGACACCTGGTCCGGATGTGCCTGAGCCCAGATCGCCAAGAACGCTGTCGCTACGGTGTGCCCGGAGAGGAAGTCCAGATCCTCGCCGATCTGCTCCCAAATGACATGCCTGTCGCGATTGGTCGAGGCACGCTGCCGCACTGCCGTTTTCACGTCTTCCTGTCGGTTGATCGGAAGGTGAAGCGCCACAGTCAATTTTGCGGCGAGCGCGTCGAGGCCATCGAGAACCTGCTGGAAGACATGAGCTTCGGGAGCCGAAGTCCCCGGCAATGTGTAGATCTTCCGCTTCGGGTCTGCGTGTTCGGCCTGATCGCCGTCGAGCAGGCAGATCGCGGGGAAGGTGGTCGTGGGGTTGGCATTGTGCTGCTCGGTCACCTTCATCGCAGGTGAGGCTCCGCCCATCGCATGGATCTTTATCGCGTCCATCTCGATGCCCCCGTGCGTCCGCAAGATCGTGTGAACCATGGTCTCGGCGAACTTGTCCTCGACGAAGACGGCCAGCTCAGCCTCGATCTGCCCGGTGATCGTGCGTAGCGCCCTGACATCAGGCTTGCCTTGCAGGACATCACCGCTTAGCGCCGACCAGATGGCAGCCGGAGGCAGCGGGGCCAGAGCATCATTGGAGTGGGTTGTGAACAGAACTTGGCACGACTTCCGGCGCGCGACGAGGATCAAGTATTCGACCATCCGGCGGGTAGCTACCGGATGCAGTCCGTTCTCGATCTCCTCGATGAAGATAATCGCGTTCTCGGATGCGGCCTCGATCTCCGCGACGATTCGGATGATGCTGGCTTCCCCCGCGCCGAAGTGGAACTCGGAGTAGCCCTCACCGCGGCCCGTGATCCCCGAGAACATGCTGACACGACCGGCCGCATCGAGATACAACTGCTGAAATCCGGTGATCGGCTTGCCGAGAATCTTCTCGACTTCGCCGGTCACCTCCGGCGGCAGTTGAACCTCCTTGGCCGCCTGGAACGACCCACCCACAGCCTGCTTGAGATTCTGTCGTTCGGTGGCCGGCACGGTCCGTTCAACGCCGAAGATCAGAACCTCTCGTTCTACCGCGTTGCGGTTCCACTTCAGCTGTTTGAAGCTGGCGGTCCGTGCAACCGGCAGGCGCGGGTTGAGGCTTCGGTCGATCAGTTCGTACTCGACGGACCAGTTCTGCATGCTGGCGTCATACTTGCCGCTCTTGGCGAAGAATCTGCTGGGCGGCACATCGCGGTACACCAATGCGGCAGCTCCGAGGACCGTGGTCTTCCCGCCACCATTGGGTCCTACCAAGGCGGTCACCGGAAAGTCAAAGGTCACCTCACGATCGATGAAGCCGCGAATCCGCCGCAGTGTGACCCGCTTGAGGTACTTGCCGTAGCTTCCTTTGGAAACCTTCGCCGTCAGATCATCAATGTCGCTCTGACGGACCTCACTTTTGAACTCGCTCAACTTGTTTCGCTTACCCCTCATGCGCGATCCGGCGTACCAACGGACATGTCGCAGGGAGCTTACCGGGCCGAGTCTCGTCGGTCAGGCTGTGTCACGGCGCGCTGCCAATTCAATCCATGGCACCGCACCTAACGTCGCGCGCACCGGTACCGAACACATCGCCACCGCGCACGAGAAGATCAACGAGGCGGTCGCGCAGCTGAGGAAGATCGGTGAAGTCAAGTAGACCGCTGGGGCAATCCAGAAGAACGCGAACAAGATCGAGCAGTCCTGCACCGCAGTCACCCCGGAATCGAGAGGCTGCTGGAGCGAGGCGAGCACCGCGTTGTCGGCGACGACCACGAGCGAGGCCCTGTCTCCCATCACCGGCCATAAGGGGGTTGCGTAGACCGCATCGCTAACCCTCTACACCGCGCTCGGTGACGGCGAGCCTGCCCGGTTGCCGCCGTCACCGCCGGTTCAATAGTCGATTAAGGTCATCATGTGGAACGCTGGCGGCGTACTGACCAGGTGGGGACCGAGGGGCTTTAGGTCGATCACAGCACGTCGCCTAGGGCAATCAACGACCCAAGACAGTCCGGACTTGAGTAGAAGGAACAGCGGCCGATCGAAGTTCCACAGAGGGTCCTGCGCTCGCTGTTCCGGCATGGGCCGAGGATGACGAAGGCCGGTCACGGCGAAACGGGCGGCGGTGATCATGCCGATGTAGGTTTCGACGGAGAACCGTTCAGCTACACCGAAATTGACACAATGTCCGCCGTCATCAACGCATACGAGCGACCGCCGAGCCGGAAACCGAGAACCGCAGCGCCTGAAGCACACCAGCGATCTGTACTCACTCGATGCATCTCACCGGAATCGGCAGCCAGATGGCCTCCACCGCAGGGACGACGCCATGGGAAAGGGCGGATGACGATTCGCCGCCACAGCCGACCAGACTTGAAGGACCAATACCGTGCAGTTCACCGACACACAAATAGCCCTCATCCGGGAGCATCTCGCCAAGGGCATGACGCCCGACAGCATCGCCAATATGTTCGGCCGATTGAACGACGATCTGGAAGATGACGCGATTGCCGCTATCCGCACCACAGCGATTGAACTGAGCAACGAGGGTCGCGAAGACGACGACGCAGAGGACGTGGTCCACGACCGTGACGCTCTCGTCGAGCAATTCCGCTCGCTAAGCAACGAGATGCGCTGGCTAGGCGCTCAACTGGGGCGTTACTGCACCGACCGCACGTCCGACCTCCTGCCGATCCTGGTTTCCGAGTTTCATCGCCTTGCCAAGACGGTGACGCACCCAGACCTCGACTCTCTCTTTCTGCGATCCGGCGCTGTTCAATACACGTTCGGCATGGGCAATCCTGACTTCGGTCCACAGGTCGCGCCGACGCCATTCGTCAGGCGAATGCCTGCCGACCAAGCCCGCATCGAATCAGCCCGAAATTCACGCTGCGTATGGCATGCCCGCACGTACGAACTCCATATCGCCGAAGCGTTCTCCCACTTCGCCGCCGTTCTGACCGCACTGGTCGACGGTGCCCTCGCCTGTGAGTGGGAGATCCTCGACCACGAAAACCCCAAATTGGAGGAACTGGTGGAGGAGGTCGATCGGGCGTACACGATCTGGGCTTCGCTGCACACGAAGCGATAGGAAAAGCGGCACCGCCGAGCTCGGTGGACTCCTCCGTTCACGCCCTTCGAGTTGCCCCGATTGGTTGATCCCAGGTGACGGCCAGCATCACCCCGAGCCGACCGCCTTGGAATGGCGATCGGCGTGCGGCCACACTGTTGCTGGAGAGGTCGAGGAGGGCGTCCCAGACTTCGGTGGTGCTGTGATGCATCTCGGTCCAGCCCGCTCAGCAGACCTGGAGGGAGGCGAAACTCTGCGCTACGGGGGTGGGGCGGGTGTAGGTGAGGAGGAGGTCGGGGGTGCGGTGGCGGCGGACTAGGAGGTCGAGGGCTTGGGGCCAGGTGGGAGCCAGCTGGTGGAGGGCGAGGATGCCGTCGGAGACTACGCGGCCGTCGTCCAGGATCAGGAGGAACGTTGTGCCGCTGGCGTTTACGGCGAGGGGGGTCATTCGGCGGCCCAGGGCGGATTCAAAGTCGGCGTAGCGGTCGTACATGCCGTTGGCTACGTCGAGGGGGTCGAAGAAGAGGGAGTCCGCGGGCCAGAGGGCGGTGGTCAGGTTGGGGGGTTGGATTGTCAGGCCGCCGAAGGACTTCAGGATGGCCGCGGCTGGACGGGAGACTTGGAAGCCTTCGGATTCGAGGCGGTTGGTCCAGCCGGTGATGTCGATTCTGCGGCCGGGGGTCCAACCTGCTGCGGTAAGGGTTTGGGAGGTAAGGGGATTCGGCCAGAAGAAGCGCATAGTGGAGATTCGAGGCCGAATGGTGTTGGGCGCGTATCGATTTGATCTAGTTGTCCGACAGCCCCGTGAAATGCAGAAACCCCCTGACCGAAGTCAGGGGGTTTCGCGAATGATGTTCCGGCGGTGTCCTACTCTCCCACACCCTGTCGAGTGCAGTACCATCGGCGCAGGTGGCCTTAGCTTCCGGGTTCGGAATGGGACCGGGCGTTTCCCCACCGCTATAGCCGCCGTAACTCTATGAAACTATGCACCGCGTATGGAGCCGGAAACCCTTCGCCCCGTGAGGGGTTCGAGAATCCGTCTCAACACACGGCAGTGTGTTGTTTCAGATACTGCACAGTGGACGCGTAGCTTCTTTGTTGGTAAGTCCTCGGCCTATTAGTACCAGTCACCTACACCCGTTACCGGGC